>NZ_JAKFED010000083.1:0-1827 GCF_036675845.1 Allobosea sp. | reverse complement strand
CGCGGCAGCGCCCGGATCGCCTCCTCCAGCTCCAGCCACCAGAGCCGCGCCGTGCGCTCGGCGAAGCCCGGCGTCACATAGAGCGTCCAGGGCGCCTGGTGCTTCGCCAGCACCGGCCAGGCGTGGTCGAGATTGTCGCGATAGCCGTCGTCGAAGGTCAGCGCGACGAAGAAGCGGCCCGGCTTGCGATTGGCGAGCCTTGCCAGCGCTTCGTCGAGCGGAACGATGTCGTAGCCCTCGGCCCGGATCAGGGTCAGCGTCCGGTCGAGGAAACCGGGCGTGATCTCGAGCAGGCCGTTGGGCCGAAAACCGCCCGGCCGCTGCGGGCGGACATGGTGGAGCATCAGGATCGCGCCCCGGCCCTGCGCCAGCCCCCTGCCCCAGCGGTCGGCGCCGGAGAGAGCGATCGCCTTGAAGGCGGCGGAAAAGGCCTTGTGGCGCAAGCTCATGCAGGGTTCCAGATTTGCCCGGCTCATCGCAGCGTTCGTTCAACCGATCACTAACGCTGTTCGGCAATCGCGGGAAGCGACCGGGCCGATAGTGGCAGGTCCGTTCACAATGCCGGGTTAAGGAAGCCTGTCACGGGAGAACGCGGGAGCTCGATCCAGCCATGTCCGCCGTCGCCGCATGCGCGCCGAGCCTGCCCGCCGCCGCCGCCTCGCAGCGGGAGGGCGCACGCGGCTGGAGCCGGATCAGCGTCGGCGGCGACATCGCCGAGCTGGAGGCTGAGTGGCGCCGGCTGGAAGCGACCGGTCTGGTGACGCCCTATCAGGCCTATGACTGGATCCTCCCCTTCGTCGAGACGGTCGGCCGCACTGAAGCCATGGAATTCCGCTTCGCCCGCATCTGCGATGCCGAGGGAGCGACGCTGGCGCTGCTGCCGCTGGTGATCACGCGGCGGCACGGCACCCGCTTCGCCGAATTCATCGGCGGCAAGCACGCCAACTACCATATGGGCGTCTACCGCCCCGACTTCGCCCAGGCGCTCGACGACGACACGGTGCGGCTCCTGCTGTCCGAGATCGGCGCGGCCATCGGCGCGATCGACGCCTTCGTCTTCGTCAACCAGCCGACCTCCTGGCAGGGCGTCCGCAACCCGACGGCGCGGCTGGCCGCCGGGCCGAGCCCGAGCAAGGCCTACAAGCTGGCGCTCCAGCCCAGCGATTGCGACGGCACCTTGCGCCGGGCGATGAGCAAGCATGCCCGCAAGAAGCTGACCACCAAGCGCAACCGCTTCGCCGAGTTCGGCGCCTCGCAGCTGGTGCAGGCGCAAGGCGAGCCGGAGATCGAGCGCGTGCTCGATGCCTTCCTGGCGCAGAAGGCGGCACGCTTTTCCCAGATGCGGCTGCCCGATCCGTTCGCCGATCCGGCGATCCGCGCCTTCCTGCGCCAGGCGGCGCTGGGCTCGCCCGGAAGACCGCCCGTCGTCGAACTCTATTCGCTCGATCTCGAGGGCCGGCCGGTCGCGACCTATGTCGGCGCCGTCCAGGGCACGCGCTTCTCCGGCATGGCGACCTCCTTCGACCTGACCTCGGAAGCGGCCCGCACCAGCCCGGGCGAGATCCTGCTGGTCGAGCTGATCAGGCGCAAATGCCAGGCCGGGCTGACGATGTTCGACCTCGGCGTCGGCGAGGCGCGCTACAAGACGACGATCTGCGACGACAAGGACGACCTCGTCGACACCTTCCTGCCGCTCACCGCCAAGGGCCGGGCCTATGCCCGCTTCAGCCAGGCCAAGCGCGCGCTGAAGCGGCGGATCAAGGCCTCGCCGACGGCGCTGAAACTGTCGCTGCGGGTTTTCGGCTGGCTGAAGCGCCGGCCGCCGCA
>NZ_JAKFED010000153.1:0-40732 GCF_036675845.1 Allobosea sp. | reverse complement strand
GATTCCGTTCCGTTCGGCCGTCAGCGAGATCCGCAATCCCGACGGCTCGATCGTGTTCCGGCTCGAGGGCATCGAGGTGCCCGATTCCTGGTCGCAGGTGGCGAGCGACGTGCTCGCGCAGAAATATTTCCGCAAGGCGGGCGTGCCTGCCGCCATGAAGAAGGTCGAGGAGAACGACGTTCCCTCCTTCCTCTGGCGCTCGGTTCCGGACGAGGCGGCGCTGGCCAAGCTGCCGGAAAGCGAGCGCTACGGCTCCGAGATCTCCTCCAAGCAGGTCTTCGACCGGCTCGCCGGCTGCTGGACCTATTGGGGCTGGAAGGGCGGCTACTTCTCCTCCGAAGGCGACGCGCAGGCCTTCCATGACGAGCTGCGCTTCATGCTGGCCTCGCAGATGGTCGCGCCGAACTCGCCGCAATGGTTCAACACCGGCCTGCACTGGGCCTATGGCATCGACGGGCCGAGCCAGGGCCATTTCTACGTCGACTTCAAGACCGGCAAGCTGGTGAAGTCGAAGTCGAGCTATGAGCACCCGCAGCCGCATGCCTGCTTCATCCAGGGCGTGCAGGACGACCTCGTCAACGAGGGCGGCATCATGGATCTGTGGGTGCGCGAGGCGCGCCTGTTCAAATACGGCTCCGGCACCGGCTCGAACTTCTCGATGCTGCGCGGCGAGGGCGAGAAGCTCGCCGGCGGCGGCCGCTCTTCCGGCCTGATGTCCTTCCTGAAGATCGGCGACCGCGCGGCAGGCGCGATCAAGTCGGGCGGCACGACGCGCCGCGCCGCCAAGATGGTCGTGGTCGACGTCGACCATCCCGACATCGAGACCTATATCGACTGGAAGGTGAAGGAGGAGCAGAAGGTCGCGGCGCTCGTCGCCGGCTCCAAGATCGTCCAGAAGGCGATGAAGGCCGTGATGCGGTCTTGCGTGAACTGCGAGGGCGAGGGCGATTCCTGCTTCGATCCCGAGAAGAACCCGGCGCTGAAGCGCGAGATCAAGCTCGCCCGCAAGGCGATGGTGCCGGACAACTACATCAAGCGCGTCATCCAGTTCGCCCGCCAGGGCTATACCGACATCCAGTTCGACACCTACGACACCGACTGGGATTCGGAGGCCTATCTCACCGTCTCGGGCCAGAACTCGAACAACTCGGTCTCGCTGACCGACGACTTTTTGCGCGCCGTGGAATCCGACAGCGACTGGAACCTCGTCGGCCGCACCACCGGCAAGGTGACGAAGACGCTGAAGGCCCGCGACCTCTGGGAGAAGATCGGCTACGCCGCCTGGGCTTCCGCCGATCCCGGCCTGCACTTCAACACCACGATGAACGACTGGCACACCTGCCCGGCCTCGGGACGCATCCGCGCCTCGAATCCGTGCTCGGAGTACATGTTCCTCGACGACACCGCCTGCAATCTCGCTTCCGCCAACCTGCTGCAGTTCTACGACAGGCAGACCAAGCTGTTCGACGTCGAGGGCTATGAGCATCTCTGCCGGCTCTGGACGGTGGTGCTCGAGATCTCGGTGACGATGGCGCAGTTCCCGAGCCGCGAGATCGCCGAGCTCTCCTATGAGTACCGCACGCTCGGCCTCGGCTACGCCAATATCGGCGGCCTCTTGATGACCATGGGCCTCGGCTATGATTCCGACGAGGGCAGGGCGCTCGCCGGCGCGCTGACCGCGATCATGACCGGCGTCTCCTATGCGACCTCGGCTGAGATGGCGGGCGAGCTCGGCCCGTTCCCGGGCTACAAGAAGAACGCCCAGCACATGCTGCGCGTCATCCGCAACCACCGCACTGCCGCCCATGGCCTGGCTTCCGGCTATGAGGGCCTGCAGGTGACGCCGGTGCCGCTCGACCATGCGACGCTGGCGCGCCTCGGCGGCTCCTCGGCGACGCTGTCCGAGCGGGCCCGCGCCACCTGGGACGAGGCTCTGGCGCTCGGCGAGCAGCACGGCTACCGCAACGCCCAGTCGACCGTGATCGCGCCGACCGGCACGATCGGCCTTGTCATGGACTGCGACACCACCGGCATCGAGCCCGACTTCGCTTTGGTGAAGTTCAAGAAGCTCGCCGGCGGCGGCTATTTCAAGATCATCAACGGCGCCGTGCCGGATGCGCTCCGGGCGCTCGGCTATCGCGAGAGCGAGATCGCCGAGATCGAGGCCTATGCCGTCGGCCATGGCACGCTGGCGCAGGCGCCGGGCGTCAACCATGGCTCGCTCCGCGCCAAGGGCTTCCCGCAGGACAAGATCGACGCGATCGAGAAGGATTTGAAGGCCGCCTTCGACATCAAGTTCGTCTTCAACAAGTGGACGCTGGGCGAGGACTTCCTCACCGGCACGCTGAAGGTCCCGGCCGAGAAGCTCGCCGACATGTCGTTCGAGCTGCTGCCCTTCCTCGGCTTCAGCAAGGCCGAGATCGAGGCCGCCAATGTCCATGTCTGCGGGGCGATGACGCTGGAAGGCGCGCCGCACCTGAAGAAGGAGCATTACAACGTCTTCGATTGCGCCAATCCGTGCGGACGCATCGGCAAGCGCTATCTCTCGGTCGACAGCCACATCCGCATGATGGCGGCGGCCCAGCCCTTCATCTCGGGCGCGATCTCCAAGACCATCAACATGCCCAACGACGCCACCGTCGAGGACTGCAAGAGCGCCTATCTGCTCTCCTGGAAGCTGGCGCTGAAGGCCAATGCTCTCTATCGCGACGGCTCGAAGCTGTCGCAGCCGCTGAACTCCGCGCTGATCGCCGATGAGGACGACGATGCGGACGACGCGACCGAGGCGCTCTACCAGCAGCCCATGGCGGCCCGCGCCACGCAGATCGCCGAGAAGATCGTCGAGCGCATCGTCGAGCGGGTCGAGCGGGTGCGCGACCGCGAGAAGATGCCTTCGCGCCGCACCGGCTACATCCAGAAGGCGGTGGTCGGCGGCCACAAGGTCTATGTCCACACCGGCGAATATGCCGATGGCCGCCTCGGCGAGATCTTCATCGACATGCACAAGGAGGGCGCGGCCTTCCGGGCGATGATGAACAATTTCGCCATCGCGGTTTCGCTCGGCCTGCAATATGGCGTGCCGCTCGAGGAATATGTCGAGGCCTTCACCTTCACCCGGTTCGAGCCCTCGGGCTTCGTCCAGGGCAACCAGTCGATCAAGAACGCCACCTCGATCCTCGACTACGTCTTCCGCGAGCTCGCCATCTCCTATCTCGGCCGGCACGACCTCGCCCATGTCGATCCCAGCGAGATCGGCCATGACGTGATGGGCGGCGGCGTCGAGCAGGGCAAGGCGCCGGAAGCGGCCGGGCCGATCACCTCGACCCCGCTGGCCTCCTCGGGCTTCCGCCGCGGCAAGCCGATCAACCTGCTCGCCATCCAGGGCGGCGGCACGGCGGCGAACGACGCGGTCGCCCGCGGCGGCGCCAGCCTGACCGGCATCTCGACCCTCGGCGCCACCGCGCTGAAGGAGGAGCCGGAAGCCTATGGCGAGGCGGAGATGGCCAAGCTCGGCTTCGCCGCGCCCGCCGCCCAGCCGAGCGCCTCCGAGCGCCGGGCCGAGGCGATCATGAAGGGCTATGTCGGGGATAGCTGCGGCGAATGCGGGAATTTCACGCTGGTGCGGAATGGGACCTGCTTGAAGTGCAATACGTGTGGGAGCACGACGGGTTGTTCGTGAGCCAATTCCGAAATCTAGGCTTCCTGCCTAGAGAGTAGCTGCCTGATTTAATGAGAAGGGCCAGGTCCACGTTGGACCTGGCCCATTGTTTTGGTATGTGTTTCGTCATGGCCGACGCGCATTGGACCGATCAAGAGAACGACCTGATCGTAGCGGATTATTTCGAGATGCTCATCTCGGACATTTGCGGTCACCCGTATGTGAAAGCCGAGCGTCGACGCAGGCTTCTCCCTCAGTTAATTGGCCGATCTGAAGGTTCTATTGAATTTAAACATCAGAATATAAGTGCTGTACTTTTAGGTCTGGGCCAACCTTGGATAGATGGGTACAAGCCTGCATCGCAATTTCAGTCATCGCTCGTTGATGCTGTAATTCGGAGGCTTGATATGCGACCGGGCTGGCCTACGCCTAAATCGGACAGTAGCCAATTGGGTGACCGCAGGCCCCGAATGGACGATAGCGCTTCTACTCTTTGGATCGGTCCTGCGCCTTCCTTCTCCAATGCGCCGCCACCAGTTTCGCCAGTGGCTATGGACCTAATCGCTCGCAAATACGACGTGGCGGGGCGAGATGCTCGCAACCGTGCCCTTGGGAGGGCCGGAGAAGAGATCGTAATAAACTACGAGCGGGCCATACTTCGAGCCAACAGTCGACGGGATCTGGCAGAGCGCGTGCGGTGGATCGCGGTGGAGGACGGAGATGGCGCGGGCTATGACATTGCGAGTTTCGAGCCAGACGGATCGCCTCGTCTAATCGAAGTAAAAACCACGAACGGATGGGAGCGGACGCCGTTTCATATCACTCGTACTGAACTCGCTGCGGCCGATGCCAATCGTGACGCATGGCAGCTCATACGGATATGGAATTTAGCTCGCTCCCCGAAGGCGTTTAGCATCCGTCCACCGCTTGATGCGCATGTTCAACTAACACCAACCAGCTTTCTAGCGACCCTATAGTAACAATATTTTGGCGGCACGGTCGTCGTGCCTTAAATCCCCGTCAGCATCAGATCGAGCGCCGCGGTGATGGCAAAGTGCTCCTTCGCCAGCGAGGCTACCGGCCGTCCCAGCAGGCTGCGGCGGATCGCGACGATTTCGGTTGGCACCAGCACGACGTTGATGCCGTCGATCGTGAAGCCGGGATTCAGCCGTTTGATCGCCGGCACCAACTCCGCCCGCCGCAGTGGGGCGATCACGCGCGTGTCGAGCGAGGAGAGCAGATCGGCCTGAAGGTCGATGACGAATGGGTATTCGGCTCGAAGGCGCTCGCCGGGGTGTTCGTAGACATCGTACTGCGCCACGCGCTTACCAGCCCCGGAACTCGTCGGAGAACAGGCCGTGCTCGGCCGTCCACGCATTCTGCGCGGCGATGGCTTCGCTGTTCTCCGAAAGCCAGCGCTGGGCGTCCTCTTGCGCGATCCGTGTCCTCAGAGCCTCCTCGGTGATCGCCGAGAGATTGAGGCCATGAGCCCGCGCGGCCTCGATGAGGCCAACGTCGAGCGAGAGATTGATCGGTCGCTTGGCAGGGCGGTTCATGCGCATAAGGTATGCACATGATGCGAGAATTGTCACGTGCGGCAAGGGTTGCTGAACGGGCTATGCTTGTCTGCTGGCAGTCAGCCTCCTGAAGATGCCATGCCCAACCGCGCCATCGCGCCGCCTGAATTCCGCGCCGCCGCCGAGCAGCTGAAAATGTCGCCGGCGATCTTGTCCGGCGGGTTCGCCTTCCTGACCGCGTAACCGGCGGGGATGCGCAGGGGCGGATGCCTGAGGATGCCGAGGCGCAGTTCCGCAATGTCTTCCGCAAGATCGGCCTCTTGCTGGCCGAGGCGGGGCTGGACTTTGGCTCGGTCGTCGAGATGACGAGCTATCATGTCGGCCTGCGCGAGCATTTCGATCTCTTCGACGCGGTCCGGCTCGAACATCTCGGCGAGCCCTTTCCGGCCTGGACGGCGGTCGAGGTCGCGGGCTTAAGGCGCGAGGGTGCGGTCGTCGAGGTGCGGATCATCGCGGCGCTCGATGCGTGAGGCGCGGGGACCCTCTCCTGGAAGGAGAGGGCAGGGTGAGGTGTAGGCGGTTGGACCAGTGCCGCGAGCACTGACCGCACGGCCGGGTTCAAGCCAATGACCGGATCGTCATTCCGGACAAGCCGCAAAGCGGTGCTGCTCCGGAATCCATCGAAGGCACTGCGCTCGACATGGATGCCGGCGTTCCGCGGAGTTTATCCTTGGGCCGACCGAAGGTCGGACCCGAGGGCTCCAGCCGGGATGACGGTGCGGGGCGATCGAAAAATGCGCTAGCTGGCGGTTCCCGAACAGGACGGGCACGCTTCGCCCGCCGCCTTCTCACGTGCGGATTGTTCTCTGAATGCCGCCTCGCCGGCCTCCGAGACCTCGACCCATTTCCGGTCCGGCGCCGCGCCTTCGACATAGCTGTCGTGCCAGTTCCACCATTGGTAGGGCGGGTCTTGCGGATAGCCGGCGGGCGAGTCCTCCCAGCTCTCCTGGCGGCCGAGCGGAGTGAGGTCGAGATAGCTCCAGAGCGTTCCGATCGCCTCGTCGCCGCGATTATTGATGAAGTAGGTGCGGAAGATCCGCTCGCCGTCACGGATGAAGACGTTGTGGCCATGCCATTCGTCGACGCCGAAATCCGCGTCGAAGCTGTCGATGATGGTGTACCAGGGCATGGCCCAGCCCATTTTCTGCTTCAGCCGGGCGATGTCCGCCTGCGGCGCGCGTGAGGCGTAGGCCAGGGTGGTGTCGCGGGCGTTGAGATGGGCGAGATGGCCGACCTGATCGGCGCCGAGGGAGCAGCCGCGGCAGCCGTGATCGGGCCAGCCGTAGACGCCCGGCTCGAAGAAGGCGCGGTAGACGATCAGCTGGCGCCGGCCCTCGAACAGGTCGAGCAGGCTGGCCTTGCCCGCCGGTCCCTCGAAGGCATAGGGCTTCTCGACCTCCACCCACGGCATGCGCCGGCGCTCGGCGGCGAGCGCGTCGCGGGCGCGCATCTGGGCTTTTTCCCTCACGAGCAGCTTCTGGCGGGCCGCCTCCCAGTCCTGCGGCGACACGACCGGTGGCGTCTGCATGGCGGGCAGCGCGCCTGCCGGTTCATTCTGCGTTGCTGTCGTCATGGCTTCCTCCCGATCTGGGCGATGCCCGCCTCGTCGCCGAGCTGCGACGCCGTAGCGGCTCATCGCCGGTGTCGATCTTGAGGATGAGTTTGACGCCGGACAGCGGCAGGAGGGAGTAACAACTATGGCGGCATTCCGCTGGAGTCGCGGACTGCCTAGAGCAGGATGCGAAAAAGTGGAAACCGGTTTTTCGCAAGAATCCTGCTCTAACTCTTTGATGAGAGACGGATTCAGATGTCAGATGGGATCATTCCATGATTCCATCTGACATCATCCGGCTCTAGCGCATGACATGTGGCAGACCGAGGGGCGCTGCCGGCTAGTTCGTCGTTTTCGCCCCCTCCAGCCCCATCTGCCAGAAATCGGCTTCCAGCCGCGAGGCCTTGCCGAACATCGCGGCGAGTTCGCCGAAGCGCGCTTCCGTCATCGCCCGGGCGGCGAGGCCGTCGAGATGGCGGCGCGCGTCGCTTGCGATCTCTTGATAGGCCTCGCCGGCATATTCGGCGATCCAGTCGCGATAGGGGTGGCTTTCGAGCGCAGCGCCCAGATCGGCGGCGAGGCGGGCGCCGATCTCGGCATAGCCGATGACGCAGGGGCTGAGCGCGACATGCAGGTCGAGCAGGTCTCCGGCCTGGCCGCAATCGAGCACATAGCGGGTATAGGCGACCGTCGCCTGATGCTCGGTCGCCGCTTCGAGGTCCTGCGGCGAGAGCCCCCAGCGGCCGCAGAGCCGGACATGCAGGTCCATTTCGAGGTCGAGGATGGCCGAGAGCCCGGCCTTCGCCGCCCGCATGTCGGAAAGCGTGCGGCTCTTGTAGGTCGCCAGCGCATAGGCGCGGGCGAACTGGATCAGGAACAGGTAGTCCTGGACGAGATAGCGGCGAAAGGCGGCCTCCGGCAGGGAGCCGTCGCCCATCTGCCGCACAAAATCATGCTCGACGTAAGCCGCCCAGTCGGCGGCTGCGGCCTGTTTCAGGCGCTCGAAGATATCCATGGCTGAACCTTATTCCCGCCGGCGAATCCGGGGGCAGTCTTATCGCAGCCGGGCCGTAACGGCAGCCGTTACGGTGGCACGCCGCTTTCGGGGAGCCATCGCCGCGCCGATCGCTCGAATGCGTGGCATTGGCGAAACCCGGTTGAAACCTTCCCGGCCGAAGCTGCCGGGGCGCAACCGCTCAGGCCGGCCGGCGTCAAAGTCCCATTAGCTTGTCGTGGTCATGGTCGCGTGCGTGCACAGCTTGAGAAATAATCTGGCGCCCGAAAGGGAAGTCCCGGCGGAGGGCGATGCGGCACGCACCGGCGCGGTGCGGCGGCTTGACGGCCTGCGCTTCGAGCCCAAGCTGGAAAGCGAATACCGCCTGCACATGCGCGCCGACCAGCAGACCAGCACGCTGGTCTGCCTGGTGACGGCTCTCGGCATCTGGCTCGTCTTCATCGGCCTCGATTTTACGCGGCTGGATGGCTGGGCGGCGCTTGCCGCCGGCGATCTCGACGTCGCGGTCGCCATCGCGCTGCGCCTGGCGACGCTGGCCGCGCTGTTGATCCCGATCTGCATGCTGGCCACGGAGCGCCTGCCGCGCGCCGATCACCGCCTCTCGATGCTGGTGCTCGCCTTGATCGGCGGGACCTGCGCCTTCATCGCCAACATGTTCAAGCTGCGCGGCCTGCCGCAAGCCGACATCGCCCAACTGGTGATCATCGCCGCGGTCTTCCTGCCGCTCGGGCTGACCTTCCTGCAAAGCTTCGGCGTCGCGCTGTTCATCGCCGTGTTCACCACCGGGCTCGGCTTCGCCATGCTGGGCGAACCTGCGCACCTGATCGAGCATGGCCGGCTGTCGGTCCTGCTGTTCTTCGCCGTCTTCGTCAGCGCCGTAGGCGCCTGGCTGCGCGAGCGCGCCCAGCGCGACCAGTTCCTGCTGCGCCGGCTGCTGCACGACCGCGCCATGTCGGATTCGCTGACCGGCATCGCCAATCGCCGCGGCTTCGAGGAGCATGCCGTCTCGGCGCTGCAGCAGGCACGGCGCGACGGCGTCCCGGTGGTCTTCGCCATCCTCGATGTCGACCATTTCAAGCGCTACAACGACTATTACGGCCATCAGGCCGGCGATGCCGCCCTGACGCTGATCGCGCACGCCATCGCCGCTGCCGGCTGGCGGCCGATGGACATGGCCGGCCGGCTCGGCGGCGAGGAGTTCGGCCTGTTGCTCTATGACGCCACGTCGGAGAAGGGCGCGGCGCGCCTCGAGGGCCTGGTGGCCGCAGTGGAGGAGCTGGCCATCGAGCACGCGGCCTCGCCGACCACGTCTCACCTCACGGTCTCGCTGGGGGCGGCCGCCTTCGACGGTCGCGAATCGGCCGCGGAGCTCTATCGGCGCGCCGACGCGGCGCTCTATGCCGGCAAGGCACTGGGGCGCAACCGGGTCGAGTTCAGCCCGAGCAGCCGCCAGGCGGCCTTCCTGGCCGAGGCGCGCCGCCGGGCGTGAGGGCGAGCCGCCTCGGGCACCAGCCCCTGTCTCGCCCCGGCAACTCCTGCTATGCGATGCCACCCGCCATCAACGAGGCCATTTCCCATGCCTGCTCCCGTCTCCATCGGCATCATCGGCGCCGGCATCATGGGCGAGCGCATGCTGCGCGCCATGCTCGACCAGACGCCCGATCTCGTCCGGGCCGCGGGGATCTGGGATCCGTCTCCGGAGGCGATGGCGCGGATCGCCCACGAATTGCCGCAGGTCGCCGCACTGCGGGACGCCGCGGCGGTGATCGCGGCGAGCGACTGCGTCTATGTCGCCTCGCCGCCGGCCTCCCATCTCGGCCATGCCCGCGCCGCGCTTGGCGCCGGCCGCAGCGTGTTCTGCGAGAAGCCGCTGGCGGTCGATCTCGCCGATGCCCGCGCCTTCGTCGCCGAAGCCGGCGGGCGCGGCGCCGTCAATTTCCCGTTCGCGTCCTCGCCGGCGGTGGCGACGCTGGCGGGCTGGATCGAGGAGGGCGTGCTGGGCACCCTCCGCCATGCCTCGATCGAGGTCGGCTTCGCGCGCTGGCCGCGGCCCTGGCAGGCCGACGCGGCCGGCTGGCTCGACCGGCGCGAGCAGGGCGGCTTCACCCGCGAGGTCGTCTCGCATTTCCTGTTCCTGAGCCGGCGTCTGCTCGGGCCGCTGCACGGCCTGCAGGCGAGCGTCGCCTTTCCGGAAGCCGGCAGGTCGGAGCGAGGGATCGAGGCACGGCTCGTCGCCGGCGAGACCCCGCTCACGCTCAGCGGCGGCGTCGGCACGACGGCGAAGGACGACCACAACATCTGGACGCTCGAAGGCGACAAGGGCGCCGTGCGGCTTTGCGACTGGTCGCTGGCGGAGAGGCGCCAGCCCGACGGCTCCTGGCAGCGCGCTCCCGATGCGCTCTCGCAGCTCGAGGCGCGGCCGGTCGCGCTGAAGCGCCAGCTCGAGGGCGTCGCCAGGCTGACGCGCGGCGAGGCGCACCAGCTGGCGAGCCTGCAGGAGGCGCTCGACGTGCAGGAGATCGTCGAGGCCATCCTGGCGAGCTGAGGCGCCCCGGCTGGCTTTCGTTGAGCCGCCGCCGGGCCCGGGCTATCATGGGCGGGCTCAGGAGGCCTGCCGATGCGCCATGCCTTCCTCACCGATGCGCAGATCGACGCCCGCGCTTTGGCGCACCGGCGCGGGCTCGGCTTTCGCGACGAGCAGGCGATCGATTTCATGACGCTGATGGCCAAGCTGAAGGCGCGCTATCCGAATTTCGCCTATCAGCGCGTCGCCGACGGGGCGCTCGGCACGGCCGAGGCGCAATGGGACTCGCAAGGCAAGCGCCTGCTGATTCCAGAGGCCGTGTTCGAGAGCGCCAATCGCGGCGAGGGCAGGGCGCTGATGACGGTGGCGCACGAGGTCGGCCATGCTTTGCTCGGGCATCAGGGTACGTTCAATCGCGCTCCCTCCGGCGGCCGGGCGGAGCGGTTCTCAGCCAGGCTGCGGGCGATGGAATATCAGGCGCGGCGCTATGCGGCCGCCTTCCTGATCCCCGATACGCCGGCGGTGCGGGCGCTCGACGCGACGGGCCTGAGCGAGCGCTATCGCGTCAGCATGAGCGCGGCGATCGTGCGGCACAGCGAGCTGAGATCCGGCGAGAACGCCCAGGTCTCGCCCTTGCGGCCGGTGGGGACGCCCGGCTGAGCCGCTTGCGATCCGCTGGCCGGCGGGGCATGGCTCGGGAAACGGTTCGCTTTCGAGGACAGCCATGACCATCGCCGCACCCGGCCTGCCGCCGGCGCCCAAACCCGCCGCGCGGGCGCAGGCCGTCGCCCCCTTCATCGTCATGGACGTGATGAACGCCGCCGAGGCGATCGAGCACCGGGGCGGCTCGGTGGTGCATATGGAAGTCGGCCAGCCCTCGGCCCCGACGCCGGCGAGCATTCGCGCCGCTGCGGGCCGGGCGCTCGAGGACGGGCGCATCGGCTATACCCAGGCGCTAGGCATCGGCTCGCTGCGGGCGCGGATCGCGCGGCATTACCATGAAGCCTATGGCGTCGAGGTGCCGGCCGAGCGCGTCATCGTCACCACCGGCTCGTCGGGGGGCTTCATCCTCGCCTTCCTGGCCTGTTTCGAGCCCGGCGCACGCATCGCCATCACCGCACCGGGCTATCCGGCCTATCGCAACATCCTGATCGCGCTCGGGCTGGAGCCGGTCGCGATTCCGGTCGGGCCGGAGACGCGCTACGCCCTGACCCCGGAGCTGATCGCCAGGGCCCATGCGGAAGCGCCGCTCGCCGGCGTGCTGACGATGAGCCCGGCCAATCCGACCGGCGTGGTGATGGCGCCCGAGGCCATCGCCGCAGTCGCGGCCGAGTGCCGGCGGCTCGGGCTCTGGTACATCTCCGACGAGATCTATCACGGCTTGACCTATGAGCGGCCGGCGACGACGGCCCTGTCCGCCGACCCCGACGCGATCATCGTCAACTCCTTCTCCAAATATTACTGCATGACCGGCTGGCGTGTCGGCTGGCTGGTGGTGCCCGAGCGGCTGGTCCGGACGATCGAGCGCCTGCAGCAGAACTTCTCGATCTCGGTGCCGATGCTGAGCCAGGTCGCGGGCGAGGCCGCCTTCGACGCGACCGCCGAATGCGAGACGATCAAGGCCGGCTATGCGCAGAACCGCGCCTATCTGCTCAAGGCGCTGCCGGAGATCGGCCTCGGTGATTTCCTGCCGGTCGACGGGGCCTTCTACATCTATCTCGACATCGGGCGTTACTCGAACGATTCCATGAGCTTCTGCCGGGATGCTCTCGAAACGGCCGGGGTCGCGATCACTCCCGGGCTCGATTTCGACGAGGGCCGCGGCGCGCGCACGGTGCGGCTCTCCTTCGCCGGCTCGCTGGCGGAGTGCGAGGAGGCGGTGGCACGCCTTGGACGCTGGTTGAAGACGCGCTAGGGAAGGCCGGCCTGCCGACGATCCGCAGCGCCTGGCCATGTGCCAGGCGAGGCTTGCAAAGCGGGTGCCGCAGGCATCAAATCCGGTTGGCTGAGGCGGGGAAGGCGAATGGTCTGGAATCGGATCGGGCAGGTGCTGGCCGCGACGCGCGGTTTCTTGCTGCTGGCGGCAGTTGCGCTGCTGTGCCAGCCGGCTGCGTCGCAAACCGCGGCCGCGCCGGGCGAGACGCTGACGCTGACGCTGCGGGGCGACGAGACACCCGAAACCATACGCAAGCTCGTCGACACGCTTTCCGCCGGGGGGCGCAGGGTCGAGATTCGGCTCGCGGGAACTCCGGCTACCGCGGCGCCGGCAGCGCCCGTCCCGGCAGCGCCGGTCGCTGCTGCGCCGCCGCCTCCGGCCGCGACCACCGATGCGGAGGCCGGGGCGCTGTGGGACTACTTCGTCTCCGGTGTGGATTATGGCCGCGGGGCCGTTCCCAGCGTGGTCGACCTGCCGGGCGACTGGGGCCGCGCCTGGGCGCGGAACCGGAATGTCTCGGCGGGATCGCAGATCCTGACCTGCCTCGCGCTCGCACTCGGTGCTGCCCTGCTGTTCCGCGTGGCGACGGCGAAATGGTTCGCGGCGCGCATGGTGCCGCAAGGTTCCTACCTCACCGCCCGCCTCTCCGCGTCCGGAGCCGGCCTGCTTCAGGACCTGCTGACAATCTCGCTCTGGCTCGTCTTGGCGCGATGGCTGGGCAGCGTCTGGCTGCCGCTGGAAGACCTTGCCGCCCATCATCTGCGCTCGATTGCCAACGGGGCTGCCGTCGGCGCGGCCTATATCGCGACGGGCCGCTTCCTGCTGGCGCCGGGGGCGCCTGAGCGGCGGTTGATGCCGCTGCCGCGTGCGGACCGGCATTTCCGGCTACTGTGCGTTTATGCGGTAGCCGTACCGGTGTTCATCGTCGGCGCGCTGCTGGCGCAGCGCGTCGCAACCGGCCCCGCACCGGTGGCGGGCCTGGTCACGCTCAGCGGGGCGGTGCTGCTGTCTTACAAGATCTGGTGGTTCACCGATGCCCGGCATGACCTGACCGCGCTGATCCTGGCCAATAGCGAGCAGCCCGGCCACGGCTTGCGACTGCTGGCGCAGGCTGCGCCCTGGATTTATGTCGCGCTCGCGGTCTTGCTCTGGATGGTCGGGCGGGCGGCGGCGATGATGCCGGATGGCGGGCGGTGGGCCGAGGCAGCGGAACTGACGCAGATCATCGTCGTCCTGGCCCCGATCCTGTCGGTTGGTGTCACCAGCCTGCTGGCCTGCCGGCAGGAGCAGCGGGCCGCCGTCTCCCCGCCGACGCCGATGCAACAGGCTCTGGGGCGCGCCATGCGCGCCGCCGCCGGCGGGGCCATGTGGGCCGGTGGGCTCTACCTGATGGGGCGAATCTGGGCCCGGCTGCTGTTCGGGATGAGTTCCGGCCAGTTCCAGGCGGTGACGCAGAAGGTGGCGGGGATCGCCGCGCTCGCCTTCGCCGGCTGGGTTGTGATCGTGTTCCTGCGCGGCTTCTTCGACGCCTATTCACCGCGCGCACGGGCCACGGGGCCTGCGGATGAGGACGTCATGCCCGAGGACACCGTGCCGTCGCGGCTGGCGACCGTGATGCCGGTGTTGCGCGGCGTGGTTCTGACCGCCGCGTTCGGCCTGACCGGGCTTGTGCTGCTGTCGCGCCTCGGCGTCGATATCGGGCCGCTTCTGGCGGGGTTCGGCATTCTCGGTCTCGCCATCTCCTTCGGCTCGCAGGCGCTGGTCCGCGATATCGTCTCCGGCTTCTTCTTCATGCTGGAGGATGCATTCCGCGTCGGCGAATATGTCGATACCGGCCGGCTCAAGGGCACGGTCGAGAAGATCTCGCTGCGCTCGATGCAACTGCGCCATCAGAGCGGGCAGATTCACACCGTCCCGTTCGGCCAGGTGCAGTCGCTGACCAATGCCAGCCGCGACTGGGCGACGCTCAAGTTCAACGTGCGGCTCGACCATTCCGCCGACATCGAACAGGCCCGCAAGACGATCAAGAAGACCGGGCTGGCCCTGCTCGAGGATCCGGAGTTCGGGCCGCATTTCATCGCGCCGCTCAAGATGCAGGGCGTCGCCGACATCACCGATTCGGCGATCGTGATCCGGCTGAAATTCACGGCGAAGCCGAACCAGGCCTCGATGCTGCAGCGCGAGGCGCTGAAGCGGGTCTATCGCGGCCTCAACGATGCCGGGGTGCCCTTCGCCTCGAATGCGGTCACGGTGCGCGAGGGCGGGGCCAAGACTTCGGCCGGGGCGGCCGCGATCAGCGCCGTGCCGCCGCCGACGCCGCTCGTGCCGGCCGCCCAGTAAGACGCGCCGGCCGGGTCAGCGGCCGAATTCGAGCATGAAGAAGAAGCCGAAGCCGATGGCGGTCAGCAGGCCGCCGAAGCCGGCGGCGACCCTTGCCGCCGAAAGCTGGCCGCCGAGCAGGGTGCGCCGCTCGGCTCGCTCGGAGGCATGCTCGCGCCCGTCCTTGTGGAACTGGCTGGCATAGAGGTCGGGCGTCATCTGCGGGCCGACCGGCAGATTGCCCTCGAGCTCGAAGCGCACGGCGACGAACAGGACGAACAGCCCGAGCAGGCCGACGCCGAACCAGCCGATGGCCTGCAAGGCGAGCCAGGCCAGGCCGAGCAGGCCGGCGCCGCACAGGACGTAGACCACGAGACGCTCGGGATTGCGTGGCGGCGGCATCGCGGCTCCGCGTTCGAGGGCGCAGCCGCAGTTCCGCACTCCGATGCCATTACGTCAAGCGCGAGCGCAAGCAGATGGAGCGAATCCGGCCATGGGTGCGGCGCCGGGGAAATAGCCTTGCCGGGGCAGCCAGTTTCCGGAGTTGCCTCTGCCGTTCGAGTTTTCGCGTCATGGCGCCTGCGAAACCCTGACCGGATCTGAGCTGTAGAAGATGTGCCGGCCGATCACGTCCATCTTCGTCAGCTTCTTCGCCCAGCGGGGCGAGACATAGTCGGCATGATAATGCGTCGAGGCGGCGACCTCCGTGAGATAGATCGTGCCCTCGTAGACGTCGCGCGCGATGCGCACGGCTGCCGCCCATGACTCGGGCTCGGTTATACGCAGCGACTTGCCCTCGCAGGCGAAGGTGAATTGACAGGCGAGCTTGCGGTGACGGTTCTGGTAGACGACGCCGCAGACCGAGTCCGGATAAGTCCCGCTCTTGACCCGGTTGAGCACGACCTGGGCGACGGCGGCGCGTCCCTCTTCCGGTTCCGAGCGCGCCTCGAAATAGACCGCTTCGGCCAGGCAACGCTGTTCGCGCGCCATGTCCTCGGACTTGATCAGCCCGCGATAGAGTTGCCGCGGCTCCGGATCGCTCTCGATCGCGGCGGGCATGGCAGGCGGCGTCACCGAAGCGGTGGCGTTGGCCGTGCGCTCGCTCATTGGCGTGGCCGAGTCGTGGGCTGCGGGCCCCAGAGCCACCGGAGTGGCGCCATCGCCGCTTGGCAGGGACGCGCTCTGGGGTGGCGAAGCCTCGGGCGGCGAGGTTTCGGGCGGGGCGGGATCGGCCTGTCTCTCATTCTGCGGATAGGGGCTGAAGCCGCTGCGTGGCCCGCCATCGCTTCCCCAGCCGTGGATCGCGTCGAGGGTGAGGCTGGCAGGGACCAACCCAGGCAGGAAGTCGGGCTTGACGACATGCCCGATCTCATCGGCATCGACGCCGTTCAGGCGAACGGGCTGCCCGAAGATGTCCCGCGTATCGCTGTCGATGCCGACAGGCATGCCCGGATTGGTAGGCGACGTGGCCGGCGTGGTCGCGGCGGGCAACGCGACGAAAGCCGCGAGCGCGACTAACGCCGGCGGGGCGAGGCGCTTCATGGAGGCACTCCAGGGGAGACAAGCCGAGCGTTTGCGGCGCCGATCGATCGGCGGCAGAATCAGCGGCGCTTCTGGCTTGGTCTGTTTTCTTGGGGGTGGGGGCGAACGAGCGCTTCGCCAACTGCGATGACACGGGCGCCCGCGCGCATGGCGGCACCAACCCGGAGTGCTTTCTTGCCGACCGATACTCAGGAGGGCCGCGAGCCTGCGATGGATCGCAGGCCATTCGCCGCGGCGGGACCGGGTAGGAAGCTGCGCTCTCGCGCGTCGTCACCTTGAGCTTTGCCGGTGACCCTGGAAGGCGGTGACCTTGTCGCCGGCAACAGCCTGCGAAAGCGTCAGAATAGCAACGGTTGTGGCAGCAGGCGCACAGACCGTGATCGTAGGATAGTTACCCGAAGTACCTTGTGGCGTCTTGCTTGATTGTTACTTTACGTCAAAGATTTTCTAGCTCCATCGCCTTGGTTTGTTTTAGCGTACTACGCGCCCTATGGAGGCGAAATCCGACCATTTTGTGACTCATCTATATGTAGACGATCCGTTAACGCATATCTGCCTTGCGAGCGCGTGCCTGCCGGGGCGGGGGCACCGGCGCAGCGAGGCACCGGCCAACCGCGAAGGCCGTTGCGATTGCCCGAGCCGAGGCATTCGCGCCTCGCCGCGCGCGTCAGCCTACGCCCCAATGGAAAAGGCCCGCTGCGATCGCTCGCAGCGGGCCTTGTCTCATGAGAGCCGGATCCGATCAGGTTGAATCAACCTGATCGGCGCGTGCTCTTGCGTCCGATCATTTGCGTCCGGCGAGACGGTTCCACCAGCCGCCGCGCTTGGGCCGATCCGGATCGGCCGGCGTCAGAACGACGGCGACAGGTTCCTCGACCGGGCGCGGGGCGGCGGCCGGGGCGGGCGCCTCCTCGGCGGCTGGCTCGGCGCTCACGGCCTCGGCTGCGGTCGGGGCGGCGGCAACCGGCTGCGCCTTCCTCGACGCGGCCCGGCGGGCTGCTGCCGGCGCCTCGGCAGCGGCGACTGCGACGCCGCCATCCTCGGTGATCGGCACGACCTTCTTGCGGGCGCGGCTGCGCTTGGGCTTCTCGGCCGCTTCGACCGGAGCCGGGACGGACTCGGTCGCCGCTTCGGTTGCGCCGGCGGCGGTTGCCTCGGGCGCTGCCGTCTCGGGCGTTGCCGTTTCAGTCACGGCCGCTTCGGCTGCCGTGACTTCGGCCTCGGCCTTCTTGCTGCGTCCGCCGCGACGGCCGCGACGCGGCTTGGCCTCGGTGGGCTCTTCGACCGTGGCTGCGACGAGAGGCGCGGAATCCTCCTCGGCGGCGCCGGCAGCCGGCGCGGCCCGCTCGCCTGCCTCGTCATCCTCATCGTCCTGGCCGTCTCCGGCCTCATCGCTGCCGCCGTCGAGGCGCTGGCCCTCGCCATCGCGCTCGCCGCCACGCCGCCGCCGGCGCCGGCGCCGGCGCTTGCGCCCGCCTTCGCCGCGACCTTCCTGGCCATCGCCTTCGCCATCGCCGTCACTGGCGGCCGAACGCGGGCCGGCACCGGCATCGGCGTCGCCGTCGCTCTCCACCTCGGCATCGAGGACCTCGTCCTCCTCGGGCTCGTCGATAACGGCCTCGGCGCGCATGCTGCTGACCGGGACGACGCGGTTCTCGTTGCCGACGAACTCGCCGCGCTCGACCTCGAAATAGCGCGTGCCGAGCAAGGCGGCGTCGGCCGAGACGGTGATCGCGATGTTGAAGCGTTCCTCCAGGTCGCGCAGATGGGCGCGCTTCTGGTTGAGCACATAGAGCGCGACCTCGGGCCGGGTGCGGACATCGAGATTATGCGAGGCGCTCTTGATCAGCGCCTCTTCGAGCGCACGCAGGATCTGCAGTGCGATCGAGGGCGTCGAACGGACGAGACCGGCGCCGGCGCAGTGCGGGCAGGGCACCGAGGAGCTTTCGAGCACGCCGGTGCGGATGCGCTGGCGCGACATCTCGAGCAGGCCGAAGGCCGAGATGCGGCCGACCTGGATGCGGGCGCGGTCGTTCTTCAGGCAGTCCTTGAGCTTCTTCTCGACGGCGCGGTTGTTGCGGTTCTCCTCCATGTCGATGAAGTCGATCACGATGAGGCCGGCAAGGTCGCGCAGGCGCAGCTGGCGGGAGATCTCCTCCGCCGCTTCGAGATTGGTCTTGAGGGCGGTGTCCTCGATATTGTGCTCGCGGGTCGAGCGCCCGGAGTTGATGTCGATCGCGACCAGCGCCTCGGTCTGGTTGATGACGATGTAGCCGCCGGACTTGAGCGTGACCGTGTTCGAGAACATCGCGTCGAGCTGGCTCTCGACGCCGAAGGCGGCAAACAGGGGCGTCTGCTCGCGATAGGCCTTCACGCTCTTGGCATGGCTCGGCATGAGCATGCGCATGAAGTCCTTGGCCTCGCGATAGGCCTCCTCGCCGGCGACGTGAACCTCGTCGATGTCCTTGTTGTAGAGATCGCGGATCGAGCGCTTGACGAGGTTGCCCTCCTCATAGACCAGCGCCGGCGCGACGGAGCCGAGCGTCAACTCGCGCACGCTCTCCCACATCCGCATCAGGTATTCGTAGTCGCGCTTGATCTCGACCTTGGTGCGCGATGCTCCGGCGGTCCGCAGGATGATGCCCATCCCCTCCGGAACCTCGAGCTCCTGGGCGATCTCCTTCAGGCGCTTGCGGTCCTCGGCATTGGTGATCTTGCGCGAGATGCCGCCGCCCTTGCCGGTGTTCGGCATCAGCACGGAATAGCGGCCGGCGAGCGAGAGATAGGTGGTGAGCGCCGCGCCCTTGTTGCCGCGCTCTTCCTTGACGACCTGGACCAGGATGATCTGGCGACGCTTGATCACCTCCTGGATCTTGTACTGGCGGCGCGTATGGCGCGGACGCTCCGGCATGTCGTCGAGGGCGTCGCCGCCGCCGAGCTGCTCGGGCTCGTCCTGGTGGTCGTCCTGCTGGTGATCGTCCTGGCCATTCTCATCCTGGCCATTGTCGTCGCCGTCCTCGGACGGGCGGCGGGCCTCCGCGGCTTGCGTCTCTCCGGAGGCCTCGGCGGAGGTGGATTCGCTGGCTGTCTCGAAGGTCAGTGGCGCGGCGTTCCCGACGACGCTCTCGCTGTCCGATTCGGCGACGGCGGGGGCGAAGTATTGACCGAAGGCCGGCGCGCCCTCGTTGACCATCGCGGCTTCCTTGCCGTCGGTCTCGACCGGCTCGCCTGTGGCCTCGACCTCGGCGCTAATCGTCTCGTCGCCATTGGCGGCGCGCTTGGCGCGCCCCTCGCGGTCACCACGGCGGCCACGATCGCGGCGGCCGCGCTTCTCGCGCTTCTCCTCGTCGCGTTCTTCCTCGCGCTCGGCGCGGGCTTCCTCGGCGAGCAGGGCCTGCCGGTCGGCGACCGGGATCTGGTAGTAGTCGGGGTGGATCTCGGAGAAGGCGAGGAAGCCGTGGCGGTTGCCGCCATATTCGACGAAAGCCGCCTGGAGCGAGGGTTCGACCCGCGTCACCTTCGCCAGATAGATATTGCCGCGCAGCGGTTTGCGGCTGGCGGACTCGAAGTCGAATTCCTCAATCCGGGAACCGCGGGACACCACGACCCGGGTCTCTTCCGGGTGGGTGGCGTCGATCAGCATCTTGTTGGCCATAGGATAGGTCCATCTGCGCAACGGCCTTTGGTACCCGCCGGGCTGCGGAAACGACTCCGCTGCCGCGGGCAGGGGCGCCACGCGTCGGCCGGCTCGCGCCGGCATGTTGCAGGGAAAGAAAATCAGCCAAGGCTGGATAGCGGAGGCGAGCGGCAGAACGGGCGATCAGCCCGTCGCAACCGAGAAGGTCTCGACGAAACACCGAAATGGGAAGCGGCGTCGTATGCCCCGACATCTTACCTTTGACCTGCGGCGCGCCTGCCTCGAGGGGAAGCGCACCGCGTTGACACGCTCGCGGAATGCCGAACCCGGCGTCGATTTCTGCCTGACGCCGGCCCGTCCGCGGACGATCTGTTGCTGGTTGCCTTCGCGCCGTTCCTGACCGCCTGGAGCAATCGGGCCGTTTGGCTTTTTCGTCGGGCGTCAACGGGTCTTTCCAAGACCCTGCTTGCGCGCGGCGGAAGCCTTCACGATGCAACCGACTCCATTACAGACAGCTTGCCATATTTGGCAAGGGAGAACGCGCCGGCGCAAGGAACCAGCCGGTTTCCGGGGGCGTTGCGGCATGGTAACCGATTGTCAATGGATTGCGGCGCTATGGTTAAGAACCCTTAAGCATCGCCGCCGTGGATCTAGGAGCAGCTCCTGCCTCAGGGCCCTCACCATCATGCCGCCAGGACGGCGCGCCGCATCGCCGGCGCGGTGCTCCGGCGCGCCCTGCCGGCGCTGCTCGTTCTCCTGCTTGTTCCCCTGTTCCTGGCAGCCGGCCCGGCCATGGCCAATTCGCCGGGGAGGGCGAGCAGCGACTTCCCCGTCGCGAGCGAGGCGCGAATCGAAAGCCAGGGCGAGGTCGTCCGGCTGACGCTCACTTTGTCGCGCCCGGTCACCGCGAGCGCCTTCGTCATGGCCGGCCCCGACCGCGTCATCGTCGACCTGCCCTCGGTCAATTTCCAGATCCCCGCTTCGAACGCCCGCAAATCCGCAGGTTTCGTCTCCGGCTTCCGCTATGGCCTGTTCACGCCCGACCGGGCGCGGCTGATCCTCGACCTGGCGCAGCCGGCCGTCGTCGCCGATGTCTCGGTGAAGCCGATGCGCGGCGGCTTCGGCGAGCTCGTCATCGAGCTCAAGCGCACGAGCCGCGAGGAATTCGCCGCGCTCGCCCGCGCCGCCGCGACCAAGGCGCAATTGCCGCATGTGCCGGTGGAGCCCAGGGGCGAGGGCGACCAGCGCCGGATCGTGGTGATCGATCCCGGCCATGGCGGCATCGATCCCGGTGCCGTCGTCGCTTCGATCGCGGAGAAGTCGGTGGTGCTCGCCTTCGGCCTGAAGCTGAAGGAGCAGCTCGAGGCGCAGGGGCGCTATCGCGTGATCATGACCCGCGCCGACGACAGCTTCGTGGCGCTGGGCGACCGCGTCCGCATTGCCCGGGGCGTCGAGGCACATCTGTTCATCTCGATCCACGCCGATTCGCTGACCCAGTCGCAGGAAGTGCGCGGTGCCACGATCTATACGAGCTCGGAACGCGCGAGCGACGCCGAATCGGCGCGCCTCGCCGCCAAGGAGAACCAGGCCGACGCTGTCGCCGGCCTCGACGCCAGCGAGGACGTGCAGGACGTCGCCGGCATCCTGATGGACCTCGCCAAGCGCGAGACCCGCGGCTTCTCGGCGATGTTCGCGCGCAATTTGGTCGAAAAGCTCGGCGGCTCGGTCAAGATGCACAAGGTGCCGCTGCGTTCGGCCGGCTTCCGGGTGCTGACCGCGCCCGACGTGCCCTCGGTGCTGATCGAGCTCGGCTACATGTCGAGCCCGAAGGATGCCGAGCTCCTGAATTCCGAGAGCTGGCGGGCGCAGGCGGTGGCGGCGGTGCAGCGCGCCGTCGACCAGTATTTCGCGCGCACCCAGGCGCCCGGCAAGGCGGCGGAGAGCCGGCGCTGACGCAGCGGGGCCGAAGATGAGGGTTTGTGGTCTTGCAGCCACGGTTCCGCCATTTCCGCCATGTTATAGACTTGCGTTGAAAGTCCACCACCCGGGCAGGGCATGCCGTCGATTCGAGCGACGCCGCTGCCGCTAGACGAGGTCAAGGTTCTCGATGCGGTTCATTCTGCGCCTTTTCGGGTGGGCGTTCGCCGCCGGCACGATCCTCTTCGTGATCGGTGTCGCGGGGGCCGCCGGGCTTGTCTGGCACTATTCCAAGGATCTTCCTGATTCGGCCCAGCTGCGGAACTACGAGCCGCCGGTGATGAGCCGCGTCCATGCCGGCGACGGCAGCCTGATCGCCGAGTTCGCCCGCGAGCGCCGGCTCTATCTGCCGATCCAGGCGGTGCCGAAGCTGATCATCGACGCCTTCCTCGCCGCCGAGGACAAGAATTTCTACCGGCATTTCGGCGTCGACCCCGAGGGCCTGGCGCGTGCCGCGATCTCGAACTTCCGCAATCGCGGCTCCAACCGCCGGCCGCAGGGCGCCTCGACCATCACCCAGCAGGTGGCGAAGAACTTCCTCGTCGGCTCCGAGCACAGCATCGAGCGCAAGATCCGTGAGGCGCTGATCGCACTGCGCATCGAGTCGACCTATTCGAAGGACAAGATTCTCGAGCTCTATCTGAACGAGATCTATCTCGGTGCGCCGGCGCCGGGGCAGGGCAGCTACGGCGTCGCCGCCGCGGCCCTGAACTATTTCGGCAAATCGGTGCACGAGCTCAATGTCCAGGAAGCGGCCTATCTCGCCGCCCTGCCGAAGGCGCCGACCGACCTGCACCCGTTCCGCAATCGCGAACGGGCGATCGAGCGCCGCAACTATGTGCTCGACCGCATGGCCGAGAACGGCGTGATCGGGCGGCCCGAGGCCGACGCCGCCAAGAAGCAGCCGCTTGGCGTCAATCCGCGTTCCATCTCGCCGAACAACATCGCCGCTGGCTTCTTCGCCGAGGAGATCCGCCGCGAATTGCAGGATCGCTATGGCGAGAAGAAGCTGCTCGAGGGCGGGCTCTCGGTGCGGGCCACCGTCGACCCGAAGATGCAGCTGATGGCGCGCAAGGCGCTGGTCGACGGCCTGGTGCGCTTCGACGAGGCGCGCGGCTGGCGCGGCGCGGTCCAGAAGATCGACCTCGCGGGCCGGGAATGGGGCGTCGCCATCGGCGAGCTGCCGGCGCTCGGCGACGTCAAGCCCTGGCGCCTCGCCGTCGTGCTCGAGGTCGCGGGCGACGGCGCCCGCGTCGGCCTGCAGCCGGTTCGCGAGGCCTCCGGCCAGCTCCGGCCGGAGCGCGAGACCGCGACGCTCGGCACCGAGGGCATCCGCTGGACGCGGCGCACCCGTGTCTCGCAGGCGGTTTCCGTCGGCGACATCGTCTATGTCGAGCCGATCGACGGCAAGGCGGGGCAGGTGCGCCTGCGCCAGATGCCGGAGGTCAACGGCGCGATCACGGTGATGGACCCGTTCTCGGGCCGCGTGCTGGCGATGGTCGGCGGCTTCTCGCACGACCAGTCCGAGTTCAACCGCGCGACGCAGGCGCTGCGCCAGCCGGGGTCGTCCTTCAAGCCGTTCGTCTATGCGACCGCGCTCGACAATGGCTACACGCCGTCCAGCATCGTGCTCGACGCGCCGATCGAGGTCGACCAGGGCGGCGGGCTCGGCGTGTGGTCGCCGAGCAATTACGACGGCAAGTTCACCGGGCCGCGGACGCTGCGCTATGGCATCCAGTTCTCGAAGAACCTGATGACGGTGCGCCTCGCCAAGGATGTCGGCATGCCGCTGATCGCCGAATATGCGCGGCGCTTCGGCATCTATGACGACATGCTGCCGGTGCTCTCGATGTCGCTCGGCGCCGGCGAGACCACGGTGATGCGGATGACGGCCGCCTATTCGATGCTCGCCAATGGCGGCAAGCGCATCCGGCCGACGCTGATCGACCGCATCCAGGACCGCTTCGGCGCGACGATCTACCGGCACGACCAGCGTGTCTGCGAAGGCTGCACCGCGGAGAAATGGGCCAACCAGCGCGAGCCGCGCCTCGTCGACAACCGCGACCAGGTGCTCGACCCGCTGACGGCCTACCAGATGGTCTCGCTGCTGGAAGGCGTCGTCAACGCCGGCACTGCGACGGTGGTGAAGTCGGTCGGCAAGCCGCTCGCCGGCAAGACCGGCACGACCAACGACGCCAAGGACGTCTGGTTCGTCGGCTTCTCGCCGGATCTCGCGGTCGGGGTCTATATGGGCTTCGACAAGCCAAAATCGCTCGGCAATTCGGCGACGGCCGGCCAGTACGCGGCACCGATCTTCCGGGATTTCATGATGCAGGCACTGAAGGACAAGCCGGCGACGCCGTTCCGTGTTCCGGCCGGGATCAAGCTGATCCGCGTCGATCCGCGCACCGGCATGCGCGCCGGCGGCGAGGGCGGCATCCTGGAAGCCTTCAAGCCCGGCACCGCGCCGCCCGACAGCTACTCGGTCATCGGCGCGGCCGGCGATGGCGGCGGCGGGCCGATGAGCGTCGCGCCGACGGGCGGCCGAGCGGTCGGCTCCGGGACGGGCGGGCTGTACTGAAGCGCCTCGTCTACCGGTAGGGCGCGGGGAACCCTCTCCTGCATCGAAGTCGGCTGTTGCCGACTTCGACACTTGCGAGGCTGATCTCGGGCAGGCCCGAGATCAGTGAGAGGGCAGGGTGAGGTGTAGGCCGTCGGACCAGTTTCGCGAGCGCTGACCGCGCGGCGGGGTTCAGGCCAATGCTCTCCCTCCCGAACGCCTCACCCCTACCCCTCTCCCCAGGAGAGGGGTTCCCGCGCCATTTACACTCGCCCCTTTCACCCCTATTCCAGCGCCTCAACGGGAAGCCTTGAACGGAAGCCGACCACAGACCATGCGCCCAGAAATCCAGACGCAACTCGACAACGCCAAGCAGTCGATCGGACTGCTGAGGAGGCATCTTTGACTGGGATGTCGCGCAAAGACGTCTCGCCGAGCTGAACGCGCTCTCCGAAGGCCCTGATTTCTGGAACGACGCCGAAACCGCGCAGAAGCTGATGCGCGAGCGGACCTCGCTCGAGGACCAGATCAACGGCATCGCCAAGCTGGAGCGCGACCTCGACGACGCGCTGACGCTGATCGAACTCGGCGAGATGGAAGAGGACGAGGCCACCGTTTCCGAGGGCGAGGCGGCGATCAAGGCGGTCGAGGTTGAGGCGGCGCGCCGTCAGGTCGAGACCCTGCTTTCGGGCGAAGCCGACATGCTCGACACCTATGTCGAGATCCATCCCGGCGCGGGCGGTACCGAGAGCCAGGACTGGGCCGAGATGCTGCTGCGCATGTATCGGCGCTGGGGCGAGCGGCGCAAGTTCAAGGTCGACATGCTGGAATACCAGGATGGCGACCAGGCCGGCATCAAATCGGCGACGCTGCAGTTCAAGGGCCACAACGCCTATGGCTGGCTGAAGACCGAGTCGGGCGTGCACCGGCTGGTGCGGATCTCGCCGTTTGATTCCAATGCAAGGCGGCAAACCTCGTTTGCATCGGTCTGGGTCTATCCGGTCGTCGACGACCGCATCGTCATCGACGTCAAGGAATCCGATTGCCGGATCGACACCTACCGGGCTCAGGGCGCCGGCGGCCAGCACATCAACACCACCGATTCGGCGGTGCGCATCACGCATATCCCGACCGGCATCGTGGCCGCCTGCCAGCAGGAGCGCTCGCAGCACAAGAACCGGGCCAAGGCCTGGGACATGCTGCGCGCCCGGCTCTACGAGGCCGAGCTGAAGAAGCGGGAAGAGAAGGCCAATGCCGAGCAGGCCTCCAAGACCGATATCGGCTGGGGCCACCAGATCCGCTCCTATGTGCTGCAGCCCTACCAGTTGGTGAAGGACCTGCGCACCGGCGTCAGCTCGACCGCACCGTCCGACGTGCTCGACGGCGATCTCGACCCGTTCATGGAAGCCTCGCTGGCGCAGCGCGTCTATGGCACCGAGGTCGAAGTCGAGGACATCGATTGAGCGGGAAGAAGCGCTTCCGCGGCCGCGAGATTCTTGTCAATCTCGCGGTCTCTGCCGGCAGCGTCCTGTTCTTCCTGCTGTTTTGCGAGCTCGTGCTGTTCCGGTTCGTGCTGCCGGGCAGCGACGTGCCGCGCAACGCCTTCACCAACGGCGTGGTGCGCTACCAGCCGGGCCAGAGCGGCATCTGGCGCGTGCGCGACGAGATCGCCGCGCCGTTCGATATCAACGCGGAGGGCTGGAACTCGCCCTTGCCGGACTATCCGATCGAGCGTCGGCCCGGCGTCGCCCGCATCGCCTTCGTCGGCGACAGCTATGTCGAGGCGCTGCAGGTGCCGTTCGACAGGAGCTTCGCCGAAAAGGCGATTGCGGCCCTGGGGCCGGCGGGCACGGTCGAGGGCTACCGCTTCGGCATCGCCGGCGCGCCGCTGAGCCAATACCTGCAAATGGTCGAGCGCGAGGTCGAGGCCAGGCGGCCCGATCGCATCGTCGTGCTGCTGGTCCATAATGATTTCGACGAGAGCTTCGTGTTCAAGCCCGGGCGCTATACGTCGAGCTTCCTGAAGCTGCGGATCGAGGACGGGCGCGTCGCTGGCGAGGTCGCGCCGGAGCCTTGGAAACCGGGGCTGTTCGAGAGCCTGCGCCAGAGCGCGACGGCGCGTTTCCTGCTCTATCGCTGGCAGCTGCGCCCGCAGGCGCTGATCGATGCGATCCTCGGACCGGCACAAGCGGCAGGCGAGGGCGGCTACGCCGCCAATATCGACGTTGCCGGCGTGCTGGCGCGAGAGGCCGATATCCGGGTCGCCACGGATTACCTGTTCGGCCGGCTGAAGGCGCGGGCGGAGGCGATCGGCGCCCGGCTCCAGCTCGTCATGGATGGCGAGCGCGAGGCGATCTATGCCGGCCGCGACAGCAAGGCCCTGCGCCTCAACCGGATCGCCGCCGAGATGGCGGGCCGGCACGGCATCCCGTTCCTCGACCTGCATCCGATCTTCGCCGCGGATTGGGCGAGGAACCACAAGCGCTTCGAATATCGCGCCGACGCCCATTGGAACGAATACGGCCATGCCGTGGCCGGCGCCGCGATCGCGGACGTGCTGCGCTGAGGGCGGGCGGGGCTCCGACTGAAGTCTTGATCGGATCAGTCTTCCGGACGTGAACATTCGCGCGGTTGGGTTTGCTCGAGGCTCGATCCGTCATTGCGAGCAAAGCGAAGCAAACCAGGAGCGGCAGAGCGAGACGTCTGGATTGTTTCGCTTCGCTCGCAAATGACGGCGGTGGGCGGAGGGCGCCGTTTCAGAGCTGCCCGGCGAGCTTGTCGCCGGCGCGCAGGAAGCGGATGGGGTCCATGGCGTCGCCCTCGATCCGGGTCTCGTAGTGGAGATGCGGGCCGGTCGAACGGCCGGTCGAGCCGACCCGGCCGACCAGGGTGCCGGAACTGACGTTCTGGCCGACCGAGACCAGGATCGCCGACATATGGGCATAGCGGGTGCTGAGGCCGCCGGCGTGCTCGACCTCGACCATGTTGCCATAGCCGCCGGAGTATTCGGCGGTGACGACCTTGCCGGGCGCGGTGGCGCGGATCGGCGTGCCGGGCTCGGCGCGCAGGTCCATGCCGGTGTGCATGGCGGGGCCGCGCGTGAACGGGTCGACGCGGTAGCCGAAATTCGAGCTCATATCGATCTCGCCCGGGATCGGACGGCGCAGCGGCAACTGCCCGACCAGCTCGCGCAGACGGGACACCGCGGCGATGCGCGGCTGCAGGCTGTGCAGCGTCGCCTCGAACGGGCCGGCGGCAGGGTCGACCTTGATCGGGACGAAGGGGCCGCCGACGCTCTTGGCGATCGTCGCGCTTGCGGCCAGGCGCTCGGTGTTCAGCCCGGTTTCGGACAGTGCCGAGCGCAGCGACTTCTGGGTTTCGCCGAGGCTGCGGTCGATATTGCGCAGCGTGCCGAGCTGGGCCGAGCCGGACTTGTCGATGGCCTGGTCGAGCTGCTTCAACGCTTCGGCGACACGCTGGGCCGGCGATACCGGCTCCGCGGCCTCGCCCGATTGCCAGGGCGCGGTGCTGCGCTCCTCGGCGCCGCGCAGGGCCGGCATGTCGGGCGCCGGCATCGGCCTGGATGGGCCGAGCGGGGCAAAGCTGCTGAGGCCCGAGGCTCGGATCGTCGCTTCGGGCTTGATCAGGCGCGGGCCGGGCGAAGCCTTGGCGGCCTGCGTGATGCCGATGCCGCTCGCCTTCAGGGTCTCGGTGACGGCGCTGACCAGCGCCTGCTTCGATTCGAGCTCGGCCTGGCGCATGGCGATCTCGCCGACGCGGGCCTCGACGCCGTCCTGGTCGAGCAAGGCCCGGCTGGCAAGCCGGTCGATATCGGCGCGCAGGGCGGCGATGCGGTCCTCATAGGCATATTGCCGGGAGGTCTCGCGGTTGATCAGCCGGGCGGCGAGATCGTCCTTGCGCAGGATGTACCAGGTCGTCGCGCCGCTCCAGGCCGTGGTCAGACCGAGCAAAGTCAGGCCGAGCAGCGCTGTCGAGCGGCGGATGGCGAAGCTGCGGCGGGCGAGGATGCCGGTCACGGCCAGTGCCGGCGCGCGCGGCTGATCCGCGAGATCGGGAAGTGTCATACGCAATACCGACTGTGACGCTGCGATGATCCGATTAGACCGCGTTAGGGTTAATCAATCGCAAATCGTGCCGCCGGAATACCTGCTCGCGCCGATAATTCAGAGGCTTTCGGCGGCGAGGAGCACCTCTTCGGCATGGCCCTTCACCTTCACCTTGCGCCAGATCCGCGCGATCCTGCCTTCAGGGTCGATCAGGAAGGTGGTGCGCTCGACGCCCATATAGCTGCGGCCATACATGCTCTTCTCGACCCAGAGGCCATAGGCTTCGATCATCTCGCGCTTCTCGTCGGCGAGCAGGTCGATCGCGAGGTCGTATTTCTGCTTGAAGCGGTCGTGCCTGGCGATCGAATCGGGCGAGACGCCGATGATCCGGGTTCCGGCGGCGGCGAAAGCCTTGCGCAGGCCGTTGAAGGCGGTGGCCTCGGCGGTGCAGCTCTGGGTGTCGTCCTTGGGATAGGCGTAGAGCGCGACCTTCCGGCCCCTGAGCGCCGACAGCGTCAGGGTGCCGCCGCCATCCTTGGGCAAGGTGAAATCCGGGGCGAGGTTGCCTTCGTTCAGGGCCATGTCTGCCTTCCTTTGGTCGAGATCGCGCCGCATGGGCTGGCGAGCCATAGGGCGCCGAGCTGGCTTAGGCCAGAGTGCAGGAACATGCGGCCCGAGAATCGGTTACCCTGGCGCGAGCTGTACCAGTCGGGCGGCCGCGCGCATTGTGCCGGAAGGGCGCTGGGCCGGATTTCCGGTCTTCCGTCCGCAAGACAAAAAGCGAAGCCTTCTTGACCGAGGACAACAGCAACAGCCCGGCGCCCGCACTCGCGGCGCCCGCTCCGGCGCAAGCGGAGGCCTGCGAGACCGCCGCGGTGGCGAAGCGCGCCTGGCGGGGTGTCGTCACCATCGGCGTCGCCGTCCTCGTCGCCATGATCACGCTGAGCTTCGCGGGCGTCGCCCTCCTGGTCAGCGGTTTCATCCCGCTTGCCGGTCTGGAGGGCCGGATCTCCTCCGCGATCGAGGAAAGGCTGGGGCCGAACTGGCAGGTCGAGGCGGAACAGGCCGAGCTCTACCGCGTCGATGGTCGCTCGCGCCTGCGGGTCCGGGACGTCTCGTTCCGCCATTCCGGGGGCGCCTCCTTCCGGGCGCCGGAAGCGGTGCTGGGCTATGACGCGTTCGCGCTGCTGCGCGGCGAGATCAAGCTCGTCTCGCTCGATCTGCGCGGCGTCAATATCCGCCTCGGCGTCAGGCAGGACGGCGCGCTGCTGCTGGAGCAGGGCACCCAGGCGGTGCCGCTGCCCAACACCCCTGTGATCGGCGACCCGGCCGACTGGAACGCCTTCACCGGCGTGATGAACGCGATCGGTGCGCTGGCCGAGGGCGACGGCCTGCTCGGCTCGCTCGAGCAAGCCGGCATGGGCGGCGCGCGCGTCACCCTGATCGACCCGTCGGGGCGCCAGAAGGCGGGGATGGAGGATGTCGAGATCAGGCTGGAGCGACTCGGCGGCGGGCTGGCGCGGCTGGTGGCGCGGGGGCGGTCGGGCTCGCGCTGGAAGGACCTGACCATCGATCTGTCGAGCAGCCCGGACGGCACGCGCAGCGCCAGCATCGACATCCACCGCTTCGAGCCGGCGGAGGCGGTGGCGCTGGCCTTCGGCAACACGACCGTCGCGCTGGATGGGCTCGCGCTCAGCGGCAAGATCTCGCTGACCCAGACGCCCGATGGCGCCCGCAGGATCGCCGCCGGCCTGAACGTCGCGCCGGGCGTGATCAACCTGCACAGCGCCGGGCTCGAACCTGTCGAGGTCCAGGGCGCGCGGCTCGATTTCGACAGCGATGACGGGCTCAAGACGGTGCGGATCGCCGCCGCCGAACTGCAGGCGGGTGCGACGAAGCTCCTGGGGCGCGGGCAGGCGCGCGAGGAAGGCGGGGTCTGGAAGGTTTCCTTCGAGGGCGCAGGGCAGATCGCCGGCGTCGGCAAGGATGCGCCCGTCATCGTCGACAAGCTGCGCTCGTCCTTCGAGGTCGAGCCGGCGGCCGGCGAAGTCCGGATCGAGCAGCTCGTGGTCAAGGGGCCGCTGATCGATGCCGAGGGCTCCGGCCTGGCGCGCCGCGTCGGCGAGAGCAATGCGCAGCAGTTCAAGATCAGGGCGGTCGATTCCGACATGCGCGCGGCGCTGGCGGTCTGGCCGGCGGTGACGTCGCCGGATCTGCATTCCACCCTGGCGAGGCAGGTCCTCGGCGGACGGATCGAGGAGATCACCGTCGACCTTTCGGTCTCGCCGGAGGCGCGTGCCCGGCTGGTGAGCGGCCAGGGCATGGACGACGACGCCGTCACCGTGGTGCTCAAGAGTTCGCAGGTGCGCTTCCTTGCCGATCCCGGCCTGCCGATGCTCGTCGATGCCAGGGTTGCCGGCACGATAACCGGCCGGACGGTGCAGCTCAGCATCCCGCAGGCGACGGCCGAGCTCGGCGATGGCAGGAAGCTCACCCTGGACGAAGGCAGCTTCTCGATGCTCGACAGCTGGGGCGACCGGGCGCCGGCCCGGATCGGCTTCCGCTCGACCGGCTCGATGGAGGCGCTCGCCGCCTTGTTCCGCTTTCCGGCGCTGCGGGAATTCTCGCCGCTGCAGATCGACCCGGCCTCGATCCGCGGCACGAGCGAGCTGAAGAACGTGATCACGCTGCCGCTGGTCGACGATCTGCGCTTCGCCGATGTGGCGATCCAGAGCAGCGGCACTCTGACGGGGGTCGCCTCCGACACGCTGCTGGGCAATGAGAAGCTGGACGGCGCCAACCTCGCCTTGACCTATGATCGCGGCCAGCTCGTGATCCGGGGCGAGGGGCGCGTCGGCGGCGATCGCGGGCCGATCGAGCTGCGCCAGAATGCCAAGGGCCAGGGCGAGGCGACGGTGTCGCTGACCCTCGACAACGCCGCCCGGCAGCGCCGCGGCATCGGCCCCGAGGCCGGCATCACCGGAACGCTCCAGGTCAAGGTCATCAAGACGCTCGGCAAGACGCCGGAAGCGCCGCCGCGCGTCGAGGTCGACCTGACGCGCGCCGCCATCGACAGCTCGATCCCGGGGCTGAGCAAGCCGGCCGGCCGGGCAGGCCGGGCGATCTTCACCTATGTCGCGGAGGCCGACGGGCCGGATCTGGAGGACCTGACGATCGACAGTGCCCCGATCCTGGTGAAGGGCCGGGTTTCGCTGAACAAGCAGAACGCCTTCGAGAGCGCCAGCCTGTCGCAGCTCAAGCTCTCGCCCGGCGACAACCTGAGCAAGGTCGAGATCACGCGCGACGGCGCGCTGACCAGGCTCTCGGTGCGCGGCGCCGTGCTCGATGCCCGGCCCTTCATCCGCGATATCCTGAACGCGCCGGCGGCGCCCGCCCGCGGCGCCCGAGGCGCGCCTGCGGCCGGTCCCGACTACGATCTCGACCTCGAAGTGCCGATCCTGACCGGCTTCAACAACGAGGCGCTCGGCAACTCGCAGCTCAAGCTGTCGCGGCGCGGCGGTGCGATCCGTTCGATGAGCTTTACCGGCAGGATCGGGCGCGCCGATCTCTCGATCAAGCAGCAGCGGCAGGGCGAGGGCGCCGGACCGATGGTGCTGCAATCGGAGAATGGCGGCGCGACGCTGCGCTTCTTCGATCTCTACCGCCGTGCCCATGGCGGCGACCTCGTCCTCCAGCTCGGCAGCGGCGATGTCCGCCAGACCGGCGAGCTCCTCTTGCGGAATTTCACCGTGCGCGACGAGCCGGCGCTGCGCCGCGTCGTCGGGGCGCAAACGGCGCCCAACGCGCTCGACCGGACCGGCGCGCCGGCGCCGCGGATCAACGTCAGCGAGGTCGCCTTCACCAAGCTGCGGGCCGAGTTCGTCCGCAGCGCCAGCCGGATCGATATCAACGAAGCCGTGATCTGGGGCCAGCAGGTCGGTTTCACCGTGCAGGGCAGCATCGACTATGGCCGCGACCGCGTCGATATCGGCGGGACCTTCGTGCCCGGCTATGCGCTCAACAACGCTTTCGCGCAGGTGCCGGTCGTCGGGATGATCCTCGGCGGCGGCCAGTATGGCGGGCTTTTCGCGGTGAATTTCCGCCTCTCCGGCTCGGCGGCGGCGCCGACCATGACGGTCAACCCGCTTTCGGCGATCGCGCCGGGAATCCTGCGCCGCTTCGTCGATCCGCTCGGCGGCGGGCCGCTGGAACAGCGCCCGCAAGGGATTGTCCCCGGCACCCCCGAGCGCTGAGGGCACCGAAACGAGTTTCGCCGAAGGCGCGCGGCATCCGCTCTTCTTCGCGGACCACTGCGTCATTCCGGACAAGCCGCGTCAGCGGCGTCGCTCCGGAATCCATCGAAGGGCGTCGAGCTCTACGATGGATTCCGGCGCTCCGCTTCGCTGCGGCCGGAATGACGGGAGGTTTCGAGTGAACACAATATGGCCGATCGGCCAGAGCCGAAAGCGAAATGGCGGCAAGCGGTTGGCTCGGGCCGTTGAGATTTCGATTCCGCCCCGGCCACAACTGCGCCCGGGGCTTGGGATGCCTCAAACCGGCCGCAGCAGGATGTGCTTCTTCTTGCCGAAGGAGAGCTTGATCGTGCCCTCCGACAGGTCCGAGGCACCGAGGCTTGCGCGCTCGTCGGTCACGAGCTGGTCGTTGACGCGCAGACCGCCGGCCTTGATCTGGCGCCGGGCCTCGCCGGTCGAAGGCACGAGCCCGGCGCTGACGAAGGCGCTGAGCACGCCGAGGCCGGCCTCGAACTGGGCCTTCGGCATTTCGACGCTCGGCAGGTCCTGCGCGGTCGCGCCTTCCTCGAAGGTCTTGCGCGCGGTCTCGGCCGCAGCCTCGGCCGCCGGCCGGCCGTGCAGCAGCGCCGTGACCTCGGTCGCCAGCACCTTCTTGGCCTCATTGATCTCGGCGCCGCCAAGGGCGGCGAGGCGGGCGATCTCGGCCATGGGCAGCTTGGTGAACAGCTTGAGGAAGCGGCCGACATCGGCATCCTCGGTATTGCGCCAATACTGCCAGAACTCGAAGACCGGCAGCAGCTTGGCGTCGAGCCAGACGGCGCCGGAGGCGGTCTTGCCCATCTTGTTGCCCGAGGCAGTGGTCAGCAGCGGCGAGGTCAGCGCATAGAGCTGCACATCGGACATGCGATGGCCGAGATCGATGCCGTTGACGATGTTGCCCCACTGGTCGGAGCCGCCCATCTGCAGGATGCAGCCGGTGCGCTTGTTGAGCTCGACGAAGTCGTAGGCCTGCAGGATCATGTAGTTGAATTCGAGGAAGGATAGCGACTGCTCGCGGTCGAGCCGCGTCTTGACGCTGTCGAAGGACAGCATCCGGTTGACCGAGAAATGCCGGCCGACATCGCGCAGGAATTCGAGATAGTTCAGCCCGAGCAGCCAGTCGGCATTGTTCAGCATCGTCGCCGGGCCGGAGAAGTCGAGATAGTTCGAGAACACCGAGCGGATGCCGGCAAGGTTCTGCTCGATCGTCTCCTGGGTCAGCAGCTTGCGCGCCTCGTCCTTGAAGGAAGGGTCGCCGACCATGGTGGTGCCGCCGCCCATCAGCGCGATCGGCTTGTGGCCGGTCTCCTGCATCCAGTGCAGCATCATGATCTGCATCAGATGGCCGACATGCAGGCTCGTCGCCGTCGCGTCATAGCCGATATAGGCCGAGATCGGTCCCTTGGCCGCCTGAGCGTCCAGCCCCTCCGGATCGGAGATCTGGTGGATGAAGCCGCGCTCGTCGAGCACGCGCAGGAAATCGGATTTGAAGGCGGTCATGGTGGGACTCGATTCTTAGGTGAGGCGCCCCCGGGCAAGGGGCGCCGTCATTCCAGCCGTAGCGGAGCGGAGCGCTTAGAATCCATCGTAGAGTGCCGGAGGCCTCCGATGGATCCCGGATCGGCGCGGCCTTCGGCCGCTTGTCCGGGATGACGCTCCGCCTGCTCTGGGCTCAGGCCTGTTCCTGCTCGCTCTTGAGGATTTCCGGACCGACCTTGCGGTCGAGATAGACGCCGACCTGCTCCATCAACTGGTCGACGCGGCCGTCGAAGAAGTGGTTGGCGCCCTCGACCACGACGTGCTCGATCTGGATGCCCTTCTGGGTCTTCACCTTCTCGATCACCGCCATCACCTCCTTGACCGGCGCGACGCGGTCCTCGGAGCCATGCACGAACAGGCCGGAGGAGGGGCAGGGCGCGAGGAACGAGAAGTCGTAGCGGTTCGCCATCGCCGCGATCGAGAGGAAGCCCTCGATCTCCGGCCGGCGCATCAGGAGCTGCATGCCGATCCAGGCGCCGAAGGAGACGCCGGTGATCCAGCAGCTCTTGGCCTCCGGGTTCAGCGCCTGCATCCAGTCGAGCGCGGCGGCGGCATCCGAGAGCTCGCCGGCGCCATGGTCGAAATGACCCTGGCTGCGGCCGACGCCGCGGAAGTTGAAGCGCAGCGCCGAGAAGCCGCGGTTCACGAAGGTGTAGAACAGGTTGTAGACGATCTGGTTGTTCATCGTCCCGCCGAATTGCGGGTGCGGATGCAGGATGATGGCGAGCGGCGCACCGCGCTTCTTGGCGGGCTGGTAGCGGCCCTCGATCCGGCCGGCCGGTCCGTTGAAAATCACCTCGGGCATCGTGTCTCGCCTTTTGCTGGGCAGGGCTCCCGGGCGGTCGCGCAAAAGCGGCAGGAATGCCACCGATGCGCGCGCTCACCCTTGACGGCCCCGCCGCTCGCGCCCTACATCAGGCGCTTAGAATGGTTCTAACAGCCGTGAACAAGACGGGAACATGCAGGCGGATGACCGCTTGCCGCTCCAGTCGCCGCGGCTCGGACGGGCGGCTATAGCACGGCGCAGGGGTGCAGTTTCAAGCATTTCGTGCCGCGCTCGGGGCAAGGCCCGCCAGGACATGGAGCAATAGCGCAGGTGAACACGACCGACCGCAGCTATCTCGACCACAACGCCACGACGCCGGTCCGCCCGGCGGTGGCGGAGGCGATGCTGCGGGCCCTGCAGATGCCGGGCAATCCGTCCTCCGTGCATGGCGAGGGGCGGGCGGCGCGAGCCGCCGTCGAGGCGGCGCGCGAGCAGGTCGCGGCGCTGTGCGGCGCGAAGGCGGCGAATGTCGTCTTCACCAGCGGCGGCACCGAGGCGAATGCGACGATCCTCTCGCCGGGCCTGAGCGATTGCAGCGGCGGGCGCGACTGCGTGCGCGCACCGGTGACGCTGCTGCTCCATGGCGCCAGCGAGCACCCTTGCGTGCGCGACGGCCATCGCTTTGCGGCCGATGCGGCGGAAGAAATCCCCGTCGATGGCGAAGGGCTCGCCGATCTTTGCTGGCTGGAGGCGCGGCTTGCCCGCCATGCCAGCGAGCGGCCGGGCGAACGGGCACTGGTCTCGCTGCACCTCGCCAACAACGAGACCGGCGTGATCCAGCCGATCGCCGAGGCTGTGGCGATCGCCCGGCGCCATGGTGCGCTGATGCACAGCGACGCCGTCCAGGCCGCGGGCAAGATCGCCATCGATATCAATGCGCTCGGCGTCGATGTTCTGACGCTGTCGGCGCATAAGCTCGGCGGCCCCAAGGGCGTCGGGGCCATCGTCTTTCGCACCGGGGCGCTCGAACTCACTGAGAAGCCGATGCGCGGCGGCGGGCAGGAGCGCGGCTGGCGCGCCGGCACCGAGAACGTGCCGGGCATCGTCGGCTTCGGCGTTGCCGCCGCCGAGGCGGGCGCCGCGCTCGCCGGCGAGGCCGTCCGGCTTGCCTCCCTGCGCGCCGCGCTGGAAGCAGGCCTTGCGGCGCTGGTGCCGGACACGGTCGTGTTCGGCGGCAAGGCGCCGCGTCTGCCCAATACCAGCGCCTTCGCGACGCCCGGCATCAAGGCCGAGACGGCTTTGATCATGCTCGATCTTGCCGGCATGGCCTTGTCCTCGGGCTCGGCCTGTTCCTCGGGCAAGGTCAAGCGCTCGCATGTGCTCGCCGCCATGGGCGTCGACCCCGCCATGAGCGCGGGGGCCTTGCGCGCCTCGCTCGGATGGACCACCTCCGGGGCGGATATCGAGCGATTTCTGGCGGCCTATGCGAAGGCGGTGGCCGCAAACCCGAACCGGCAGGTGCAGGCGGCGGCCTGAGCCCCTTCCGGCAGGATGAAGACCGAACAAGACGAAGACCAGACCGGCGGGCCTTGAACCCGCGACAGGAGAGTAGATATGGCAGCGGTTCAGGAGACCATCGATCAGGTCAAGTCGATCGATGTGACCGAGTACAAGTACGGCTTCGTCACGGAGCTCGAAGTCGACAAGCCGGCCAAGGGGCTGACCGAGGACACGGTCCGCTACATCTCGGCCCGCAAGAACGAGCCGGAATGGATGCTGGAATGGCGGCTCGACGCCTTCCGGCGCTGGAAGACCATGACCGAGCCGGCCTGGTCGCGCGTGCAGTACCCGCCGATCGACTACCAGGACATCTACTACTACGCCGCGCCGAAGACCGGCGCGCAGCCGAAATCGCTCGACGAGGTCGATCCGGCGATCCTGGAGACCTACAAGAAGCTCGGCATCCCGCTGCGCGAGCAGGAGGTCCTGGCCGGCGTCGCGCCGGAGAACCGGGTCGCGGTCGATGCCGTGTTCGATTCGGTTTCGGTCGTCACCACCTTCAAGAAGGAGCTGGCCGAGGCCGGCGTGATCTTCTGCTCGATCTCCGAGGCGATCCAGGAGCATCCGGAGCTGGTGAAGAAGTACCTCGCCACCGTGGTGCCGGTGACCGACAACTATTTCGCGACGCTGAACTGCGCCGTCTTCACCGACGGCTCCTTCGTCTACATCCCCAAGGGCGTGCGCTGCCCGATGGAGCTGTCGACCTATTTCCGCATCAACGAGCAGAATACCGGCCAGTTCGAGCGGACGCTGATCATCGCCGAGGAAGGCTCCTATGTCAGCTATCTCGAAGGCTGCACGGCGCCCAAGCGCGACGAGAACCAGCTCCATGCGGCGGTGGTGGAGCTGATCGCGCTCGACGATGCCGAGATCAAGTACTCGACGGTGCAGAACTGGTTCCCCGGCGATGCCGAGGGCAAGGGCGGCATCTACAACTTCGTCACCAAGCGCGGCGATTGCCGCGGCAAGCGCTCGAAGATCTCGTGGACGCAGGTCGAGACCGGCTCGGCGATCACCTGGAAGTACCCCTCCTGCATCCTGCGCGGCGACGGCTCGCGCGGCGAGTTCTACTCGATCGCGGTGTCGAACGGGGCGCAGCAGGTCGATAGCGGCACCAAGATGCTGCATCTCGGCAAGAACACCACCTCGAAGATCATCGCCAAGGGCATCGCGGCCGGAAAGTCGGACTCGACCTATCGCGGCATGGTCTCGGCCCACCGCAAGGCGACGAACGCGCGCAACTTCACCAATTGCGACTCGCTGCTGATCGGCGACCAGTGCGGCGCGCATACGATCCCCTATATCGAGGCCAAGACCGCGTCCGCGATCTTCGAGCATGAGGCGACGACCTCGAAGATCGGCGAGGACCAGATGTTCTACTGCCTGCAGCGCGGGCTCTCCGAGGAGGAGGCGGTGGCGCTGATCGTCAACGGCTTCGTCAAGGAGGTGCTGCAGCAGCTCCCGATGGAGTTCGCCGTCGAGGCGCAGAAACTGATCACCATCTCCCTTGAAGGCTCCGTGGGCTGACGCCCGATCGTTTCCGAGATGCCCGGGTCGAGCCCGGGCATGACGCCAGAACCGGGTGCGTCATGGTCGGGCCTGACCCGATCATCTCCAGCAGAATGGAACTCTGAAACATGCTCGAAATTCGCAACCTGACCGTCAAGATCGCCGACGAGGACACCCAGATCCTCAACGGGTTGAGCCTCACCGTGAACGCCGGCGAGGTCGCCGCGATCATGGGGCCGAACGGCTCCGGCAAGTCGACGCTGTCCTATGTCATCGCCGGCAAGGAGGATTATGAGGTCCTCGACGGCGAGATCCTGCTCGATGGCGAGAACCTGCTGGAGATGGAGGCCGATGCCCGCGCCGCCGCCGGCATCTTCCTCGCCTTCCAGTATCCGCTGGAAATTCCGGGCGTCGCCACCATGACCTTCCTGAAGGCGGCGATGAACGCGCAGCGCAAGGCACGCGGCGAGGCCGAGCTGCTGACCCCGGAATTCATCAAGCGCGTCAACGCGGCGGCCGACAGCCTCGGCATCGCCCGCGACATGCTGCGCCGGCCGCTCAATGTCGGCTTCTCGGGCGGCGAGAAGAAGCGCATGGAGATCCTGCAGATGGCGCTGCTTTCGCCGTCCATGTGCATCCTCGACGAGACCGATTCCGGCCTCGACATCGACGCGCTGCGCATCGTCGCGGACGGCGTCAATGCGCTGCGCGCCAAGAACCGCGGCTTCCTGGTCATCACCCATTATCAGCGCCTGCTCGACCATATCGTGCCCGACACGGTGCACGTGATGTCGAAGGGGCGGATCGTGAAGAGTGGCGGCAAGGAGCTGGCGCTCGAACTCGAGAAGAACGGCTACGCTGCTTATTCCGAGGCCGCGTAATGGCGATCATCACCCCGCTCAAGACCGTAGCCGAGCAGCAGCTCGCCCAGCAGTTCGCCAATGCGAAGGCCGAGCTGCCGGGCGCCGGCGCGATGCGCAAGCTGCGCGAGGATGCCTTCGCCGGCTTCGAGGCCAAGGGCCTGCCGCATCGCCGGCTCGAATCCTGGCGCTATACCGATCTGCGCTCGCTGCTGCGCGAGGCGATGCCGCTGGCGCCGCGCCGCGCCGTCCGGCCGCATGCCGTCGCCGACCGGCTGGCCCTGCAGACCATCGGCGGCACGCGGTTCGTGCTGATCGACGGCGTCTTCAGCCCGGCCGATTCCGACCAGGCCGGCCTGCCCGCCGGGGTCGGCGCGCGCAGCCTCGCCGAGGCGCTGACCGACGCAGCCGACGAGATGGCGGCGGCCTTCGTGGCGCCCGAGATCGCGCGTGACGACAGCGCGCTGATGCTCAACGCCGCTTTCGCCGGGGACGGCGTCGTGCTCGAGATCGCGCCGGGAACCGAGCTCCAGCAGCCGATCGTGCTGCTCTCGCTGGCTACCGGCCAAAGCGAGGCGGCGATCGTCTCGCGCTCGCTGGTGAAGGTCGGCGCGGGGGCGAAGGTCACCGTGGTCGAGCTGCACGAGAGCGTCGGGCCGGCGCCGGCGCAGATCAACCACGCCATCGCCTTCGACATCGCCGACGGCGCCGAGGTCGAGCATGTCCGCATGGTCACCCGGCAGCGGCCGGAGACGGTGCAGGTCCAGTCGCTGCTCGCCGAGATCGGGGCCCATGCCAGCTTCGCCTCCTTCGCGCTGGCGGCCAATTGCGGCGTGCTGCGCCAGCAGAGCTTCCTGCGCTATGCCGGCGAGCACAGCCGGGCGGCGCTGCGCGGCATCAACCTGCTGCGCAAGCAGGAACATTGTGACGTGACGCTGGTGATGGACCATGCCGCCGCGCATGGCGAGAGCCGCGAGCTGTTCAAGAACATCATCGAGGGCGAGGGCACCGGCGTCTTCCAGGGCAAGGTCATCGTCCGCCCGCATTCGCAGAAGACCGATGGCAGCATGAAGAGCAACGCGCTGCTGCTGAACGACGGCGCGACCATGTTCAACAAGCCGGAGCTCGAGATCTTCGCCGACGATGTCGTCTGCGGCCATGGCGCGACGGTCGCGCAGATGGACGCCGAGCAGCTCTTCTACCTGATGGCGCGCGGCCTGCCGCGGCCGCAGGCCGAGGCGCTGGTGCTCGCCGCCTTCGCGGGCGAGGTCGCCGAGTTCGTCACCGACGAGGCGGTGCGCGAGATCGCGATGCGCGAGGTCGAGGCCTGGCTGGCGCAGCGCGAAGCCGCACCGAAGGGGGAGGCAGCCTGATGCCCTATGTCAATCTGCAGATCACCAAGGGCGCGAGCCATGCCCAGAAGGCCGAGATCGTCAGGGAGTTCACCCAGACCCTGGTGCGCGTGCTCGGCAAGAACCCGCAGAACACCCATATCGTGATCCAGGAGATCGAGCGCGAGGATTGGGGGCATGCCGGCATCCTCGTCGCCGACCGGCCGGTCGAGCCTGGAAAGGGCTGAGGCATGAACGCGATCGCGAAGCCCTACGACGTCGAGGCGATCCGCAAGGATTTCGCGATCCTGTCGCGCGAGGTCTACGGCAAGCCGCTGGTCTATCTCGACAACGCCGCCTCGGCGCAGAAGCCGGAAGCCGTTATCGAGGCGATGAGCCGGCTGATGCGCGAGGACTACGCCAATGTCCATCGCGGCCTGCACTACCTCGCCAACGCCTCGACCGAGGCCTATGAGGCGGCGCGCGAAAGCGCCCGGCGCTTCCTCAACGC
>NZ_JAKFED010000022.1:0-9527 GCF_036675845.1 Allobosea sp. | reverse complement strand
ATGAGTGTTGCCCGATCCTCACGGCGCTATTTCGATCCGCGCTTCGACGCGACCATCATCACGGTGGCGCCGGGCGAGCACGAGATCACCTCGGCCAAGGACGAGATCGTCGCAACCGTGCTCGGTTCCTGCATCTCGGTGTGCATGCGCGATCCGCAGGCCGGGGTCGGCGGGTTGAACCATTTCCTGCTGCCGAAGAACAATGGCGGCTCCGACACCCATGCCGGCGAGCGCTATGGCGACACCGCCATGGAGGTGCTGATCAACGGCCTGCTCAAGCGCGGCGGCAAGCGCAACCTGCTCGAGGCCAAGGTGTTCGGCGGTGCGCGCGTGCTCTCGGGCGCGACGATGCTGGCGATCGGCGAGGGCAACATCACCTTCGTCACCGAGTTCCTCGCCCGCGAAGGCATCCCGGTGATGTCGAAGGATGTCGGCGGGACCCGTTCGCGCCGCATCCACTACCAGCCCTCGACCGGGCGCGCCTGGGTCCAGCATGTCCAGCAGGCGGCGCGCGATCCCGAGCGGGAGCAGGAGCTCGCTTATCTCAACCGTCTCAAGACCCAGCCGGTGGCGGGCGAAGTGGAGATCTGGTGATGACCATGCCGACTTCCGCCGCAGGCCCCGTGAAAGTCCTCGTCGTCGACGATTCGGTGCTGATGCAGAAGCTGATGACGCAGATCGTCAACTCGACGCCCGGCTTCCAGGTGATCGGCGTCGCCGGCAGCGCCGAGGAAGGCTGGGACGCGATCCAGGATCTGCGCCCCGACATCCTGACGCTCGATCTCGAGCTGCCGGGCCGGCACGGGCTCAAGCTGCTCGCCCGCGTCCTGAAGCAGGACCCGCTGCCGGTGCTGATCGTCTCGGCCTTCGGCGGCCCAGGCGCCGACAACACCATCCAGGCGCTCGAACTCGGCGCCATCGACTTCATCGAGAAGCCGGACGGCACCACCCATACGCTCGACGGCTTCATGAAGCATGTCGCCGCGGCGCTGCAGCGCGCCTCGGCGAGCCGCCGCCTGATCATGGCCACGCGCGCCCTGGCCCAGCAGGCGGGCGCCCCCACGCCGCCCAGCCGCCCGGCGATGCCGCGCGAGATCAGCCGCACGGTAGGCAAGGCGCCGCTGATCGCGATCGGCGCCTCGACCGGCGGCGTGCCGGCGGTCCAGACCGTGATGCGCGACCTCGCCTTCACCCGGCTGCCGATGGTGGTCGTGCAGCACATGCCGGCGGGCTACACGGCGAAGTTCGCGGCGCGGCTTGCGGCCGCGACCGGCCTCGACGTCAGGGAAGCGGTCGATGGCGACCGCCTGCGGCCGGGCATGGCCGTGGTGGCGCCCGGCGGCCAGCGCCATCTCGAGATCGAGGAGCGGCGCGGCGAGTTCGTCTGCCTGCTCAAGGAGGGGCCGCTGGTCAGCGGGCACTGCCCGTCGGTCGATGTGATGTTCCATTCGGTGGCGCGGGCCGCCGGCGCCCAGGCGGTCGGCGCCCTGCTCACCGGCATGGGACGCGATGGCGCTGACGGTTTGTTAGCCATGCGCAAAGCCGGGGCCGAGACATTAATCCAAAGCGGCGAGACCTGTGTGGTAAACGGGATGCCGAAAGCCGCGTTCGAGATCGGCGCCGCGGACCGGGCCGTCGCGCTCGATCAGATCGGCGGCGTCATCGCGGGGCTGATCGGCGAGAGGCCGCATCAGCGCACCGCGTGAGGAGAGTGTGATGTCAAAGGCGAGAAGCGATTACCGCATCCTCGTGGTCGACGACCAGAAGAGCATGCGCGGGCTCGCGACCTATTTCCTGAAGCAGATCGAGTTCCAGGACATCGACGAGGCGGAGAACGCCCGCGAAGCGCTGATGAAGATGCAGACCAAGCGCTACGACCTGCTGCTGCTCGACTGGAACATGGACGGGATGAGCGGCATCGACCTGTTGCGCGCCATCCGCTCGGTGCCTGAGCTCAACCAGATCAAGATCATCATGGCGACCTCGGAGCGCTCGGTCGACAAGATGGACGAGGCGACCACCAATGGCGCCGACCATTATGTCGTGAAGCCCTATGAGCTGCGCGATCTCGAAGTCCGGGTGAAGAAGGTTCTCGCCTGCTGAAGGCCTCCGCCAGCGACCGATCCCGTTGGACGCCCCGGTTCCGGCCGGGGTGTTTCTCGTTTCGCTCGCGGATATCTTACTTTGCTTAGGGCAGGGGCCAGGGCTAGGCTCGCGACATTGCCGGAGCCAGAGCATGCGCTTCCATCGCCGTGAATTCCTCGCTTTGCTTGCCGCCGCGCCGGTGACCGCCGGGCTGGCCGCGCAAGGCGATGCCAACGCCTACGCTTTCAGCTTCGCACGGGCGGGAGGCGGCAACGTCCCGCTCGAGGCCTTTCGCGGCAAGCCGATCCTGATCGTCAACACCGCGACCCGCTGCGGGCTGGCGGGGCAGTTCGCCGGCCTCGAGCAGCTCTGGCAGCGCTATCGCGAGCGCGGGCTGATGCTGATCGCGGTGCCGAGCAATGATTTCGGCGGGCAGGAGCCGCTCGACGGGGCGGCGATCGCCGAGGCGGTGCGCCAGAGCCATAACGCGAGCTATCTCTTCACCGAAAAGGTCGCGGTGCGCGGCGAGAGCGCCCATCCCTTCTATCGCTGGGCGGCGAGCCAGCGCCCCGGCGAGACGCCTGCCTGGAACTTCCACAAATACCTGATCGGCCGCGACGGCAGCCTCGTCGGCAGCTTCAGCTCCGCCACCGATCCGGTCTCGCCCGAGCTGGTGCAGGCGATCGGGCGGGCGCTGGAAAGGGGCTGAGGAGCCAAGGCAGAGGCCCGCTCACGTCCTTGCGTAGATGTCCTCGATCCTGACGATATCGTCCTCGCCGGTGTAGCTGCCGACCTGGACCTCGATCAGCTCGAGCGGGATCCTGCCCGGATTCTTCAGCCGGTGGGTGCAGCCGATCGGCAGGTAGACCGACTCGTTCTCGTGGACGATGACGGTGCGGTCGTCGACCGTGACCTCGGCCGTGCCGGAGACCACCACCCAGTGCTCGGCGCGGTGGAAATGCTTCTGCAGGCTGAGCTGGCCCGCCTCCTTGACGTGGATGTGCTTGACCTGGAAGCGGCTGCCGATGTCGATGCGCTGATACCAGCCCCAGGGCCGGTAGATGCGCAGGTGCTCGCTGGCCTCGGGGCGGCCTTCGGCCTTCATCTGCTCGACCAGGTTCTTGACCTTGCCGGCGGACGCCATCGAGGCGACCAGCACCGCATCGCGGGTCGAGACCACGACGACGTCGTCGAGGCCGATGACGGTGGTCAGCACCTCGTCGCTGCGTACCAGCGAGCGACGGGTGTCGATGGCTACAGCCGGGCCCTCCAGCACATTGCCGTCGGCGTCCTTCGGCTTGATCTCGTGGATCGAATCCCAGGCGCCGATATCCGACCAGTCGAAGGAAGCGGCGAGCATGCCGGCATGCTCTGTCCGCTCCATCACGGCATAATCGATCGAGATCCTGGTAGCGCGGGCGAAGCTCTCCGGATCGAGGCGCAGGAAATCGAGGTCGCGCCTGGCCTTGCCGACCGCGGCCTCGGTGGCGGCGAGCACTTCGGGCGCATGGCGGGCAAGCTCGTCCAGCATCGTCCTGGCGGCGAAGAGGAAGTTGCCGCTGTTCCAGAGATAGCCCTCGGCGAGATACTGCCTGGCCAGTTCGAGCCTGGGTTTCTCGACGAAGCGGGCAAGGCGGCTGGCGCCGGGCTCGGCGAGCTTCTCGCCCGGCGCGAGATAGCCATAGGCGGTCGAGGGATGCGTCGGCCTGATGCCCAGCGTCATGATCAGGCCGGTCGCGGCGATGCCGGCGGCGAGCTTGCAGTCGCGGCGGAACGCCTCGGCGTCGGCGACGACATGGTCGGAAGCGAGCGCGACGCCGATGGCTTCAGGATCGCGCCGGCTGGCCATGACCGCGCCGACGGCGATGGCGGCGGCGGAATCGCGGCGCTCCGGCTCGAGCACGATCTCGCCTGCGATGCCGATGGCGAGCATCTGCTCGGCGGCGATGAAGCGGAAATCGTTGTTGGTGATGACGATCGGGGTATCGAAGGCCGGGTCGGCCAGCCGCTGCAGGGTCGTCTGAAAGGTCGAGAGGCCGCCTTCGAGCAGCGGGATGAACTGCTTCGGCATGGTGTCGCGCGAGAGCGGCCAGAGCCGGGTCCCGGCGCCGCCGGCCATGACGAGAGGGATGATCTTGGGCGAGGGCATCTTGCGTTCCCGGCGGGGGGGCATGTCGTGAGTTGCGCAACATGCTACGGCAACGAAGCTACCATCCGCTAAACGGCGCTGATGAAGGCAGCTGCCTCACCCCTTCGGCTTCTGCCCCGGCCGGAAGGCGACGATCACCGCCGGATCGGTCTCCAGATACGGGCCTTCGATCAGGTCGATGCAATAGGGGATCGCCGGCATCACCGCGTCGAGGCATTCGGCGATGGCGCGCGGCCGGCCGGGCAGGTTGACGATCAGCGACTTGCCGCGAATGCCGGCGAGCTGGCGCGAGAGGATCGCGGTCGGCACCTTGGCGAGGCTGACCTGGCGCATCAACTCGCCAAAACCCGGCATCAGCTTGTCGATGACGTCTTCGGTGGCTTCCGGCGTGACGTCGCGCGGGGCGGGGCCAGTGCCGCCGGTGGTGACGATCAGGCAGCAGCCTTGCTCGTCGGCGAGCTCGGTCAGCGTGCGGGCGATGCCGGCGCGTTCGTCGGGGATGACGCGGGAGACCGCCTGCCAGGGGCTCGCCAGCGCCCTGGTCAGATAGTCGACGATCGCCGGGCCGCCCTCGTCGGCATAGACGCCGGCCGAAGCGCGGTCGGAAACGGTGACGATGCCGATCTTCGCGGTTTCCGCCATGACGAGCGCGCCTTTCTCAGATGCGATGGAAGTCGCGATACCAGCGCACCATCCGCTCGATGCCCGCCGCCAGCGGCGTATGCGGGCGGAAGCCGATGGCGGCCTCGAGGGCGCTGACATCGGCCGCGGTGCGCAGCACGTCGCCGGGCTGGCGCGGCTTCATCTGCATGATCGCCTTCCTGCCGACCGCCTGCTCGATGGTGGCGATGAAGTCCATCAGCGGGACGGGGTCGGCATTGCCGATATTGTAGATGCGCCAGGGCGCGGCGGAGGTCGCCGGATTGGGCGTATCGCCCGACCAGGCCGGGTCAGGCGCGGCGATCTGGTCGAGCACGCGCACCACGCCCTCGACGATGTCGTCGACATAGGTGAAGTCGCGCTCGTGCCGGCCCTGGTTGAAGACCGCGATCGGCTCGCCGGCGAGAATTTTCTTCGTGAAGGTCAGCGGCGCCATGTCGGGCCGGCCCCAGGGGCCGTAGACGGTGAAGAAGCGCAGGCCCGTCGCCGGCAGGCCGTAGAGATGGCTGTAAGCATGAGCCATACCCTCGTTCGCCCTCTTGGTCGCTGCGTAGAGGCTGACCGGATGGTCGACATTGTCCTCGACGCGGAAGGGCGTGCGGGTATTGGCGCCATAGACCGAACTCGACGAGGCGTAGACGAGATGGGCGACGCCGTTCTGGCGGCAGCCTTCGAGGACATGGCCGAAGCCGGTCAGGTTGCTGTCGAGATAGGCCTGCGGATGAGTGATCGAGTAGCGCACGCCGGCCTGGGCGCCGAGATGCACGACGCGCTCGAAGCGGCCATCGGCGAACAGCGCCTGCATGCCTTCGCGGTCGGCGAGGTCGAGCTTCAGGAAGCTGAAGCGGTTATGCCCGGCGATGCGTTCCAGCCGGGCCTGCTTCAGGGCGGGATCGTAATAGTCGTTGAGGTTGTCGATGCCGACGACCTCGTCGCCGCGTTCGAGCAGGACCTTGGCCGTCTCGTTGCCGATGAACCCGGCCGCTCCCGTCACCAGAACGCGCATCGCCTTCCCAAACTGCTCCGAAACGCCCTTGCGTCGTCTATCGGCCAGTGCGCGGCCGCGGTCAACGCGGCAAGGCTCGCATGGAGCGCTGCGATCTGGTAGCGGGCGGCGATGCGCGGAGCCCCGTCATCGCCACAAGTCAAAAACCGCAACGCGGCCGGCTTTGGCGCGACGTTCCTGCTGACCGTCGCCGGGCTCCTGCTCCTGACCTTGGCGCTGACGATCTGGCGCGACCCGTTCTGGGTCCTGCGCGAGGCGCCGCCCTGGACGCAGGCAGGGCTCGGTGAGAGCCGGCTGCTCGATCTCGAAATGCGCCGCGTCAAGCCGCTGCAACTGGCGCGCATCCTGCCGCAGACATTGCTCGTCGGCTCGTCGGTCGTCTATCGCGGGCTCGATCCGGCCGATCTTGCCGGGTCGTCGCCGAGCCCGGTCTACAATGCCGGCCTCTCGTCGCTGATGGCCGGGGAACTGCCGGTGCTGGCGGCGCTGGCGCTGAATGTCGGCAGCGCCCGCCGCGTCGTGATCGGGCTCGATTACTACATGTTCACCGCCCTGCCGCCGCCGCCGGCGCTGCGCCCGGAGCTGGCGACCGCCACCGGACGTGCCGAAGCGCTGCTGCGCATGGCCTTCAATTCGGATGCGGTCGCGAATCTGCTTGCGCTGTCGCACCGCCGCACCGAGCCGGGGGCCTGGCGGGCCGACGGTTTCAAGACGACGCCGGATTTCGACGCAGGCCTGACAAGCCGTGTCGCGGAGGCGCAGGACATCGCCGCCATGGCCTATCAGCCGGAGCGGCTTGCCGGCCTTTCCGAAGCGCTCTCCATGCTGCGCGGCCTGGAGGTCGCGGTCTATCTGTCGCCGGTGAGCCGGCCGCAGCTCGGGCTGCTCGGCGGCGGCGGGCGTCTGCCGGAATTCGAGCGCTGGCGCGCCGATGTCGCGGCGCTGGTCGCCTCGCACGGCCTGCGCTTCGCCGATCTGGCCACCGACCACCCCTTCGACGATTTCGATCCGGACAAGGGCTCGTCGCGCTTCTGGATCGACAATGTCCATTTCAAGCCGGCAGTCGGGCGCTGGGTCCTGGCGAGGCTCGCGTCGGCTTCAGTTTCGCGCGCGGTCTCGCCATTGCCGCAGCAGCATACGCCCACGGGCGGCAAGCCGCGGTAGCGCCGACCCCGCCCCGCCGATCTCGACGATCGCATGCGCCATGGCCTGGCGCTCGCCCCAGGGATAGGCGCCGGGATCGACCCGGTCGCCGGCGCCGCTGTCGAGCCGGAAGGGCAGGCCCTCACCAGGACCGGCGGCGAAATCGGCGCGCAGCATCTCGATCGCCAGGCCGCGGCCGGGCGAGAGTCTGGCGAGCCTCTCGTCATAGGCGATCTTGAGGAAATGCGCCTGGCCGGCGAAGTCGACGAGCACGCCGGCGGCGATCGGGGCGTCGTCGAGCAGGAGCAGGTCGATCCGCGCCATGTCGGCTTCGGCGAAGCGGGCGACCGTCTCGCGGAAATAGGCGGCATCGGCCGGCAGCTTCGCCAGCGCCGTGCCGTTCCTGCCCTTCCAGCCGGCGGCTTCGAGCGAAAGGAAGCGTTCCAGCGCCGCCGCCACCTCGGCGCCGCGGTGGCGGGCGAGTTGCAGGGTTCCGGCGCGCTCCAGCAGGCGGTGCTGCTGCAGGCGCTTCTTGTAGCTGTGTCCGAGCGCCCGGCGCAGATAGGTTTGCGCATCGTCGCCGGCGGCCGGGATCGCCATTGGCCGGGCCCAGCTCTCGAAACGATGCAGCGTGCTGCCGGTCCCGGCGCAGGCCGCTTGCAGAGCCGCGAAGGCGACGCCCTCGACCGGCAGCAGCGGCAGGCGCAGGATTTTCGGCAGGTCGCCGGCGTCGGCGATGAAGCGCAGCAAGGCGAGTGCCACCGGCCCGGCGCGGTCGCGGTCGAGCACCGGGGCGGACGAAACCTCGTAGAGCGGCACCAGCGGAGATTGCAGCATGGCCGCGAAGCCAGTGTGGACGTTGCGCATCCGGCGGAAGGCCCAGACGCCGAGCAGTCCGCTGCCGCTGCCCTCGGCGCAGAGGATGACGATGTCGTTCGCCTGCTTCACCCGGCCGGGCAGGGCGGCGGCGATGGCGGCCGGCGCCATGTGCAGGTTGGGCGCCTCGGCGCGCCGGCAGAGGTCGGCGAAATCCGCCTGCATCGCGCCATAGCTCGCAGCGGAAACGCGGCGGACGCCGACCGCCTCGCTCATGGCCGCCGCAGGTCGCGCCGCAGCGACAGGACGAAGCCGATGACCTGCGCGGTGGCGCGGTAGAGCTCCTCGGGAATGGCATCGTCGAGCTCGACGGCGGAAAGCGCCTCTGCCAGCAGCGCGTTCTGCTCGATGGCGACATCGTGCTCGCGAGCGGTCTCGACGATCTTCTGCGCGATCTCGCCGCGGCCCTTGGCCGTGACGCGCGGGGCGCCATGCCCGTCATATTCGAGCGCGACCGCGACCTGCCGGGAAAGCGGTTCGGTCATGAGCGACGGTCCAGGAACTGGCCGGCCGTGGCCTTGCCCTGGCGCGGATGGCCGGTGTGCACTTCGAGCTCGGCGCTCTCGAAGCGAGCCTGGACCAGCGAGGCCTCGAGATCCGGTCCGGCCTGGCGCAGCAGGCGGCTGGTCTCCTCGCGCTCGGCCCAGAACGAGACGGCGATGGCGCGGCCCTGCAAGGTCACCATGCCCTGCAGCGCGCCGAGCGGCTCGGCGTCGAGCCCGAAGCGGACGCGCCAGACCGGAGCATCGGGAGTGCTGGTGCCGGGCTGCGGTGGGTCGCGCTCGATCTCGAGCGGCAGCATCGCGGTACCGTTGTGCAAAGCGAGCGGGATCTCGGCGAGCCAGCGTGTCGGGGCTTGCGTCTCGCTGCGTCCCGCCTCCGGCGGCAGCGAGGCGTATTGCGCCAGTGCGATCCGGTCGAGCCCCGCCTCGGCCTGCTCGAACAGGGTCTGGGCGATCGCCGCGGGGCGCGCGGCCGCCGTCAGGCTCGGCTCCTCGACGGGCTGCGGCGTCAGCAGGCCGGGGCGCGGCATGGCGGGGCGGGGATCGGCCGGTACAGCGGCAGATGTAGCTGGTCCGGGCGGCTGGCCGGGCCTTGCTGCGGCGGGTTTTCTGCCTGCGGGCTGAGCCTCGCCGGCCGGAAGCGGCTGGATGGTGGGGCGCAGCATGTCGCGCAGGGCTTGCAGGCCGGCCTTGAGATCGGCCTGCGGCGCCGGAGGCTCGCCGGCGGCCTGGCGGGCCTCGAGGAAGAGGCCGGAGCGCGCCACCGCGCCACGCAGTGCCTCGGCGGTGAGCGGCCTGCCCTCGGCCCGCAGCCGCTGGGCGAGGATCTGGTCGACCAGCGCGAGCAGCGGTTTCGGCAGGATCAGCGCGACCGAGCCCTGCGCCAGCCCGCCGAGATTGGCGAAGAGCGGGGCGAGGCTGTCCTGCCGGGCGATGGCCGCGCCGAGCAGGGGGCCTGCGATCGAGCGGGGCGAAGCAGGAGCAGGCGCGGCGATCGCGGGCGCGCTAGGGCGCTCGGCCGGCGCGGCGGCGGGGGGCGGGGCCGATGCGGCGGCTGGGCCGGCGGCCTGGAACGCGATGTTTCCGGTGGCGCCCGGCTGCGGCG
>NZ_JAKFED010000135.1:0-1848 GCF_036675845.1 Allobosea sp. | reverse complement strand
TCGTCGACAAGCTGCTCAAGCAGCGCAAGGACTCGATCGGCCAGTTCGCCGCCGCCGGCCGCACCGACCTGGTGGACAAGGAATCCGCCGAGCTGGCGGTGCTCGAGGCCTACCTCCCGGCACGCCTGAGCGCCGAGCAGGTGGCCGCCGAGGTGGCGAAGATCGTGGCCGAGCTCGGCGCCAGCGGGCCGGGCGACATGGGCAAGGTGATGGGTGCCGCGAAGGCGAAGCTGGCCGGCACGGCCGACATGGGCACCGTCTCCGCGGCCGTCAAGCAGGCGCTCGCGAAGTAAGCTTGCGGCTCCTCTCTGCTCGTCCCGCAGGAACTCCCATGAATCTGCCCGCTTCGATGCTCGACGAAGACCTCGCCGTCGCGCCGCAACTCACCCCCGAAGCCATGGCCGCGGCGGCCTCGGCCGGCTTTCGCAGCGTCATCAACAACCGGCCCGATTTCGAGGGCGGCCCCGACCAGCCGACCAACGCGTCGATGGAAGCCGCCGCCCGCGCCGCCGGCCTGGAGTACGCCTTCCTGCCGGTTTCCAGCTCGTTCCAGACCGCCGAACAGGCTCAGCAGATGGCCGACCTGATGGCTCGCCTGCCCAAGCCGGTGCTGGCCTTTTGCCGCAGCGGCACGCGCAGCGGCCGGCTTTACGCGATGGCCCGCGAACTGCGCGGCTGACTCGGACCGGCCGGCACCACGCTGCCCCCGGGCATGGGCTCCCCGTCCGCGGCGCAGCCCGCCGAGCGCCACATCGCCCACCTCGACATGGACGCGTTCTACGCGTCGGTCGAACTGCTGCGCTACCCGCAACTGCGCGGCCTGCCGGTCGTCATCGGCGGCGGGCGGCGCCATCAGCCCGAGTCGCTGGCCGACGGCAGCCTGCGCTTCGCGACCTTGCGGCACTACGCCGGCCGCGGCGTGATCACCACGGCGACCTATGCCGCCCGCGCCTTCGGCCTGCACTCGGCCATGGGCTTGATGAAGGCGGCCGCGCTGGCGCCGGACGCGGTGCTGCTGCCGACGGACTTCGACGAGTACCGGCGCTACTCGCGCGCCTTCAAGGCCGCGGTGGCCGAAGTTGTCGGCACCGAACCGCCGGTGATCGAGGACCGCGGCATCGACGAGATCTACATCGACCTGACCGGCCGGCCCGGCGTGGGTGCCGATCATGGAGCGGCCCTCGCGCAGGCCATCAAGACGCGGGTGCTGGAGCGCACCGGCCTGAGCTGCTCGATCGGCGTCACGCCCAACAAGCTGCTCAGCAAGCTGGCCTCCGAGCTCGACAAGCCCGACGGCCTGACGATCCTGCGCGAGGCCGACATCGCCGCGCGCATCTGGCCGCTGCCGGCACGCCGCATCAACGGCATCGGCCCCAAGGCCGCGGCTCGGCTGGAGGCGCTGGGCATCCGCAGCATCGGCGAGCTGGCCAGTGCCGACGCGGCCTGGCTGCTCGGCGAATTCGGCCGGAGCTACGGCGCCTGGCTGCACGAGGCCGCGCACGGTCGCGACGGGCGGGCGGTGGTCACGTACAGCGAGCCCAAGAGCATCAGCCGCGAGACCACTTTCGAGCGCGACCTGCACCCCCGCGCCGATCGCGCCACGCTCACGGCCATCTTCACGCGGCTGTGCGAGCAGCTTGCGGGCGATCTGCAACGCAAGGGCTTCGAGAGCAGGACAATCGGCCTGAAGCTGCGCTTCGAGGACTTCAGGACGGTCACGCGCGATCTGACGCTCGGGCAACCGACGTCCGATGCCGCCGCCATCCGCCGCGCGGCGGGTGAATGTTTGAAACGCGTGCCGCTCGAGCGCCGGCTGCGGCTGCTCGGTGTGCGGGCCGGCTCGCTGGC
>NZ_JAKFED010000189.1:0-9556 GCF_036675845.1 Allobosea sp. | reverse complement strand
CGCATCGAGATGTCGCCCTTCGGCGGCATCAAGGATTCCGGCCTCGGCTACAAGGAAGGCGTCGTCGAAGCCATGAAAAGCTTCACAAACGTCAAAACATGGTCAATCCCATGGACCGCGTGACCATTCCGGCCAGTTCGCCCCCCGGAATGCAGGTGCCCCGGGTCTTGGCGCGAGGCCCAGGGGTTCTGTTGCAAATTCCCTGGGCGCCGCGCGAAGTCGCGCAGCCTGACGGCGCGCGAACTGCTGACATTGGGACCGCACCTGGAACCGGACATTCATGCCAAGCCGAGTTCGCTCACATGATGCCAGTCTTGGCGAAGATATCGACGGTCGTCTGGCCGGCGAGAATCATCTCCCTGACGCTGTTCTCGCCGCGGACCTTGGCGAAGGCGGCCTCCAGCACCTCCTGCTCGCGCGCGGCCGGCACAATGACGACACCGTCGATGTCGCCAACGATGAGATCGCCGGCGCTGACGCGACAGCCATTGCGGAACTGGATGTCGCAGCGGAAATCGATCACACGGCCGCGCACGCGCTGATCCTGCGCATAGCTGCCTGCGGAAAAGATCGGGAATCCGAGCTGGAGGATCTCGCGCGTATCGCGGTGATAGCCGTCGAGCACCGCGCCGGTGGCGCCGAGCGTGCGAGCGCGCGTGCTCATCAGCCCACCCCAGAGCGAATAGGTCGGCGACGATCCGGTGCAGATATAGATCTCGCCCGGCTTCAGGCCGTCGAGCGCCTCGAACATCAGGCCGAAGGGCTTGGCCCCGCCATTCGCGGCGGCATCCACCGCGCAATCGGCTTCCTGCACCGTCATGGCGCGGCCGGCGATCATCGTGCCCGGCACCAGGGCCCGGATCTCCGGCGGCAGGAACTGGCGCGTCAGGCCGATCGCGTCCATCACGTCGCCGAGCACGGCGCTGTAGAGTTCCGTGCGGATGCGCTCGAAAAGCGGCTCCTCCACTGAGGCGGCAGGGTTCGTCATGGTCGTCTCCTTGGGCAGATCGGTCAGCGAAGGGTTCGGTAGGGTCCGAGCTGCGCGGCATGGCGCTGCACGAGGTCGAGCCCGAAGGCAGTGGGCCGCAGCGCCGGCGCGCGATCGTGGATGTCGATTCCGGCGCGCGCGCCGAACAGGCGCTTGCCGTAGCAGATCAGGCTTTCGAGCGACTGCATGATGAACACGATCGCCGGCAACGCCTCGCGATAGGCCATCTCCGCCCCGTACTCGTCCCCTGCGGTGAAGCGGTCATGCGCCGTCATCGCGTAGTCGATCGTATCGGGCGCCAGGATCATGCCGGCGCAGCCGGCGCGGAAATTGTCGACCAATTCGAGCCCGCCGCGGCCGTTCATCACCGGCAGCTGCCCGTCCGTGGCCTCGATCAGTTGATGGATGTCGGTCGCCGGGCCCTCGCCCTTGACCAGGCAGATATTCGGATGCTGGGCAACCAGTTCGCGGATGTCCTCGGCTGAGAGGCCGCGGCCCATATAGGCCGGCGCGTTCTGGATCGCGACCGGCAGCACCGTCGCCTCGGCGACGCGCCCAAAGAAGCGGATGTACTCTCCCGCGCCGAAACTCCCCACCATCGGCGGTTGCAGGATCACCCAGTCGGCTCCGACCGACTCTGCCGCCCGGACCTGCTCGATCTGCTCGGCCACCGACGAGCCGAAGATCGTAAAGGCCAGCGGCACGCGTCCGCCCGTATCCTCCGCGACCCATTCCATCACCATGCGCCGCTCGGCGATACCGAGCTTCGAGACCTCGGTCGCTAGCCCCAGCGCCGCCATACCGTGGACGCCGAGCCCGAGGCAGATCTCGATCTGACGGCGCATCGCCTCGCGGTCCAGGCGCTCCTGCGTGTCGAACAGCGCATAGACGATCGCGTGGATGCCGGTGAAAGGCGGCTTGAAGCCCATTTCGTTTCCTCCCTCGGCGAGGCGGCTTCGGAGCCGGCGCTACGCTCGCCTTCAATGATCATATGTTAAACATCAGATCAATGCTTGCGCGCAAGTCGCGGCCATGGCAGTTTCCGGGGCGCCGGACCGGATTCCGGAATCGCAGGGACACCAGATGCGGCGCGGAGCCAAACCCGGAAAGATCGGCACGATGGTCTCGGCGCTCGGCGCCGCAATCGTCCGCGGCGAGATCGCGCCGGGCTCCGTCCTGCCGCCGGAACACGAGCTGGAAACGCGCTACGGCGCCGGCCGCAGCGTCGTGCGCGAGGCGATGAAGACGCTCGCCGCCAAGGGCCTGGTCAGCGTGCGCCCGCGCCACGGCACGCATGTGCGCCCGGTCCATGACTGGACGCTGCTCGACCGCGACGTGCTCGGCTGGATGCGCACCGGCGATGGGCTGGACCGCGACCTGCTGATCGCGCTGGAGGAGACCCGCGCCATCATCGAGCCGGCCGCGGCGGCGCTCGCGGCCCACCGCGCGACGGTGGACGATCACCAGCGCATCACGGCGGCGCTCGCGGCGATGGCGGCCGGCCAGGACGATTCACAGGCAGCGATCGCGGCCGATAAGCAGTTCCACCTCGCGATTCTCGACGCCACCCACAACCCGGTCCTCCGCAGCTTTCGCGGCGCGATCGACGCGATCCTGAGTGCCGTCTTCGACGTCGCCGTCGGCGTGTTCGCCGGCAATCTGCCCAACCATGCTGCGGTCGCTCGGGCGATCGCGGATGGCGACGCCGCGGCCGCGCGGCAGGCCATGGAGAAAGTGCTCGGCTACACGCACGGGCATCTGCTGACGGACGGCATGGCCATGCCGCCGGAACCCAACAAGAAAATCATGATTCTGGGAGAAACATCATGACACTCAAGACTTTGATGCTGGCCGCCACGTTCGCGGCGACCGCCTTTTCCGCCTCGGCGGCCTGGCCCGAGCGGCCGATCACGCTGCTCGTGCCCTGGGCAGCCGGCGGCGGCACGGATGCGGTCGCGCGCATTCTCGCGGCCGGGCTGGAAAAGGAGCTCGGCAAGCCGGTCAACGTCGTCAACCGCACCGGCGGCGGCGGCGTGGTCGGCCACACCGAGATCGTAAACGCCAAGCCCGACGGCTACACCATCGGCCTCGCCACCGCCGAGGTGACGACCTATTACTGGTCCAACACCGCGCCCTTCACCTATGAGAAGCTGACGCCGATCGCGCTGGTGAACTTCGATTCCGCCGCCTTCAACGTCGCCGCCAACAGCCCCTGGGCCAATCTGCGCGCGGCCCTCGACGACATCCGCAAGCAGCCTGTCGGGCACTACAAGCTCTCGGGCATGGCGGCGGGCGCTGCCTATCACCTGGCCTTCGCCGGCCTGCTGCAGCTCGAGGGCATCAACCCGAAGAGCGTCACGGTGGTGCCCAGCCAGGGCGCAGCTCCCGGCTTCCAGGAGCTCGCCTCCGGCGGCGTGCAGATCGTCCCCTCCTCCCTGCCCGAGGGCAAGCCGATGTTCGATGCCGGCCGCGTCAAGGCGCTGGCGGTGATGTCGAAGGACAAGATCTCCGCCTTCCCGACGGTCCCGACCGTCAAGGACGCCATAGGCAAGGAGTATGAGGGCGGCACCTGGCGCGGGCTCGCGGCGCCCGCCGGCATCCCCGCCGATATCGCGGCGCGTCTCGTCGAGGCGACCGAGAAGGTCGCGACCTCCGACCTCTATAAGAATTTCCTCGCCGAGCGCGGCTTCGGCTACGCCTTCGCCAAGGGTCCGGTCTTCGGCGAGTTCCTGGCCAAGCAGCACAAGCAGAACAGCGAGATCATGGAGGCGCTCGGCCTGCGCCTGCGCAAGTAGCAGATCTGCTTTCGCCAACAGGCGCGCGCGGCAGTCTCTCCGCCGCGCGCCCGCTTCGTTACCGGCAGGCGAATTCATGAAATTCAACGATCTCTTCGGCGGCCTCGTGTTCCTCACCCTGTCCGCCTTCGTGGCGGCGGCGTCCTGGAACCTGCCGAACCCGTCCGAGCAGCCGCTCGGCCCCTCGGCCTTTCCGCTGATCCTCTCGGGACTGCTCGCGCTCTGCGCCGCGATCCTCGCCGTCAACGGCGCGCGCGTCGTCGAGCGGGGGCCGCTGCTCGCCCGCGCCGACTGGGCCCGAAATGGCGGCGCGCTCCTGCGCCTGCTGCTCGTCCCGGGCGCGGTGATCTTCTACATCTACGGCGCCGAACCGCTCGGCTTCCTGCTGACGGCGGCGTCGATCCTCGCCGTGCTCTTCCTGGTGGGGGGCGTGCGTCTCTGGCATGCGCTCGCGCTCGCCGTCGCGGCTGCGTTCGTCATGCATTCCCTCTTCTATCTCGGCCTCGGCGTGCAATTGCCGTGGGGGCCACTCGAACCGTTCCGCTGGTGAGGCCGCGATGCTCGACGCCTATGTGACCGCGCTCGGGATGGTGCTCGATCCCTATGTGCTCCTCGTCATCACCGCATCCGCCATCTACGGCCTCGTCGTCGGCTGCATCCCCGGCCTCTCCGCCACGATGGCGACGGCGCTGCTGGTGCCGCTGACCTTCTTCATGCCGCCGGTGCCGGCCATCGCCGCGATCGTCACCACCAGCACGATGGCGATCTTCTCCGGCGATATCCCCGGCTGCCTGCTCCGCATTCCGGGCACGCCGGCATCGGCGGCCTATGTCGACGATTCCTACAAGATGACCCTGCGCGGCGAGCCGGAGCTGGCGCTCGGCATCGGGCTCTGGTTCTCGGTGCTGGGCGGGCTCTTCGGCACCGCGGTGATGATGGTCGCTTCTCCCGCGATCGCCGATTTCGCGCTCGGCTTCGGCTCGGTCGAATTCTTCTGGATCGTCATGCTCGGGCTGGGCGGCGCGGTCTTCATCGGCTCCTCGACGCCGCTCAAGGCCTGCATCGCGCTGCTGATCGGGCTCCTGATCGCTACGGTGGGCATGAACAACCCAGCCGGCCAGCCGCGCTTCACCTTCGATTCGACCGAGATGCTCGGCGGCGTCTCGCTGATCCCGATGATGGTCGGCATGTTCGCCTGCTCGGAGGTGATGCGCCACATGGTCAGCGACGGCAGCGCTCCGCAGGTCGCGATCAGGAAGATCGGCCCGATCTTCGCCAATATGTGGCGGCTGACCAAGCAGTATCCCTGGCAGCTCCTGCGCGGCAGCGCGCTTGGTACGGTGATCGGCATCCAGCCGGGCAGCGGCGCCGACATGGCGGCCTGGATGTCCTACGCCATGAGCAAGCGGCTCTCGAAGGAGCCGGAGAAGTTCGGCACCGGCCATCCCGAGGGGCTGATCGAAGCCGGCGCCTCCAACAACTCCTCGCTCGCCGGCGCCTGGATCCCCGCGCTCGTCTTCGGCATCCCGGGCGACTCGATCACCGCCATCGCCATCGGCGTGCTGATGATGAAGAACATGGCGCCGGGGCCGACGATCTTCGTCAACAACCCGGAGAACGTCTATGCGCTGTTCCTGGTCTTCGTTATCGCCAACCTGCTGATGCTGCCGCTCGGCTGGGCGATCATCAAGGTCGCGACGCGCGTGCTGACGGTACCGCGCAAGATCCTGATGCCGATCATCCTGCTCTTCGCCATCGTCGGCTCCTACGCGATCAACAACTCGCTCTTCGATGTCGGGCTGATGCTCGCCTTCGGCGTGCTGGCCTTCGTGCTGGAGGAGAACGATTTCCCGGTCGCGCCGGTCATCCTCGGCGTCGTGCTCGGGCCCTTGCTGGAGGAGTACTTCATCAACTCGATGATCAAGTCCGACGGCAGGCTGATCGGCCTCGTCGACCGCCCGATCGCCGCGGTCCTCGCCGCGATCACCATCGCAATCGTTGGCTGGACGATCGTCGCTTCCATGAGAAGCGCCAAAGCCAACGAGCAACATGCGGAGGGGTGATCGCTCTGCGCTGGGCGTTGTCACATCAACTGTGGGCGGGCGCAAAGAGGTGTACTTGGCCTGGCGACAGGCTCAGGCGGTGACACCAGCGACAGCGCTCCAGTGTGCCATGGCGTCCAGACGATGCAACTGACTGGCCAGGGCAGAGCGGCGGGACCGGGGCGGGACGAACAGATTGCGGACGGCGGAGAAGATCGCGACGAACCGCTGCAGGCCCCCCGGGGAGCGAAAGCCCTGCATCGCCCGCTCGCGCTTTCGGAGCGGCCCGTGTGAGTTCTCGGCCCGGTTGTCGAGGCCCTTGTGCGCGCGATGCTCGATCGCCGGCCTGATCTGATACTTGACAATTGCGCTGCGCATCGGCCTGCCGTCAGGCCGGGCTGACTGTCTGCCGAGTCTGAAGCTGACCTGGCCGCGCAATCGTCGCATCGCCGCCGACATTGCCGCCCCGGACCTTGTTGGCGACATAGACGCGCGAGGCGGGATCGTCGCCGACCAGGATCACGGCCGGATGCGGCACGATGCCGGATCGCTTCCTAGGGAGCGGTTCAGGACGCAAATCAGGCACGGGCGGCCCGGTGCGGCTTCAGCGGAAGATGACGGTACGACAGCCGGCCAGCATCACCCGACGCTCGATGTGCAAGCGCAACGCGCGCGCCAGAACGACGGCTTCGATGTCCCGGCCGACGCTGACGAGATCGTCGGGAGCGAGCGAGTGCTCGGCGCGGGCCACGTCCTGTTCGATGATCGGACCTTCATCAAGGTCCGGCGTCACATAATGCGCGGTCGCCCCGATCAGCTTCACGCCACGCTCATAGGCCTGGTGGTAGGGCTTGGCGCCCTTGAAGCTCGGCAGGAAGGAATGGTGGATGTTGATCGCACGCCCGTCGAGGGCGCGGCAGAGGTCGTTCGACAGCACCTGCATGTAGCGTGCGAGCACCACGAGCGATGCGTCGACCTCGCCGACGATCTCGAGCAGCCGCGCCTCCTGCTCCGCCTTGGTCGCAGCCGTGACGGCCAGGTAATGGAACGGGATGCCGTAGCTCCTCGCCAACGGCTCGAAATCGCGATGGTTCGAGACGATGGCCGGAATCTCGATGTTGAGATTTCCCGTGGCCTGTCTGAACAGGAGATCGTTCAGGCAATGGCCGAAGCGCGAGACCATCAGGAGCACGCGCGAAGGGCGCGTCGCATCGACCGCGTCCCAGGTCATGCGGAAGGTCCCGGCGACGCCGTCGAATTCTCGACGGAACGCCGAATCGTCGAAGCGATCGCCCGCGGCGAAGGAAACGCGCATGAAGAAGCGCCCGTCGCGCGGGTCGCTGAACTGCGCGCTCTCGAGAATGTTGCAGCCGTGCCGGTAAAGCACGCCGCTGACTGCGTGCACGATACCGGGCCGGTCCTCGCAGGACAGGGTCAGGATGCGGGCTGGCTTCTGCACCAAGCTCTCCTTCTTCAGGAGGGGCGCAAACGGGGCGAGTTCGGTCATGTGTCTAGTTCCCGCGATGTCCCTTGCGGTCGAGCGGTGCCGCGAGGCTGGCGCTGACCGCAACCGGCGTCCCGGCGAGATCGATCGTCCAGCTCCGCGCGTCGAGCCAGGCCTGATCGATGGCCTCGTCGCTCTCGGCCCAGCCGAGTGCCACGATTCCGTCGAGAGTTGCGCCGAATGCCGCCGAAGTGATCTCGCCGACGGGCTTGCCGTCCGCCAGGATCGCCTCGCCGCCCCAGGCCATGGCTCCGTCCGGCCGGGGGCCGACGAGCGCGACGAGGCGTTTCGTGCGCGGAGCCGACCTGGCGGCGACAAGTGCCTCGCGGCCGAGAAAATCGCCCTTGTTCAGCTTCACTGCAAAGCCGAGCCCGGCTTCGTAGGGGTTGATGTCCGGCGTCAGCTCGCGCCCCCAGGCGCGGAAGCCCTTTTCAATGCGCAGCGCGTCGACCGCGTAATAACCGGCATCGACGAGGCCAAGATCGGCGCCGGCCTCGTGCAAGGTATCGTAGATGGCGAGCGCGAACTCGACCGGCACATAGAGCTCGAAGCCGTCGCCCAGATAGGAGCGGCGACAGGCCCATGTCGTCGCATAGCCGATCGTGATCTGCCGGATCGCATTGGCCGGAAAATCGGCGAGGTCGAAGGAGGTCGGCGAGACACGGCTCAGGATATCGACCACGCGGGGACCGGCGAGCGAGAGCACGGCATAGGACGAAGTGACGTCGGTCAGAGTCACGCCCGCCGGGAGCTGCCGCCGGATCCAGTGCGCGTCCCGCGTCGCCTGGGCAGTGCCGGTGAGAAGCAGGTAGGTGTCCGGCCCGATGCGGGCGGCCGTGAGGTCACTCTCGAAGGTGCCACGAGAATTGAGCAAGGCGGTGTAGACCGATGTGCCGACGGGCACCGCGACATCGTTCGCAGCGAGGCGCTGCAACGCCTCCTCGGCATCGGGCCCATGCAGCAGGAACTTTGCGAAGCTGCTCATGTCGACGATGCCGGCCGTCTCGCGACAGGCGCGATGCTCGGCTGCGACCGTTTCGAACCAGTTCTGGGTGCCGAACGCATAGCGGATCGTGCGTTCGTCCTCGGTCCGAGCAAAATAGTTCGCCCGCTCCCAGCCCATCTTGGAGCCGAACACCGCGCCCTTGGCAGCCAGCCGCTCATAGAGCGGCGAACGGCGGAAGGGCCGGGCACTATCGAGTTCGCGGTTCGGCCAGGGCATCGCGTAGTGGAGGCCCAGCGTCTCCTTGACGCGATCCTTCAGCCAGGCCGGGTTGTTGTTGAAGTCGGCAAAGCGGCGGATGTCGACGGGCCACAGATCGCTCGTCGCCTCGCCCTCGACGATCCACTCGGCAAGCGCCTTGCCAGCGCCGCCGGCCGAAGCGATGCCCATCGAATTGAAGCCGGCGCCGACATAAATGCCGGCCACCTCAGGCGCTTCGCCCAGAAGAAAGTTGTTGTCCGGGGTGAAGCTCTCGGGGCCGTTGAGGAAGGTCTTGACCTCGGCGGTCTCGAGCGCCGGCACGCGCTGCAGCGCGTTCTCCATCAGGATCGCGAACTGGTCCCAATCGTCGGGCAGGAGCTGGAACTCGAACGGGTACGGTATGCCATTCATGCCCCAGGGCTTCGCGTCGGGCTCGAATCCGCCCATGACGAGACCGCCAACCTCCTCCTTGTAGTAGGTATAGCCGTCGGGATCGCGCATGACGGGCAGATCCGGCGTCACACCCTCGATCTTGCCCGTGACGATGTACATGTGCTCGGCGGAATGCAGCGGCACGGAGACGCCACACATCTTGCCGACCGCACGTGACCATTGCCCGGCGCAGATCACGAGCACCTCGCATTCGACCCGGCCCTGATCGGTCTCGATCGCCTTGACCCGCCCCTTATGCGTCTCGACGCCGGTGACGCGGACGCCTTCGCGCACGATCGCGCCGCCATTTCTTGCCCCTCGCGCCAGAGCCTGGGTGATGTCGGCAGGGTTGGCCTTGCCGTCACCGGGAAGCCAGACGCCGCCGACAAGATCGTCGGTGCGCATGACCGGCCACTTGTCTCCGGCTTCCTTGGGACTCAGCTCCTCGATCTCGACGCCCTGAGCTCGTGCGGCCGAAATAGTCCGGCGAAGCTGCGTCATCCGTTCGGGCGTGCGGGCAACCGAGACCGAGCCGCAACGCTTCCAGCCGGTGGCGAGTTCCGTTTCCTTCTCCAGGGAGGCGTAGAGCTC
>NZ_JAKFED010000150.1:0-41099 GCF_036675845.1 Allobosea sp. | reverse complement strand
ACCTGGTCGACCATCAGATCCTTGCAATAGGCCGGCGCGAACAGGGCGCCGTCGAGCAAGATCGGCCGCAGATGCGACGGCAGCACGGCCGCCACCTTGGCGACGACATCCTCTGCGGCACGCGCCAGCGTCGGGTCGGCGCGCTCGGAGAGCCAGCGCATGCCGACGAGCACGGCCTCGATCTCGTCCGGCGAGAACATCAGCGGCGGCAGGTCGAAGCCGGCGTCGAGGACATAGCCGATGCCGGCCTCGCCGCGAACCGGCACGCCCTGGCGCAGCAGCGCGGCGATATCGCGATAGACGGTGCGCACCGAGACATCGAGCTCGGAAGCGAGCGTCTCGGCGGTGACGGGGCGGCGGCGGCGCCGCAGCCCCTGGATCAGATCGAGCAAACGTTCAGCGCGTTGCATGACGGGGCTTCCGCTTAAGGAAAGATGGATTAGCGTCACTCTGCCCCAATCGTCCTGACATTCATTGTCAGGAGCGTGGCAGCAGGATGATTATCATGGAATGCCGGCCGGACGTATCGGCCAAAGGGAGGCTCGATGTTGCAGCTGCATGTCTTCGGCCCCGCCTTCGGATTGCCCGACCCGAGCCCGTTCTGCATCAAGGGCATCATCCTGATGGAGATGTCGGGCCTGCCTTACCGCCAGGTTCGGGGAAACTTCCGGAAAGCGCCGAAGGGCAAGTTCCCGGTGCTGCACGACGACGGCGCGGTCATTCCCGACACCAGCTTCATCCGGCTGCATCTCGAGCAGAAGCACGGTATCGACTTCGACAAGGGGCTCAGCGCCGAGCAACGCGGCCTCGCCTGGGCGGTCGAGAAGATGCTGGAAGACCATCTGTACTGGCTGGTCGTCCACGAGCGCTGGGCCGATCCCGCCAATTTCGATCGGGGCCCGCGCCAGTTTTTCGACGCCGTGCCGGCGCCCCTGCGCCCGCTGGTCATCGCCATGGTCAAGCGCCAGGTTCGCCGCAACCTGCACGGCCACGGCATCGGCCGGCACGGCGACGCCGAGCGGCTGGTCCTGGCGCAGCGCGCACTGGATTCGCTGGCGGGATTGCTCGGCGGCAAGCCCTATCTGACAGGCCCCGACCCATGCGGCGGCGACGCAACGCTGGGCGCCTTCATGATCGCGGGGCTGTGCGAGATCTTCGATTCACCGATCCGCGGCGCGCTCGCCGAGCACGCCAACCTCGTCGCCTATGCGCAGCGGATGCGCGAGCGCTACTTCAAGACCGACGCCAAGGCGGCGCCGGCCTGAAGTCTCAAGGCCGCTGCAGCTTGCAGCGGTCGATGAAGTCGTAGCCCTTGGCGCGGGCCGAGTCGTTGAAATAGCCGGTGTCGCGGAAGGCCTGGATCTCGTCCCTGGTCATGGCATTGACCGTGCCCTTGGCGTAGCAGCTGCACGGCGAATGCACGGCCTCACGCGTCGTGTTCATCAGGCGCGACTGGGTGATCAGGCAGGCGTCGAAAGCGCGCAGCTGGATCATGTAGGGCGTCAGGTTCTTGGCCGTCGGGTCGGGCGGCGGCAAGGCGCTCGTGCTGCCCGCGGCCATCACGGCCTGCGCCGAAACCAGCAAAGACCAACCCGCAGCCCAGAAGGCCGCACCCATCCGCCGCTTCATCATCGTCCGCACCGTCCCGGTTTCGCGTCGTACCCCAAGCGAAAACCCCGAATCCGCTCTTGAAAGGCCTGCCGACGCTCGCGCGGATGGTCCACAGCGCCAGCAAAAAAGCAATGACGCAAAGGTCACACCTTGCGGATCCAGACCCTGTTGTCGTGGAAGGCGGCGCCGCCGAAGGGCGCGATCGAGTCGGCGCCGGTCAGGGTATTGATGCCACGCCCGCCGCGATGGGCGCTGTTCGGCCAGATCGATTCGGCGATGGCGACGCCGCGCACCAGACCGTCGAACAGCACGGCGTCGAGATGGACCTCGCCGCGCCGGTTGCCGACGAGGATGGGGTCTCCCTGGGCGATGCCGAGCTCCGCGGCATCGTCAGGATGCAGCATCAGGGTGGGCCCGCCCTCCTTCTTGCGCGCCGTCGGCGTCTCGGTGAAGGACGAGTTCAGGAAGTTGCGGGCCGGGCTGGTGGCGAGCCGGAAGGGATGCTCGGCATCGGCGGCCTCGATCACGTTCCAGTGGTCCGGCAGAGCCGGGATCGTTTCATGCGGGCCGGCCGGGCCGGCATTGCTGTTGGGGACCTTGGCCCAGTCCGGCTTGAAGCGGAACCGACCATCGGGCCAGCCGAAGCCCTTCAGATAATGTGCCGTCTCAAAATCCGGCTGCACGTCATGGAATTCGCTGGCGATCAGCTCCTCGAGCGTGCCGCGCCCGGTCTGCTGCAAGGTCCAGTCGACGATCTCGCGCGGCGTCATGGCGAAGCCGCGATGCTCGGCGCCGAGGCGCTGCGCCAGGGCACAGATGACCTCATGGTTCGAGCGGCATTCGCCCGGCGGCTCGATCAGCTTGCCGCCCCACATGATGTGCTGGTGGCCGCCGCCCTGATAGAGGTCGTCATGCTCCATGAACTGCGTCGCCGGCAGCACGATGTCGGCCATGGCGGCGGTCTCGGTCATGAACTGCTCGTGCACGACGGTGAAGAGGTCGTCGCGGGCAAAGCCCCGCTTGACCAGTTCCTGCTCGGGCGCGACCGTGACCGGGTTGGTGTTCTGGATGAACAGCGCCCTGACCGGCTGGCCCTGCCGCAGCGCCGGCGCGTCGCCGGTGAGGATGCGGCCGATCTGCGACTGGTCGAGCTGGCGGATCTTCGGATCGGCCTTGTCGAGCCCCTCGATCATGCCCTTGCGCCATTTGTAGACGCCGCTGTTCGAATGGAAGGCGCCGCCGCCCTCATGCTGCCAGGCTCCGGTTACCGCCGGCACGCACAGCGCCGCATGCATGTTGACCGCGCCGTTGCGCTGGCGCGCGAAGCCGTAGCCGAGCCGGAAATAGCTGCGCTTGTGCGTGCCGACGAGCCGTGCGAAGGCCTCGATCTCGGCGACCGAGAGGCCGGTGATCGCCGCCGCCCATTCGGGCGTGCGCGTCGCAAGATGCGCCTCCAGCTCCTCGGGGACATCAGCGAAGCGGGCGAGATAGTCCCGGTCGGCGAGCCCCTCGCGGAAGAGCACGTGCATGACGCCGCAGGCGAGCGCCCCGTCGGTGCCGGGCTTAACGACGAGGCCGAGATCGGCCTGGTCGAGCGTGGCGTTGCGGTAGACGTCGATGGCGACGATCTTGGCGCCGCGTTCCTTCCGGGCCTTGATCGCATGGTGCATGACGTTGACCTGGGTGTGCACCGCATTGGTGCCCCAGATCACGACGCAGTCGGACTTCGCCATCTCGCGCGGATCGGCGCCGGCGAGCCTGCCGGTGCCGGCGATGAAGCCGGTCCAGGCCGAAGTGGTACAGATCGTCGAGAACTGGCCGGAATAGCGCTTGGCGTTGCGCAGGCGGTTGATGCCGTCGCGCATCACCAGTCCCATCGTGCCGGCGTAGTAGTAGGGCCAGATCGTATCGGCGCCGAATTCGGCCTCGAGCGCCAGGAAGCGCCGGGCGATCTCGTCGAGCGCCTCGTCCCAGGAGATGCGCTCAAAGGCGCCGGAGCCTTTCGGCCCGACCCGCCGCAGCGGATGGAGCAGCCGGTCCGGATGGTGGATGCGCTCGGCATAGCGCGCGACCTTGGCGCAGATCACCCCGTCGGTGTAGCTCTGGCGCTTGCTGCCGCGGACCCGGCCGATGCTGCGGCCATCGATGACCTCGACCTCGAGCGAACAGGCCGAGGGGCAGTCATGCGGGCAGACGGAAGGCAGGCGCTGGATGCGAGGAAGCTCTGTCATTTCTCCTTCCTAGAACAGGTCCAGCCTCCGCGGAAGATCGTTGCGGCCAAAGCCGGTAGCGACATGGCGCCCCGTTCCGCTTCGCGCCGAATCGGGCTTTGTTGGCAGCCGATCCTTTTCATCCGTCCAGATGTGGCGCATCAACCTCAGGTTAAGACTAATGAATCAGATTGCCGGTGTTGGTCTGGTCGGGGGCGCCTTGGCGCCGGAGTTGTCATGATGCGTTGCGTTGCGTTCGTTGCCGGCCTTGTCGGCCTGGCCTGCCTGCTTGCGGCTCCGGCCAGGGCCCAGTCTCCGGAATACACCCAGTACACCTCGCCGGAATCGGTCCAGAACTGGCACCTGACGCTCGGCGCCGGCCTGCGCTACCAGCCCGATTATATCGGCTCCAACGACTACATCTTCCGGCCGCGCGGGATCATCTCGCTGGGGCGCGGCACCAGGAGCACCTGGTGGGCGGCCGAGGACGACGCGATCAGCATCGGCTTCTTCTCGGGCAAGGCCTGGCGCGTCGGCTTTTCCGGCAACCTGCTCTGGGAGCGCAAGGCCAGCACCAATGCGGCGCTGCGCATCGCCGGCGTCCCGGACACCAAGTTCGGCGGCGAGCTCGGCGGTTTCGTCGAATTCTACCCGGCCTCCTGGCTGCGCGGCCGCGTCGACCTGCGCCGCGGCGTGGTCGCCCATGACGCGCTCTTCGCCGAGGTCAAGGTCGAGGCGTTCCAGCGTATCGGCGCCTGGTCGCTCGGCGCCGGCCCGCGCATGACCATCGCGGGCGCCGACTATGTCCGCACCTATTTCGGCGGGGCCTGGGCCGGCAATGGCGGGGTGCTGCAGCGCTTCAATGCCGGCGTCCACTCGGTCGGCGCGATCGCGCAGGCGACCTATAGCTGGAGCGACAAGCTCCAGACCACGGCCTATATCGAATACAAGCATCTGGTCGGCGACGCCGCCAAGGCACCGATCGTCAGGGCTTACGGCTCGCGCGACTCGATCACGCTCGGCATCTCCGCGACCTACGCCTTCGACCTCGGCTTCAAATAGCCGGGCATCGCCAAGTTCCGCCGCCTCGCCCGAGGCGGGTCGCCGAATGAGAAAGGGCGGGTCCTTGCGGACCCGCCCTTTCGATTTTCAAGGCTTCTTAGGAAGCTGTCGGCTCAGCCGACGATCTCGTTGCCGGCGAAGAACTGGGCGATCTCGATCGCGGCCGTCTCCGGCGCGTCGGAGCCATGGACGGTGTTCTCGCCGACCGACTGGGCGAAGAGCTTGCGTACGGTGCCCTCGGCGGCGTTGGCCGGGTTGGTGGCGCCCATCACCTCGCGATAGGCGGCGATGGCGTTCTCGCCCTCGAGCACCTGCACGACCACGGGGCCGGAGGTCATGAACTCGACGAGCTCGCCGAAGAAGGGCCGCTCGCTGTGGACGGCGTAGAAGGTCTCGGCCTGGGCCTTGGTCATCTGGATGCGCTTCTGCGCGACGACGCGCAGGCCGGCCTTCTCGATGACCGCGTTGACCGCGCCAGTGAGATTGCGCTTCGTCGCATCGGGCTTGAGAATGGAGAAGGTACGCTGGACAGCCATCGTTATTATCCTTGGGGCAAATCGGGGAATGCGGCGCGCTTATAGCGGCGCCCTCCCCTAGCCACAAGGCTGGACCGGCTGTTTGCGCTCAGTGCCTGGTCAGGAAGCGGCGGGCCTCGCGCAGCGCCTCGGCGATCTCGTCGCGGCTCATCTCCAGCGCCAGCTCGGCCCGGTGCGCCGCGGCGCGGCTGCAGCCCTTGGCGAGCGCGACGTTGAACCATTTCTGCGCCGCGACCAGATCGACCGGGGCCGAGCGGCCGGCCGCGTGCATCAGGCCGAGTTCGTAATAGGCCTCGGCCGAGGCCTCCATCGGGATCGCCATCGAAGCCGGGATCGCGCTCATTTCCATGCGTGCCATGACAAACCACCCTGTCTTCACCGTGGCCCGGCCCTTCCTGGGCCGCGCTTCGTGAGGAGGAGGTTCGAGCCGGCCGGTAAAAGACTCCGCTAAAATTCGAGATGAATCGAAGCTCAACGAGTCGTAAGCGCGTCGTTAAAGCAACGCTCGATTCAGCTTTAGACGGCGAATTCGCAAGCGATTCCAATGCCCCTCATCGGTTACGCTGCGGCAGGCATTGACGGAGGATTCACCCTCGACGCCATTCGCCGCGAAATCGGCGGCAAGAGCCGGATCCGATCAGATTGAATCAATCTGATCGGATCCGGCTCTAGATTTGGGATGAGAGACCGTTTTTCCGGTCAGCTTGCGATGCAATCTGACCGGAACGGGCTCTAGCGCACCGGCCATCTTGAAGCCGGAGCCGGCTCGGATATAGTTTATATCTGAACCATGCGATCAACGCTGGTCGACAGAAGAGGAGGAACGTCATGAGCCTTCGCGCCATGAGCCTTTGCGCAAAGAGCCTTCGCGCAAAGGGCCTTAGCCCGTTCGCGGCCGTCGCCGCGCTCGCCGTTCTCGCCGGCCCCGCCGTGGCGCAGGAGGTCACCGGCACCTGGCTGCGCGACACCGGAGCCTCGAAAGTGCGCCTCGCCAAATGTGGCGAGGCCGTCTGCGGGACGATCTCCTGGCTCAAGGACACCAGCGGCCCGGCCAAGATCGGCCAGCGCATCTTCTACGACATGACGCCGACCGGTGCCGGCAAATGGGGCGGCAGCGCCTTCAACCCCGAGGACGGCAAGACCTATTCGGGCACGATGACGCTCTCCGGCGACACGCTGACCACGGCCGGCTGCGTGATGGGCGGGCTGATCTGCCGCTCGGTGAAGTGGTCGCGGAGCAATTGACGTTTTCGCGCCGGCAGCGGGAAAACGTCATCCTCGGGCGCAGCGCAGCGCAGACCCGAGGATATCTTGCAGGAGATGCCCGGGTCAGGCCCGGCCATGACGCGTTGCGCTTACCGCGCCTTCTGCCCGAACAGGACCGCCTTTTCCTCCGGCGTCCTGATGCCGCCGCGCAGCTCCTCCGCCACCGCGAGTCCGCGCTGGACGGCGGGGCGCGCCTGCATCGTCTCGAGCCAGCGCGCGACATTGGGGAACTGCGCGATGTCCTGGCCCTGGCGTTCCCAGCCGCGGGCCCAGCCGATGCACGCCATGTCGGCGATCGAATAGGCATCGCAGATGAACTCGCGGCCTTCGAGGCGCCGGTTCAGCACGCCATAGAGCCGGTTGGCCTCGTTGGTGTAGCGGTCGACGGCGTAGGGCACCTTCTCGGGCGCATAGAGGCGGAAATGATGGGTCTGGCCGAGCATCGGGCCGAAGCCGCCCATCTGCCAGAACAGCCATTCGTCGACGGCGACGCGGGCGCGCTCGTCGGCCGGGTAGAACTTTCCGGTCTTGCGGCCGAGATATTGCAGGATCGCGCCGGATTCGAAGACCGAGATCGGCGTGCCGTCCGGCCCCTCCGGATCGATGATCGCCGGCATGCGGTTGTTCGGCGAGAAGGCGAGGAAGTCCGGCTTGAACTGGTCGCCCTTGCCGATGTTCACCGGCACGATGTTGTAGGGCAGCCCGCATTCCTCGAGCATGATGGTGATCTTCCAGCCGTTCGGCGTCGGCCAGTAATAGAGGTCGATCGGCTTGGCCTGCACTTGCGACATGCGTTGCTTCCTCGTCCTATTGCAGTTGGCTGCCAGATTTAGGCGGCCATGGGCGATCGCGTAACCCGGGACGCCCCGCGCCCGGAGCAGGAGCGCCATGCCGTTGCCGGCGCGGCGGAGCGTTTGCGGCGAGGACTACAGCTCCAGCTTGAAGCCCTCATGGGTCTGCCTGAAGCCCAGGCGCAGATAGAAGCGGTGCGCCGCCTCGCGCGCCTTGTCCGAGGTGAGTTCGACCAGCCCGGCGCCACGCCGGCGCGCGAAATCGATCGCGTATCCAACCATCGCGGCGCCGATTCCGCCGCTGCGGCGGGCCGGATCGACATGGACGCTCTCCAGCCTGGCGCGCGTCCGGCCGCGATGGACGAGCCCGGGCGTCAAGGTCACCTGCAAGGTTCCGACGACCTTCCCTTCCAATTCCGCGACGAGAAGCGTGGTGGCCTTGCTCGCATGGATCGCTTCGAATGCCGCCCGATAGGAGGAGTGCCGAGCCTCCTCGGCAATCTCGGCGGCCGTCCTCGTCTGCTTGGCCGCGCCGAGCATGATGAGCTCGACGACGCGCGCGACATCGGCCGCGTTCGCCTCGCGCATGGTGATCGCTGCGGGATTTTGAGCATCCATCGTCTTCGTCTCCGGGAAGGCGCCGGCCGGCGCGATCAGCTCATGACCAGCCGCTTGGCCATGATCAGCGTGTTGGGCGTGTCCTCGCGCCCGTCGAAACGGGCCTGGCGCTGCAGGAAGAAGCCCATGCGCTCATAGAAGGCGATGGCTTGCTCGTTCTGGCTCTCGACCTCGAGCCGGGCCACCGGCGCATCCGGGAAGCAGGCGAGCGCGACCTGGAGCAAGGTGCGGCCGATCCCCTCGCCCTGCCGCGCCGGCAGGACGTAGAGCCGCGTCAGAAGCGCCGCGCGGTCGGGCTCGCGGCGGGCGGAAGCCGTTCCGACGATCTCCGTCCCAAGCAGCGCGATCAGGAAAACGCCGCTCTCGCGCCCGAGCTGGGCGGAGAGTGCATCGAGCGAGTGCCAGGCATTGGTGATCTCGGCGACGCGCCGCCAGCCATAGATTCCATCATAGGTGGCATGCCAGGTCTCGACCAAAAGCCCGCGCACGGCCGGCAGATCGGCCGAAGTCGCGTCGCGGATGATGAGACCGGCTTGCGTCACCTTACGCGCCTGTGACCGGAGGATTGGCGCTTCCCCCACCGCGTCATCCCGGCCGCAGCGTAGCGGAGCGCCGGGATCCATCGTAGAGCGTCCGGCCCCTCGATGGATCCCGGATCGGCGCGGCTTAGCCGCTTATCCAGGATGACGGCGTGTTTCAGGCTCTAGATTCCCAGCTTCGTCTTCAGGATGTCGTTCAGCGCCTGCGGGTTGGCCTTGCCGCCGGATGCCTTCATCGCCTGTCCGACGAACCAGCCGAGCATGGTCGGCTTCGCCTTGACCTGCTCGACCTTGTCGGGATTGGCGGCGATGATCTCGTCGACTGCCTTTTCGATGGCGCCGGTATCGGTGACCTGCTTCATGCCGCGGGCCTCGACGATCTCACGCGGGTCCAAGGGTCCGTTTCCTGCTTCCGACCAGAGGATCTCGAACAGGTCCTTGGCGATCTTGCCGGAGATCACGCCTTCGCCGATCAGGTCGACCAGCCCGCCGAGCTGCGCAGCCGCGACCGGCGAGGCCGAGACATCCTTGCCCTCCTTGTTGAGGCGGCCGAAGAGCTCGTTGATCACCCAGTTGGCGGCGGCCTTGCCGTCGCGCCCCTTCGCCACGGCCTCGAAATAGTCGGCCTGGTCGCGCTCGGCGACCAGCACCGAGGCGTCATAGGGCGAGAGCCCGTAATCGGCGATGAAGCGGGCCTTCTTGGCGTCGGGCAGCTCGGGCAGGCCAGCCTTCAGCCCATCGACGAAGGCATCGTCGAATTCCAGCGGCAGCAGGTCCGGATCGGGGAAATAGCGGTAGTCATGCGCCTCCTCCTTGGAGCGCATCGAGCGGGTCTCGCCCTTGCCGGGATCGTAGAGCCGCGTCTCCTGGTCGATCGAACCGCCATCCTCGAGAATGCCGATCTGGCGGCGGGCCTCGACCTCGACCGCCTGGCCGATGAAGCGGATCGAGTTGACGTTCTTGATCTCGCAGCGCGTGCCGAAGTGCGCGCCCGGCTTGCGGACGGAAACGTTGACGTCGGCGCGCAGATTGCCCTTCTCCATGTCGCCGTCGCAGGAGCCGATATAGCGCAGGATGGTGCGCAGCTTCGAGACATAGGCCCTGGCCTCGTCGGCGGAGCGCAGATCCGGCTTGGAAACGATCTCCATCAGCGCGACGCCGGAGCGGTTGAGATCGACGAAGCTCATCGTCGGGTGCTGATCGTGCATCGACTTGCCGGCGTCCTGCTCGAGATGCAGGCGCTCGATGCCGACGCTGATCTGCTCGGTCGGCGAGAGGTCGACCGCGATCTCGCCCTCGCCGACGATCGGGAATTTGTACTGGCTGATCTGGTAGCCCTGCGGCAGGTCGGGATAGAAGTAGTTCTTGCGGTCGAAGACCGAGCGGTTATTGATCTTGGCGTTCAGCCCGAGTCCGGTGCGCACGGCCTGGCGCACGCATTCCTCGTTGATCACCGGCAGCATGCCGGGCATGGCGGCATCGACCAGGCTGACATGAGCGTTGGGCTCGCCACCGAAACCGGTCGAGGCGCCGGAGAACAGCTTGGCGTTGGACGTGACCTGGGCGTGGATCTCCAGGCCGATCACGACCTCCCAGTCGCCGGTTGCGCCCTTGAGCAGCTTCTTCGGGTCGGCGGGGCGTGCATGCGCGTTCATGACGATTATCCGGAAACGGCGGGCGGCCGGCCCTGCCAATAATTGACGAGCCCTTCAGGTAGAGCCTTGAGCAGCCGCCAGCAAGCATCTGTTGCCGTCACGCAGCGGTAGGACCACAATCTCTGCCGCAGCGCACAAAACACGACCTCTGTCGAGTGATGGAACTTGACAATCGTCAGTACCGAGGCCTTTTAGCCGCATTGGCCGGAAACCGTGAAAGGTTGCGCCGGACACGCATTTTTTTCGGAGTTTCCCATGACCCGCCGTCGCTCCAGCCGGGCGCTCATCATCCTGGCGGCCCTGCTTCCGGCTCTTTCGTTCGAGGCGCTCGCCCAGGGCGCGCCGCCGGCGCCGCCCGTCACCGTCGCGAACCCGCTCGCCAAGCGCGTCACCAACTGGGACGAGTTCACCGGCCGCTTCGAGGCCGTCGAGCAGGTCGAGATACGCGCCCGCGTCTCGGGCTTCCTCGACAAGGTGCACTTCAAGGACGGTGACATGGTCAAGGCGGGCGAACTGCTTTTCACCATCGACCAGCGGCCCTACACGCTCGCGGTCGACGCCGCCCGCGCCGAGGTCGCCCGCACCAAGGCCCAGGTCGAGCTGACCCAGAACGAGGTCGAGCGCGCCGAGGCCCTGACGCAGAACCGGACGATCACCGCCCGCGACATCGACCAGCGCCGCGCCAACCTCAACGGCGCGATCGCCTCGCACCAGGCGGCCGAGGCCAACCTGAAGACGGCCGAGCTCAATCTCGAATGGACGCAGGTGCGCGCGCCGCTTGCCGGCCGGCTTTCGAACCGCCGCGTCGATGCCGGCAACCTGATCGCCGGCGGCCAGTCGGGCGCAACCCTGTTGACGACCATCGTCTCTCTCGATCCGATCAACTTCGTGTTCGACGTCTCGGAGGCGGACTATCTGCGCTATGCGCGGCTGGCCAGCCTGCGCGGCGTCGCTCCGGAGGCACGCGTGCGCCTTTCCGACGAAACGAACTGGAACCGCGCCGGCAAGATCGACTTCGTCGACAACGCGCTGAACGCGCGCTCGGGCACGATCCGCGGCCGCGCCGTCTTCGCCAATGCCGACCGGTTCCTGACGCCCGGTGCGTTCGGGCGGCTGCGCCTCGATGCCGGCGAGGTCGACGGGTTGCTGGTGCCGGATGCGGTGATCGTCTCGGACCAGGCCAACAAGATCGTGCTGACGGTCGGCGCCGACAACAAGGTGGTGCCCAAGCAGGTCACCCTCGGCCAGATCACCGACGGCTTGCGCGTCATCACCAAGGGGCTGGCCGCGACGGACCAGGTGATCGTCAACGGCATCGCCAATCCGATGGTCAGGCCCGGCGTGGCCGTGACGCCGCAGCAGACCGAGATCAAGGCGGCCGCCGCCAACTGAGCGCGCATGCCGCACGACGAGAGCGGACGGTATTGCCCGTCCGCCCTGCCCTTCCGGCCAGGATCCGAACATGTTCCGCTTCGCCCATTTCTTCATCGACCGGCCGATCTTTGCGACCGTTCTCTCGGTCCTGCTGACGATCGCCGGCGCCATCGCCCAGCGTAATCTGCCGATCGCCGAATATCCCGAGATCGCCCCGCCGACCGTCACGATCACCGCGACCTATCCGGGCGCCTCGGCCGAGGTCGTCGCCTCGACCGTCGCGGCGCCGATCGAGCAGGAGGTCAACGGCGTCGACGACATGCTCTATATCCAGTCGCAGTCGACCGGCGACGGACGGGTGACGATCAACGTCGTCTTCAAGGGCGGCACCGATGTCGACCAGGCCCAGGTGCTGGTGCAGAACCGCGTCTCGGCGGCCGAGCCGCGCCTGCCGCTGGAAGTGCGCACGCTCGGCCTGCAGGTCCGCAAGGCCTCGCCCGACTTCCTGATGGTCATCCACATGCTGTCGCCCGACGGCTCGCGCGACCAGCAATACGTCTCGAACTACACGACGCTCAACGTGAAGGACGTGCTGACCCGCGTCGATGGCGTCGGCGACGTCCAGGTCTTCGGCGCGCGCGATTATGCGATGCGGGTCTGGCTCGATCCGGCCAAGGTCGCGGCGCGCAACCTGACCGCCGGCGATGTCGTCGCCGCGATCCGCGCCGCCAACATCCAGGTCGCGGCGGGCGCGATCAACCAGCCGCCGGCGGCGTCGGACGGCGCCTTCCAGCTTTCGGTCAACACGCTCGGACGCCTCACCACCACCGAGGAATTCTACAACATCGTCGTCCGCTCGGACGCCGATGGCGGCACGATCCGCGTTCGCGACATTGCCCGCGTCGAGCTCGGCGCGCAGGACTACCTGTCAAACTCCTATCTCGACAACCGGGAAGCGGTCGCGATCGGCGTCTTCCAGCGTCCCGGCTCGAACGCGCTGGCGGCCTCCGACGCGCTCATCAAGACGATGGAGACGCTGTCGAAGGACTTCCCGGCCGGGGTCGAGTACCGCATCGTCTACAACCCGACGGAGTTCATCGCGGAATCGGTCTCCGCCGTGGTCACGACGCTGCTCGAGGCGATCGTGCTCGTCGTCATCGTCGTGATCCTGTTCCTGCAGACCTGGCGCGCCGCGATCATCCCGATCATCGCGATCCCGGTTTCGCTGGTCGGCACCTTCCTGGTGATGAGCGCGGTCGGCATCTCCTTCAACACGATCTCGCTGCTGGCGCTGGTGCTCGCCATCGGCATCGTCGTCGACGACGCCATCGTCGTGGTCGAGAACGTCGAACGCTATCTGGCGCAAGGCATGAGCGCCAAGGACGCCGCGCACAAGACGATGGACGAAGTCGGCGGCGCGTTGCTCGCGATCGCGCTCGTGCTCTGCGCCGTGTTCATCCCCACCGCCTTCATCACCGGCCTGCAAGGCACGTTCTACCAGCAGTTCGCGGTGACGATCGCAGCTTCGACGGCGATCTCGTGCTTCGTCTCGCTGACCTTGTCGCCGGCGCTGTCGGCGATCCTGCTGAAGCCGCACAGCCATGAGGAGCCGAGGGGCTTCTTCGCCAAGCTCGGCGCGCCGCTGCGCTGGTTCTTCAAGTATTTCAACAAGGGCTTCGACTGGCTGTCACGCGCCTACGGCGCGGCGACCTCGCGGCTGATTCGCGTCGGCGTCCTGATGCTGCTGGTCTATGCCGCCCTGATCGCGGTCGCCGGCCAGCGCCTCGCCGCGATTCCGACCGGCCTGGTGCCGCAGCTCGACCGCGGCTACTTTATCGCCGTCTTCCAACTGCCTCCGGGCTCGTCGCTGCCGCGAACCGACGAGGTCATCCGCAAGGCGACCGACATGCTGCTGTCGCGGCCCGGCATCGACCATGTCGTCGCCTTCGCCGGCCTCGACGGCGCGACCTTCACGCTCGCGCCCAATGCCGGCGTCGCCTTCGTCACGCTCTCCGACTTCAGGAAGCGGGCCGAGGCCGGGCTCACCACCCAGAGCATCCTTGCCGACCTGCGCACCCAGCTGTCCCAGATCGGCGAGGCCTTCGCCCTGGTGGTCGAGCCTCCCGCCGTTCCCGGCATCGGCACCGGCGGCGGTCTCAAGGGCTATGTCCAGGATCGCGGCGGGCGCGGCCTGCCGGCGCTCGAGGCGGCGACCTGGGCCGTGGCCGGAACGGCCGGCCAGGTTCCGGGCATCCAGCAGCCCTTCACCCTGTTCTCGACCAAGACCCCGCAGATCTATGCCGATATCGACCGGACCAAGGCCGAAATGCTCGGCGTGCCCGTGACCCGCGTCTTCGAAACCCTGTCGGTCAACATGGGATCGGCCTATATCAACGACTTCAATATCCTCGGCCGCACCTTCCGGGTGACGGCGCAGGCTGACAACCCCTTCCGGCTCAACGTCCGCGACGTCGCCGCCTTGAAGACGCGCAATGCCGATGGCGAGATGGTGCCGATCGGCTCGGTCGCGACCTTCTCCGACACGACCGGCGCCTATCGCGTGCCGCGCTACAATCTCTATCCGGCAGCGGAGGTGCAGCTTTCGATGGCGCGCGGCTACTCGACCGGCCAGGGCATCGCGGCGGTCGAAAAGATCGCGAGCCAGGTTTTGCCGGCCGGATTCGGTTTCGAATGGACCGAGATCGCGCTGCAGGAGAAGCTTGCCGGCAACACCGCGATCATCGCCTTTGGCCTCGCCGTCATCTTCGTCTTCCTGCTGCTGGCGGCGCTGTACGAGAGCTGGACCTTGCCGCTCGCCGTCATCCTGATCGTGCCGATGTGTATCCTCGCGGCGATGGTCGGCGTTGGCTACCAGGGCTTCGATCGCAACGTGCTGGTCGATATCGGCCTCGTCGTGCTCGTCGGCCTCGCTGCGAAGAACGCGATCCTGATCGTCGAGTTCGCCAAGCAGGCCGAGGACGAGGGCATGAGCCGGCGCGAGGCCGCGATCGCCGCGGCCAAGACCCGGCTGCGACCGATCCTGATGACCTCGCTCGCCTTCATCCTCGGCGTGCTGCCCTTGACGATCTCGGTCGGCGCTGGCGCGGAGATGCGCCAGGTGCTCGGCGTCGCGGTGTTCTCCGGCATGATCGGCGTCACCCTGTTCGGCCTGCTGTTCACGCCGGTGTTCTACGTCGTCGTGCGCTGGCTCGCCTCGCTCGGCAGCAGGAACAAGAAAAAGGCCGCTACGGCCGAGCCGGCCACGCCGCAGGCACATTGATGCGGCCGCCGCCGCCATCCTTCGACAGGATGGCGGCGGCGCTGCCGGTCTATCTCTTTGTTATAGCATCGGATTCAACCGAAAACCGCTTCCGCTTTTCGATCCGCTTCCCTAGTTCTGCAGGATCTTCGAGCCCTTGATGGTCACGTCCGAGGTTGCGGTGGCCTGAAGCTTCCCGCTCGCCCTGATCTTGATGTCCTTGCCCGAAAGATCGACCGAACCGTCCTTCTTCAGGTTGAGCGAGGCCGAGCCTGAATCGAGCAGCATGCCGTCGGCGGCTTCGACGGAGAGCGCCCTGCCGCTGGCGATGGCGAAATCCTTGCTGCTGTCGATATCGATGCTGACCGCGGCGGCGACCTCGAAGGCCCGCGTCGTTAGGCTGATCTGGCGATTGGCATTGAGGTTGAGCGCCGTCGCCGCGACGATGCCGACACCGGTGCCGGCGGCGAGCCTGATGCCGGCGCCGGATTGCAGCGTGTAGGCGCTGGCGACACTGGCCCTGAAATTGCTGGCTACGGTCAGGACCAGCTCCGCGCCGGTGCTGATCGTGCAACTGCCGCCGGCCATGATGCTGATGCCATTGGGCGCGGTGATCGCCACCGAACCGCTGCGGCCGACATTGATCACCTGCAGCAGGGTCGCGAGTTGCTGCTCGAGCGCGGCCACACGGCGTGTCAGCGCCTCCACTTCCTGCGTCGCCATGAGACCGCCTCCCCTGGAGAACGCGTCGATCGGATTGCAGCGCAATCTGATCGGATCACACGTTCTCTATCCATCGTTTAGAGGCGGATTCGCCGACCGGGTTGATGCGACCCGATAGGACCCGGCTCTAGAGACCCGTTCTCGACCCGAAGCCGGCGCGAGTGTATCACGGTCCGCACCGGCGGCAGCATGCGATTACCTTGCGGCATGCTGAACCGCTTTCGCGACGAGCGGACCCGATATCCGCGCAAGGGAGCAGCCGCACGTGACGGAAACCCCGGCTCTCGTCTGGTTCCGCGAGGATCTGCGCCTCTCCGACAACCCCGCGCTCTCCGCCGTGCTCGAACACGGGCCGAGCCTCTGCCTCTACATCCTCGACGATTCCCCGGCGCGCCGGCCGCTCGGCGGCGCCGCGCGCTGGTGGCTGTCGCGGTCGCTTGCAGCGCTCTCGGCCGCGATCGCCGCCAGGGGTGGCGAACTCCTCGTAATGCGCGGCGACCCGGCCGAGATCCTGCCACGGATCGTCCGTGACGCCGGCATCGGCTTCGTCGCCTGGAACCGCCGTTACGAGGCCAGCGCCATCGCGCTCGACAAAGCCCTGAAGGCCGGTCTCTCCGCAGCCGGGGTTGCCGTCGAGAGCTTCAACGCCGCGCTCCTCAACGAGCCCTGGCAGGTCACGACCAGGGCAGGCCGCCCGATGCAGGTATTCACGCCCTATTGGCGCGCAGCCCGCGAGCGTGGCGCGCCATCCGCCCCCCTGCCGGCAACGACGACCATTCACAAGGCGACACCGCCGGAGGGCTTGCGACGCGCGGCGCTGACTGTCGCTGAACTCGGCCTTGAGCCGAGCCAGCCCGATTGGGCCGGCGGCCTGCGCGAAAGCTGGACGCCCGGCGAGGATGGCGCCTGGACCCGCCTTGCCGATTTTCTCGACGGAGGACTGCAGGGCTATCGCGCCGAACGCGATCGGCCGGACAGGCTGGCCACGTCGCGGCTCTCCCCGCATCTGCGCTTCGGCGAGATCGGCCCGCGGCAGATCTGGCACGCCACCCGCATGGCTCTGGAAGCCGGCAAGACAGACGGGAGCGCCGCCGACGCCGAGAAATTCCTGTCGGAGATCGGCTGGCGCGAATTCTCCTATCACCTGCTGTTCCACAACCCCGAGCTGGCAACGCGGAACTTCAACGCCCGGTTCGACGCGTTCGCCTGGGTGAACGACGAATCCGGGCTCGCCGCCTGGCGCAGGGGACTGACTGGTTATCCGCTGGTCGACGCCGGCATGCGCGAGCTCTGGACAACCGGCTGGATGCACAATCGCGTGCGCATGGTCGCGGCCTCCTTCCTGATCAAGCATCTGCTGACCGACTGGCGCCAGGGCGAAGCCTGGTTCTGGGATACGCTGGTCGATGCCGACCCAGCCAACAACGCCGCGAGCTGGCAATGGGTCGCCGGCTCGGGCGCCGACGCGGCACCCTATTTCCGCATTTTCAACCCGGTGACCCAGGGCGAGAAATTCGACCCCGAAGGCGCCTATGTCAGGCGCTTCGTCCCTGAGTTGGCTCAGCTCGACCCGAAGTTCATCCACCAACCCTGGACTGCGCCGCAAGCTGTTCTGGAGAAAGCCGGAGTTGCGCTTGGGGAAGATTATCCGCGACCGATCGTGGATCTCGATTTCGGCCGCCGGCGCGCACTCGCGGCCCTGGCCGCGCTCAAGACGGAGGAGCAACTGGAACATGGATGACGAGCAGACCGCGCCGGCTCCCGCCTTCCTGACCCGCGCGGCGCTGCGCCGCGATCTTGTGGCGCTGGGGCTCGCGGCCGGCGATGCCGTCATGGTCCATGCCGCGCTGAGCCGCATCGGGCGCCTGCTGAACGGGCCGGATGCGCCGATCGGCGCGCTGCGCGATGTCGTCGGGCCGGAGGGGACGCTGCTCGCCTATGCCGATTGGGATGCCCGCTATGACGAGTTGCTCGACGCTGGAGGCCGCGTCCCCGCGGAATGGCGCGAGCACATCCCGCCCTTCGATCCCCTCGCCTCGCGCGCCATCCGCGACAACGGCGCCCTGCCGGAGTTCCTGCGAACGACGCCGGGCGCGCTGCGCAGCGGCAATCCCGGCGCCTCTGTCGCCGCGATCGGCGCGAAGGCCGGCTGGTTCACCGGCGGGCACCCGCTCGACTACGGCTATGGCGAAGGCTCGCCGCTGGCGAAGCTGGTCGAGGCGGGCGGCAAGGTGCTGATGCTCGGCGCGCCGCTCGACACCATGACGCTGCTGCACCATGCCGAGCATCTGGCGCGCATTCCGGGCAAGCGGCTGCGGCGCTACGAGGTCCCCTTCGCGACGCCGGCAGGGATCGTCTGGCGCATGATCGAGGAGTTCGAGACCGGCGATCCGGTCGTCGGAGGGCTGGCGGAGGACTATTTCGCCAGCATCGTCGGCGCGTTCCTTGCCACCGGCCAGGGCCGCGAAGGCAAGGTCGGCGCGGCGCGCTGCGTCCTGGTCGAGGCGGCGGCGATCGTCGCCTTCGCCGTCAGATGGCTCGAGGAGCGTTTCGACGGCTCGCCACGCTCCTGAACGAAATTGACTGCACCATGTTGTCGGATCGGGCCATGGCCGTTCGTCCTATGGCCGTTCACGGGAAACAGGAGAGGCAGATGCCCTATTATGTCGACGGTTTCGTGCTCGCGGTTCCGAAGGACAAGCTCGACGCCTACAAGAAGATGGCCACGCTCGCCGGCGACATCTGGATGGAATATGGCGCGCTGACCTATGTCGAAGCCATCGCCGAGGATGTGCCCTATGGCGAGATGACCTCGTTCCCGCGCGCCGTCCAGGCCAAGGAGGACGAGATCGTCGTCTTCTCCTGGATCACCTATGAATCGCGTGCCAAGCGCGACGAAGTCATGGCGAAGGTGATGGCCGACACACGCCTGAAGCCCGACATGGAGAACATGCCCTTCGACGGCAAGCGCATGATCTTCGGCGGCTTCACGACGGTCGTGGAGCGCTGAGGCGCCGATCCGGAGCGGATTTCGACCTGGCTGGATCGGCACCCGTCATTGCGAGGAGCGAAGCGACGAAGCAAACCAGGGGCGGCAGAGCCCCTACGTCCCTGGATTGCTTCGCTTTTCTCGCAATGACGGTTCAGTCGCTCCTAAAATCGCTCTAACGCCGGCTCCCCCGCCCGCCGGTCAATTTGGCGACCGCCCGGAAATAGAGCGGATAAGGCAGGAGCCGGATCAGCCTCATCGCCCAGGCCAGACGGCGGGGGAAGACGATCTCGAATCCGCCGCGGGCAAGGCCGTCGACGATGCGCACCGCCGCCGCCTCGTTCGTCATCAGGAACGGCATCGGGAAGCCGTTGCGCCGTGTCATCGGCGTATCGACGAAGCCGGGATTGACCAGTTGCAGGCGGATGCCGAGCCGGTCGCAGTCGAATTTCAGGCTCTCGCAGAGATGGATCGCCGCCGCCTTGGAGGCGCCATAGGCGCCGGCGCCGGGCAGGCCGCCATAGCCGACGAGCGAGGCGTTGACGGCGATCTGGCCCTTGCCGCGCGCGCCCATGCGCTCGACCACCGCCGCAAGGCCGCGGACCAGCCCTAACAGGTTGACGGCGAAGATTTCTTCGAAGGCTCCGGCATCGAGCCCGCCGGGTCGATGTCCCTGGGCGATGCCGGCATTCAGGAAGGCCAGCGCGACCGGGCCATGCACGCTCTCGATGCCCTCGACCACGGCGCGCATCGCAGCCGGATCGGTGACGTCGCCGGCATGGGCGACGATCCGCCCCGGCAGGCCGGCTCCGCGCAGCGCGACCGCCTCGAGCAGGTCGAGCCGCCGCGCCGTGATCGCGACCGTCCAGCCGCGCCGGGCCAGTTCGAGCGCCACCGCCTCGCCGATCCCGGAACTCGCACCGGTGATCCAGGCGACGCCGTCCTGCGGCTGCATGCGCAGCATGGTCATCGACAGGTCTCCATGCACGACGGCCGACCGTCCAGCCCCGCAACCTAGAGAGCGCACCCGCGAGGCGGAAGCCCTGCGCCTGCGGAGGCCGGCACCAGCGCACGCATCTTTGCGGCAGCGGCTTCGCCTGCGATAAGCTGACGATCCGAAGGAGACGTCCATGCCGACCGAACTGCTGTTCCGCGCCGACGCCTATCAGAACGAGACGCCGGCGATCGTGCTCGCCGTCAACGAGCGCGGCGGCATCGAGCTCGACAGGACCGTGTTCTACGCCACGGGCGGTGGCCAGCCGGGCGATGCCGGCGCTCTGGTCAGGGCCGATGGCGGCGAGATCGCGATCGGCACCGCGATCTACGACCCCGACGACAAGAGCCGCATCCTGCATGTCCCGCTGGAAGGCCAGGCGGCGCCTTCCGTCGGCGACAAGGTCACCGCCCGGCTCGACTGGCAGCGGCGGCTTAGGCGCATGCGGATCCATACCGCCCTGCACCTGCTCAGCGTCGTGCTGCCCTACCCCGTCACCGGCGGCGCCATCGGCGAGGGCGACGGCCGGCTCGACTTCGACATCCCCGAAGGCGGGCTCGACAAGGCCGAGATCGACGAGAAGCTGAATGCGCTGATCGGCCGCAACGCCGCCGTTACCGAAAGCTGGATCACCGATGAGGAGCTCGACGCCAATCCCGGCCTGGTCAAGACCATGTCGGTGAAGCCGCCGCGCGGCTCCGGCCGGGTCCGCCTGGTCAGGATCGCGGAGATCGACCTCCAGCCCTGCGGCGGCACGCATGTCCGCAACACCTCGGAGATCGGCCAGGTCGCGGTCACCAATATCGAGAAAAAGGGCAAGCAGAACCGGCGCGTGCGCATCGCGCTCACCTGAACTTCCCGCTCCAGGCCACTGAAAACAGAATCAAATCGAGGTACCGGCCAATGGCCAGCAACGATGTCTTCGTCTCCACGCAATGGCTGGCCGAGCGGCTCGACGCACCCGATATCGTCGTCGTCGACGGCTCCTGGTACCTGCCGGCCCAGGCCCGCGATCCGGCGGCGGAATACGCCGAGCGCCGCATCCCGGGGGCGGTCCGCTTCGACCTCGACGCGGTCAAGGACACGGCTTCGCCGCTGCCGCACATGCTGCCGCGACCCGAGGCCTTCGCCGCCGCGGTCGGCGCGATGGGCATCGGCGACGGCATGCGCATCGTCGTCTATGACGGGCTCGGCCTGTTCTCGGCGCCGCGCGTGCGCTGGACCTTCCGCACCTTCGGCGCCCGCGACGTGGTGATCCTCGAAGGCGGCATGCCGCAATGGCTGGCCGAGGGGCGCCCGCTGGAGGAAGGCGCGCCCCGCGCCCGCCAGCCGCGCAGCTTCACGGCCAGGCTCGACCATTCCGCCGTCGCCGACATGGGCGACGTGGCGAAGGCGCTCGAGACCGGCGCGGCCCAGATCGTCGACGCCCGGCCCGGCGACCGCTTCCGCGGCGAGGTGCCGGAGCCCCGCCCCGGCCTCCGCTCGGGCCATATGCCGGGCGCGCTCAGCCTGCCCTCCTCGGCGCTCGTGGCGGATGGCCGCCTGAAGGATGCCGACGCCATCGCCGCGGCCTTCCGCGACGCCGGGGTCGACCTCGACAAGCCGATGGTGACGAGCTGCGGGTCGGGCGTATCGGCGGCGATCCTCTCGGCGGCGCTGGAGACGATCGGCAAGCCGGCACGGGCGATCTATGACGGCTCATGGGCCGAATGGGGCGCCAGCGACAAGCCCGTCGCGACGGGACCGGCAAAGGGCTGAAGCCGCCGTCAGCCTTGGCGCCCGCGTCGACGCCGAATTCTCGCAGAACGCCCAGCCCTACGCCGGAGCTGCAACCCTCGGGGTCAGCTTCTGACGGAGGCGGGCGCGCGGGCGGCCGCGTCGCTTCAGAACACCGACCAGCCGGTCTTCTCCACCAGCCGCTCCAGCGCCAGCGCACCGACCAGCGAGGTGCCGGCGGCATTGAGGCCGGGCGACCAGACGGCGATGGCGGCCCGCCGCGGCGCGATGGCGAGGATGCCGCCTCCGACGCCGCTCTTGCCCGGCAGCCCGACCTTGAAGGCGAATTCGCCGGAAGCATCGTAATGGCCGCAGGTCATCATCAGCGCCTTGACCCGGCGGGCCCGGGCGGGGCGGCAGATCGCTTCACCGCTCAGCGGATCGGTGCCATCGCCCGCCAGGAACAGGCCGGCGCGGGCAAGCTGGATGCAGCTCAGCCGCAGTGAGCACTGATGGAAATAGACGTCGAGCACCTCCTCGACCGGATTCTGCAGATTGCCGAAGGCACGGATGAAATTGGCGAGGCTGGCATTGCGGAAGCCGGTCTGCGCCTCCGAGCGCGCCACCTCCTCGTCGATCGCGACGCTGTCGTCGCCGGCACACTCGCGCAAGAAGCCGAGGATCTGCGCGATCGCCTCGCGCGGCCTGCGGCCGGCGAGCAGCGCGTCGGTGACGACGAGGGCTCCGGCATTGATGAAGGGGTTGCGCGGCACGCCGCGTTCCTGCTCGAGCTGCACGATCGAATTGAAGGCCGAGCCCGAGGGCTCGCGCCCGACATGCTGCCAGAGCCGCGCGCCCACCCGCTCCAAGGCCAGGGTCAGGGTGAAGACCTTGGAGATGCTCTGGATCGAGAACGGCAGCGCTGCATCGCCGGCCGAGGCCTGCTCGCCGTCGCAGGTGATAACGGCGATGCCGAAGCGCCTGGGGTCGACCTGCGACAGAGCCGGGATGTAGTCGGCGACGCGGCCGGCGCCGACATGGCCCGCGACATCGGCATGGACGGCGGCGACGATCTCCGAAAGATCCTGCATCCGTCCGCAACTCCAGCCGCCAGCCCGTGCGGACCCTCTCGGCGGCAACTTCGCATCCCGCCCGCCGCCCGGCAATCGCCGGGTCGCTTTTCCGTCCGCGCCGCCGCCCTTGGCAAGGCCGCCTGCCCTGCGCCATGGTGGCGGGGCTGCGGAGGCGGACGATGACCTATTGCCTTGGAATCCTGCTTCCCACCGGGCTGATCCTCGCCTCCGATACCCGCTCCAGCGCCGGTGTCGACCAGATCGCCGTGGTCGAGAAGCTCGCCTTGTTCGAGGCGCCGGGCGAGCGCGTCATCGCCATCCTCTCGGCCGGGAACTGGCGACCACGCAGGCCGTCGTAACGATGATCCGGCAATATGCGAGGCACAAGCAGGAGAGCACTGGCAGCCTGGAGAATCGCGACATCCTCGCGGCGCGCACCATGTTCGACGTGGCGCAGATCGTCGGGAACACGCTGCGCGAGGTGCTGCGCCTCAACCGCAGCTTCGTCGAGCCCTATGGCGACCCCAATGGCAACTTCCTCGTCGCCGGCCAGATCGCCGGCGAGCCGCACCGGCTGTTCCAGGTCTATTCGGCCGGAAACTTCATCGAGGCGCTCGGCCGCACGCATTTCCTCCAGCTCGGCGAGACCAAATACGGCAAGCCGATCCTCGACCGGGCCCTGAGCCCGGCGAGCGGGCTCGACGAAGCGGCCAAGCTCGCCTTGCTCTCCTTCGACGCGACCATGCGCAGCAATCTCTCGGTGGCGCCGCCGATCGACCTGCTGCGCTACGAGACCGGCAGCTTCTCGGCGCGCACGCTCGCCAAATACGACAGCAACCACCCCTACTGGAGCGACCTGCGCCAGCGCTACAGCGATGGGCTGACGGCACTGGTCGCCGGCCTGCCCGAGCCGCAGTTTTCGAGCTAGCGGACCTCCAGCAGCATGACCATCGCCGCATAGCCGCGGCGGCGGGCATGTTCGAGCGGCGTCGTGCCATCGCGGTCGGCGAGGTCGCGACGGGCACCGGCGGCGACCAGCGCCCGCACCGTCTCGACATGGCGCGGGCCGCCATCGCCGAGGATCACGGCCTCGATCAGCGCCGTCCAGCCGAGATTGTTGACGTGATCGAGCGGCGCGCCGGCCGCGATCAGCGCCTTGACGACATCGTCATGGCCGAGATGGGCGGCGGCGATCAGTGCCGTACCGTCATAGGGGCTGGTGACGGCGCGCGCATCGCCGCCGATCGCGAGCGCGGTGCGCATGGTCTCGACGTCGTCCTTGACGGCCGCGATGGTGATCGCATCGTAGCGCTGGCCGTCAAGGGCGCGCGGATCGGCTCCCGCCTCGACCAGCGCGCGCATGATCTCGCGCCGGCCGGCATGGGTCGCGACATGCAACGGCGTGCGACCGCGGCCGTCGCGGAGATCGAGCCCGCTCTTTTGTGCCAGCGCTCGCTCCAGGGCCGCCATGTCACCGTGATGGGCCGCGGCGTGCAGCCCGGTATAGGCCGCCGCCTCGGCCGGCGAAGGCGGCACCTGTGCCAGAGCCGCGCCCCCTGCCCCGGCCGCCGACGCGGCCAGCAGACAGCAGGCCGCCACGCCGAAAACCAAGCCCCGATGCCCGAACGCCATGTCGCCCTCGCCTTCCGCTATGCCCTGCCGACGCGGCAAGCAGCAGCCTGCTCAAAAAAAGGACAGCGACGCTGCCCTTTCCCTCTTGTCGGGCGCCCGCGGGCGCCCTATCTATTGTGCACCGCAGCAGAGATGCTGTGGCGCCCTCCTTGGGCGTTTCCTCCCTAGACTTCGGCCTGCGCCTCGGCGCGGGCCTTTTTCTTTGGCGAGGCTAGCCAGCCAGCCGCCGCGCCGCAATCGCCGCCCTCAATCGATGGCGATCATCACATCCGAGGCCTTGACCACGGCATAGGCCTTCTGGCCGACCGCCAGCTTGAGTTCGTCGACCGCCGCATTGGTGATCGCCGAGGTTACGATCGTGCCGTCGACATCGAGCCGGACATGAGCGGTCGTCGCGCCCTTGGTGATCTCGACGATGGTGCCTTCGAGCTGGTTGCGGGCGCTGATCTTCATGGTGTTCTCCTGCTGGAATGTGCGGCCTTGCGATCCGCGGACTCGACCTTTGAAACACGTCGCTATATTCAGTTGGATATAGCGAGATCAGCCGCAGCGAGGAACAGCAATGTCATTCCCCCGCCGTCAAGTCCTGGGTTTTGCAGCTTCCCTGCTGATCGGCCTCGCCGCTGCCACCAGCCAGGCGCAGGCCCAGTCGAAAGAACTGGTGATCTTCGCCGCGGCCAGCCTGAAGAACGCGCTCGACGAGGCGGCTGCGAACTGGGTCAAGGAAAGCGGCAAGCCGGCACCGAAGATCTCCTATGCCGCCAGCAGCGCGCTCGCGAAGCAGCTCGAACAGGGCGCTCCCGCCGACATGTTCCTCTCGGCCGATCTCGACTGGATGGACTATGCGGCCGGCAAGAAGCTGATCAAGCCCGAGACCCGCGTCAGCCTGCTCGCCAACCGGATCGCGCTGATCGCGCCCTCCGATTCGAAGGCAACCGTCACGCTCGCGCCCGGCGTCGACCTCGCTGCCACACTCGGCGCGGACCGTCTTGCCATGGCCAATGTGGAATCGGTTCCCGCCGGCAAATACGGCAAGGCGGCGCTGGAGAAGCTCGGCGCCTGGGACAAGGTCAAGGACAAGGTTGCGCAGGCCGACAATGTCCGCGCCGCGCTGCTGCTGGTCTCCCGCGGCGAAGCCCCGCTCGGCATCGTCTACACCACCGACGCGGCCGCCGACCCGAAGGTCAAGGTGATCGCGACCTTCCCCGAGGGCAGCCACCCGCCGATCGTCTACCCGGTCGCGGTGACGAAGGCTTCGGGTCATGCCGACGCCCTCGCCTTCCTGACCTACCTGCGCGGCAACGGCGCCAGAGCGAGCTTCGAGAAGCAGGGCTTCACGGTTCTGAACAAGCCCGCCAGCTCTTCGTGAGCGACTGGCTTTCTGCCGAGGAATGGACGGCGGTTCGGCTCAGCCTGCTCGTCGCCACCACCGCCATGCTGGCGAGCCTGCCTTTCGGGCTCGCCATCGCCTGGCTGCTGGCACGCGGACGCTTCTGGGGAAAGTCGCTGCTCGATGCGCTGGTCCACCTGCCGCTGATCCTGCCGCCCGTCGTCACCGGCTATCTCCTGCTGATCGGCTTCGGCCGGCGCGGCCCGATCGGTCAGTGGCTTTATGACTGGTTCGGCATCGTCCTCTCCTTCCGCTGGACCGGAGCGGCGCTGGCCTGCGCGGTGATGGGCTTTCCGCTGCTGGTGCGGGCGATCCGGCTCTCGATCGAGGCGGTCGACCGCAAGCTCGAGGATGCGGCCGGAACGCTTGGCGCAAATCCCTTCTGGGTCTTCCTGACGGTGACGTTGCCGCTCTGCCTGCCCGGCATCCTCGCCGGCATGATCCTGTGCTTCGCCAAGGCAATGGGCGAGTTCGGCGCCACCATCACCTTCGTCTCCAACATTCCCGGCGAGACGCAGACCCTGCCCTCGGCGATCTACACCTTCACCCAGGTGCCCGGCGGCGATGCCGGCGCCCTGCGACTGACGCTGATCTCGATCGCGATCTCGGTTTCGGCGCTGTTCTTCTCGGAAGCGCTGGCCCGGATCGTCGGCAAGCGGATCGCGATCGCATGAGCGCCATCGAGATTGCGGTCGAGCACCGGCTCGGCGCTTTCCGGCTCGAGGCCGATTTCGCCTCGGATGGCGGGCTGACGGCGCTGTTCGGCCGCTCCGGCTCCGGCAAGACCTCGCTGGTCAACATCGTCGCCGGGCTGATCCGGCCGCAGCGCGGCCGCGTCGTGATCGGCGGCCGGGTGCTGCTCGACAGCGAGCGCGGGATCTTCGTGCCGAAGCACAGGCGCCGCATCGGCTATGTCTTCCAGGAGGCGCGGCTGTTCCCGCATCTCACGGTCCGGCAGAACCTGCTCTATGGCCACTGGTTCGCGCCGAGGGCCGAGGCCGGCGGCAGCGATCTTGCCGGCGTGCTCGACCTGCTCGGCATCGGCCATCTGCTGCAGCGCCAGCCCGGCAGCCTTTCCGGCGGCGAAAAGCAGCGCGTCGCCATCGGCCGCGCCTTGCTCGCCAAGCCACGGCTGCTGCTGATGGACGAGCCGCTCGCCTCGCTCGACGAGGCGCGCAAGGCCGAGATCCTGCCCTATATCGAACGCCTGCGCGACGGTTTCGGCATCCCGATCGTCTATGTCTCGCATTCGGTCGCCGAGGTGGCGCGGCTGGCGACCGATCTGGTGGTGCTCGACCAGGGCAAGGTGACGGCGAGCGGCACGGCGATCGAGCTGATGTCGCGGCCGGACGTGCCGGGCCTGTCGGCCGCGCCGGAAGCCGGCTCGGTCCTCGACGCGCGCATCCTGCATCATGAGCCCGGCCATGGCCTGACCGTGCTGGAGACGCAGGCCGGCCCCTTGCAGGTGGCGCAGCGATCGCTGCCGGCCGGCAGCCGGCTGCGCGTGCGGGTTCTCGCCAGCGATGTGCTGATCAGCCTGAAGCCGCTCGAAGGCATCAGCGCGCTCAACGTGCTGAGCGGCACGGTCGCGGTGGTCGGCGCTCCGCACGACGACGGTTCGGCCCTGGAGATCGGCATCGATTGCAACGGCGCAAGGCTGCTGGCCCGGCTGACGACCAAATCGGCCGAGCATCTCGGTCTGAAGCCCGGCGACCGCGTCTTTGCGGTGATCAAGAGCGTCTCGATCGACGCCGCCTGAGGGGGACCCAACCCCGATCTGTCATGCCGGACAAGCCGCTTCAGCGGCGCCGATCCGGGATCGATGCCTGAACCGCTCGGGCTTGGCCGAACGCGCTACCTAGCCGGCTCAGTAGAGCCGAGAACGATAGCCTTCCTCGAGATTGGCGTCGGCCTCGGCGGCGTCGACCGCCCTGGTCTGCTCGGCGACGATGCGGCCGAGCGTCGGGAAGCTGCTGCGCTCGACCTGCGATTCCGGCGCCCAGAGCTTCGAGCGGATCAGCGCCTTGCCACAATGGAAATAGGCCTCGTCGACCTCGACCAGGAGGCCGAGCTTCGGCGTCCTGTCCTGCACGGTCATCGGTTCGAGCAGCTTGCCGTCGCGGGTCATCTTCGCCCTGCCGTTGACGCGCAGGGTCTCATTGATGCCGGGCACGAAGAAGACCAGCCCGATACCCGGCGAGCTCAGCAGATTGCCGAAGGTGTCGACGCGGTTGTTGCCGCGCCGGTCGGGGATCAGCAGCGTCCTGTCGTCGAGCACCTGCACGAAGCCCGGGCCGTCGCCGCGCGGGCTGGCGTCGGCCCGGCCCTCGCTGTCCGAGCTCGCCAGCACCAGGAACGGCGAGAGCGCAATGAAGTCGCGGCAGAACCGGTCGAGCCGATCCAGCACCTTGCGCTCGGCAAGCGGGTGAACCTCGCCGACCAAGGCGCGCAATTGCTGCGCGTCCTCGACCCCGGTGTCCGGTTGTTCGGTCGTCGACATGCCCGCTCTCCGGTTGCCCATGCATCGTCGCTCATGCATCGCCGCTCCTGCATCCCGTGCGGCGGACCACCGGGCATGCACCATCCGAAGCCGATCTAGCATGACCACCCGCCCGTGCCGAAGCGGAACCTGCGCGCTCCCGCCAGTGCCGGCGAACACGCGATCTGCAATTCTTGCATACAAGATTGCTTTGGCGTTGACGCCCCCGACCGATGACGGGATAGTCGCCGCCCCTGACGATACCGCGGAACGCCATGCCTCGCCCGATACCTTCCACCGCGCTGGAACGCCTGCGCGTGCTCGATCTCTCCCGCGTCCGAGCCGGCCCGACCTGCGCCCGGATCTTCGCCGATTTCGGCGCCGACGTGCTCAAGATCGAAAGCCCGCCGGGGGTCGACCCCAACGAGAACATGAGCGGGCCACGGCATGGCTACGACATGCAGAACCTGCATCGCAACAAGCGCTCGCTGACGCTGAACCTGAAAAAGGAGGCCGGCAAGGCGGTGCTGCGGCGCCTGGTCGCCGACGCCGACCTGCTGATCGAGAATTTCCGGCCCGATGTGAAGGACCGGCTCGGCCTCGATTTCGAGACCCTGCATGCGCTGAATCCGCGCCTGATCCTGGTTTCGGTCTCCGGCTTCGGCCAGAGCGGGCCCTATCGCCTGCGGGCCGGCTTCGACCAGATCGCCCAGGGCATGGGCGGGATGATGTCGGTCACCGGCCTGCCGGGCCAGGGGCCGGTCAGGGCCGGCATCGCCGTCGCCGATTCCGCCGCCGGCTTGTATGGAGCGATCGGCGCGCTGGTGGCGCTGCAGGAGCGCGCCGTCTCCGGCAAGGGCCAGTGGGTGCAGACCTCGCTGCTCGAGGCGCAGATCGCGATGATGGATTTCCAGGCGGCACGCTTCCTGGTCGAGGGCAAGGTGCCGCCCCAGGCCGGCAACGACCACCCCTATGCGACGCCGATGGGCGTCTATGCCACGCGCGACGGCCACATCAATATCGGCGTCGGCGCCGAAGGCCATTGGCGCTCATTCTGCGGCGCGATCGGCCAGCCGGAGCTGGCGCATGACCCCCGCTATGACAGCGTAGAGAAGCGCTACGCGGCGCGGCCGGAGCTGCGCATCCTGATCGAGGACATCCTCACCAAGCAGGACAGCGCGCACTGGCTGGTAGCCTTCGAGGCGGCCGCCGTGCCGGCCGGGCCGATCTATGCGGTCGACGCCATGTTCGACGATCCGCAGGTTCAGCATCTCGGCATCGCGCAGCCGGTCACCCATCCGGTGCTCGGCGACATCCGCGTCATCGGCGAGCCGGTCGCGCTGTCGCGGACGCCGGCCGGCATTGCTTCGCCGACGCCGGATGCCGGCGAGCACAATGCCGAAATCCTGGCCGAACTCGGCTATGACGAGGCGGCCGTGGCGCAATTGCGCGCGGAAGGCGCCATCTGAAGAGGTTTCCCGATGAACGACGAGATTCTCTACGAGGTCGGCGATGGCGTCGGCACGATCACGCTGAACCGGCCACAGGCGCGCAACGCCCTGACCTTCGCCATGTATGAGCGCCTGGCCGAGATCTGCGGCGATCCTGAAGCGCATGGCGCGCCCAAGGTCATCGTCATGACCGGCGCCGGCGAGAAGGCCTTCGCCGCCGGAACCGATATCGCCCAGTTTCGCGAATTCAAGACAGCCGATGATGCGCTCGCCTATGAGAACCGCATCGAAAAGGTAATCACGGCGATCGAGAGCTGCCCAGTGCCGACTATCGCTGCGATCTCGGGCGCCGTCACCGGAGGCGGCGCGGCGATCGCCTGCGCCTGCGACCTCAGGATCGCCACCGCAACCGCCCGTTTCGGTTTCCCGGTGGCGCGCACGCTCGGCAACTGCCTGTCGATGGCGAATTACGCGCGGCTCGCCAGCCTGCTGGGCCCGGCCCGCGTCAAGGACATCATCTTCACCGCCCGGCTGGTCGAGGCCGAGGAAGGTCACCGTGTCGGCCTCTACAACGAACTCGTCGCCGACCACGCCGCGCTCATGGCGCGGGCAAAAGAACTCGCCGAGACCATCCGCGGACATGCGCCGCTGACGATGCGTGCCACCAAGGAGGCGCTGCGGCGGCTCACCCAGGCGGCGAGCGCCGATGTCGATGGCGATGACCTGGTCGCGCTCTGCTACACCAGCGCCGATTTCCGCGAGGGCATGGAAGCCTTCCTCGGCAAGCGCACGCCGAACTGGCAGGGCAAATAGGCCGGCCCGCCGGCACCCGCGCCTTCAGACGCGGGTGCCGCCATCGGCCATGACCACCGAAGCGGTCATGAAGGATGCCTCGTCGGAGGCGAGCCAGAGGATCGGGAAGGCGACCTCGCGCGGATCGGCCCAGCGCCGCTGGATATTGTGGTCGACCTTCTCGGTCCGCAGATCCTGCTCGCTCTTGCCCTGCGGCGCGAAGCGCCGGACATGGAAGGGCGTCAGCGTCAGGCCCGGGCAGACGGCGTTGACGCGCACGCCACGATCCGCCTCCTCGAAGGCCAGCGTCTTGGTCATCGAGATGATGCCGGCCTTGGCGACGTCGTACTGGCCCATGCCGCCGCGCGGATTGAAGGCATGGGTCGAGGAGATGTTGACGATGGCGCCCTTCCCTGCCTGCCTAAGCGCCGGCAGCGCCTCGCGGGCGAGATAGGCATAGCTCAGCAGGTTGACTGCGAGCAGGAGCTGCCAGGTCTCGGCCCTGGCCTCGTCGAGCGGCTCGTAGGAGCGGATGCCGGCATTGTTGACGAGCACGTCGAGGCGGCCGAAGGCAGCCAGTGTCTCGGCGACGATCGCCGCCGCCGAAGCCTCCTCGCCGACATCTCGGGCGAGTTCGACGATGCCGGCGCCCGGCACGCGGGTCCGGATGCCGGCCGCCACTTCGGCCAGCGCCGCGGCGTCGATATCGACGAGCGCGACCTTCGCGCCCTCCTGGGCGAAGAGCTCGGCAGTCGCCGCGCCGATGCCGCCCGCGCCGCCGGTGATGATCGCGACCTTGTCCTGCAGCCTTGCCATGTCCAGCCTTGCCATATCGTCGTCCTTGCCTGGGGCGCCGTCTTCAGCCGATCAGCGTCGCGGTCGTTTCGAGGGTCTCGCCACGGCGGATCACGCGCCAGAGCCAGGCCAGGCTGTAGAGCGCCATCAGCGCGCCGCAGACCGGGATCGCGGCATACCACCAGCGCTTGTCGAGCCGCAGGAACGGCGTCGTCTCGCCCGACATCGCCATGAATTCGCGGCCGTAGACGGCGAGCGTCACGGCGAAGCCGAACATCACCAGGTTGATCGCGACCTCCAGCACCCGGCGCGCCACGGCCGGCAACAGGTCCTCGATCAGGACGACGCGATAGAGCGAGCCCTCGCGCCAGAGCGCCAACGAGGTCAGCATGACCAGCCAGATGAACAGGAGTTCGACGATCTCGTCATAGCCCTGGATGGTGAAGAGCGGCACGAGCCGCAGCATGATGGCGCCGCCGAGCAGGACGAAGAGCCCGAGCAGGCAGGCAACCGCTCCACCCTTGCAGAGGGCGGCGACGATACGGTCGGCGAGGCGCAGAACGGCCATCATCGCGAGAGCCCATAGCCGAGCGCGTGCGGCAGCCAGAGCGAGAAGGCGGGCACATAGGTCACCAGCATCAGCACCCCGATCAGCGCCAGCACATAGGGCCAGATCTCGCGGGTGATCTCGGCGATTGAGATCTTGGCGATTCCGGCGACGACATAGAGGCACAGGCCTACCGGCGGCGTGACCAGGCCGATCATGATGTTCAGGACGAGGATCACGCCGAAATGCACCGGATCGACGCCGAGCTTGACGATGATCGGCAGCAGCACCGGATAGGCGATGATCATGATGGCGATGCCCTCGATGAACATGCCGAGGATCAGCAGCACCACATTGACGATCAGCAGGATCACCCAGGGTTCGGACGACATGCTCAGGAAGGCAGTGAGGATGGCGTTGGGAATCTGCTGCTGGATCAGCACCCAGCCGAAGGGCGCGGCGAGCGCGATGATGAACATCACCTGCGCGGTCTGGCGCGCGGTGTCCCAGAGTACGTCCAGCGTCGCCGCCCAGCCGAGCTCGCGATAGACATAGCGGCCGAGCACGAAGGCATAGGCGGCAGCGACCACAGCGGCTTCGGTCGGCGTCGCGATGCCGGTGAAGATGACGAGCAGGATCGTCGGCGGCAGCAGCAGCGCCGGCCCCGCCTTGGCCACGGTCCGCGCCGCCTCGCGCAGCGGCGGCAGCGCCTCGCCGCGCGGCAGGTTCATGTTCTTGGCTGCGGCGGCGATCACGCCCATCAGTGCCAAGGCCATCAGCAGCCCCGGGACGATGCCGGCGAGGAAGAGCGCGCCGACCGAAACATTGGCGAGGCTGCCGTAGATGACGAAGGGAATGCTCGGCGGGATGATCGGCCCGATGGTCGAGGACACGGCGGTGATCGTCGCGGCGAAGCGGCTGGTATAGCCGGCCTTGGTCATGGCGCGATGCTCGATCACGCCCATGCCGGCGGCGTCCGCCACCGCCGAGCCCGACATGCCGGCGAAGATCACGCTGCCGACGACGTTGACATGGGCAAGGCCGCCGCGGATGCGGCCGACGCAGAGCTGCGCCACCTGGAAGATGCGCTCGGTGGTGCCGCCGACATTCATCAGATTGCCGGCGAGCACGAAGAACGGGATCGCCAGCAAGGGAAACGAGGTCGTGCCCGCATAGGTGCGCTGCACGAATATGACGAGGAGGTCGGGGCCGGCCGTCGCGACCATGGTTACGATCGCGACGAGGCCGAGCGCCACCGCGATGGGCAGGCCGATCAGGATGACGAAGCAGACGCCGAGCAGGACAGCGGTGATGAGCATGTTCGGCGCCGGGTTCCGTCGTCAGACGGTGCGCGCCGCGGCGACGAGCTTGCTCCAACTGTTCCAGGTCTCCTCGCCGAGCGCCTTGCGCAGTTGCTCATAGGCGGGGCCCATCTTGTCGCGGAAGGGCGCGACGTCGGGGCGCGTGACCTGGACGCCGGCCTTCTCCATGGCGGCGAGATTGCTTTCCTCATTGTCGCGCACGCCCTTGCGCGCGGCGGCACCGGCCTTGGTGCCTTCCTCGCTGACGATCTTGCGCTGCTCCTCGTTGAGCTTGCCCGACCAGACGCGCGGATTGGCGCAGAACATGATCGAGGCGTAGATGTGCCGGGTCAGGGCGATGTGCTTCTGCGCCTCGTAGAACTTGGCGGCGAAGGTGGTGCCGACCGGATTGTCCTGGCCGTCGACGACATTGTTGGCGAGCGCCAGATAGACCTCCTGGAAGGCGATGGTCTGGGTGTTGGCGCCGAGCGCCTCGAAGGCCGCCTTGATCGCCAGTTCGGGCGGGACACGGATCTTCAGCCCCTGCACATCGGCCGGCTGGTTGATCGGCCGGCGGCTGTTGGTGACCGCGCGGAAGCCCCATTCCAGATTGGCGATCCAGGTGAACCCGGCCGCCTTGAGCTGCTCGGCGATCCAGTCGCGGCCGGTGACGTCGAGCGTCTTGTGGGCATGCTCGTAGCTGTCGAACTGGTAGGGGATGTTGATGACGCCGATGGTCTTCGACAGCGCCTCGATGTTGGCCGGGTTCAGCATCATCATGTCGATGGCGCCGAGCCTGGTCTGCTGCGCCGCCTCGACCGGCGAGCCGAGCGCGTTGTTCGGGAAGATCGCGATCTTGACCTGGCCGTTGGTGCGCTCGGCGATGCGCTTGACCATCGCCTCCGCCTCGATGTGCACCGGATGGCTGGTGTCGGCCGGGTGGGTCAGCCGCAACTCGACGGCGGCGCGCGCCGGCCTGATCGCAGGCAGCGCGACCGAAAGCGCCGCGCCGGCGCCCAGCACCGAACGGCGCGTCCACGTGATCTTCCCGACCATGGCGTTCTTCCTTCCCCGATGAAGCAGCCCGGCGCATCGACTTGCAACGCCACGGCCGGACAGGGCCGTCTTTGCGACCTCATCGCCAAATCTTGCATGCAAGAAAACCGGCCGTCAACCGCGAACGGCGCCCTCGCCTGCCTTGGCGTCCGGCCGGTCCTGCCGATCCTGTCGCTTGGCCGTGAGCGAGGCGACCAGCCCTTCGAGCCCGTTGCGGACATGGTCGCGCAGGGCCTGGCCGGCGCGGGCGGCATCGCGCGCGGTCAGCGCCTCGAGGATCTGCTGATGCTCATGGATCGCGGTGCGCCAACGCGTCGGCCAGAGATTGGAGGAGAAGCGGGCGCGGTCGACCCTGAGCGCGAGCAGTTCCCAGACCCAGAGCAGGATCGAATTGCGCGAGAGCTCGACGATACGGCGGTGAAAGGCCTTGTTGGCCTCGAAATAGCCGGGCAGCTCGTCGCGGGCATGGTGCAGCAGCATGCGGTAATGCAGCATGCCGATCTCGGCCACCGCCTCATCGGTGATGTTCCTGGCGGCGAGTTCCCCGGCAAGGCCCTCGATCGCGGTCACCACCTCGATCAGCGCGACGATCTCGTCGAGGTCGAGCTCGGAGACGACCGCGGAATGATTGGGCAAGGCGCGCAGCAGACCATCCTGGATCAGGGTCTTGATCGCCTCCCGGACCGGCGTGCGCGAGATCGCGAGCTGGTCGCAGAGCTCGCGCTCGTTCAGCTTCGCGCCGGGCGCCAGCACGCCCGTGACGATCAGGTTGCGAATCCGCGCCACGGCGTTGCCATGCAGATGGCCCTTGCGCTTGCCCGGCTCGGGAAGCGGCAGCTGCGCGAGGAGCGCCGCGAGCGGCGTGTTGTCGTCCGAATTGGCCATGACCGGTTCTACACCTCCCGCCACACTTGACGGTCAAATTTTCTTGCATGCAAGATGCCGGTCATCTACCGAGGGCCCCGCCCGGCCTTCTTGCGAGCCGAGCCGACCTCCATTGGATGCCGCCATGAAAATCGTCGACCTCAGCATGCCGATCGCGCCGCATTTCCGCTGGCCCGTCGAGCTTTCGATCAAGGGCGATATCGCCGCCGGCGACCAGTTCCGCGTCTCGAAGCTGGCTGGCCCCTGCCACGGCTTCTCGCATGTCGACGCCGCCGCCCATTTCGTCGCCGGCGCGCCGACGATCGAGGCGACGCCGCTTTCGCAGGTGGTCGGCGCCTGCCGCGTGCTCGACCTCAGCGCGCGGCCAGCCAATGCGCCGATCGAGCCCGAGCACCTCGCGGCCGCCGACCCCGGCGGCAAGGATGGCGAGATCCTGCTGCTGGCAGCCCATTGGAGCGACCGCCGCGACCATAACGACAAGCGCTTCTGGACCGAGGCCCCCTGGCTGACGCTCGAATCGGCGCAGTGGCTGGCGGCGCGCAAGCCGAGCGCGGTCGCCTTCGACTTCCCGCAGGACTACCCGATCCGCCTGCTGCTCGAAGGCAAGGAAGTGCCGAAGCCCGAGCATGTGACGCATCACGTCCTGCTTTCGCATGGCGTCACCCTGATCGAATACGTCTTCAACACCAGCCGCCTCAGTGCGCCGCGCAACCTGTTCTCGGCGGCGCCGCTGCTGATCCCCAATGCCGATGGCGCCCCTGCCCGCTTCTACGCCATCGAAGGCCTGCCGGTCTGACACTGACATTTACCCAGCCAGAATCGCTTTTTCCCAGCCTGAACTGAAAGTCTGAGATCTTGAACATCGAGAACCTGTTCGCGCTCCGGCCGAATGCCGCCGGCCGCGTCGTTTCCGCTGCGCTCGTCGGCGCCGGCGAATTCGGGGCGAGCTTCATCGGCCAGGCCCGGCGCACGCCGCAAATCGAGCCGCGCGTGGTCTGCGACCTCGACATCGGCCGGGCGCGCAAGGCCGCGCTCGCCGGCGGCTTCAGCGAAGGCGAGATCGTCGCCTGCCGCAATGCCGCCGAGGCCCGCGCCGCGCTCGAGCGCGGGCTGGTGGCGCTGATCGACAATGCCGAGCATCTCGCCGGCTTGGCCGTCGATGTCGTGATCGAGGCGACGGGCGATCCCGAGGGCGCGGCGGCAACCGCGCTGGCCGCGATCGAGAGCGGGCGCCATCTGGTGATGGTGACCAAGGAGACCGAGTGCATCATCGGCCCGATCCTGGCGCATCTGGCCAGGGAGAAGGGCGTCGTCCACACCCCGGTCGACGGCGACCAGCCGAGCCTGCTGATCGGCCTGATCGGCTGGGCCCGCATGCTCGGCCTGCCGATCGTCGCGGCTGGAAAGTCGAGCGAATCCGATTTCGTCTGGGATCCGGAGGCCGGCACGGTCACCGCCTGGGAGACCGCGGCCGAGGCCAGGGACTTCGCCGGCGCCTTTGGCCGCCTGGGCAGCGACCCGCTGCCGCTGCTGGCGGCGCGTGCCAACCTGCCCTTCCCGCGCGCCACGGTGCCTGATCTCTGCGAGATGGGCATCGTCGCCAACCATACCGGGCTGATGCCGGACATCGCCGAGATGCACGCGCCGATCGCGCGCACGACCGAGTTGCCGAGCCTGTTCAGGCCGAAGGCCGAGGGCGGGCTGCTCTCCGGCCGCGGCAAGGTCGACATGTTCAACTGCCTGCGCCGGCCGGACGAACTCTCCTTCGCGGGTGGCGTCTTCGTCATCGCCGAGACGCCCGATCTGGCGACCGGCAAGCTCTTTGCCGGCAAGGGCATCCCCTGCTCGCCGGACGGCCGCTATGTGCTGCTGCACAACCCGGTCCATCTGCTCGGCGCCGAGGCGCCGATGTCGGCGTTGTCGGCCGCCCTGCTCGGCCAGTCGACCGGCGGGGCCGAGGTGCTGCCGCGGGTCGACCTGGTGGCACGAGCGAACCGCGACCTCAAGCCCGGCGAGACGCTGACCATGGGCTATCGCCATGTCATCGAAGGCCTCGACCCGGCGCTGCAGCCGGCACGGCCGCTCGGGCCCGACGAACCGGTTCCCTACTACCTGACCGCCGGCCGGCCGGTCGTCCGCGCGGTGGCGCGCGGCGCGGTACTGACCGGTGCTGACATCGCGCTGGACGAGACCACGACGCTGGTGCGCCTGCGCCGCCAGCAGGACGCGCTGTTCGGGCTCGGAGCGGTTTGACACGCTTTTCAGGCTGTGCTGTATGCAGCATACAGCACAATCTGCCGACAGATCGCCTGCGCGACACGGCCCATCGGGGAAACATCGGGGAGACCGCGATCATGTGCCCAGTCCCGGCTCCCGAACGGCCTCGCCCCGCCAGGGGCCGTGCCGGTCCCGCCCTCGGGGATTGAACACTTGCTCGCATCACCGGAACAACGCGCCCGTTTCCTCGCGACCGACGACGACGCGCAGCTGCCGATCATCGATCCGCACCACCACTTCTTCGACCTGCACCGGAACTACCATCCCTGGCTGAGCGACCAGCCCGTCGCCAGCTTCCGCTATGGCGACTACGCGGCGATCCGGCGCGACTTCCTTCCCGCCGATTATCGGCGCGTGGCGGCCGGCCATCTCGTCGTCGGCAGCGTGCTGATGGAGGGCGAGTGGGACCCGCGCGATCCGATCGGCGAGATGCGCTGGACGGAAGCGGTCGCTCGCGAATCCGGCTTGCCCGACGCCGCCATCGCCCAGATCTGGCTGGATCGGGACGACGCCGCCGCGGTCGCCGCCGCCTATCGCGACATGGCGATCGTGCGCAGCGTCCGCCACAAGCCGACGGCGACGAGCCGCGAGGCGCATCATGGCGGCTTTGCAGCCGCCGGCTCGATGCGCGATCCGAAATGGCGCGACGGCTATGCCAGGCTCGCTCCGGCAGGCCTGCATTTCGACCTGCAGACGCCGTGGTGGCATCTCGACGAGGCGGCCGAGCTCGCCCGCGACTTTCCCGGCACCATGATCATCCTGAACCATGCCGGCCTGCCCTCGGATCGCGGCCCGGAAGGGCTCTTTGCCTGGCGCGGCGCGCTCGATCGCCTGGCCAAGCAGCCCAATGTCGTCGCCAAGATCTCCGGCATCGGCGTACCGGGCCGCGAATGGACGCTCGCCCTGCAGGCCCCGGTGATCGAGGGCGTGATCGGCGCCTTCGGCGCCGAACGCTGCGCCTTCGCCAGCAACTTCCCGGTCGACGGGCTGTGCGCCTCCTTCGAGACGATCTTCAGCGTCTTCAAGGCAGCGACCCGCAGCCGGCCGCCGGCGGAACGCCTGGCGCTGTTCCACGACAATGCCGCACGCTGGTACGGGCTCTCGCCCGAGGCGCATTCGGGAGCAGGATCATGAAGCTGCGCGCCGTCCTGCTCCGGATCACCGAAGACCTGCTGATCGCCGGCTTCGTGGTGATGATCGCGATGGTCTTCGGCAATGTCGTGCTGCGCTACGGCTTCAATTCCGGAATCATCGTCTCCGAGGAAGCGTCGCGGCTGATCTTCGTCTGGCTGACCTTCGGCGGCGCCTTCCTGGTCGCCAAGGACGGCCAGCATCTCGGCATGACCTCGGTCGTGAGCATGCTCGGCCGCAATGGCCGCTGGTGGTGCCGGCTCGTCGTCGAGATGCTCTCGCTGTTTTGCATGGCGCTGCTGGTCATCGGCTGCTGGCAGCAGGCGTCGATCAATCTCGACAACCATGCCCCGATCACCGGCGTCCCGCTGGCAGTGACCTATTTCGCCGGACTCGCCGGCGGCCTCGGCATCGGTGCGCTCCACCTGATCGCGCTGGCGCGCCAGCTGAGCGGCCGGATGCCCGATTCCGAGCTGGTCTTCGGTGCCGAATCCGAGGAACTCAGCGCCTTCGAGGCCAGCCAGGCCGAGGAGAAACGGCGATGACCGTCTTCGTCTTCCTCGGCTCGCTGATCGGCGCCATGTCGCTCGGCATGCCGATCGCCATGGCGCTGCTCGTCTGCGGCGTCGCGCTGATGCTGCAGCTCGACAGCTTCGATGCGCAGATCCTGGCGCAGAACCTGATCGGCGGCGCCGATTCCTTCCCGCTGATGGCGGTGCCGTTCTTCATGCTGGCCGGCGAGCTGATGAATGCCGGCGGCCTCTCGCGCCGGATCATCGCGCTCGCCGTGACCCTGGTCGGCCATGTCCGCGGCGGGCTCGGCTATGTCGCCGTCCTCGCCGCGCTGGTGATGGCGAGCATCTCCGGCTCGGCCGTCGCCGACACCGCCGCCCTCGCCGCCATCCTGCTGCCGATGATGCGCCAGGCCGGCTACAACCTGCCGCGTGCCGCCGGGCTGATCTCGGCCGGCGGCATCATCGCTCCGGTGATTCCGCCCTCGATCGGCTTCGTCGTCTTCGGCGTCGCCGCCGGCGTTTCGATCACGCGGCTCTTCCTCGCCGGAATCGTGCCGGGCCTGCTGATGGGACTGGCGCTGGTGCTCACCTGGTACATCGTCGCCCGCGACGAGCCGGCGGCGCGGGTCCAGCGCGCGGGCCTGCGCGAGATCGCGAAATCCGCGCTCGACGGCCTGTGGGCACTCGGCCTGCCCTTCCTGATCATCGGCGGCATGAAGATGGGCGCCTTCACCCCGACGGAGGCGGCGGTGGTCGCGGCGGTCTATGCGGCCGCCGTCGGCGGCTTCATCTATCGCGAGCTGCACTTCGAGCATCTGCGCCCGGCCCTGCTGTCGGCGCTGAAGACCTCGGCCGCGGTGATGTTCCTGGTCGCGGCGGCGATGGTCTCGGCCTGGCTGATCACCATCGCCGACATCCCGGCCCAGGTCGCCGGGTTCCTCGGCCCGCTGATCGAGTCGAAGACGCTGCTGATGTTCGCGATGATGTTCCTGGTCATCATCGTCGGCACGGCGCTCGACTTCATCCCGACCGTGCTGATCCTGACGCCGGTGCTGATGCCGATCGTCAAGCAGGCCGGCATCGACCCGGTCTATTTCGGGGTGATGTTCATCATCAACAACGCCATCGGCCTGCTGACGCCGCCGGTCGGCGTCGTGCTCAACGTCGTCTGCGCCGTCGGCCGCGTGCCGATGGACAAGGTCGTGCGCGGGGTAATGCCGTTCCTGCTGGCGCAGGTCGCCGTCCTCGTTCTGCTGATCCTCGTGCCGGAGATCGTCACCGTGCCGGCACGATGGTTCTACGGGCGCTGAAGGCGCCCGCCACCGCCTGCCAGACAATAAGATCAAAACGGAGGAAGCCAAGATGACCATCACTCGCAGGACAGCCCTCGCCGGGGCCGGCGCCGGCATCGCGCTGTTTGCCATCGGCCGGCCGGCGCTGGCGCAGGCGACGAAGCTGCGCTTCGCCCATCCGCATCCGGAAGCCGATAGCTGGCACAAGGCCGCCCTGCTCTTCGCCGAGCAGGTCAAGGCCAAGAGCCAGGGCCGCTACGAGGTGCAGGTGTTCCCCAACGGCGCGCTCGGCTCCGACGCGCAGACGATCGGCGCGGTGCGCGGCGGCTCGCTCGACATCTGCCTGACCGGCAACCCGTTCTTCACCGGGCTTGCGCCCAAGCTCAACGTGCTCGACCTGCCCTTCCTGATCCAGAGCCGCAAGCACGCCGCCGTGGTGATGGACGGGCCGATCGGCGACGGCCTGCGCCGCGAGCTCGAAGGTTCGAACCTGAAGGCCCTCGCCACCTGGGAGATCGGCTGGCGCAACCTGACCAACAACCGCCGCCCGGTGGCGACGGCCGACGACATCAAGGGCCTGAAGATCCGCACCACGCCGAACCCGGCGCATATCAAGGCATTCCAGCTGCTCGGCGCGGTGCCGACGCCGATGGCCTTCACCGAGCTCTTCACGGCACTCGAGACCGGCGCGGTCGACGGCCAGGAGAATCCGGTGACGCTGATCCTCACCGCCAAGTTCAACGAGGTGCAGAAGCACCTTTCGCTGACCCGCCACGCCTTCACCACCGGGCCGCTGGTGATGAACAAGGCGAAGTTCGGCGAGATGCCGGCCGATATCCAGCAGATGCTCCCGGCGATCGCGGTCGAGATCGCCGGGATACAGCGCCAGATGAACGAGGACACCGAGGGCTCGAGCCTCGCCGCCCTCAAGAAGGCCGGCATGCAGGCGGTCGAGACGCCGGACCGCGACTCCTTCGCCAAGATCGTCACCGCCGAGGTCGAGAAGGAATTCGTCGCCAAATACGGCAGCGAGACGCTGGACGCGATCAAGAAGGCGGCCGTCTGAGCCAGGCGGAACGATAGAGCCGGATCCGATCAGGTTGAACCGACCTGATCGGGGAAGCCGCTGATAGAGAACGC
>NZ_JAKFED010000014.1:0-9586 GCF_036675845.1 Allobosea sp. | reverse complement strand
GGGAAGACCATCGCCGAACTCGCCGGCAAGCTCGACATCGACGCCGCGCAGCTGCAGGCGACGGTCGCGCAGTTCAACGGCTATGCGGCCAGCGGCACCGACCCGGATTTCGGCCGCGGCGTCACCGCCTATCAGCGCAATCTCGGCGACCCCAAGGTCGGCCCGAACCCGACCATGCGGGCGCTGAAGGCTCCGTTCTACGCGCTCAAGCTCTATCCCGGCGATATCGGCGCCAGCGCCGGCCTCGCCACCGACGCCCAGGCGCGGGTGCTCGGCGAGAACGGGCCGATCGGCGGGCTCTATGCCGTCGGCAACGACCAGAATTCGGTGATGGCCGGGACCTATCCGGGGCCCGGCATCACGCTCGGGCCGGGCATCACCTTCGCCTATGTCGCGGTCAAGGATGCGCTCGCCGCCGCCTGAGGCCTTCCAACTCGCGCCGGCCCTGCGCGGCCGGCCCTTGCAGCACAGCGGGGAAGCCATGTCCGAACCGAAATACACGCAGGCCGAGGCCGAGGACGGGGTGCTGACCGTCACCATCAACCGGCCCGAGGTGCTGAACGCGCTCAGCAACGAGGCCCATCACGAGCTCGCCGGCATCTTCGACCGCTTCGCGGCCGATAGCAGCTTGCGCGTCGCGATCCTGACCTCGGCCGGCGAACGCGCCTTCTGCGTCGGCAGCGACCTGAAGGCGAAGGCGGCGGCCGGCACCTCGGTCGAGGCTTCGCCCGCCACCGGTTTCGCCGGACTGTGCATGCGCTTTGACCTCAACAAGCCGGTGATCGCCGCCGTCAACGGCCATGCCTTCGGCGGCGGGGTGGAGATCGTGCTGGCCTGCGACCTCGCCATCGCCGCCGAACATGCCGTGTTCAGCCTGCCCGAGCCGCTGGTCGGGCTCGCGGCGCTCGGCGGCGGCGGCCTGCAGCGGCTGGTGCGGCAGATCCCGCTGAAGCAGGCGATGCGCCTGATCCTGACCGGAGAGCGCATCGATGCGAAGCGCGCCGTCGAGATCGGGCTGATCAACGAGGTGGTGCCGGCAGCCGAGCTGATGGCGAAAGCCCGCGAGCTGGCACGGCAGATCGTGCGTTGCGCGCCACTCGCCATCGAGGCCTCCAAGGCAGTCGCGCTCTCGAGCCTGTCCTCCTCGCTGGAGCGTAGCATTCTCGACCAGCACCCGACGGCGGTCAGGCTCTGGGCCAGCCAGGACGCGATCGAGGGGCCGAAGGCCTTCGCCGAAAAACGCCAGGCGGTCTGGCAGGGGCGCTGATCGCGCCACAGACATCACACGGGGAGATCCATGCTCGACGGTTTCAGCGGCGCGACGCGCGTCTACTTCATCATCGGCCACCCGATCGCGCAGGTGAAAGCGCCGAGCGGCATGACGCGCCTGCTGGAAGCCAGCGGCAAGGACGCGATCATGGTGCCGATCGACATCCTGCCCGCCGATGTGCCGGCCTTCATCGAACTCGCCGGCCGGCTGCCGAACTGCGACGGCATCTGCATCACCGTGCCACACAAGTTCGCGGTGGTGGCGCATTGCAGGACGATGTCGAAGACCACGGAACTGCTCGGCTCGGCCAATGTCATGCGCCGCAACCCCGACGGCTCCTGGCATGGCGACATGTTCGACGGGCCGGGCCATGTCGGCGCCATGCTGAAGAACGGTGCGGTGCTCGAAGGCAAGCGCGCCTTGCTGATCGGCGCCGGCGGCGCCGGCAGCGCGATCGGCCTTGCCCTGCTCGACGCCGGCGTGCGCGAGCTTGCGGTCCATGACGCCGATCCCGGCCGCCGCGACGCGCTGATCGGCAAGCTCCTCCGAGCCCATCCGGGCAAGGTCGTCATCGGCTCGGCCGATCCGAGCGGTTTCGACACCGTCTCGAACGCCACGCCGGCCGGGATGGCGGAAGGCGATGCCTTGCCGATCGATATCGCGCGGCTGTCGCCGGAAACCTTCGTCAGCGACGTCGTCACCAAGCCGGCCCTGCCGCCGCTGATCGAGGCGGCGCGCCGGCTCGGCTGCCCGAACTCGACCGGCATCGAGATGTTCGAATCCGAGACCTCGCTGATGCTGAAGTTCTGGCTCGAAACCGCGCGCTGAAGCCGGCGCCGCCACAGCGACAGGATCCGTTCCAGATGACCACCCTGACGGGCAGGACCCGCCTCGCCGGACTTCTCGGCTGGCCGGTCATGCATTCGCGCTCGCCGCTGATGCACGGCTACTGGCTGAAGCGCCACGGCATCGACGGCGCCTATGTGCCGCTCCCGGCCGAGCGCGATTTCGAGATCGCAGTGCGCGGCCTGCAGGCGGCCGGCTTCCGCGGCGTGAACGTGACCAAGCCGCACAAGGAGGCCGCCTTCGCGATCTGCGACATGGTCGAACCCTCGGCGCTGCGGGCCGGCGCCGTCAACACGCTGGTCTTCGACGAGCGCGGCATCAGCGGCAGCAACACCGACGGCTTCGGCTTCATGGCCGGGCTGGCGGAGGCCGGCATCGCGGCCGAGGGAGCGCGCGTGCTGGTGCTGGGTGCCGGCGGCGGATCACGCGCCGTCTGCGCGGCGCTGCTCGACGCCGGCGCCGCCGTGACGCTGGCCAATCGCAGCCGCGAGCGGGCCGAGCGCGTCGCCGCCGCCTTGCCGGGGCTGAGCGTGACGGATTGGGAGCGGCGCGAGCGGGCGCTCGGCGATTGCGACCTGCTGGTCAACACCACCTCGCTCGGCATGGCGGGCAACGCGCCGCTGACACTCGAGCTTGGACGGGCGAAGGCGTCGCTCTGCGTCGCCGACATCGTCTATGTGCCGCTTGAGACCCCGCTGCTGGCCCAGGCGCGCGAAGCCGGGCTGCGCACCGTCGACGGGCTCGCCATGCTGCTGCATCAGGCAAGGCCGGGCTTCAAAGCCTGGTTCGGGATCGACCCTGTCGTCGATGCCGAATTGCGCCGGACCGTCCTCGCCAGCCTCGACGGCTGAGGCGGCTGACCCCAATAGATTGCCTCTCCACCCTGGAAACAAACGCGCCGTCATTCCGGAGAAGCCGCGCAGCGGCGCTGATCCGGAATCCATCGGAGGGCTCAACGCCCTATGATGGATTCCGGGTCTGCGCTTCGCTTGCCCGGAATGACGGCGCGTTTCGACCGAATCCGTAAAGCGTCGAGATCGCGCTTCCTATTTCAGGCGAGCAGCTCACGAGCCGCCCGATAACCCATCAGACGAAGATGTTCGGCCGCGGCTCGCCGGGGCGCTCGATCGGCGCGTGGACGGCCGGCGAGAGTTGGCCGAGCTCCCGGGTCGCCGCCAGGAGCAGCGGCGCGATCTGGACCATGCGCTCCTCGGTCAGGCGCACGAACGGCCCGGCGATGCTGACCGTGCCGGTGACGCGCTGGTCGATCGAGGAGCGAATCGGCGCGGCGATGGCGTTCATCCACTGCGAGAAGGTCTGCTGGGTCACGACATAGCCGAGCATGCGCGCCTCGCGCAGGCGGCGGCGGATCGCCTGCGGCGTCTGCGGTGCGTTCGGGCCGTATTCGGTGCGCGAGCCGTAGCCCTGCTTGTCGATCTGGGCCAGCGCCTCGTCATCGGTCATGGTCGAGAGCCAGGCGAGGCCGGAGGAGGAGCAGGACAGTCTTGCCTCCTGGCCGGTCTCGGGGTCGTAGCGCAGGCCGGCGCGGGCGCCCTGGGCCTTGGCGACGAAGGTGAGCTGGTCATTGTCGAGGATGGCGACGCGGACGAGCTCGCCGCATTCCTGGGCCAGCCGGTCGATCACCGGCTGCATCAGATCGGTGATGCCGTGGCCGGAAAGGTAGCGGAAGCCGAGCGAGGCGATCTTGGCGGTCAGGACATAGGAGCCGAAATCGCGCTCCTGGCGCACATAACCCTCCTCGACCAGGCTGGCGAGCAGGCGGTGTGTGGCGCTGCGCGGGATCTTGATCGCGTCCGCGACCTCATAGAACAGCATGCCCTGCGGGTAGCTCGAGAGGATCTCGAGAATCCGCAAGGTGCGCTTCAGGATGCCGTCGGGCCCCGCGCCTTCGTCCTTGATCCTGGACATCGTCTTCTCCGCAGCACTGGCCGCCGCAGGATAGCCGAGGCGGGCCGTTGATCACAATCGTTCCAATCCGGCCATCCACCGCAGACTGCCCTGCCGAACCAGGGCTAAGTCCCTGTGATCTCCGCGCTTGTCAACGCCGTCCGGAATCCTGTCCACGTCGGATTCTGAAACTGGACTTTAATTCCAGTTTACGGTACCGGTATCTCAAGCCAGCCACAAGGCAGCATCGACAAGACACCGCAACCGGAGGAGAACCCATGACCCGAAAGATCGAAGATGGCGGCAGGAAGCCCGGCGCGTCGCGCCGCTCGCTTCTGCTGGGAGCCGGCGGCCTCGCCGCGACGCAGGTTGTCGGCGCCAAGCTCGGCATGCCCTATATCGGCAACGCCGCTGCGGCCGAGCCGATCAAGATCGGCATGATCTGGGCCAAGACCGGCGCCATCGTCGACCAGTCGACCTTCCTGGCACAGGGCGGGTTCTTCGCCGCCGAACAGCGCAACAACCAGTTGCTCGGTCGGCCGATCGAGATCATCTGGCTCGACGAGCCGAATCCGCAGGGCGCGCAGCTCAACGCCCAGCGCCTGATCGACGAGCACAAGGTCGTGGCGCTGATCGGCGGGGCGCAGAGCTCGTTCGCGCTGGCCATCTCCGCCGTCGCCAAGAAGGCGAAGATCCCTTACGTCGCCGCCAATGCCGCGGCCGTCGACCTGACCGGCAAGCTCTGCAACAAATACACCTTCCGGCTGCAGCCGCCGGTCGACGTCCACACCCGCATCCTGGCGCCCTACTGCCTCGACATCGGCAAGAAGTGGTACCTGCTGACCGCGGCCTTCGCCTTCGGCCAGGACATCAAGGCGACCTTCACCGACTTCATCACCAAGAATGGCGGCACCGTGGTCGGCGCCGACGAGGTGCCGGTCAACACTGCCGACTACAGCTCGTTCATCCTGAAGATCCGCGCCGCCAAGCCCGATGTCGTCATCGGCGGCGTCTCGGCCAGCGACCTCACCACCTTCCTGAAGCAGTGGAACGAGCTCGGCATGAAGGGCAAGATCCCCTTCGCCGAGATCTCGATCGGCAATACCGACATCTGGGGCGTCGGCCCCGACGCGGCGACCGGCATCTTCACCAAGGTCTGGTACTACAACAATCCGGGCAACAGCCCGGAGGACAAGGCGTTCGCCGAGGCCTATCTGAAGAAGTTCAACCAGCCCGCACCGGACAAGGCCTGGATGGGCTGGTTCGGCATGCGCTCGCTGCTGGAATCGATCGAGCTCGCCAAGTCGACCGAGCCTGCCGCCATCGTCAAGGCGCTGGAGACCTGGCGCGTCAAGGAAGGCGACCTCGAGGTCGGCTATCGCGATTTCGACCACCAGATGAAGCGCCGGACGATCATCTGCAAGGTCAAGGACAAGATCACCGACAAATGGGACTATGTCGACGTGATCGAGAACGCGCCGCGTTCGATCGCCGATGTCGACAAGGCCTTCGGCTCCGCGGCCGAGAGCGCCTGCCAGATGGACAGCATCTAGCCTCTTCGTCCGCCCCTCAACCTCTTCGCGCGCCGGGCCGGCAACGGCCCGGCGCCTCATCCATCCGGCCGCACCCGCGCCGGAGCGGGAAGGGTCGCAGCATGCTCGACATGATCATCTCCCAGGCGGTCAACGGCCTCATCCTGGGCTTTCTCTACGTCCTCATCGCCATCGGGCTGTCGATCATCTTCGGCATGCTCGGCATCGTGAACTTCGCCCATGGCTCGTTCTTCGCCATCGGCGCCTATCTCGCTCTGGTGCTGGCCCGCGATTTCGGCTGGCCGGCGGCGCTGCTCTCGCCGCTGATCGTCGGGCTGATCGGGATGATCGTCGAGAAGACGCTGATCCGGCATCTCTACGGCAAGGAACCGCTGCTCGGCCTGATCCTGACCTTCGCGCTGGCGCTGCTGGCCGAGGCGCTGCTGCGGCTGATCTTCGGCGGCGCCCCGATCCCGTTCAGCCCGCCGCGCTTTCTCGCCGGCTTCATCGAGTACGGCCCGATCCTGATCACCAAATACCGGATGTTCGTGCTGGCGGTGACGGTGCTGGCGCTGATCAGCTTCTGGGCCTTCCTGCGCTTCACGCGCTTCGGCCGGATCATCCGGGCCGGCTCGCGCGACGCCGAGATGGTCGGCCTGCTCGGCATCAACCTGCCGATCGTGCTCAGCGGCGTCTTCGGCATCGGCTGCCTGCTCGCCGGCCTCGCCGGTATGCTGGCCGGGCCGCTCTGGACGGTGATCCCGAGCATGGCGGCGGGCGCGATCATGCCCGCCTTCGTCATCGTCACCATCGGCGGCCTCGGCTCCTATTCGGGCGCGATCATCGCCGGGCTGCTGGTCGGCCTCACCACAGCGATGAGCATCCAGTTCTTCCCCGCCTGGTCGGGCGCGGCGATGTACGTGCTCATGGCCGTCATCCTTCTCATCCGTCCGCGCGGCCTGTTCGGCGAGCGCTGGGAGAGGTTCGAATGAACACCCGCAACCTTATGATGAACCCGATCCTGTGGATCGCCGTCGTCTTCGCCGCGCTGACCTTCGCCTGGCTCGGACAGGGCGCGCCGGTCAACCTGATCACGCAGATCGCGATCTACACGCTCTACGGCGCCGGGGTGAACCTGCTCGTCGGCTATACCGGGCTCGTGCCCTTCGGCGCCTCGGTGTTCTTCGGCTGCGCCAGCTACATCACCGCCTTCCTGCTGCTCGGACCGGTTCGGCAGGACATCATGGCGCTGGTGCTGACGATCCTGTTCTCGCTGGTGCTGGCGGCTGCGCTCGGCGCGCTGATCCTGCGCCGGCGCGGCCTCTACTTCTCGCTGCTCACCCTCGCCTGCTCGCAGATCGCCTTCGAGGTCGCCTATAAATGGACTGCCGTCACCGGCGGCGAGAACGGGCTGCAGGGCGTGCCGCGCACCAGCTTCGGCACCGAGATGCAGTTCCACATCTTCGCGCTGGTGACGGTCGTCGCCGGCATGTGGTTCCTCTGGCGGCTGGCGCATGCGCCCTTCGGCCGGGTGCTGCAGGCGGTGCGCGACAACGAGCAGCGGGCGAGCAGCCTCGGCTACAACACCTATCTGGTGAAGCTTGGCGGCTTCGTCATCATGGCCGGCATCGTCGGCTTTGCCGGCGGCCTGCTGACGCTGATGCTGCAGGGCGTCTACGCCAATAATCTCGGCTGGCAGCGCGCCGGCGACTCGCTGCTGATGACCGTGCTCGGCGGCGTGCACCACTTCCTCGGCCCGCTCTGGGGGGCGATCGCCTTCATCATCCTGGAGAACCGGCTCTCGGCGATCACCGAGAACTGGTGGCTGATCTTCGCGCCGATCATCATCGCCTTCGCCCTGCTCTCCCCCGAGGGCATGCAGGGGCTGGTGCAGCGCGCGCTGAAGCGCGAGCGCTGGACGCTGACGCGCAACACGATCCCGGCGCGGCCGGCCGTGATCAAGCCCTATGAAAGCGCCGGCCAGGCGATGGATCCGAACAAGCCGATCCTGGAGACCCGCAAGCTCAACAAGAGCTTCGGCAGCCTGGTGACGGCCCACGACATCGACCTATCGGTACGGCCCTTCGTGCTGCACTCGATCATCGGCCCGAACGGCGCCGGCAAGACCACCTTCTACAATATGCTGACCGGCGTGCTGCCGCCGAGCGCCGGGCAGATCCTGTTCGAGGGCAAGGACATCACCAGGCTGCCGATGTATGCCCGCGCCCGGCTCGGCATCAGCCGCTCCTTCCAGATCCTCTCGATCTTCCCGAACCTCTCGGTGTTCGAGAATGTGCGCGTCGCCGTCCAGGCGCAGCGCCATGGCGCGCTCGGTTTCATCACCGACGCGCATGACCTGGAAGCCCTGAACGAGCGGACATGGTCGATCCTCGACGCGGTCGGCCTCGCCGACCGGGCGGCCGAGCCGTGCATGAACCTGCCGCACGGCGCCAAGCGGCTGCTCGAGATCGCCGTCACGCTCGCGATCGATTCCAAGCTGCTGCTGCTCGACGAACCACTGGCCGGCCTTGCCGAGGCCGACCGGCACGTCGTCGCCGAGCTGATCCGCAGCCTGTCGAAGAAGCACGCCGTGCTGCTGATCGAGCACGACATCGACCGTGTTCTCGCGATCTCGGAACGGATCTCGGTTCTGCACCAGGGCCGGATGATCGCCGACGGCAAGCCGGCCGAGGTGGCGCGCAACCCGGAAGTGATCGCCGCCTATCTCGGCGCCGCCAAGGGTGCGGAAAAGGCACCGCCGGCAGTCGAGCGCGCCGCCCATGCCGCCGGCAAGGTGCTGCTCGAGGCCAAGGGCATCGCCGTCGGCTATGGCGGCAGCACGGTGCTGAACGGCGTCGACCTCGTCGTGCACGAAGGCGAGGCTGTGGCGCTGCTCGGCCGCAACGGCGTCGGCAAGACCACGACGCTGCGCGCCCTCACCGGGACGCTGCCGCTCGATGCCGGCACGCTCTCCTTCGAGGGCGCCGATCTCGGGGCGCTGAAGCCCTACGAGATCAACCGGCTCGGCATCGCGCTGGTACCGGAGGGGCGGCGGCTGTTCCCGAACCTGACCGTGATCGAGAACCTGCAGATCGCGGCCAGGCCCGGCGGGCTCAGCATCGAGGAGTGCTTCGCGCTGTTCCCGCGGCTGCGCACGCGCCAGAAGGCGCAAGCCGAGAACCTCTCCGGCGGCGAACGCCAGATGGTGGCGATCGCCCGGGCTCTCGTCGTGCCGAGCAAGCTGATCCTGCTCGACGAACCCTTCGAGGGCCTTGCGCCTGCGGTGGTCGAGGAGGTGATGGCGGCGCTGGTCAAGCTGCGCGGCAAGGTCGCGATGGTGATCGTCGAGCATCATGCCGAAACCGTGCTGCCGATCGTCGACCGGGCCATGGTGCTGGTCAACGGCAAGGTCGCCTTCGCCGGCGACGCCGGCATGCTGGAGCGGGACCATGCCCTCCAGGCGAAGCTGCTCGGCGTCGTCCAGGCCGACGAAACCGTGGCGGCCTGAGGTGGCGATGGACCCGAGCAGCCTGACCACCAACCTCGACGGAGCGACGCGGCTTCACCTGATCATCGGCGACCCGATCGCCCAGGTGAAGTCGCCGGCCGGCCTGACCGGGAAGTTCGTCGCCGCGGGGAGGAACGACATCGTCGTGCCGATCCGGGTGACGAGCGCCGACCTGCCGGCCTTCCTCGCCGGGGTGAGCCTGGCGCGCAATGTCGACAGCATCATCATCACCATCCCGCATAAATTCGCCTGCTTCGCGCATTACGAGAGCGTATCGGAGCGGGCGCGCCTGCTCGGCGCGGTGCAGCACATGCGCCGCACCGCTTCCGGCGGCTGGCATGGCGAGAATTTCGACGGGGTCAGCTTCGTGGCGGGAGCGCGCGAGCGCGGGGCCCGCTTCGAAGGCGCCCGGGCGCTGCTGATCGGCGCCGGCGGCGCCGGTTCCGCGATCGCTCTCTCGCTCGCCGAGGCCGGCGTCTCGGAGCTGGCGATCCATGATACCGACCCCGGCCGCCGCGAGGC
>NZ_JAKFED010000148.1:0-41251 GCF_036675845.1 Allobosea sp. | reverse complement strand
GAACAAGCCCTTCTGGGCATCGTAGCCGAGCGTGATCCGGGTCTGCGCCGGCGAGCCGTCCGGCATCTTGCCCCGGCCGTCGCCGACGATCCAGAGACCGCCGAACGAGGTCGTGGACTGCGTCCCGGTCGACTTCATCGGGGGCTGGTCCGGCCCCATCATGCAATCGCCTTCATAGGTCCATTCGCCGACGAGCTTGTGCAGCCATTCATGCTCCTGCTGCGGCTTGGCCGGCATGCATCCGGAAAGATCTTGAGCCTTATCGGCTTCTGCGATGTTGGACATGGCGGTTTTCCTCCGGTGTTGGCGCCTCCGAGGAGGCTTGCTGAAGAAGGTGCGACGGCTTCCCGTCAGTTTGCGACAGGATAGGGGCGCGCATTTGGAGAACGGTCAGGCTTCGGCGCGCAGCGGGATCAGGCGGCGCAGCCTGGCATCGCGCAGGTAAAGGCCGCCCCAGGCGAGGAGGCCAAGATAGAGGCCGAAGAAAAGATGGCTGAAGAGCGGGCTGCCGACGCGAAGATGCGTCGCCATGGCGCCGCCCAGCAGCCCGGTGAGCAGGACCGCGCCGAGGATGCTGGTTCGCGGCAGGGCGTAGAGCAGGGCGATTGCCAGCGTCATCACGCCGAGGCCACGCGCCAGCTCGGGCGAACCAGAATAGCCGAGCTGCTGCATCGTCTCGGTCACCACCGGAAGCGGCGCAAGCTTGATGCCGCCGTCGAAGATCAGGAAGGCGATGACGAGCCCGCTCATTACGCGCCCGGTCCAGAGCATCGTGGACGAGGTTGCGGCGATTTGTGTGTCCGACTGCATGGTCTTCTCCGGATCGGGCATGGCTTCGCCGGTCCGGCCTGGGGCGGCGGCCGGCTGAAGCGTCGTGGAATGAGCTTGCGGGGCCGGCCGTGCCGGCGCGCCGATTACTTGACGGCGGAGACCAGCGCCCAGAGGAAGCCGAACGGGTCGCGGTACTGGCCGTAGCGGTCGCCCCAGAACATCACCTCGACCGGGGTCACGACTTCCATGCCGGCCTCGACACCGCGCTTCCACCAGAAGTCGATATCGTCGACGCGCAGGGTCAGCGTGAAGCCCTGCGGCTTCTCCCAGGGGTAGCCGTATTCGGGATAGGGATCGCTCAGCATCAGCGAGCCGCCATTGATGTAGAGGTGGATGTGCATGGTGCGGCCCTTGTCGTCGATCGGCTGGCGGGCGACTTCCTCGGCACCGAACGCCTTCTGGTAGAACTCCGACGCCTTCGCCGCGCCATCGACGCTGATATAGGGGACGACGCCGCCGCGGGTTTCGGGCTGCGCTTCGGGCTGGTTGACTGCTGCAGGCTGCGACATGGCGAAACTCCCTCTTCTCTTGCTGGCAGACGTTGGCTTCGTCATCGCCCGCCGGGTTCTCCGGGCGGGCTTGACGCTAGGACGCTGGCGGTTCGCCCGAGCCGACAAGGGTCGTGGATTTTTTTCCGACGATCGGCGCCGGGATTAACTCGGCGCCCTTGAGCTCGATGGCGTTGCCATCGGGGTCCTTCACGTAGATCGCCTGGCCTTCGCCCTCGGCGCCGTAGCGCGAGCCCGCAGCGACGACGGCGACGCCATGACGCGCCAGACGCGCGCGGAGCGCCACTGCGAGGTCAGCCGGCGCCCGAAACCTCGCTCTCGCGGATCAGCCGGTCGATATGCTGGCGGATATGGGCGGCCTCGCTCGCGGTGTTCGCAAGCGCGATCGCCCGGTCGAAGGCGGTTCGGGCCTCGCGGCTGCGGCCGAGCTGCATCAGCAGCCCGCCCTTCAGGCCGAAGAAGTGGAAATAGCCGGAAAGCGCCGTTTCCAGCGGCTCGATCATGGCGAGAGCCGCCTCGGCACCGCGCAGCTTGGCGACGGCGACCGCCCGGTTGAGCGTCACCACCGGCGAGGGCTGGATGTGCTCCAGCGTCGCGTAGAGCAGGTCGATCTGCGCCCAGTCGGTATCCTGCGGTCGCGGCGCCCGGGCGTGGACCGCGGCGATCGCCGCCTGGATCTGGTAGGGGCCGGGCCGCCGGTGGCGCATCGCCTTGTCGATCAGCGCCAGGCCTTCGGCGATCAGGTGTCGGTCCCAGAGCAGCCGGTCCTGATCGTCGAGCAGCACGATCGTCCCGCTGGCGTCGAGGCGCGCGGCGGCGCGGGCGTGCTGCAGCAGCATCAACGCCGTCAGCCCCATGATCTCCGGCTCGCTCTGGAACAGCCTGAGCAGCAGGCGCGCCAGCCGGATCGCCTCCTCGCTGAACGGCCGGCGCCGGTCGGCCTCGGCGCCGCTGGCGGAATAGCCCTCGTTGAAGACGAGATAGATCATCGCCGCCACCGCCGCGAGCCGCTCGGCCCGCTCGACCGGGCCCGGCGTCTCGAACGGCACATTGGCGGCGGCGACCCGCGCCTTGGCCCGGGTGATGCGCTGCTCCATCGCGCTCTCGCCGACCAGGAAGGCCCGCGCGATCTGCTTCACCGTCAGACCCGAGACGATGCGCAAAGCCAGCGCGATCTGCTGCGTCGCCGGCAGGTCGGGATGGCAGCAGATGAAGAGCAGGCGCAGGATGTCGTCGCGGTAATGCGCCCCGTCGAGCCGTTCCGCGACATCGCTCTCGGCATCGCCGAGGTCCGAAATCCGGTCCTCGTCGGGCAGGGCCTCCTGCTTGCTGCGCCGCCTGATCTGGTCGAGCGCGACATTGCGGCCGACGAAGATCAGCCAGGCGGCGGGATCGCGCGGCGGGCCGTTCTGCGGCCAGGTCCGGAGCGCCCTGAGGCAGGCCTCCTGATAGGCCTCCTCGGCCAGGTCGAGATCGCGGAAATAGCGCAGCAGTGCGCTGATTGCCTGGGGACGCGCCGAGGTCAGCGCCGCATGGATCCAGGCGATCTCGGCCATGGTCAGGCCCCGGCCGGGTAGTAGACGGCGAGCGGCCGCACCTCGAAGGCGCCGCCGGGATTGGCTTCGCCGAGCTCGCGGGCGATCCCGAGCGCCTCGTCGAGATCGGCGCAGTCGACGATGTAGAAGCCGAGGAACTGTTCCTTGGTCTCGGCGAACGGGCCGTCCAGGATCAGCGGCGGGTCGCGGTCCTTGCGCAGGGTCGTCGCCGCCGTCGTCGGCAGCAGCCGCGCCACCGGGCCGAGCTTGCCCTCCCTGGCGATGCGCTGGCGGACCTTTTCGAGCTTGCCCATCACCTCGTCGTTCTGCTCTTGCGTCCAGGCGGTGACGACCTCCTCGGAATGATAGCAAAGGATGGCGTAGTGCATCGGCGGCTCCTCTTATGGCCAAGGACGAATGGCCGGGCCCGCAGCCGACAGGTGGAGGCGGAAAAAATCAAGTCGGTGACAGGTGAGCGGCGCCGAGACCATGGCCCGCGGAACGCCCCTCAGCCCTCATCCTGAGGAGCCGCGGAAGCGGCGTCTCGAAGGATGCTCCAGCTGTCTCGGGCGCCTCCTGGAGCATCCTTCGAGACGCGCGCTGCGGGCGCTCCTCAGGATGAGGGCTGAGAGAGTTTACAGGCCGTCTTTCACACCGCCGGCGGGTTGAGCCGGGCAAAACCCTCCTGGCGATGATAGGGGAAGGCAGGGTAGGGCGGCACCGTCGCGCTTGCCTGGTCGAGCCTGGCGATCTGCTCTCTCGTCAACGCCCAGCCGACCGCGCCGAGATTGTCGCGCAACTGCGTCTCGTTGCGGGCGCCGATGATGACCGAGGCGACCGTCGGGCGCTGCAGCAGCCAGTTGAGCGCGATCTGCGGCACGGTCTTGCCGGCCTCCTTCGCGATCTCGTCGAGGACGTCGACGACCCCATAGAGCCTTTCCTCGTCGACCGGCGGGCCGAAATCGGCCGTCTGGTGCAGGCGGCTGCCCTCCGGAAGCGCCTGCCCGCGCCGGATCTTACCGGTCAGGCGGCCCCAGCCGAGCGGGCTCCAGACGATCGCGCCAACGCCTTGATTGAGCCCGAGCGGCATCAGGTCGAACTCGTAGTCGCGGCCGACGAGCGAATAATAGACCTGATGCGCGACATAGCGCGGGAAACCGTGCTTTTCCGCGATGGCGAGCGACTTCATCAGCTGCCAGCCGGCGAAGTTGGAGACGCCGACCTGGCGGATCTTGCCGGCCCGCACCAGCGTGTCGAGCGTCGAGAGCACCTCTTCGATCGGGGTGAAGGCGTCGAAGGCGTGGAGTTGCAAGAGGTCGATATGGTCGGTGCCGAGCCGGCGCAGCGCGGCCTCGGTGCCCTCGATCAGCCGGCTGCGCGAGGAGCCGGCCTCATTGGGCCCGTCGCCCATCGGCAGGCCCATCTTGGTCGAGATCAGGACCTTGTCGCGCCGGCCCTTGATCGCCGCGCCGAGCACCTCTTCCGAGGCCCCGTTCGAATAGACGTCGGCCGTATCGAACAGGTTGAGCCCGGCCTCCAGGCAGATGTCGATCAGCCGGCTCGCCTCCTTAGCGTCGCTGGTGCCCCAGGCCCCGAACAGCGGGCCCTGCCCGCCGAAAGTGCCGGCTCCGAAACTCAGCACCGGAACCTTGAGGCCCGATGCGCCCAAACGCCTGTGTTCCATTGTCCAAACTCCTTGTTCTGAAAGATTTTCCGAAGAGGTCACGAGCAGCCGGCCGAGGCGGTCTTCGCCTGCAGGGCGGCCCGCTCGCGCCGATCGAGGCGCAGGCTGATCAGCGCCAGGCCGAGGCTCGCCAGCGGCACGAAGGCCGCGACCCATGTCACGGCGCCAAGACCGGGGCCATGATCAATGACGAAACCGCCGAGCCCGGCACCCAGAGCATTGCCGAGGTTGAAGGCGGCGATGTTGAGGCTGGAGGCGAGATTGCGCCCGGCATCGCCCGCCTTGTCCAGCACCCGCATCTGCAATGGCGCGACCGTGGCGAAGGCGGCGGCGCCGAGCAGGCCAACGAAGACCGCGGCCGCGACCGGATGATGGATCGCCGGCGTCATCGCCAGCAGCACGACGGTCAGCGTCGCGGTCGTCGCCAGCAGGGCGAAGGGCAGGTTGCGGTCGGCGAGCTTGCCGCCCGCCATGTTGCCGACGATCAGGCCGAGGCCGAACAGCAGCAGGATCGGCGAGACCGCCTCCTGCGGAAAGCCGCTGATCTCGACCAGAATCGGCTGGATATAGGTGAAGACCGCAAAGACGCCGCCGAAGCCGAGCACGGTCATCGCAAGACCGAGCAGCACCTGCGGCTCGGAGAGAACCGCGAGTTCCTGGCGCAGCGGCGCGACCTCGGGCCGCCCCTTGTCGGCCGGCACAAAGCGGGCCAGCACCAGCATAGCGGCGACGCCGATCAGGGCGATGGCCCAGAAGCTGGCGCGCCAGCCGAAATGCAGGCCGAGCCAGGCGCCGGCAGGCACGCCGAGCAGGGTCGCAATGGTCAGGCCGGTGAACATGGCGGCGATGGCCGAGGCCTTCTTGTCGGCCGGCACGAGGCTGGTGGCGACGACGGAGCCGACGCCGAAGAAGGTGCCATGCGCCAGCGAGGTGACGATGCGGGCCGCCATCAGCAGGCCGTAGCTCGGCGCCAGCGCGCAGGCGATGTTGCCGAGGGTGAAGATCAGCATCAGCAGCATCAGCACCTGCTTGCGCGGCAGGTTGCGCGTCGCCAGCGTCAGCAGCGGCGCACCGACGAAGACGCCGAGCGCATAGCCCGAGATCAGCAGGCCGGCGGCCGAGACCGTGACGCCTAGATCGGCACCGACCTGCAGCAGCAGGCCCATGATCACGAATTCGGTGGTGCCGATGCCGAAGGCACCGGCGGTGAGGGCGTAGACGGCAATGGGCATGGCTGGCTCCGGCGGAAAATCCTTGGCCGAAATGGCCTCTGCCCACAGAATGAACTAGATTGATCTCCGTAAACTCATTTGTGAATTGAGATCATCATGGCAAGCCTGCTCGGCAACCGCTCCGGCGAAATGGAGGTCTTCACCGCAGTGGTGGAGCGCGGCGGCTTCTCGGCGGCCGCCAAGGTCTTCGCCATGACACCCTCGGCGGTCAGCAAGCTGGTCTCGCGGCTGGAGGCGCGCCTGGGCGCCCGGCTGATCAACCGCTCGACGCGCAAGCTCCAGCTCACCGCCGAGGGACAGGCCTTCCACCAGCGCTGCATCGCCATCCTCGGCGATATCGCCGAGGCCGAATGCGAGGCTGCTGCCGGCCGGGCACCGCGCGGGCGGGTGCGCGTCAACGCCAATGTCGCCTTCGGCAACCATGTGCTGCTGCCACTGGTTCCAGCCTTCCTGGCCGAGAACCCGGAGCTCACCCTCGACCTCGTGCTGACCGATCAGGTCGTCGACCTGCTCGAGGAGCGCGCCGACATCGCGATCCGCGTCGGCCCTCTGCGCGGCAATCAGCTGATGGCGCGCAAGCTCGGCGAAAGCGGCGTCGCGGTGGTCGCGGCGCCGTCCTATCTGGCGCGCAATGGCGAGCCGAGGACGCTGGCCGAGCTTGAGCGCCATAACCGCATCGGCTTCAACTTCGCGCGCTCGGTCGAAGGCTGGCCGTTCATGGTCGACGGCAAGATCACTTCCGTCACGGCCGTCGGCAACATCCAGGTGGGCGATGGCGAGACGGCGCGGCAGCTTGCGGTCGCCGGCATCGGCGTCGCACGGCTGGGCCGCTTCCATGTCGAAGCCGAGATCGCCGCCGGCAGGCTCGTCACCGTCCTCGACGAGTTCAACCCCGGCGACATCGAGGCGATCCACGCGGTCTATCTGGGGCAGGGCGGCTTCGTGCCGGCGCGGATGCGCGCCTTCATCGACTTCCTGGCGCGTAATGTGCGGATCAGGGCGGATCAGCCTTTCCTGCCGCGATCACGGATCTGATATTCGCCGTCATTGCGAGTAAAGCGAAGCAATCCAGATTCGCCGAGCTCTGCCGCCCGCTGGATTGCTTCGTCGGCCATGCCTCCTCGCAATGACGATGGCGCCGTACCGCCTACTGCCCGCGTTTCGCTCGCGCCGCGAAGCGCACGGCCTCCTCGGCCGCCTTGAACAGCGCCTTGGCCTTGTTGACGCATTCAATCTGCTCGGAAGCCGGATTGGAATCGTACACGATGCCGGCGCCGGCCTGGACCTGCATGCGCCGATCCTGCACCACGGCGGTGCGCAGCACGATGCAGGTGTCCATCTCGCCATTGGCGCCGAAATAGCCGATGCAGCCGCCATAGGCGCCGCGGCCGTCCTTCTCCAATTCGTCGATGATCTCCATCGCCCGTACCTTCGGCGCGCCCGAGACGGTGCCGGCCGGGAAACCGGCGATCAGTGCCGAAAGCGCGTCATGCTCCGCGGCAAGCCGTCCCTCGACGTTCGAGACGATGTGCATCACCTGGCTGTAGCGCTCGATGAAGAAGGAATCGGTGACGCGCACGCTGCCGATCTCGGCGACGCGGCCGACATCGTTGCGGCCGAGATCGAGCAGCATCAGGTGCTCGGCGCGCTCCTTCGGATCGGCCAGCAGATCCTCGGCCAGGGCGGCGTCGGCGGCCGGCGTCGCGCCGCGCGGGCGCGTCCCGGCGAGCGGGCGGATCGCGACCGTGCCGTCGCGCATCCGCACCAGGATCTCCGGGCTGGAGCAGACGATCTGGAAGCTCTCGAAATCGAGATAGCACAGGAAGGGCGCCGGATTGACCCGGCGCAGCGCGCGGTAGAGCGCAAAGGGCGGCAGTTCGAACGGCGCCTCGAAGCGCTGCGACAGCACCACCTGGAAGATGTCGCCGGCGCGGATGTACTCCTGCGCCCGGCCGACCATCGCCTCGTACTCCGCCTCGCTCGTGTTCGAGACCGGCTCGGGATGGGAGAGGCCGGCGATGCCGACCCCGGCCTCGGCGGGGAGGGGGGCTTCCAGCCCGGTCACCACGGCGTCGAGCCGCTCCTGCGCCCGATCATGGGCGATGCGGGCGGAGACGCCCGGCTGCTGGCGCACCGGCGTCACCACCGTGATCTCGTCGCGCACGGAATCGAACACCACCATCAGCGTCGGCCGCATCAGGATCGCATCCGGCACGCCGACGCCAGTTTCCTTCGGCTCGGCCAGGCGCTCCATCAGGCGCACCATGTCGTAGCCGAGATAGCCGAACACGCCCGCCGCCATCGGCGGCAGCCCGTCCTGGTCGGGAACGGCGCTCTCCGCCAGCAAGGCGCGCAGGCTCTCGAAGGCGGGCCGCGGATCCGGCAGGAAGGCATCGCCCAGGGCCGGCCGGCAGAGTGCGGCCTGGCCGTGATGGCAGCGCCAGATCAGGTCCGGCTCCAGCCCGATCATCGAATAGCGCCCGCGCACCGCCCCGCCCTCGACCGATTCGAGCAGGAAGGCCGGCCCCTTGCCGGCATGGCGCAGCTTCATGAAGGCGGCGACCGGCGTCTCGCAATCGCCGACGAGCGAAAGCGTCAGCAATTGCGGCTGGCCGGCGTCATAGGCGGCGGCGAAACGCGCGAAGTCGAAGGCCGGCGCCATGTCGGAGCTCTCAGTTCTGCGCGCCGCCGGTCGCGTTGCGGAAGGCGGCCTGGTTCAACGAGACGCCGAGATCCTTCTGCAGCTTGCCGACATATTGCGCCAGGATGTCCTCGCTGATGCTCGAACCGATCAGCCGCTCGAAGTTCTCGGCCTCCTCGGTCGTGCGCATATACGGGCTCACCGTCGCGGCCTTGACCTGGAACAGGACGCGGCCCTCGCCCTCGACCGCAGCCGAGGCGCTCTTGCCGACCGGCGTGCCGAAGATCAGCGAGACGGCGTTGCGGGGCAGGGGCTCGCTCTGGTCCTGGCGGCCGAGGCCGCTCGCTTCCTCGGCATCGAGCCCGGCCGAGGTCACGACCGTGGCGAAGGCCTCGCCGGCATCGAGGCGCTGGATCAGCTCGCGCGCCTTGGCCGCGAGCTTCGAGGCGACCTCGTCGGCGCGCCATTGCCGCTCGACCTCGGCCTTGACCTCGTCATAGCCGCGATCGCGCGGCGGCTCGATCTTCGTGACTTCGAACCAGACATAGCCGCCATTGTTGGGCAGGCGCACCGCCTCGTTGTCGATGCCGATATCCGAGCCGAAGATCGCCGTCAGCGTCGCTTCGCCGCCGGGGAGCAGCGCGTCCTGCGTGCCGTCAGGCTTGCGCAGCCCCGAATCGACCGGCCCGAGCGCCCGGATGGTCTGGCCGAACTCCTTGGCGATCTCCGGCAGCGGGCGTGCGGAGGCGCGCTGGTCCTCGATCTTGTCGTGCAGATCGGTGACCTCCGCCGCGGCCCGGCTGGTCGCGACCTCGCGGCGGACCTCGTCGGCGACCTCCTCGAAGCTCTTCAGCCGCGCTGCCTCGATCTCCGTGACGCGCAGCAGCACCGCCCCGAAACCGCCCTGCACCGGTGCGCTGACCGCGCCCTGGGCGAGGGCGAAGGCGGCGTCGCGCACCACCGGGTCGAACAGGCCTTCGCGGGTGAAGGTGCCGAGCGTCAGGTCGCGCTCGGCGATGTTGCGGCTCGCCCCGATGGCCTCGAAGGTCTCGCCGGCCTCGATCCTGGCCTTGGCGGCCTGGGCCTCCTCGAGCGTCGGGAAGGTGATCTGCTGCACGGTGCGGCGCTCGGCCGAGCCGAAGCGCTGGGTCTTGACCGATTCGTAATGTGCCTTGGCGTCGACGTCGCTGACCTTGGCCGGGTCGGCGAGGCTCGCCGGCGTCAGCGCCAGCACATTGGCGCTGCGGAATTCGGGCGCGCGGAAGGAGGCCTTGCGCTCCTCGAAATAGCGCTTGAGCACGTCTTCGCCCGGCGTGGCGATCTCGCCGGCGGCCGTGTCGGGCAGCACCGCGTAGTCGACATCGCGCTTCTCGTTGCGCAGCCTGTGGCCGAGTTCCTGGAGCGCGACCGGCGCGGTGATGCCGCCGACCACCATTTCGGCGATCTCCTGGCGCATCGTCGCGGCGCGCTGCTCGCGCACGAAACCCTGCTCGTTCAGCCCGATCGCCCGCAGCAGCTCGTTGAAGCGGTTGCGGTCGAAGGTGCCGGCGGCGTTCTTCATGTTCGGGTCGTTGAAGATCAGCTCGCGGATCGTCTCGTCGGAAACGGCGAGCCCCATCTTCGCGGCGGCCTGGTCGAGCGTCGCCTCGGTGACGAGCCGCGACAGCACGCGCCGGTCGAGGCCGAGCGAACGCGCCACTTCCGGGGTGATCGGCCGGCGCTGCTGGCGGGTCAGCAACTGGATCTCGTTCTGGTAGGCGGTGCGCAGCTGTTCGACGCTGATCTCGTTCTTGCCGACGATCGCGACGGCATTGCGCCCATAGCCCTGGAAGATGTCGCCGACGCCCCAGATCGCAAAGGACAGGATCAGGAACCCGAACATCAGGGCAATGAGGAGCTTGCCGACCAGGCTCTGCCCCGCCTTGCGGATGCCCTGCATCATCATGTTTCTATCTTCCTGTCCTGTCGCCGACGGCGCCCTTGCGCGCCGCTTATAGGAAGAGAGGCCCGGCTCGGCAATCGTCGACGATCTCGCGCGATTGCGAGCACTGGCCGGCATTGCTAGACCGCATGCGGAAAATTCGGAGAACGGGCGTGACAGCAAGCATCAAGCCGCTGGTGGCGGGCAACTGGAAGATGAACGGGCTCAAGGCCGATCTCGGCATCGCCGCCGAGATCGCGAGGAGCCATGACGGTGCCCTGCGGGGCGCGATCGATCTCGCCATCTGCCCGCCCGCGACCTTGCTGTTTGCGATGACGGCGGCGCTGATCGGCTCGCGCATCGCCACCGGCGGGCAGGACTGCAGCCTGCGCGAAAGCGGTGCCTTCACCGGCGAGGTCTCGGCTTCGATGCTGGCCGATGCCGGCGCCGGCTATGTCATCGTCGGTCATTCCGAGCGCCGCACGCTGCATGGCGAGCGCGACGCCACGGTGAAGGCGAAGGCGCAGGCCGCCCAGGCGGCGCTGCTGGTGCCGATCGTCTGCGTCGGCGAGACCAGGGAGGAGCGCGAGGCCGGCAAGGCGCTCGCCATCGTCAAGAAGCAGCTGCGCGGCTCGGTGCCGGAAGGCGCGACCGGCGCGACGCTCGTCGTCGCCTACGAGCCGGTCTGGGCGATCGGCACCGGGCTGACCCCGACCGTGGCCGACGTCGCCGAGATGCATGCGGCGATCCGTGCCGAGCTCGGCCGCATTCTCGGCAAGGCCGCCGCAGCCGGCGTCAGGCTGCTCTATGGCGGCTCGGTCAAGCCCTCCAACGCCGCCGAGTTGATGGGCGTCGCCGATGTCGACGGCGCGCTCGTCGGCGGTGCGAGCCTCAAGGCCGAGGACTTCCTGGCGATTGCCCGCGCCTGCGGCTGAAGCAGGCCGGTTGAAATCGCCGGTGGTGCCCCGCGCATGCCCATGCTAAGGGCACCGCCGAAACGCGGAGCCGCGCCGACACGCCCATCTTGGCGAACGGCCGCGCCATAGCCATTTCGTGAGCCATGCAGAACGTTCTCATCGTCATCCACCTGATCATCGTGATCGCGCTCGTCGGCGTCGTCCTGCTCCAGCGCTCGGAAGGCGGCGGCCTCGGCATGGGCTCCGGTGGCGGCGGTGGTGTCGGCGGCTTTATGACCGGCCGCGGCCAGGCCAACGCGCTGACGCGAGCCACGGCGATCCTGGCGGGGCTGTTCTTCATCACCTCGATCACGCTGGCGGTGCTCGCGACGCACGGTCGCACGCAGCGCTCGATCATCGACGGTGCGCCGCCTCCGGGAGCGACTGCCCCGGCGGCGCCGAGCGCGCCCTCGGCTCCCAATGCCGGCGGCGTCCTCGACCAGCTGCGGCAGATGCAGAGCCCCCCTGGCGGCTCGCAGCCGCCGACGCCCGCAGCGCCGGCACAATGATCGGGACGGGGCAGGGGCCGGGAAACCGGCCCTTCTCTTTTGAGGGCAGAGTGCCGGGAAACCGGCCCTTCTCTTTTGAGGGGAGAGCGCCGGGCAGCCGGCATCCCTCTTTTGTGGACAAGCGTGCAGCGCACACCCGACCCTTGTCGTGGCGCTTAGCGAATCGCAATCTTGGCGTTAAAGGTGACCTCCCATGACGCGGTATGTTTTCATCACCGGCGGCGTGGTGTCCTCGCTCGGCAAAGGCCTGGCGGCGGCGGCTCTCGCAGCCCTCCTGCAGGCGCGCGGCCACACGGTCCGCCTGCGCAAGCTCGACCCCTATCTCAATGTCGATCCGGGCACGATGAGCCCGTATCAGCATGGCGAGGTCTTCGTCACCGACGACGGCGCCGAGACCGATCTCGACCTCGGTCACTATGAGCGCTTCACCGGCCGGCCCTGCAACAAGGGCGACAACATCACCACCGGCCGCATCTACATGGACATCCTGACCCGCGAGCGGCGTGGCGACTATCTCGGCGCCACCATCCAGGTCATCCCGCACGTCACCAACGCCATCAAGGAATTCGTCCTCTCCGGCAACGAGGGCTACGATTTCGTGCTGGTCGAGATCGGCGGCACGGTCGGCGACATCGAGAGCCTGCCCTTCCTCGAGGCCATCCGCCAGACCAACCAGCAATTGCCGCGCGGCCAGTGCATCTTCCTGCACCTGACGCTGCTGCCCTATATCCCGACCGCTGGCGAACTGAAGACCAAGCCGACGCAGCATTCGGTCGCCGAACTGCGCTCGATCGGCATCCAGCCCGACATCCTGCTCTGCCGGACCGACCGCGAAATCCCGCGCGAGGAGCGCCGCAAGCTCGCTCTGTTCTGCAATGTCCGTGAGACCGCCGTGATCGAGGCCCGCGACGTCGCCTCGATCTACGACGTGCCGCTCTCCTATCACGCCGAGGGCCTCGACAACGAGGTGCTGGCGGCGTTCGGCATCGAGGCCGGGCCGGAGCCCGATCTCGGCAACTGGCGGCGCATCTCCGAGCGCGTCAAGAGCCCCGAGGGCGAAGTCACCATCGCCATCGTCGGCAAGTACACCGGGATGAAGGACGCCTACAAATCCCTGATCGAGGCCCTGACCCATGGCGGCATCGCCAACCGGGTCAAGGTCAATCTCGACTGGATCGAATCCGAGGTCTTCGAGAAGGAAGACCCGACGCCCTTCCTCGAGCATGTCCACGGCATCCTCGTGCCCGGCGGCTTCGGCCATCGCGGCGCCGAGGGCAAGATCAAGGCGGCGACCTTCGCAAGGCAGCGCAAGGTGCCCTATTTCGGCATCTGCTTCGGCATGCAGATGGCGGTGATCGAAGCCGCCCGCTCGCTTGCCGGCATCGAGCAGGCGAACTCGACCGAGTTCGGTCCGACGGAAGAGCCGCTCGTCGGTCTGATGACCGAATGGATGCGCGGCAACGAGATCGAGCAGCGCACCGCCGGTGGCGATCTCGGCGGCTCGATGCGGCTCGGCGCCTATGCCTCGCATCTCTCTGCCGACACCAAGATCGCCAGGATCTACGGCTCGACCGAGATCTCCGAACGCCATCGCCACCGCTACGAGGTGAACATGGGCTATCGCCAGCAGCTCGAGGCGCGCGGCCTGCGCTTCAGCGGCGTCTCGCCCGACGGGCTGCTGCCGGAGACGATCGAATATCCCGACCATCCCTGGTTCATCGGCGTGCAGTACCATCCCGAACTGAAATCGCGCCCCTTCGAGCCGCACCCGCTCTTCGCCAGCTTCATCGAGGCGGCGGTGGTGCAGAGCCGGCTGGTCTGAGCCAGCCGGGTTTTAGTCTGGCAGCACCAGCCAGGAGTGCCGGTGCTCGGTGTAGACCTGTTTGGCGGGCGCAGGGAAAGCCGGATCGGCGAAGGCGCCGACGGCGACCGCCACCATCTGCGGCTTGCGTCCCGGCTCCCAGAAGACCGTGCTGCCGCAATGCGGGCAGAAGTGCTGCACCACCGCATGGCCGCTGTCCGACTGCCGGACATAGTCCCTGAATTCGCCGGAGACGCTGACCTTCTCCCGCTCGTAGAAGGCGGCGATGCCGTAGCTGCTGCCGGTCCGCCGCTGGCATTCGCGACAATGGCAGAGCGAGACGCTGACCGGCTCTCCCGCGCAATTCAGGCTCAGCCGCCCGCAAGAGCACTGCGCGACCCTCTCCTCGACGATGCCCGCTGCCATGTCGCCTCCTTTCACTTCACGCCGATTCGGCCGGCTGCGACACTCTGGCGCAGCGGTGCAAGTGACGTATAGTGACGCTTCCCATCGCCGGACGATACGGGGGCTCGCGGCATGACGATCTCGATGGCCGGATTGCCGGCGTTCCTGCTCTATTTCTGCGTCGGATTCGCGCTGATCGCGGGCTTCGCCGCCGTCTATCTGCGCCTCACCGCGCATGACGAGATCGCCCTGATCCGCAATGGCAACCTCTCCGCGGCGATCGCCTTCGGCGGCAACGTCGTCGGCTTCTCCGTGCCGCTGGAGAAGGCCATCGAACAGGCGAGCAGCATTCCCGATCTGGTGATCTGGGCGCTCATCGCCATGCTCATCCAGTTCGGGGCCTATGGCTTCGCCCGCGTCGTGATCCCGGACCTGTCGCGCAAGATCGAGGAGGACCGCATCCCTTCGGCAGCGATGCTGGCGGTGATCGCCATCATCAGCGGCACGCTCGCCGCTGCCAGCATGACCGAATGAGGAGGCCGGCATGAAGCGCTCGACCCAGATCGGCCTTGCCGCGGCGGGCGTCGTGCTCGTGGCGAGCTACTGGTCGCTGTCCGGCGGCGAAACCGACGATTCGCTGATCTACAACAACGTCGCCGAATGCCGCGCCGCCAACCAGCTCAGCGCCAGCCAGTGCGAGCAGCGCTTCAACGAGGCATCGGCCAACCATCTCCGCGACGCGAAGAAGTTCACCAGCTCCGCGAGCTGCGAGCAGGAATATGGCTCCGGCGGCTGCCAGAGCGCGGTCTGGAACAATGCGCAGGTCGCCATTCCCGCGCTCGCCGGCATCATGCTGGCGCGCCAGTTCATGCAAGGCGGCGGCGCCGCGCAGCCGCTGCTGCCACCGACCAACTCGGCTTGTCCCCCGGGAACCCGCCAGGCCGGTACCGGCCGCCCCGAATGCGAGCAGCCGGCGCGCTCCTCCTCGTCCTCATCGGGCGGGGGCGGCTATTACGGCGGCAGCAGCAGTCGCTCCCGCGCCTACACCACCACCTCGGGCCAGGCGATGGTGGCGCGCAACATCTCCGCGACGGGCATGGCGAGCACGCCGAGCGTCGCTTCGCGCGGCGGCTTCGGCTCGAGCTCGCGCTCCTATTCCTCCTACTCCTCGTCCTGACGATGCGCCGCCTCACGCTGTCGCCGCGCCCGGACTGGCAGGCCCAGGTCGAGCGTCTTGGCTTCGCCTTCCACACCATCGACGGCGAAACCTATTGGGACGAAAGCGCCGCCTATGGCTTTACGTTGCGGCAGATCGAGGACGACATCGAGGCGCCGACCGGGGCGATCGAGGAACTCTGCTTCGCCTTCGTCGAGCGGGCCATCGGCGACGAGGAGATCTTGCGCCGGCTGGCGGTGCCGGAGCCGCAATGGCAGCTGATCCGCGAGAGCTGGCAGCGCGGCGACCGCAACCTCTATGGCCGGCTCGATTTCGCCTATGACGGCAAGGGGCCGGCGAGGCTCCTCGAATACAATGCCGACACGCCGACCTCCCTGTTCGAGGCCGCGGTGGTGCAATGGGACTGGCTCGAACAGGCCATGGCGCAGGGGCGGATTTCGCGCGGCTGCGACCAGTTCAACTCGCTGCATGAAAGGCTGGTCGCGGCATTCGGGGCGTTGCGCGAGCCGGCGCCGGAACGCATGCATTTCACCTGTGTCGAGGGCAGCGACGAGGACAAGGGCACGGTCGATTACCTGATGGACTGCGCGACGCAGGCCGGAATCGATGCGCGCTTCACCTTCATCGAGGAGATCGGTCTGCTCGCCGATGGGCGCTTCTGCGACGGCGCCAGCCTGCCGGTCGAGACACTGTTCAAGCTTTATCCGTGGGAATGGCTGTTCCGGGAACAATACGCCGGCGCCCTGGCCGCCTCACGCTGCCGCTTCGTCGAGCCGCCCTGGAAGGCTCTGGTCTCCAGCAAGGGACTGCTGCCCTATCTCTGGGAGATGGCGCCGGGGCATCCCAATCTGCTGCCGGCCTATTTCGAGGGCGACCCGCGCTGCGCCGAGCTCGGCTCAAGCCATGTCCGCAAGCCGCTCTATTCGCGCGAGGGCGCCAATGTGACGCTGGTCGAAGGCGGCACGGTGCGCGACAGCGACGGCGGTCCCTATGGCGCCGAGGGCTTCGTCCTGCAGGCGACCGCGATGCTGCCGAATTTCGACGGCAACTACCCCGTCCTGGGTTCCTGGCTGGTGGCCTCGCAGCCATGCGGCCTCGGCATCCGCGAGGACGCGACGCCGATCACCAAGAACACCTCGCGCTTCGTGCCGCACTACATCGAGCCGTAGCTCAATGCCGGGAGTCGAAGTTTTCGCAGCTGCGATGCTGTAGGCTTGTGGAATCGATCGCTCCCGATCCTCCCCTTGCCGAGACCGACAGCCTGCCATGAACCAGAATTCGCCTTCGCGCGGCCTCGACCATCTCGTCATCGGCGTCGCCGATCTCGACGCGGCCGGCGCCTTCTACGAAAGCCTCGGCTTCCGCGTCGGGGCGCGCAACCGTCATCCCTGGGGCACCGAGAATCGCATCGTCCAGTTTCCCGGCGCCTTCCTCGAGTTGATCACGGTCGGCGACGGGACGGCGATCCCGCCGCATGGCCCGCGCCATTTCTCCTTCGGCGCCTTCGTTCGCGACGCGCTGGCGCGCGGCGAGGGCATGTCCATGCTGGTGCTGGAGAGCACCGACTCGCGGGCCGATGCCGAAGGTTTTCGGCGGGCGGGGATCGGTGATTTCGAGCCCTTCTTCTTCGAGCGGCAGGCCCAGCGGCCGGACGGCTCGCAGGTTCGCGTCGCCTTCTCGCTGGCCTTCGCCGAAAATGCCGCGGCGCCGGACTGCGGCTTTTTCCTGTGCCAGCAGCACGAACCGCAGAATTTCTGGAATCCCGCCTTCCAGCAGCATGGGAACGGCACGACCGGGCTTGCCGCGGTTTTCATGCTCGCGGCCGAACCGGCAGCGCAGCGTGAGTTCCTGTCGGCCTATGCCGGCGCACCGGCCGTCGTGACGGCGGAAGGCGGGCTGCGCCTCGATCTGCCGCGAGGCCGCATCGAGGTGCTGACGTCCGGTGCCGCCGGGGCGGCGTTCGGCGATGAAGGGCCGGGCCGGGCCGCGCCGTCTTTCGCCGGGTTCGCGGTGACGGTCCCCGATCTGGCGCGGGTCGATGCCCTGCTGGCGCGCCACGCTATCCGGAATCTGCGCCAAAGCGGGCGCATCGTCGTCCCTGCCAGCGCAGCGCTCGGCTGCGCGATCCTCTTCGAGCAGGGCTGAGGGGGCAGGGGCCTGCGCTAAGGGGCCTGCGCTAGCGGGCCACCATATCCGCGCCGGCATGCGCCGGGCCTTCGGGCAGGTTGGCGAGCAGGCCGAGCAGCGCCCGGTCATGCAGCACCACCATGCGCTCCTTCGCCTTCAGCCAGATCGCCGCGTCCGAGATGGTCTCGGCGTCGATCAGCTTGGCCTGCGCTACCGCCCGTTCCGGCTCGATCTCGCCACGCCGGCGCGGCTGGACCTGCGGCAGCATGCACTCATGCGCGGCGCGCAGCGCCTGGTCGGCGTGCAGCGCGAGCAGCCCGTCGGCGTCGTCGTGACCGGCCGTGGCGAACTCGGCCTGGAGTGCGTTGGCCCGTAGCGCGATCGCCGGCGGCGCGCCTTCCTCCGGCGTCACAAGCAGGTTGTAGCGCTTCAGCCAGAGCCCGAGCGCGAGTTGGCCCGAAGCCCAGGACAGCGGGATCGCCAGCACGAGGCCGACGATCGTCGGCGACATCCAGGCGAAGAGCGAGGTCGCGATCATGAAGGCCGAGAAGCCGGCGATCAGCCCGAGCATGGTGTGCGTGCGGTGCCGGCGCACGATGTCCCTGAACGGGATCGAGCCGTCGTCGCGGCGCTGCGGGTTCCAGCCGGTGTCGCGTCCGAGCAGGATCTGGAAGACCGAGCCGGACTGGATCACCATCATGATCGGCGCGAAGATCGCCGAGAACAGCACCTCCAGGAGCGCGGACAGGATCAGACGAATGGACCCGCCGCAGGCGCGCCGGAGCTTGCTGTCGAACAGCGTCAGCAGCAGGCCGAACAGTTTCGGTGCGAGCAGGATCGCCATGGTCAGCGCGAACAGGTTCAGCGCGCGCTCGGGGTCGAAGCGCGGCCAGACCGGGAACAGCGTGAACTCCTGGGTGAAGTACTCCGGGCGCGCGTAGTTGACCTGCAGCACGATCAGGATGCCGACCACGAGCTGCATCAGCCAGAAGGGCGAGGCGAGATAGGCCATCATGCCGGTCGCGAAATGCTGCCGCGTCGCCATCAGCAGGCCCTTGGCGCCGATGATGCGCGAATGCTGGAGATTGCCCTGGCACCAGCGCCGGTCGCGCGTCGCGATGTCGATCAGCGAAGGCGGGCTCTCCTCATAGGAACCCATCAGGTCGGGCAGCATGTAGACCGACCAGCCGGCGCGCCGGATCATTGCCGCCTCGACGAAATCATGGCTGAGCACATGGCCGCCGAAGGGCGGCTTGCCTTTCAGATCCGGCAGCCCGCAATGGTCGGCGAAGGCCTTCGTCCGGATGATGGCGTTGTGGCCCCAGTAGTTGCCGTCGCGGCCGGACCAGATTGCGAGCCCGGTCGCGATCACCGGCCCATAGACGCGTGCCGCGAACTGCTGCAGGCGCGCGAAGAAGGTGTTGCGGTTGATGATCAGCGGCAGCGACTGGATGATGCCGGCATCGGGGTCGGCCTCCATCGCCGCTGCGAGGCGCACGATGCAGGTTCCGGTCATCAGGCTGTCGGCGTCGAGCACGACCATATGGGGGTAATGCCCACCCCAGCGCGTCACGAAGTCGGCGATGTTGCCGGCCTTGCGGTGGTGGTTCTTCGGCCGGTGGCGATAATAGACGCGCGCCTCCGGGCCGAGCTTCTGGCGCAGCGCCAGGAAGGCGCGCTCCTCGGCGATCCAGATGTCGGGATTGGTCGTGTCGGAGACGATGAAATAATCGAAATGCTCGCCGAGCCCCGTCGCCTCGACCGATTCCCGGATCGCGGCCAGCGCCGCGAAGGTGCGGGCCGTCGATTCGTTGTAGATCGGCATCACCACCACGGTCTTCTGGCTCAGCGTCTCGGCGCGCGGGCTCTTCAGCAGGCCGAGCAGCAGGGTGGCGAAGCCGAGGATGGCGCTGGTGAAGGCGAGCGCGATCCAGGAGAAGTTCACGGTGAACAGGATGAGCAGCACATACTGCAGGAAGGTCGTGCGGCTGACCGAAACGACGTTGTACATCTCCCAGGCGCCGTAGCCGGTCAGCACCCAGGCGCCGCCGAAGACGAAGAGCCGCGCCAGCCAGGGCGTGCGCCATGCTGCCGGGACGGCGGGCGCGCGACGCTCCGAGCCCTTCCAGCGCCGGAACGACTGCACCGGCATGTCGAGCCGGTTCTCCGGCGGCGTCGCCTCGAAGGGCGCGGGCCAGGCCGCTGCCTCGGCTTCGGGCTTGCGGACGAGTTCGTCCACCGCGGTCTCCTGCATGCTCACCACGTCCACCGGTTCAGCCAGGTCTCGGACACCGGCTGCCCGCCGGCGTCGAGCACGAGCCGAAGCTCCGAGAGGTTCTCGTTGCCGGGATCGACCTCGAAGCCGACGCGCATGATCCGGCGTTCGGGAAAGGGCCAGAGACGCAGGTTATGCACCGCGCCCGGGGTCGCGGTCACGGTCGCACGGGTCGCCGCGACGAGGCCGGCATCGCTGAGCCTGTCGCCGGTGAAATCGACGAGAAAGCGACGCCGGCGGGCCTGTGAGCCGCGGCCCTGGCGCGTCCTGGTCGCGATCGCCAGCGCGGGCTTGTCCGGCGGCTGCCAGCACCAGGCCTGGCGATACGCCACCGCCGTCTCGCTGCCGGCCGCGATCGGCTGGCGCGGGCGCCAATAGGCGATGATGTTGTCGTTGAGTTCGGAGTCGGTCGGAATCTCGATCAGTTGCACCGAGCCCTGGCCCCATTCGCCGAGCGGCTCCATCCAGACGCTCGGCCGCAGCTCCAGGCGCTGGTCGTCGTCGACGAAGGCATTGGGGTCGCGCTCGCGCTGCACCAGTCCGAAGCCGCGGGGATTGGAATCCTGGAAGGAGGAGACCTGCAGATTGGCGGGATTGCTCAGAGGCCGGTAGATCCACTCCCCGGTGCCGGACTGCATCTGGACGCCCGAGATCTCGTGCACCGAGGGCCGCAGGTCGTCGAAGCCGCGGCGGCTCTGCGGGCCGGTGAAGAAGGTGCCCATGGTGCAGCCGAAGCCGACATGCTCGAGATTGGCGCGGGCGAACAGCGTCATCTCGACGTCGATGAAGGTCAGGTCGCCGGGGCGCAACGTCATGCGCACCGCACCGGTCACGCTCTCGGAATCGAGCAGCGCATGGATGATCAGGACGCCGGAGGCCGGGCTCGGCCGCTCGATCCAGTAGGCCCGGAAGAACGGGATTTCCTCGCCGCGCGTTTCGCCCGGCCGCAGGATGAGCGCGCGCGCCAGTGCGCCGAAATTCTGGCCGCGGGCCAGCGAGCGGAAAAAGGTCGCGCCCTGGAAGATGGCGACCTCATAGGGTCGCTCCAGTCCGGTGGCGACGCGGAATCCCGAGAATTGCAGGTCGAGCCCGGCCGGTGGCGGGGTGACCCGGCCATAGTCGAACTTGCCGCGGTCGAAGGCCACACGCCGCACCACGTCGTCCTCGACCGTGAACAGGCTGACGGGCGCCGAGAAGACGTAGCCGCGATGAATCGGCTCGACCGTGAAGCCGCGATTCTCGCCGGCCCAGATCAGCCCGCCAGGCTGGGCCCGGATGCCGACATACTGGTCATAGGGCAGGGTGGCGTAGCCTTCCGGCAGGTCGGTCGCCGTCAGCGGCACCATCGGGCGGCGCGAGAGCATCCGCGCCGCCTCGACGACGAGCGAGGCGTCGAAGCGCTGGCCCTCCGCGATGACCGACTGCACCAGCGCGGCCCAGCTCGACTGGGCGAGGGCCGGTGTTCCGGAAACGAGCCGCTGCGCGACGAGGCCGGTCGCTGCGGCGCTTAAAAATCGACGACGATTCAAGGATTTCGACATCAGTTCCAACTTGCGCCGTCAGCGGAGCGACCGCCTTGCGCTTCTAGAGCATTTTGCGGCGAGCTGAAAAGCGCGCCTCTCTTTTTAAAGGAGAAAAAAGAGGCTGCCGCCCCTACGCGATGCCACCCCCTGGGTCGCTCGCCCCCTCCACGCCAAGGCTCTGCGGCGGCTCCGGTTTCAGTTCGGCGGCCGACTTTGCCAAATCCGCCTTGGATCGGCTATCCACTCCCGGCGCAGCACTCGCCTGCGCCAGATCGATGGCCGGCTTCGGGCGCACCCGCGCCGACCGGGATTTTTGCCCCGACAGCATGAGACTCGAAGATCATGACGGAAATGCAGCCCGCCAGAACCTGCCTTGCCATCATCCTTGCGGCCGGCGAGGGGACGCGGATGAAATCGGCCCGGCCGAAGGTGCTGCACGAGATGGCAGGGCGCTCGCTGCTGGGCCACGCCTTGGCGGCCGTCTCCGCTGCCGGGGCCGACGCGCTCGTCGTCGTGATCGGGCCGGACCGGCCGGACGTCGTCGCGGAGGTGAGGAAGCTCGCGCCGCATGCCGAGATCGCAGTGCAGGCCGAACGCAAGGGCACGGCCCATGCCGTCCTCGCGGCCCGCGAGAGCCTGGCCGCCGGCCATGACGACGTGCTCGTGGCCTTCGCCGACACGCCGCTGGTGCGCCCGGAGACCTTCGCCGACATGCGCCGGGCGCTGCATCGGGGTGCAGGCGTGGCGGCACTCGGCTTCGAGGCGCGCGATCCCACCGGCTATGGCCGCTTCGTCACCCGGGGCGGCCAGCTCGACGCCATCGTCGAGCACAAGGATGCCGACGCGGCCACCCGCGCCATCACGCTCTGCAATGCCGGCCTGATGGCGCTCGAAGGCAAGCGAGCGCTCGCCATCCTCGATGCCATCGGCAACGCCAACGCCCAGAACGAATACTACCTGACCGACGCGGTCGAGGTCGCCCGGGCGCAGGGTCTCGCGACGGTCGCCCTGATCGCGCCGGAGGCCGAGGTCCAGGGAATCAACGATCGGGCACAGCTGGCCGGCGCCGAGGCGGATTTCCAGAAGCGCAGGCGGCTGGAGGCGATGGCGGCCGGCGCCACGCTGATCGCGCCCGAAACCGTATTCTTCAGCCATGACACGCGCATCGGCCGCGATGTGCTGATCGAGCCCAATGTCGTCTTCGGCCCGGGCGTCACCGTCGCCGACGGCGCCGTGATCCACGCTTTCTCGCATCTGGAGGGGGCCAAGGTCGGGCCGGGCGCGACCATCGGTCCCTATGCCCGGCTGCGGCCCGGCGCCGATCTCGCCAAGGGCGTCAAGATCGGCAACTTCGTCGAGATCAAGGCCGCGACGATCGGGGCCGGAGCCAAGGTCAACCACCTGACCTATATCGGCGACGCCGAGATCGGGGCCGCCGCCAATATCGGCGCCGGCACCATTACCTGCAATTACGACGGCTTCTTCAAGTCGAAGACGATCATCGGGGAGGGCGCCTTCATCGGCTCCAACTCCGCCCTGGTCGCGCCGCTGACGATCGGCGCCGGTGCCTATGTCGGCTCCGGCTCGGTGATCACCCGCGACGTCGCGGCCGACGCGCTGGCGGTGGCGCGCGGCCGGCAGGTCGAGCGCGAGGGCTGGGCGGCTGCGTTCCGGGCGACCGCAAAGGCGCGAAAGGCCGCGCTTTAGCCGGTTTTCGCCAGGGTTCGTTCACAGTTCGTCATCCATCGTGATTTCGCATTCTCGTCCCCTGGCCTTATGGCGGACGGCGAAGAGATCATCGCAAGAGGCATCAGCATGTGCGGAATCGTGGGCATCCTCGGCAAGGAAGCAGTGGCCGGGCAGGTGGTCGAGGCGCTGCGGCGGCTCGAATACCGCGGCTATGATTCAGCCGGGGTCGCCACGCTGGAGCATGGCAAGCTCAGCCGCCGCCGCGCTGAGGGCAAGCTCTCAAACCTCGCCGTGCGGCTCTCGAACGAACCGCTGGAAGGCCTGATCGGCATCGGTCATACCCGCTGGGCGACGCATGGCCGCCCCAACGAGACCAATGCCCACCCGCACGCCACGCCGAAGCTCGCCGTCGTCCATAACGGCATCATCGAGAATTTCCGCGAGCTGAAGAACGAGCTGGAGGCCGATGGCTACGGCTTCGAGACCCAGACCGACACCGAGGTCGTGGCGCAACTGGTGACGCGCGAGCTCGACCGCGGCAAGAAGCCCGTCGAGGCGGTGGCGGCCTGCCTGCCGCGCCTGCGCGGCGCCTTCGCGCTCGCCTTCCTGTTCCAGGGCGAGGACGACCTCCTGATCGGCGCCCGCAACGGCCCGCCGCTCGCGGTCGGTGTCGGCGACGGCGAGATGTATCTCGGTTCCGACGCAGTCGCGCTTGCCCCCTTCACCAGCCTGATCGCCTATCTGGAAGAGGGCGACTGGGTCGTCCTCAACCGTCGCGGCGCGACCTTCTACGACCGCTCGAACACGCAGGTCGAGCGCCGCGCCCGCCAGGTCACGGCCGGCGCCCTGCTGGTCGACAAGGGCAATCACCGCCATTTCATGGCGAAGGAGATCCATGAGCAGCCGGAAGTCGTCGGCCACACGCTGACGCATTACGTCGACATGGCCTCGGGAACGCTGCAGCCGGAAGCGGCGCCGGTCGACTGGGCGAAGCTGTCGCGCATCTCGATGTCGGCCTGCGGCACCGCCTATTATGCCGGCCTCGTCGCGAAATACTGGTTCGAGCGCCTGGCGCGGCTCCCGGTCGAGATCGATGTCGCTTCCGAATTCCGCTATCGCGAGCCGCCGATGCCGGAGAACGGGCTTTCGCTGTTCATCTCGCAATCCGGCGAGACGGCCGATACGCTGGCCTGCCTGCAATATGCCCGCAAGCAGGCGCAGACGATCCTCTCCGTCGTCAACATGCCGACCTCGACGATCGCGCGCGACAGCGACGTGGTCGCGCCGACGCTCGCCGGCCCCGAGATCGGCGTCGCCTCGACCAAGGCCTTCACCTGCCAGCTGACGACGCTCGCCTGCCTGGCGCTGACCGCGGCGCGCGCCCGCGGCACGATCTCGGCAGAGGAGGAGGCGCAGTACGTCCAGAACCTGATCGTCCTGCCGGGGCTGATGGCCAAGGTGCTCGAGCTCGAGCCGCAGGCGGAGGCGCTGGCCCGCGAACTCTCCAAGGCCAAGGACGTCCTCTATCTCGGCCGTGGCACGAGCTTTCCGCTGGCTCTGGAAGGAGCCCTGAAGCTCAAGGAAATCAGCTACATCCACGCCGAAGGTTATCCGGCGGGCGAACTCAAGCACGGCCCGATCGCGCTGATCGACGAGGAGATGCCGGTCATCGTCATCGCGCCGTATGACGCGCTCTTCGAGAAGACCGCCTCGAACATGCACGAGGTGGCCGCGCGCGGCGGCCGTATCATCCTGATCACCGATGCCCGGGGCGCGGCCGAATGCGGCATCGTGCCGGAAGCGACCTTCATCATGCCGGACATGGACCCGCTCTTCGCGCCGATCGTCTATTCCCTGCCGATCCAGATGATCGCCTACCAGACGGCGGTTTTCATGGGCAAGGACGTCGACCAGCCGCGCAACCTGGCGAAGTCGGTCACCGTCGAGTGAGCCTCGTCCGCTCGTGAATCATTCGCCCGTCGGCTCCGGCCGGCTGGCGACATAGGTGCCCGCCGCGATCAGGCAGGCGCCGCTCGCCCATAGGGCGACCGGCGGCGCATCGGTCGCCGCCAGCAGCACGAAGCTCGCCAGCATCGAGCCGCAGGCGATGTATTTCGTCTGGCGCGCGATCGTCCCGGTCGCGCGCCAGTTCACGACCTGCGGGCCGAGCCAGGGATGGCCGATCAGCCAGGCTTCGAAGCGCGGCGACGAGCGCGAGAAGCACCAGGCCGCGGCGATCAGGAATATCGTGCCCGGCATCAGCGGCAGCACCAGCCCGATCACGCCGAGCCCGGTCAGCAGCCAGCCGGCGGCGAGATAGAAGGGGCGGCGCCAGGGGCCGTGCTGTCTGGAAGGCTCGGACACGCGCCTTGTCGATACCGGAGAATCAGGGGCTAGCCAGAAGCACATGCTCGGCTATCGTCGGATATTGCGGTGCAAGCTCGGGAAGCCGCAAGCCTTGGATCGAGACTGGAGTTCAGGATAGTCGATGGCTGCAGCCCGTCCGCCCGATCCACGCCTCGTCGTCCACCCCGACCTGTTGCGGCCGAGCTTCGCCACCAGGCTGAGGCGCTACTTCCTGACGGGCCTGGTGCTGGCGGCGCCGCTCGCCATCACCGGGTCGGTGACGTGGTGGTTCATCAATCTCGTCGATGGCTGGGTCAGGCCATTGATCCCGGCCATTTTCTGGCCCGAAAACTACCTGCCGTTCCCGCTGCCCGGCTTCGGTGTCGTCATCGCCCTGATCGGGTTGACGTCGCTCGGCTTCTTCGCCGCGAATCTGGTCGGGCGCACGCTGATCGGGGCCGGCGAGGCGATCCTCAATCGGATGCCGGTGGTGCGCGGGCTCTACAAGAGCGTGAAGCAGATCTTCGAGACGATCTTCTCCCAATCCGGCACCTCGTTCCGCAAGGTCGGCATGGTGCAGTTCCCGCAGCCGGGCATGTGGTCGATCGTCTTCATCGCGCAGGAGGCGGCGCCCGAGATCGCCGGCCAGCTGCCGGATGGCGACGAGCAGATCGGCGTCTTCTTGCCCTGCACGCCGAACCCGACCACCGGCTTCTTCTTCTATCTGCCACGGCGGGAGGTCGTCGAGGTTGCGATCTCGGTGGAGGACGGTGCCAAGCTGATCATGTCCGCCGGGCTGATCCAGCCCGGCGAGTCGCAGTCCAAGCCGCGCAATGGCAACGGCAATGGCGAGCCCCAGGAGCGAGGCTGACTTCGCCGGCGCAGGGTTCATAGCGGCTGGAGCGGAATCCAGATCTCCGTCACGCCGTTGCCGCTGCGAGCGTCGAAACGCTCGTCATAGACACCTCGTAGCAGGGCGCCTCGGCCGCCTTGCGACCGGAGTTCGGCAGCCAATCCTGCCAGATCGCCATGAAAGTGTTCCGGATCGACGAGATATGGTCGCGATGGGTGAACACGGCATGCTCCATCGCCGCGAGCCGCGCGATCGAAAAGCCGTTCGGCAATTCGTCGGCCGAACGGACCTCGACGCCGGCGAGATAGTCGAAGCTGCCATCCTCGGCGTTGAGGCAGACGCCGTAGCAGGTTGTGCCGAGTTGCCCGGGCACATGGCCGATATGGGGGCCGAAACGCTGCCAGAGCATCGGGATGCCGCTGGTGTTGCCGTCGTCCAAGCGCGTCTGCAATCCCGCGACCAGGTGGGGCTCCCCGGGGACGATGCGCGGCGGCTCGAGTTTGGTGCGGAGGGTGTCGTCAAGCATGATCGGTTCCACGAGGGTGAGCGCGTCGAGATCGCGCCGCTCGCGCAAGGCATCCGGCGTCAGGCCGAACTGATCGCGAAAGGCGCGGGTGAAGGCCTCGTGCGAGCCATAGCCCCAGTCGAGCGCGACGGAGAGGATGTCCGGCGCGCCCGCTGCCAGCTTGCGGGCCGCTTCGGTCAGCCGGCGGCCGCGCACATAGCGCATCACGGACTGGCCGGTCGCGGTCCCGAAGGCCCGGCAGAGATGGTAGCGCGAGACGCCGCTGATCTCGGCGATCTCGTCGAGCGAGATCTCCGAGGCGAAGCGGCTCTCGACGCACCAGAGTGCTTTGTTGACAGGGTCCATGGCAATCTCACGAAGCGCCGGCACCATGGCGAAGGCAAGATGCCCACGCTTGATCGGGATTGCTGTGGGACTTCCGCCACCGCTTCCCTGACTTCATCCAGCCAAGCCCCTGGCTTGCAGCCTCGGACTCGCGCAGCTCGGACTTATGTCCTTGCCGCCCGACTATCGCAGCGCCTTGACGGCATCCAGGAATGCGCGCAGCGCCGGCGGCACGGCGCGATGCCCCGGATAGTAGATCGCGATCTTTTCGGGAGCGGGCGTCCACGCGGTCAGAACCTGGCGCAGATGCCCCTCGGCCAAGGCTGCCTCGGCGGCCAGGCTGGCGACATAGGCTATTCCCAAGCCCTTGATCGCGGCATCCACCATCAGCTCCTCGTCGTCGAGAATGACTGAGCCAGCTGCCTCGATCGTCAGCGCTTGCCCGGCTCGCTCGAACTCCCAGCGGTAAAGTTTGCCGTTGGGCACGCGGTGGCCGATGCAGCGATGACGCTCCAGTTCATCGGGCGTGGCCGGCTCGCCGAAGCGTTCGAGATAGGCCGGTGACGCGACGCAGATGAAGCTGACCGCGCCGGCGAACGGCACAGCGATCATATCCTTCGGAACGGAGTCGACCAGGCGCACGCCGGCGTCGAAACCGGCCGAGACGATGTCGATCAGCTTCCCTTCGGCGACGAGGTCGACGACCACGCCGGGAAAGCGTTCCGCCATCTCAGGCAGAACGTCGCGGACGAGCAGCGAAGCCCCCAGCCGCGGCGCATTGATCCGGACAGTTCCGGCCACGCTGCCGCGGAAGATGGCGATGCTGTCGAGAGCTTCGTCCAGTGTCGCTAGCGCTGGCTGAAGACGGTTGAGCAGCTCGAAACCGGCCTCGGTCGGCGAGACGCTGCGTGTCGTGCGGTTGAGCAGCCGCACGCCCATGCGCTCCTCGAGGGCGCGCATTGCATGACTCAGCGTCGAGGGCGCCGTGCCGAGCTCATCCGCCGCGCGCCGGAAGCTACGACGCGTCGCGACGGTCATGAAGGCGGTGAGGTCGTTGAGCGATGGGCGGGTCATTGCTGGCCAATCTGCATCAGCCTGTGTGGATTTCAACGACTAATCCGAACAGTGATCATCCTCTATCTCTTGGCGGCAGGAAACCTCGCGGCTTCGTCCCGCCTGCGTTTCGCGAAGCAAGAAAGGAAACAACATGGCCAAACGTGACGCCATTTTCCCCGCCGATCGACATGCCCTCTATGATGTCCATCAGTATTCCGCGGCCATCCGCGCTGGCGATCTCCTCTTCATCTCGGGACAGGTCGGCAGCCGCGAGGACGGAAGCCCCGAACCGGTTTTCGAGGATCAGGTCCGGCGGGCCTTCGCCAATCTGCGCGCCGTGCTGGCGGCGGCAGGCGCGAGCTTCGACGACGTGATCGACGTCACCTCCTTCCATACCGACCCGCAGACGCAGTTCGACACGGTGCTGGCCGTCCGAGCCAAGGAAATCGGCGATCCGCCCTATCCGAGCTGGACCGCCGTCGGCGTGACATGGCTCGCGGGGTTCGATTTCGAGATCAAGGTGATCGCCCGCGTCCCGGCTACCGCTGCTGGAAGCGCCCCGGCCCAATAGGACCGAATGCCCTCAGCCCGCCCGCAGCAGCCGGATCGCGACGTCGCGCTCGAACAGGTAGAGCAGCGTCCTGACCGCCTGGCCGCGCGGCGTCTCGAGTTGCGGATCGCGCTCGATCAGCAGGCGGGCATCGTCGCGCGCCGCCGCCAGCAGGTCGCCATCAACCTCGGGCCTGGCGATTCGCCAGTCCGGCGAGCCCGACTGGCGGGTACCCAGCACCTCGCCTTCGCCGCGCAGGCGCAAATCCTCCTCGGCGATGCGGAAGCCGTCCTCGGTCTCGCGCATGATCGTCAGCCTTGCCTCCGCCACCGGCCCGAGCGGGCCCTTGTAGAGCAAGAGGCAGGTCGAGGCGGCCGATCCGCGTCCGATCCGCCCGCGCAGCTGGTGGAGCTGGGCGAGGCCGAAGCGCTCGGCATGCTCGATCACCATGACGCTGGCATTGGGCACGTCGACGCCGACCTCGATCACCGTGGTCGAGACCAGCACCCGCGTCTGCCCGGCGACGAAAGCCGCCATCGCCGCATCCTTGTCGCGGCCCGGCATCTGGCCGTGCAGCAGGCCGACCCTGTCGCCGAATTCCTCCCGCAACGCTTCGAAGCGCTGCTGTGCTGCCGCGACGTCGAGCGTGTCGGATTCCTGCACCAGCGGGCAGACCCAGTAGACCTGCGCGCCGGCATCGATCGCACGGCCGACGGCACCGACCACCTCGTCATGGCGCTCGGAGGAGATCGCCCGCGTCACGATCGGCTTGCGGCCCGCCGGCTTCTCGGCGAGCACGGAGATGTCCATGTCGCCGAACCAGGTCAGCGACAGCGTGCGCGGGATCGGGGTCGCCGTCATCACCAGGATGTCGACCGCCTCGCCCTTGGCGCCGAGCAGCAGGCGCTGGTGCACGCCGAAGCGGTGCTGCTCGTCGACCACGGCAAGGGCGAGATCGTGGAAGCCGACGCCCTCCTGGAACAGCGCATGGGTGCCGACGGCGATGTCGATCTCGCCATTCGCCAGACCTTCCAGCACCTGCCGGCGGCCCGCGCCCTTCTCGCGACCGGTCAGCAAGGCGAGCTTCAGGCCGGCCTTCTGCGCCAGCGGCGCCAGCCGCTCGGCATGCTGACGGGCGAGGATCTCGGTCGGCGCCATCAGGACCGATTGCCGCCCGGCTTCGGCGGCCGCCGCCATCGCCATCAGCGCGACCACGGTCTTGCCGGAGCCGACATCGCCCTGGAGCAGGCGCAGCATCCGCTCCGGCTTTTCCATGTCGTCATGGATGTCGGCGACCGCCTGGCGCTGGCCTTGCGTGAGGCTGAAGGGCAGGGCGGCCTCGATCGCCCGGCGCAATGCTCCATCGCCCTGCGTGACCCGCCCGGCCGCCTTCTTCTGCTGGCGGCGCACCAGAGCGAGCGCGATCTGGCTCGCCAGCAGCTCGTCATAGGCGACGCGCCGGCGCGCCACCGTGTCGCCCTCGACGGCTCTGAGGTCCGGCGGGTGGTGCAAGGCCTGCATCGCCGGCTGGAAGGCTGGAAAGCCGGCCTTCGCCAGGAAACCGCCATCCTGCCATTCCGGCAGCTCGGGACAGCACTCGGCGGCGCCGGCGGCGATCCGCGCCATGACCCGCCCGCCGACGCCTTCCGTCAGGCGGTAGACCGGCTCCACCTCCGGCAGGCTGGCAGCGAGCTTGGGATCGAGGATGCGGTCGGGATGCACCATCTGGCGCATGCCGTCCCAAAGCTCGAGCTTGCCGGAGATCAGGCGATAGGCGCCGACCGGCAGGGTCTGCAGCAGATGCCGGACATCGGCATGGAAGAAGACCAGCGTCACGTCGCCGGTCTCGTCCTCGACGAGGATGCGATAGGGCGCCTTCGCCTTGGTCGGCGGGGCCGGGCGATGCTCGGTGACGCGCGCCGAGAAGGTCGCGATCTCGCCGATCGGCGCTTCGGCGATGCTCTCGCTCGGGCGGCGGTCGACGGCGCCGCTCGGCAGATGGAAGAGCAGGTCGATGACGCGGGCGGCGTGGCTCTCGTCGCCGAGGAACTTGTCCAGCAGCTTGCCGAGCTTGGGGCCGACGCCGGAGAGCGTCGTGGCGGGCGCGAACAGGGGATCGAGGATCGAGGGACGCAAAGGGAGCCGCTCACAGCATGTCAGGAGTGCGAGGATCGCGGCGCTTGCACCGCTGACTTCGTCGGGTTGCCTCGCTATATAGCCCGCAAAGGCTGGCTCCGCGACGGGGCCGGCCCATTCCGTTTTTGCCTGCGCGAGGATGAAGGATGAGTGGCTCGACCCGAACCAGCGCCGATCTCGATCCGCGCCGGCGCAAGATCCTGTTCCGCGCCTGGCATCGCGGCATGCGCGAGACCGATTTGATCATGGGGCGCTTCGCCGATGCCGAGATCGCCGCGTTGAGCGAAGCCGAGCTCGACGAGTTCGAGCGCCTGATCGAGGTGCTCGACCGAGACCTGCTGAGCTGGATCACCGGGGAGGCGGACGTGCCGGAGAACTATGACAGTGCGGTTTTTCGCCGGCTGAAAGCTTTCCACCATCACGGCAAGCCGATCCATGTGTGAACGGTCGCTGCGACCAAGCCGTCATGGTCGGGCTTGACCCGACCATCTCGGAAAACCAGCGCCCACTGGTCCTGAGATTCTCGGGACAAGCCCGAGAATGACGCCCTGAGATGATTGCCCGATGAGCATCCCGCCTCCCGCCCAACTCGCCAAGCCGCAGCTCGAGCGCATCCTCGAGGCGCTGAATCGCGGCGACAAGCCGACGCTCTCGGGCGTACCCGACGGTTTCGACGCGGTCGTCCTCGCCGATCTCGTCCGGGCCCGGGCGAAGAAGGCAGAAGGCGCGGCGCTGCTCGTCTTCGTCGCCCGTGACGGCCAGCGCCTGCAGGTGCTGGAGAACGCGCTGCAATTCGTCGCGCCCGATCTCGAGGTGATGAGCTTCCCGGCCTGGGATTGCCAGCCCTATGACCGCGTCTCGCCGGCGCCCTCCATCGTCGCCCACCGGATGACGACGCTGTCGCGGCTGGCCAAGACCAAATCGGGCGACAAGCCGCGCCTGCTGCTGACCACCGTCAACGCCGCGCTCCAGCGCGTGCCGGCCTTCGGCAAGGTCGCTTCCGAAAGCTTCTCGGCGGCGCCGGGCAACATGGTCGACACCGAGGAGCTGGCGCGCTGGCTCGACGTCAACGGCTATCTGCGCACCTCGACCGTGCGCGAGACCGGCGAGTTCGCGGTGCGTGGCGGCATCGTCGATCTCTATCCGCCGGGCATGCCGGCACCGATCCGGCTCGATTTCTTCGGCGACACGCTCGAATCGATCCGCACCTTCGATCCGGAAACGCAGCGCACCACCGGGCAGTTGCGCGGGCTCGACCTCGTGCCGATGTCCGAGGCGCAGATGACGAGCGACTCGATCCGTCGCTTCCGCCAGTCCTATATCGCGACCTTCGGCACGCCCGGCCGCGACGACACGCTCTACGAGGCAGTCAGCGAGGGCAGGCGCCCGGCCGGGCTGGAGCACTGGCTGCCGTTGCTGGCGGAGAGGCTCGACACGCTCTTCACCTATCTGCCGGACGTGCCGCTGGTGCTCGACCATCAGGCCGAAGACGCGGTCGGTGAACGCATCAGCCTGATCAAGGACTATTACGACGCCCGCAAGGCGGCGCTCGACCAGCCCGGCGCCGGCGGCATCCCCTACAAGCCGCTGCTGCCCGACGCGCTCTATCTCTCCCCGGCCGACTGGCGCAGCATCGTCGACCAGGCCGGCGTCGCGACACTGACGCCGTTCCAGATCCCCCAGAGCGACGCCAAGCTGATCGTCGATCTCGGTGCGAAACAGGGCCGCAGCTTCGCCGCCGAGCGTGCCGACAATGCCGGCAGCGTCTTCGACGCCGCCGTCGCCCATGTGAAGGCGCTGCAGGGCGACGGACGGCGCGTCATCCTCGCCGGCTGGTCCGAAGGCTCGCGCGAGCGCCTCGCTCACGTCCTGGCCGATCATGGCCTGAAGAGCGTCCAGACCACCGGCAGCCTGCGCGCCGCCTTCGATCTCAAGCCGGGCATCACCGCGCTCGCCGTCTGGGGGTTCGAGACCGGGTTCGAGGCCGGCAGGCTCGCGGTCATCGGCGAGCAGGACATTCTCGGCGACAGGCTGGTGCGCCCGCGCAAGAAGACGCGCCGGCCACAGGACTTCATCAACGAGCTCTCCTCGCTGACCCCCCTCGATCTCGTCGTCCATGTCGACCACGGCATCGGCCGCTTCGTCGGCCTGCAGACGATCACCGCCGCCGGCGCGCCGCATGACTGCCTCGAGATCCGCTATGCCGGCGATTCGAAGCTGTTCCTGCCGGTCGAGAACATCGAACTGCTCTCGCGCTACGGCTCGGAGGACACCGAGGTCGCACTCGACCGGCTCGGTGGCGGCGGCTGGCAGGCTCGCAAGGCCAAGCTGAAGCAGCGCATCCGCGAGATGGCGGGCAAGCTGATCCAGATCGCCGCCGCCCGCGCCCTCAAGGAGGCCCCGCGGCTGGTCCCGCAGGACGGGCTCTACGACGAATTCCGCGCCCGCTTCCCCTATGAGGAGACCGAGGACCAGCAGAACACCATCGACGCGGTGCTCGACGACCTCGCCGCCGGACGGCCGATGGACCGGCTGGTCTGCGGCGATGTCGGCTTCGGCAAGACGGAAGTTGCGCTGCGCGCCGCCTTCACCGCTGCACTCGCCGGCAAGCAGGTCGCGGTCGTGGTCCCGACGACGCTGCTCGCCCGCCAGCATTACCGCAACTTCGCCGAGCGCTTCTCCGGCCTGCCGGTCAAGGTCGGCCAGGCTTCGCGCTTCGTGCCTGCGCCCGATCTCAAGGCGGTCAAGCAGGGCATCAACGACGGCACCATGGACATCGTCGTCGGCACCCATGCGCTGCTCGGAAAAGGCATCGACTTCAAGGATCTCGGCCTCGTCATCGTCGACGAGGAGCAGCATTTCGGCGTTGCCCACAAGGAGCGGCTGAAGGAGATGCGGGCCGAGGTCCACATGCTGACGCTGACAGCGACGCCGATCCCGCGCACGCTCCAGCTCGCCATGACTGGCGTGCGCGAGCTCTCGATCATCGCGACGCCGCCGGTCGACCGGCTGGCGGTGCGCACCTTCGTCACGCCCTTCGATCCGCTGATCGTGCGCGAGGCCCTGTTGCGCGAACGCTATCGGGGCGGGCGCTCCTTCTATGTCGTGCCGCGCATCGAGGACATCGCGGAGGTCAAGGACTTCCTCGACAAGCAGGTGCCCGAGGCCAAGGTCGGCATCGCCCATGGCCAGATGGCGGCGGGCCAGCTCGAGGACGTGATGACGGCCTTCTACGAGGGCCAGTACGATATCCTGCTCTCGACCACGATCGTCGAATCCGGCCTCGACATCCCGAGCGCCAACACGCTGATCGTGCACCGGGCCGACATGTTCGGCCTCGCCCAGCTCTATCAGCTCAGGGGCCGTGTCGGGCGCTCGAAGGTCCGCGCCTATGCGCTCTTCACCATGCCGGTCAACCGCAAGCTGACCGATCAGGCCGAACGGCGGCTCAAGGTGCTGCAATCGCTCGACACGCTCGGCGCCGGCTTCCAGCTCGCCAGCCACGATCTCGACATCCGCGGCGCCGGCAACCTGCTCGGCGACGAGCAGTCCGGCCATATCAAGGAGGTCGGCTACGAGCTCTACCAGCAGATGCTGGAGGAGGCGGTGGCGGCGCTCAAGGCCGGCATCGAGATCGAGAGCGACGCGCACTGGTCGCCGTCGATCCAGATCGGCGCGCCGGTGATGATCCCGGAGCACTATGTTACCGACCTGACGCTGCGGCTGACGCTCTACAAGCGCCTCTCGACCATGGATGAGGATGGCGAGATCCAGTCCTTCGGCGCCGAGCTGGTCGACCGCTTCGGGCCCCTGCCGGAAGAGGTGCAGCAGCTCCTTGGAATCGTCGCGATCAAGGCGCTCTGCAAGCGCGCCAATGTCGAGAAGGTCGAGGCCGGGCCGAAGGGCATCATCGTCGCCTTCCGCGACAACGAGTTCGCCAATCCGGAAGGCCTCGTCGGCTATGTCGCCAAGCAGGGCACGCTGGCCAAGGTCAGGCCCGACATGCGCGTCGTCTTCATCGACGATTTCGAGACCGCCGAGCAGCGGCTGAAGGGCACGCGCCGGCTGCTGACCGATCTGGCGCGGATCGCGGAACGGAAGAAGGCGGCATAGCTGAACGCTCCCTCGTCATTGCGAGCGAAGCGAAGCAATCCAGCTCGTAGAGCTCTGCCGCTCCTGGATTGCTTCGTCGGCTTCGTATCCTCGCAATGACGATAAGGCGTTCAGCCCGGATTGCGCCGGCCGGAGTTCCGCTCGGGCCGGGGTGCTCCGCGGCAGGCCCGAGCCTGACGCTTCGCTCAGCCGGCGGGGCGGCGCGCAATCTCGATCGCGCTTGCGGCATGCACCGTGACGTCGACGATGGCGATCTCCGGTCGGTCGATCGACAGGGCGGCCGGCTCCTCATCGGCGCGGCGCACGAAGACCAGGCTGGAGAGCGCCTTGTGCCCGCCGAGCCGTGAGCGCGCCAATGCCGGCTCCATCGCGCCGGGCACGACGAGGTGGACCATGCGCCCGCCTTCCAGGCAGGCACGCAGATCGTCGAGGACGAACAGGCCGAGCGGCAGCAATTCGACGCCGGTCAGGAGCGCGATCCCGGGGCCGGTCGCCAGCGCGGCAAGGTCTGCGCCGACCAGCGTGGTGACCACGCGCGAGGAGGCGAGGGGCTTCAGCGCGCGCGAGATCTCCAGCGCCTTGGCGAGGACCTCCTTCTCCGCCACCGCGAAGGGGCCTGCGAAACTCCGGCCATCGACGACGCTGATCGTCGAGCGGACCGGGGCCGCAACGAAAGGCTGGGGCGCGCCATGGCCGAGAAGCTGGTCGAGGGCCGCGATGCCATCGGGAATATCGGCGCCGAAACCGCCGATGAAGCGCATGCCGAAGGCCCGTGCGGCGACCTCGCGCAGGAGCATGAGCGGCCTGAGGCTGCCGATGCGCGCAACGCCGAGCGCCATCATCGCACCGGAGCGTTCGATCAGGCGCAACAGCTCGGCCTCTCCGGCATGGGCTGGAAGCGGCATCGGCGACAGGCCGGCGCGCAGGCAGGCCAGGATCGAGATCAGCGCTTCCGGCCCGAGCGGCGCGAGGATGGCGACGCAGGCTCCAGGTTGCGGCCGTGCCAGCGTCAGCAGGCCTGCCAGCCGGTCGACCCGGCTGTCGAGCTCGGCAAAGCCGAAGGCGCCGGGCGCGACATCGCTCCAGTCGCGCCTGCCCGGCGGGTCGCGGAAGGCCGGCTCGTAGCCGCGCTTGGCAGCGAGCGCCTTGAGCAGCCCGTCGAAATCCAGGCCCTCGACCAGCGCGGCGATGGAGGCCTCGTCCTGATCGGCCCGCATCCGCCCGGCCTCAGTTCGCCGGCGCCGGCGCGGAAGGCGCCCGCGCCAGGGTCTCGTTCGAGAGGAAATACGCGGGGCGCCGGGCCGGTAGCACGACATCGCGCGAGCGCGCCAGCCAGGTCTCAGGCAGGTAATAGAGCGGCACGACGTAGAAGCCGGACAGAAGCAGGCGGTCGAGCGTGCGCACCGCTGCCGTGAAGTCCTCGCGCGACTCGGCCGCCAGGAGCGTCTTCAGGGTGGCATCGACGGCCGGCGAGCGGACGCCGGCATAGTTCAGCGCGCCCTTGCGCTCGGCATTGGCCGAATGCCAGCGCCCGACCTGCTCGTTGCCCGGCGAGGCCGAGGCCGGCCAGGTCCACTGGATCATGTCGAAATCGAAGGCGGAGAGCCGGCGCCAGTACTGCACATCGTCGATCAGACGCACCGAGACGGCGATGCCGAGCCGCCCGAGCGACTTGGCATAGTTCAGGGCCAGGCGCTCCTGCGGCCGGTTGGTCACGGTGATCTCGAAGCTGAAGGGCGTGCCGTCGCCGCGCTTGCGCAGCTCGCCATCGCGCAGCTCGTAGCCGGCCGCTTCGAGCAGATCGAGGGCACGCCGGGCCTGGTCGCGGTCGCGCCCGGAGCCGTCGGTCGAAGACGGAGCCCAGCTGCCGGCGAGGATGTCGTCGCGCACCGCGCCCGGAAACGCAGCCAGCAGGGCCTTCTCGCGGGCATCGGCCGGCACGCCCTGTGCCGAGAGTTCGGAATCGGCGAAGTAGCTGTCGGCGCGCTTGTAGACCCCGTAGAACAGGTTGCGATTGACCCATTCGAAATCGAACAGGATCGCCAGGGCCTCGCGGACCCTGACATCCGAGAAGGCTGGACGGCGCGTGTTGAAGACCAGGCCGGTCATGCCCTTGGGCGTCCGGAAGCGCAGCGTATCGCGCACGATCCGGCCTTCGCGCACGGCCGGCACGTCATAGCCGGTCATCCAGCGGGTCGGATCGGATTCCAGGCGAACATCATAGAGTCCAGCCTTGAAAGCTTCGAACAGGGCATTGGAATCGCGATAGAAATCGTAACGGATCTCATCGACGTTGAAGAGTCCGCGGGTGAGGGGATGATCCTCGGCCCAGAAATCCTTGCGGCGCTTCAGCACCAGCATCTCGCCCGGCTTGACCTCCTCCACCCGATAGGGGCCGGAGCCGAGCGCGGGCTTGAAGCTCGTCTCGCCGAACTTCTCGGCGTCGGTCGCATGCCTGGCGAAGATCGGCATGGCGCCGATGACCAGCGGCAATTCGCGGTTGGAACCGTCGCCGAGCTCGAACACAACAGTGCCGGGCGAGGGCGCCTCGGCCTTGGTGACTCGCGCCAGGCTGGAACGGTGGAACGGCTTGCCCTTCGTCTTCAGCATCTCATAGGTGAAGATCACGTCGTCTGCGGTCACCGGCTGCCCGTCGGAGAAGCGCGCCCGCGGATCGATCTCGAAGACGAGGCGGGTCCGTTCCGGGTTGAGCTCGACCCGGCGGGCGAGCAGGCCATAAGCGGTGAAGGGCTCGTCGGCCGACCGGAAGAGCAGGCTCTGCTGGACATAGCGCGGCACCGCGTCCGGGGCGACGCCGAGCACGACGAGCGGATTCAGGCTGTCGAAGGTGCCCTGCAGGCCGAAGATGATTCGCCCGCCCTTGGGCGCCTCCGGATCGGCATAAGGCAGATGCGTGAAGCCCTTGGGCAGGGCCGGTTCGCCATGCATGGCGATGGCATGGTCGCTTCCCCCCGCAGCGGCCCGCGGCGCGTCGGAGAACAGCGCAAGACAAGCGGCGCCCCCGAGGGCAAGCCCGAGAACGCAACGCCGGCGCGCGGATGCGACAAGATTTCGGAGCATGAGCGGCCCTGATTCCCCGCCGACCATAGCACGCCGCCAAAGCCGAACATGAGAGGCAAACTTGCCCTGCCTGGCTCTTCGGGCTGGAAACCGATGAAGGAACTCGCTAAACGCAAGCCGTGGCGTCATTCAAACGCCTCAATCGCGCTTGATGTGCTCATGCCGCCACCGGCTCCGGCACCATGCCGGTTTGAGCTTTCGGTGTTGCGCGCGGCCTTTCAGGGTCGCTTACCCAGTTTGCATGTTCGAGGAACTTCAGATGTCCGCTTCGTCTTGCCTGCCCCTGCACCAGGGGGCCACCGCGAAGAGCACGATCCGCGGTCTCGCGCTCGTACTGGGCGCGGCCGTTGCCATCGCGCCGTTTTCCGCCTTTTCCCAGGCGCAGCGTCCAGCTGCCAAGCCGCCCGCCGCTCAGCAGCCGGCTCCGGCGCAGCAGCCCGCCCAGGGACAGGCCGCGCCGACCGGCCCGACGGTCGTCCAGGTCAAGCCCGAGCCTTCGCAGACGAACTGGACCAAGGTCTGCGGCAAGGACCAGGCCGCCAACAAGGAAATCTGCTACACCACGCGCGACTTCGTCTCGGATCAGGGCCAGCCGGTGCTCGCCGTCGCGGTCTATGACGTCAAGGGCGACCCGAACAAGATCGTGCGCTTCCTGATGCCGCTCGGCCTGCTGCTGCAGCCCGGCATCCGCTTCGGTGTCGACACCGCTCAGCCGAGCCCGGGCCGCTACGCGATCTGCTTCCCGAATGGCTGCTTCGCCGAAGCACAGGTCAAGGACGACTTCATCAACCAGATGAAGAAGGGCGCCAACCTGAACATCAGCGTCCAGAACCAGGGCGCCCGCGAGGTCTCGTTCTCGATTCCGCTGACCGACTTCGCCAAGGGCTTCGACGGCGCGCCGATCGACCCGAAGGTGCTCGAGGAGCAGCAGAAGCAGCTCCAGGACGAGCTCGCCAAGCGCCAGGACGAGCTCCGCAAGCGCCTCGGCGGCAACGGCGCCGCGCCCGGCACGACGCCGTCGCCGGTTCCGGGTGCTGGCGTGGGGACGATGCCCGCGCCCGGCGCGGCGCCGGCTCCCGCGCCGAAGCCCTGATCGCACCAGCGGCACCAAAGATCGACGCCGGGCCGAAAGGCCCGGCGTTTTCCTTTCGTGGACGGCGTATCCGGAGAAGCTCAGCCCTGGCTGGCGCGTTCCGCCTGCTTGACCCGCTGCCAGAGCGCCTCCAGCTCATCCAGCGATGCCTCCGCGGGGCTCCGGCCCTCGCCGGCAAGTCTCGCCTCGATGCCGGCGAAGCGGCGCTCGAACTTGGCGCTGGCGGCGGCGAGGCAGGCTTCCGGGTCGGCATCGACATGGCGGGCGAGATTGGCGACGACGAAAAGCAGATCGCCGATCTCCTCGGCGATCGCCGCCTTGTCGCCGCCGGCCAGCGCCTCGTCGATCTCGTCCGTCTCCTCGCGAATCTTGTCGAGCACCAGCCGGGCATCCTTCCAGTCGAAGCCGACGGTCGAGGCCCGGGCCTGCAGCTTCCGGGCCCGGGTCAGGGCGGGCAGGGCGGTCGGAACCCCGGCAAGCACGCCGTTCGCCTCCTCGGCTTCCGGAAGTCCCGCGGCTTGTCGTGCTGCCGCCTTCTCGGCGCGCTCCTGCGCCTTGATCCGCCCCCAGAGCGCCTTGACCTCGGCGGGCGAGAGATCGCGGGCATCGCCGAAGACATGCGGATGGCGGCGGATCAGCTTGCCGGTGATCGCCTCGATCACGTCGGCGAAGGCGAAGGCACCTTGCTCCTGCGCCATGCGGGCATGGAACACGACCTGCAGGAGCAGGTCGCCGAGCTCGTCCTTGAGGTCGACGAGATCGCCCCGGGCAATCGCATCGGCAACCTCATAGGCCTCTTCGACCGTATAGGGCGCGATCGAGGCGAAGTCCTGCTCCAGATCCCAGGGGCAACCGGTTCCGGGCGTGCGCAGGGCCGCCATGATCTCGATCAGGCGGGCAATGTCGCGGGCGGGCTTCAAGGCTGCAGTTCTCCTGCGGGCGGTATCGAACGGTCGCGAAAGGATCGGAACCGGCCTTTCACGCAAATCCGGTTCCAACCCTTTGGTCAGCGGCGGATTTCGATGTCAGATGGAGCCAATCCGATTCCATCTGGCATCATCCGGCTCTACCGTCCTCCCATGATTCAAGTGACCCCGTCCATTGCGATCGACGAGAGCCTGATCGAGGAGAGCTTCGTGCGCGCCTCCGGACCGGGCGGGCAGAACGTCAACAAGGTCTCGTCGGCAGTGCAGTTGCGCTTCAACGCGGCGGCGGCCGAGCTTCCGGACTATCTGCGCGAGAAGCTCCCCCGGGTCGCCGGGCGGCGGATGACCCAGGACGGGGTCATCATCGTGGTGGCGCAGCGCTTTCGCGACCAGCAGCGCAATCGCATCGACGCCCTCGATCGGTTGCTGGCGATCCTGCGCGAGGCCGCCGAGCGCCAGAAGGCCCGCCGGCCGACCAAGGCGACCTATGGCTCGCAGCAGCGCCGTCTGGCTTCCAAGGCCAAGCGCAGCCGCGACAAGAGCCTGCGGGCCGGCCGGCCCGGCGATGACTGAGACGACAGGCGAGGGCGCATCGCGGCAAAGTGGATCGCGGCAGGATGGATCGCGCCGGGCGCCGCGGCCGATCACGCCGAGCTATCTGCAGCGGGCGGCGCTGCACTATCTCCACCGCTATGCCGCCTCGTCGAGCCAGCTCCAGCGCGTGCTGCAACGCAAGGTCGAACGCAGTTGTCGCCATTACGACAGAGATCCCGGCGATTTTCACGCCATGGTCGCCGAGGCCGTCGCGGCCTGCGTCGCCAGCGGCCTGGTCGACGATCGCCGCTTCGCCGAGATGCGGACCAAGAGCCTGCGGCGCAAGGGCCGCTCGGCGCGCGCCGTCTCGGCGGGGCTGGCGGCCAAGGGCATCGCGCGCGAGATCGTCGCGGCGACCCTGCCTGACAGCGAGGAGGATGAGCTCGCGGCGGCGCGCATCGCCGCGCGGCGCAAGCGGCTCGGGCCCTGGAGCCGGGCCGGGCGGGAGCAGGATCGCCAGAAGCAGCTCGCGACGCTGGCCCGTGCCGGCTTCAGCATGAAAATCGCCCGCGCCGTGATCGACGGCGCGGGCGAGGAAAGCTAGAACATCGGACCGATCAGATTGATCCAACCTGATCGGTCCGGCTCAATCGGGCTTGACGTTGGCGTTGGCGACGACCTTGCCCCAGCGTTCCACCTCGGATTTGACGAAGGTTCCGAACGCCGCACCATAGAGATCGGGAATCTCGGAGCCGTTCCTCTTCCAGGCTTCGGCGATCATCGGCGCAGCGAGCGCCTTCTTCAGCTCGGCGGTCATCTTCTCGACGACCTCGGGCGGCGTGTTCTTCGGCGCCCACATCGCATACCAGGTCGAGACCTCGTAGCCGGGAAGCCCCGC
>NZ_JAKFED010000164.1:0-9692 GCF_036675845.1 Allobosea sp. | reverse complement strand
GTCATCCCGGCCGTAGCGAAGCGGAGCGCCGGGATCCATCGTAGAGTTCCGGAGCCCTCCGATGGATCCCGGAGCTGCGCGGCTCCGCCGCTTGTCCGGGATGACGCCGGAGGATGAAGGGAACGACGCAGCATCATGCCTGCCCCGTCACTTCGACATCGGCATGGGTCGCGACATGGACGAGACCGTCCGGCGTCACCCAGCCGCGATACATGCCTTCGGAATTATAGGGCGCGACGATGGTGCCGTCGGCGCCGATTGCGACGAGCCCCGCGCCGATGCCATGGGCCGTAAGCTCGGCGAGGACACGCTCGGTCGCCTGCGCCAGCGACAGCCCGGCATAGGCGACCAGCGACGCGATCTCGTGGCCGACGCAGTAGCGGATGAAGAACTCGCCCTTGCCGGTGCCCGAGACGGCGCAGCGCCCGTCGCGCGCATAGGTTCCGGCGCCGATGATGGGGGAATCGCCGACGCGCCCGGCCGGCTTGTTGGTATAGCCGCCGGTCGAGGTCGCGGCGGCAAGATGCCCGGCCCTGTCGCAGGCGACGGCGCCGACCGTGCCGTGCTTCTCCGCGTCGCTCGCCTCCGCCGCAGTGCCGACGAGCTCGCGGATCTTCATCGAGGCGAGGTTCTTGCGCCGGCGCTCGGTCGAGAAATACTCGTTCTCGACCATGTCGAGCCCTTCGGCCTGGGCGAAGGCGTCTCCCGCCGGCCCGGTCAGCAGCAGCGGGTCGCCGCGGCGCATCAGGGCCTTGGCGGCGGCGACGGGATTGCGGGTGCGCTTGACGGCACAGAGCGCACCGGCCGCCAGCGACGCTCCGTCCATGATCGCAGCGTCGAGCTCATGCTCGCCATCCGCGTTGAAGGCGGCGCCGTGGCCGGCATTGAAATGCGCCGAATCCTCCATCACCAGCACCGCCGCCTCGACCGCGTCGACGGCGCTGCCGCCCTTGCCCAGCACGGCCCAGCCGGCGCGCAGCGATTTGGCGAGATGGGCCTTGGCCTCAGCCCATTCGGCGTCGGTCATCTCGGCCTTGGGCAAGGTGCCGCAACCGCCATGGATGGCAAGCGCGATGGTCATGATGTGTTGTTCCGATCTGCAGTCTGAGGCTGGCCAGAGCACGCACTACCGTCATGCTCGCGCTTGTGGCGAGCGTCCACGTCTTGAACACCATCTTCGATGAAGGAAGACGTGGATGGTCGGGACAAGCCCGACCATGACGGGAACGGTGTCGCTACCTCACTTCACCGGCTTGATGTCCATCGCCAGCGTGTCCTCGTCGATGCGCGGGGCGATGGTGACCTTGTCCTTCTGCATCGCCCAGGCCGAGCCGACGGCGACGATCGGCAGGCGCGGCCGGTCCTTGGCGACGATGGCGTTGGCCTGCGCCAGCAGGTCGTTGCGCTTGGCCTCGTCCATCTCGATGCCCGCATCCTCGATCAGCTTGTCGATCACAGGATTGACGTAGCCGAGCACGTTGAAGGCGCCGAGCTTCTTGGCCGGGTCGTTGGAATGCACCACCGAGGACAGGGTGTAGTTCGCCTCGCCCGTCAGCGTGCCCCAGCCGGACATCGCCATCGAGAGCTCGCCGCGGCTGCGGGCCGGGAAGAAGACCGAAGCCGGCTGGGCGTTGGCCTGCGCGTCGATGCCGATGCGCGCCAGCATCTGCGCGATCGAGGTGCCGACCTGGCGATCGCCCGGAAGGCGGTCGCTGGTGAAGGAGAAGGTGACCCTGAAGCCGTTGGGATAGCCGGCCTCCTCGAGCAGCTTCTTGGCCTTGGCGAGGTCGGGCTTCAGCGGCGGCAGGCTCTTGTTGTAGCCGGCGATGGTCGGCGTCACGAGCTGGTTCACCGGACTGCCCAGCCCTTCCATCGCGATCTCGGCCAGCGCCGGCCGGTCGATGGCGAGGTCGATCGCCTCGCGCACCCTGGGATCCTGGATCGGGTTCTTCGGCAAGGGCGAGCCGTCCTTGGCGCTGACCTGCGGGGGCTTGTCGCGCAGGTCGAGCTCGATATTGAAGACGTAGACGGTCTCGATCGTGGCGACCGCCAGTTTGGGATCGCGCTTCAGCGTCGCGACATCGGTCGCGGGCACGCGGGTGATCAGATCGACCTGGCCGGCCTTGAGCTGGGCGAGGCGCGCGGCGTCGTTGGGAAGCTCCTTGCGCACCACGCGCGCCCAAGGCTCCTTCGGCCCCCAGTAACCGTCGAAGCGCTCGAGCACGAGCTGGTCCTTCGGCGTCCAGGAGACGTATTTGTACGGGCCGGTGCCGACCGCCGCCTTGCCGCTGTTGAAGGCCTCGTTGGCATTGTCCTTGGTCAGGCCCGCGGCCGCCTTGTGCGAGACGATGAAGAGCCGGATGAAGTCGTTCGGCAGGTTCGGCGCCGGCCCGTCGGTGACGATGTGAACCGTCAGCGGGTCGATGATCTTCACCTCCTTGACGCGGCGGACATAGATCGTCGTCGGGTTCGGTCCGGCGACGGTCGGGATGCGCTCGATCGAGAACTTGACGTCCTCCGCCGTGAAGTCCGAGCCGTCATGGAACTTGACGCCGGGCCTGAGCTTGAACTCCCAGACCGCAGGCTCGATCGCCTTCCAGCTCGTCGCCAGCCGCGGCTCGATCTGCAGCTTGTCGCCGGACCAGGTCAGCGTGTCGAAGACGTGCTTCAGCGCCTCGGCATGGGTGCCGGTGGCGGTGAAATGCGGGTCGATCGAATCCGGCCCGGCGCGCACGCCGATGGTCAGGTTCTGCGCCAAGGCGGCGCCCGGGACGAAGGCGCCGAGCAAAACCGCCAGAGCCAGCGGCCGAAGGGGGAAAATGAGCTTCATGGCGAGAAATCCCTGATGACTGGAGGTGCTGCGGATTGGAAGGTCGGCTTTCACCGTCTTGGGATGCTAGACTTTGGGTCCTAGACTTGGGATTCTTAGACTTGAGATGACAGGCTGATCGCGATGCAGCAATCGTTCTCTATTGTTCCTTCCCGGAAGGAAGCTCCACCGATCGGAGCAGCATCTTTGCAAGAACGGCTCTAATCCTCCGGGCTATGCTCGTGCTGCGGGCTCTGCCTGGGCTTCGAGGTCGGCAGGCCAGGTCGGAGAGGCGATCACCATCTTGTCCAGGAGCTCGCAGAACTGCTTCTGCTCGGCCTCGCTCAGCGCCGCCAGCATCGCGGTCTGCTGCTGCACCATCAGCGGCATGGTCTCGTCGAAGATGCTGCGGCCGGCCGGCGTCAGCGCCAGCACATAGCTGCGCAGATCGTCGGGGTCGCTCTCGCGCTTGAGCAGGCGGCGCTGCAGCAGCTTCTGGATCGCCCGCGAGAGCGTGTTCTTGGGCAGGCCGGCGGAGGCGACGATGTTCTTGGCGGCGACACCGCCCCGCAGCCCGACCGCGTAGAGCGCGACGAATTCCGGCCGGACCAGGCCGTAGCGCGTCTCGATCCAGCGGTAGACCGGGTCGTTGAAGCGGAAGGCGATGAAATTCAGCCGGAAGGAGAGCCAGCAGGGATTGTCCCAGAGCTTGGTGACGATCAGCGGATCGAGATTGCGCAGCGCCGCCTCGCGCTCGCTATCCAGCTTCGACAAGGCGGTCGGCGCAGGGCGCATCGCGGCATTTCCTGATTTAGTTCCATATGGAACTTGACGCTCTCGGATGCCGCTGTCAAGGATGACGCGGTTTTGCTGAAACGCAAGGATCAGGCCGTGCTCGTCGCTCGAATGAACTGGATGCAGATCGAGGAGCAGGCGAAGCGCGACGACCGCTGCGTGCTGCCGCTCGGCTGCGTCGAGCAGCACGCCTATTTGAGCCTCGCCACCGATGCGATCCTGGCCGAGACGGTCGCCGGCGAAGCGGCCGAGCCGCTCGGGATCCCGGTCTTCCCGGTGCTCGCCTATGGCATGACGCCGGGCTTCACCGCCTATCCGGGCACGGTCTCGCTGCGCATGGCGACCTATCTCGCCGTGGTCGAGGACCTGCTCGAGGGCGTCTACCGTTCCGGCTTCCGCCGCATCGTGCTGGTCAACGGCCATGGCGGCAACGCCCCGGCGATGACGCTCGCCACCGAATGGATGGGCAAGCGCCCCGATGCCAGCGTCAAGATGCACAACTGGTGGGCGGGGCCGCGCTTCCAGGCGGCGGTCCGCGAGGTCGACCCGGCCGCCTCGCATGCCTCCTGGATGGAGAACTTCCCCTGGAACCGTCTTAACGGCGTCGCCATGCCGGACGAAGTCAAGCCGCCCTTCGACGCGGCGCTCTACCAGGCCGCCAACCCGGCCCGGAAGCGCGAGATCCTCGGCGACGGCAACTTCCACGGCCGCTATCAGCGCGCCGACGACGAGATGCTCAGGCTCTGGGCGGTCGGCGTCGAGGAGACGCGCGCGGCGATGGAGGAGAGCTGGCCGTGAGCGTTGCCCGCGCCGTCAGATTTTCTGCGGTTGGCCCAACGGGTTCTCTCCCCCCTTGTGGGGGAGAGCTAGAGAGGGGGGTAGTCAGCTGCGAGGCTGCGGGAGCACGGCGCTCTCGATACCGGGCACACCCGATGTTCCGACATGCCGCCCTCGATACCCCCCTCCCAACCCTCCCCCACAAGGGGGGAGGGCTTGCGCGCGGCGCGCGGCGATGCTGACGCACGTCCTCGAGCGCATCCTGCAGGCGCTCGTCGTCATGCTCGTCATGTCGGCGCTGGTCTTCATCGGCGTCTATGCCATCGGCAACCCGATCGACGTGCTGATCGGCCCCGATGTCAGCCAGGACATCAGGCTCGAGACCATCGCCCGCTACGGGCTCGACCGGCCGCTCTGGGAGCAATATTTCACCTTTCTCGGCCGCGTCCTGCACGGCGATTTCGGCCGCTCCTTCGTCTTCGGCATGCCGGTGCTCGAGCTGATCCTGTCGCGCCTGCCGGCGACGCTGGAACTGACGATCGCCGCCGTCCTCGGCGCCGCGCTGATCGGCGTGCCGGCCGGGATCTATGCCGGCTACCGGCCCGAAAGCACCCTCTCCAAGCTGATCATGGCGATCTCGATCCTCGGCTTCTCGGTGCCGACCTTCTGGATCGGCCTGGTGATGATCATGACCTTCGCCGTCGAATTGCAGATCCTGCCGGCCGGCGGGCGCGGCGCCACCGCCTCGCTCTTCGGCATCGAATGGAGCTTCCTGACGGCGAACGGGCTGAGCCATATGCTGCTGCCGGCGGCGAACCTCGCCTTCTTCAAGCTCGCCCTGATGACGCGCCTGGCGCGGGCGGGAACCCGCGAGGTCATGCTGACCGACACGGTGAAGTTCGCCCGCGCCGCCGGGCTTTCGGAATGGACCGTGCTGCGCCGGCACGTGCTGCGGCTGATCTCGATCCCGCTCGTCACCGTGTTCGGGCTGGAATTCGCCTCGACGCTCGCCTTCGCCGTGGTCACCGAGACGATCTTCTCCTGGCCGGGCATCGGCAAGCTGATCATCGATTCGATCCAGTTGCTCGACCGGCCGGTGATGGTCGCCTATCTGATGCTGGTCGCCTTCGTCTTCATCATGATCAACTTCCTGGTCGACCTGACCTATTTCGCGCTCGACCCGCGGCTGCGGAAGGGGCGGGGCTGATGCGCCAGGACTCGCCCGCCGCCCGCTTCTGGGCCGAATTCCGCGAGAGCAAGGTCGCGGTCGCGGCGCTCGCCGTCGTCGTGGCAATGGTCGGCGTCGCCCTGCTGGCACCGCTGATCGCGCCGCAGGACCCTTACGACCTCGCCAAGCTCGCGCTGATGGATGCCCGCCGCCCGCCCGGCACCGTCGGCTCCGCCGGCTATGTCCACTGGCTCGGCACCGATGCGCAGGGGCGCGACCTGTTCTCCGCCATCCTCTACGGCCTGCGCATCTCGCTGCAGATGGGGCTGGTCGCCGGCGGCATCGCCTTCATCGTCGGCGTCGGGCTCGGCATCTGCGCCGCCTATCTCGGCGGCCGGCGCGAGGCCTTCATCATGCGCGTGGTCGACCTGCAGCTCGCCTTCCCGGCGATCCTGCTGGCGCTGGTGCTCTCGGCCCTGCTCGGCCAGGGCAAGGCGCAGCTCATCGCCGCGCTCGCCGCGGCGCAATATGCCTATTTCGCCCGCACCGCCCATGGCGCGGCCTCCGCCGAACGCGGCAAGGACTATGTCGAGGCGGCGCTGTCGACGCCGCTGCCGGCGCGGCAGGTGGTCTGGCGCCACATCCTGCCGAACTGCCTGCCGCCGCTGATCGTGGTCGCGACCGTGCAGGTCGCCAATGCGATCGCGCTCGAGGCGACGCTCTCCTTCCTCGGCGTCGGCCTGCCGGTGACCGAGCCCTCGCTCGGCGCGCTGATCGCCAACGGCTTCCAGTACATGCTGTCGGGCCGCTACTGGATCTCGATCTATCCCGGCCTCGCTTTGATCGTGCTGATCGTGGCGATCAACCTCGTTGGCGACCAGGTCCGCGACCAGGTCAATCCGAGGCTGAAGCGATGAGGCGACCTCTCCGTCATTGCGAGCGCAGCGAAGCAATCCAGGGGCCGTCGCGCGAGCCCCTCTGGATTGCTTCGTCGGCAGCGCCTCCTCGCAATGACGGCAAGGCGCGGCGCCCGAAGCAGGGGGCCGTCGCGCCATGACCGACGCCCCGCTCCTCGAGGTCACCGACCTCACGACGCATTTCTTCACCCGCGCCGGGGTGGTGAAGGCGGTCGACGGCGTCTCCTTCTCGCTCCGGCGCGGCGAGGTGATGGGCCTCGTCGGCGAATCCGGCTCCGGCAAGAGCGTCACCGGCTTCTCGATCATCGGCCTGGTCGACCCGCCCGGCCGCGTCGCCGCCGGTTCGGTCAGGCTCGACGGGCGCGAGCTGGTCGGCCTGCAATCCGACGCGCTGCGGGCGCTGCGCGGCAAGGTCGTCTCGATGGTCTTCCAGGACCCGCTGATGACGCTGAACCCGGTGCTGACCATCGGCGAGCAGATCCGGCTGGCGCTGGAGGCGCACCGGAGCCTCTCCGCAGCCGAGGCGCGCCGGCGCGCCATCGAGGGCCTGGCCCAGGTCCGCATTCCCAATCCGCAGGCGACGGTCGATTTCTACCCGCACCAGCTCTCCGGCGGCATGCGCCAGCGCGTCGCCATCGCGATCGCGCTGCTGCACGGCCCGAAGCTGATCATCTGCGACGAGCCGACCACCGCGCTCGACGTCTCGATCCAGGCCGAGATCCTGGCCGAGATGAAGGAACTCGTCGCCGAGCTCGGCACGGCGCTGATCTGGATCAGCCACGATCTGGCGACCGTCGCCTCGATCGCCCAGCATGTCGCGGTGATGCGGCTCGGCAAGATCGTCGAGGCCGGGCCGATGCTCGAGGTGCTGACGCGGCCGCAGCATCCCTATACGCGGGCCCTGCTCGACGCCTTGCCCTCGCGCGCCACGCCCGGCGAGTACCTGCTGCGTGGCGGCGGCGTGCCCGATGCAGCCCCGCCGCCACGATTGCCGGGCGCAGAAGCACCGGCAGCCGGCGATGCGGCCACCCCCTATTTCGTGCTGGACGCGGTCAGCAAGCGCTTCGAAACGCATAGCGGCGCGCTGCGTGCGCTGGGCGAGAAGCTCGGGCTGGCGAAACCGCCGGCCTCGGTGCTGGCGGTCGATTCCGTCAGCCTGACCGTGCCGCGCGGCGAGGCGCTCGGCCTCGTCGGCGAATCCGGCTCCGGCAAGTCGACGCTGGGGCGGATGGCGGCCGGCATCTACGCGCCGAGTTCAGGCACGGTGCGGCTCTCCGGCCAGCCGGTGATGAGTGCCGGCAAGCCGCCGCGCAAGCTCACCACCCGCATCCAGACGATCTTCCAGGACCCGTTCGCCTCGCTCGATCCGCGCATGCGCATCGGCGAAAGCATCGGCGAGGGGCCGCTCGCGCACGGGCTCGTCGGCAAGGGCGAAGTCCGCGACTATGTGCGCGACTGGCTGGCGGCCGTCGGGCTCGATCCTTCGGTCGCCGACCGCTATCCGCACCAGTTCTCCGGCGGCCAGCGCCAGCGCGTCGCGATCGCCCGGGCGCTCGCCATGCAGCCCGACCTCGTGGTCTGCGACGAGCCGGTGGCCTCGCTCGACGTCTCGATCCAGGCCCAGATCCTCAACCTGCTGATGCGGCTGCGCCACGAGCTCGGCCTGACGCTGATCTTCATCTCCCATGATCTCTCGGTGGTGCGCCATCTCTGCGACCGGGTGGCGGTGATGTATCGCGGCCGGATCGTCGAGGAAGGCCCGGCGGCGCAGGTCTACGACGATCCGCAGCACGACTACACCAAGCGGCTGCTGGCAGCCGTGCCGGTGCTGCCGGTGGCATGAATGATGCGCCTTCCGTCATTGCGAGCGGCAGCGAAGCAATCCAGGAGGGCTCGCTCTGCCGCTCCTGGATTGCGTCGTCGGCTGAAGCCGCCTCGCAATGACGGCGGAGGGCCTGGTTGAAAGGATAACACGATGACCCAGCCCGAACTCGAGCCCTGGCAATGGCCGGAGGAAACCTGGCGCGGCAAGGTCGAGGCCGTTCGCGCCGGCCGCAATCTCAAGCCGAAGAGCTGGCCCGGCGGGGCGCGCTGCGCGGTCGCACTCTCCTTCGACGTCGACCACGAGACCAATGAGCTGCGCGATGGCGGCAAATCGGTCGGCCGGCTGTCCTGGGGGCAATATGGCAACCGCGCCGGCATGCCGCGCATCCTGTCGCTGCTGGCGAAGCAGGAGATCCAGGCGAGCTTCTTCGTGCCGGCGGTGACGGCGCTGCTCTATCCGGACGAGCAGCGGCGCGTGGTTGCAGAAGGGCATGAGATCGGCCTGCATGGCTGGATCCACGAGGTCAACACCGCCGTGCCGCCGGACAAGGAGCGCGAGTTGCACCTGCGCTCGGCCGACACGCTGGAAAAGGTCACGGGCGTCCGGCCGGTCGGCATGCGCACCCCCTCCTGGGATTTTTCCGAGGTCACCCTCGCCGTCGAGCGCGAGCTCGGCCTGCTCTACGATTCCTCGCTTTTCGCCGACGACGACCCCTATGAGCTCGTCGAGAAGGGCGAGCCGACCGGCATGGTCGAGCTGCCCGTCGAGTGGATCCGCGACGACGCGGTCTATTTCAACATGAACCGCTTCCAGGCGCTGCGGCCCTATACGGCGCCGGAGGCGGTGTTCGACATCTTCCGCCGCGAATTCGACGGCGCCCATGACGATGGCGGGCTCTTCCTGCTCACCATGCATCCGCACGTCATCACCTATCGCTCGCGCTTCTGGATCCTCGAGGAACTGATCCGGCACGCCAAGGCCAAGGGCGATGTCTGGTTCGCCAGCCATGCCGAGATCGCGGCCTATGTGAAGGCGCAGGCCGGCCTCTGAGGCCCGCGACGGGCACGGTACTGCCGCAAGGTCAGTGGAACCGTGCCCGATTTCGGCCGTTTTCGGTTCATCGGGAATTCAGCGCACCGGCGCGCTGATGTCCGCATGTTCCAACAGAAACGGATGTCATGATGCGTTTGAAAAGCTGGCTCCTGCTCGGCACCCTCATCCCCGCGGTCACGCTGGCTCAGGGCGCCTTCGCCGCGCCTCCCCTGCATCTCGCCCAGGCGCCCTCCGCCAATGACGACCAGCCGGACCCGCGCCGCCCGCGCGCCTCCGGGCCGCAGCGCGGCGGTTCCGAGAAACCCGAAAGGCCCGGCGCCCGGCCCGGCGCCGGCCAGTCACCCGCCG
>NZ_JAKFED010000175.1:0-41652 GCF_036675845.1 Allobosea sp. | reverse complement strand
GCCTCGCGCATGATCTGGTCGAAGCTGTCCTGCGCGGCGTTCTGCGCCATGAAGTGCAGGGCCTTCGCCTGCCTGCCCTGGGGGTTGGCGGCCGCGACCGCCAGCAACTCGCGCCTGGCATCGCGCATCAGCTCGTCCTGGGCGAGGTCGTCGGCGACCTCGAAGCGCGCCGGCACGTTCGCCTCGAAGGGCGCGCTCTGCAGCACGCGGGTGCAGAAGGCGTGGATGGTCTCGATCTTCAGCCCGCCTGGCGTCTCCAGCGCCTGGGCGAACAACCGGCGTGCCCGGGCAAGGCCGGTAGCGCCTTGCGCCTCTCCGGTCAGCTTCGCCAGCTCGGTCCGCAAGGCCTCGTCCGGCGCCACCGCCCAGGCCGAGAGCGCCCGGAAGAGGCGGTTCGACATGTTGGCGGCGGCGGCCTTGGTATAGGTGATGCAGAGCATGCGGCCGGGCGCGACGCCGTCGAGCAGCAGCCGCAGCACCCGGTTGACCAGCACATGCGTCTTGCCCGAGCCGGCATTGGCGGCGACCCAGGCGCTGAGATCGGGCTCCGCGGCCAGCGCTTGGTTCGCCTGCGTCAGCGCCGGGATGATCCAGCCGGCGGGGGCGGCGTTCGCGGTCATGCCTCGTCTCCGGCCTCAAGGCCGAGGCCGGGCGCCGCCGACCATTCCTTGACGCGGGCGAGCTGGTCGTAGGGGCTGGCGTATTTGATGTAGGCCGGGGCGCGGCGCGAGAGATAGGGCTCCTTGCCGGCGCGCAAGACGGCGAGATGACCGAGCAGATGGGCGAGATGGCGGGCGGTAACGTCGGCCTGCTCCTCCTCCTTGAAGCCGAGCTTCTTGTCCTTCTGCCAGCTCTTCGGATCATGGCCGAGCTTGAGATAGAGCAGCGCCTCGACTGGCGCCGGCAGGATGCCGGGCGGAAAGCCGTGGCGCTGGGCGAGCTCGGCCTCGAGCGTCAATTGCGGCGCAAAGCCGAGCCGGACCTGCTCCTCGCTCGGCGCCGCCCCGGTCTTGAAGTCGATGATCCTGAGCGTGCCTGTGCGCGTCACCTCGATGCGGTCGGCCCGGCCGGTCAAAAGGACACTGCCGCCGCCGGGCAGGGCGAACTCGCCCAGCGTCTCCTGCTCGACCGCGACCCGCGCCAGCTCAGGCCGCCGCCTCCCCTCCCAGTCGATGAAGTTCTGCACGATCAAGAGGAAGCGCGGCCACCAGAAGGCGCGCACCTCCGGCGTCTCGTCATAGGCGCGGAACAGGTTTTCGCCGATCTCGACCAGGCTGCCGGCGGCGCCGGCCGGCATCTGTTCGGGATAGGTCTGCGCGAACTGCGCGACGATGTCGTGCAGCAGCGAGCCGCGATCGGCGGCGCTCGGATCCTCGACCATCTCCGGCAGGACATCGAGCTTCAGGATCTTGCGGGCGAACAGCGCATAGGGGTCGCGGTAGAGCGTCTCGACCTCGGTGACGCTGAGGCGCTGCGGATGCAGATGCGGCGCCGGCACCGGTTTCGGCCGGCTTGCCGGCACCGCGTTGGCGCGCGCGCTCAGCAGCGCGGCCCAGTCGGAGAGTTCCTGCCCGCGCGCCTCCGCCGCCTGCCAGGCGTCCTTGGGCGAAACCGCCTTCAGCCGCTGCCAGAAGCGCGAGGGGATGGTCTCGGCCTCGCCGGCCTTGCGGGCGCGGGTCAGCGTCACCGACCCCGCCATCGCCGCCTGGACGAAGTCATGCGCGGTCTGGCCGATGCGGCGCTCGGGCGAGCTCAGGCCGAGCTCCGCCCGCATCGGCCGGTTGAGGAAGGAATCGGTCTGCGTCGCCGGCGGCCAGGCGCCTTCGATCAGCCCGCCGAGGACGACATGCTCGGCCTCGAGCAGGCGCGCCTCGAGCAGGCCCCAGATCTTCAGGCGCGGATGGCCGGGCTCGCGCCGCGTCACCGCGCGCGCGTCGATCAGCCCGGTGAGGATCGCGATCCAGTCGCGGGCGCGGCCCTCGCGCGGGGCATCCGGCGCTGCGGCCTCGATCTCGTCGAAGAGCGTGCTCAGGGCCTCGCCATCGGGGCCATGGAAGGCGAGCGCTGCGCCATTCTCGTCGCTCCCCAGCAGCATGACCGCGTGTCTGGCGGCCTCCGCCAGCGCGACGGCGACCGGGTCGGGACGGGCGAGCGCCGCGATCAGCGGCGACAGCGCCTCTTCGAGCCCGGCCAGGACCTGCTCGGCAGCGGCACGATCCTCCGGCGTCAGCCTGCGGCGCGGCCGGGGTGCATGCTTGGCGTCGATCCGGTCCTGTATCGCCACGAAGGCGCGGCGCAGCCCCGCAAAACCCTTGCCGACCGTCTCGCCGCGCCAGGTGCCGATCTCCAATGTCGCCGCACCCTGCCGCAGGATGGCTTCGGGGAGGCCAAGGCGGCAGAGCGGGTGCGACAGCAGGGCGACGAGGCTGGCCGGCGCAAGCTCGCTCGCGACGGCATCGAGCACGAGGCGCAGCAGCGCGCCCGCCGGCCAGCGCCCGAGCGGCAGCCCGGCGGAATCGTCGGCGACGATGCCCCAGCGCCGAAGCTCGACCGCGACGCGTTCGGCAAGGCCGCGATCGGGCGTGATCAGCGCCGCCCGCTCGCCCGGTCGCTCGAGGGCCTCGCGCAGGGCGAGCGCGGCGACGAGGGCTTCCTCGCGCTCGTCGGCGGCCTCGACGACGCGCAGGCCGACGAGCGCCCCGGCGGCGCCCGGTGCCGCGGCGAGGCCGGCCCAGCCATCGGTGACCGAGGCCGGCAGCATCGCCTGTCGCAGCAGGTCGCGGCGGACGGCGAGCCCTGCCGCCGGCGGGGCCAGCGTCTCGACCTCGTCGCGGCCGGCGCCGGTCACCTCCAGCAGATGATGCAGGGCGGCCTGGGGATGCGAGGGGGCGGGCTCGCTGGCGATCGCCTTCCAGGCTGGCTCGGGCAGGGTCTCGTCGAGATCGGGCAGCACCACGGCGCCGTTCGGCAGGCGCGCGATCGCGGCGAGCAGCCGCGCCGTCGCCGGCACCGTGCCGGTCGAGCCTGCCGCGATCACCGGGCCGCTGAGACCGCCGGCACTGAGGCGCTGGCGCTCGGCCTCCAGCATGCGGTTGCGGAACTCGGCCGGGTCGCATTCGCCGCGCTCGGCCAGGATCGCCGGCCAGGTTTCGGCGACGATGTCGAGGAAGCGGGCGTTGAACTGCCAGATCTCGTCGAAGCGGGCGGCGTCGAGGCCTTTCAGCCTTTGCGGCGCGACGCCTTCGGTCTGCATCTGGTCGAGCAGGGCGGCGAGGTCCCCGGCGAGCCCCCAGGCCTCGGCCAGCGTCGCCGGAACCAGGGCCGGCTCGGCCGGGTCGAGCCGCAGATGCCGGCGGTTCGCGGCCTTGCCCCATTGCGCGATCAGCTGGGTCAGCACGAAGCGGCGGCGCAGCGGCTCGATCGGCGCGAGGCGCGCCAGCTCGGCCCCGGCCCCGGCGATCAGCGCCGTCTCGGCCTCGTCGACATCGCCGAGCGGGACGATGCGCGGCAGCAGCAAAGCGCGGCCGCCGAGCTTTTCCGAGAGGATCGCCGCGAGCGCGCGGGCGGCGCGCTGCGTCGGCAGGTAGAGCGTGGTGCGCGACAGCGCCGCCGGGTCGTCGGGATCGAAGGCCTTGCCGAAGCGCCCGGCCAGCAGCGCCTGCGCCAGCACGTCGAGGAAGGGGGCGCCGGCCGGGATGCTGAACAGCTTGAGCGCGGCCATCGCCCTCAGCCTTGATGGGCGGCGTAGGCGGCTTCGGCGAGCGGGATCGCCTCCGGCGTGCCGACATGCAGCCAGCGTCCGTCGAGTTCATGGCCGAAGAGTCGGCCGGCAGCGATCGCTCGGTCGAACAGCAGGTTGAGCGAGAACGAGCCCTCCGGCGTATCGGCAAACAGCTCCGGTTTGAGGATCGCGACGCCGGCATAGACGAAGGGGGCGTTGGCGGCCGCGCCGCGCCTTGCCAGCCGGCCCTGCCCGTCGCGGAAGAAGTCGCCGGCCCCGTCGAAGCCGACGCTGCCCTCGCGCTCGGCCAGCAGCAGCAGCAGGTCCATCCGCGCCGGGTCCCAGGCGGCCGCCATGGCGGCGAGGTTGGAGACGCCGTTCTCGCTCCACAGCGAATCGGCGTTGACGCTGAAGAACGGCTCTTGGCCGAGCAGCGGCAGCGCCTTCTTGGCGCCGCCGCCGGTTTCCAGTAGCAGGCCGCGCTCGTCCGAGATCGCGATGCCCGGCTGAAGCCGCGCGGCGAGATGGCTTTCGATCCGCTCGGGCAGATGGTGGACATTGACCACGGCCTGCTCGACCCCGGCTTCCGCCAGCCGGTCGAGCGCATGGTCCAGCATGGTCTTGCCGCCGATCGCGACCAGCGGCTTGGGCAGGGTGTCGGTGATCGGGCGCATGCGCTGGCCGAGCCCGGCCGCGAGCACGATCGCCCGGCGGACCGGCGGCGCTTCCATCTGCATCAAGCGAATCTCCTGCCCGTCCCGCGCAGCAGCCTATCAGCCATGGCGGGCGCGATTGCTCAAGCCCCGTGGCGGCCATCGGCCCGTCATTGCTTCGCTCCGCCCGCAACGACGGTGGCCGCCGCCAGCGTCACACGCTTTCGGGCGGCGCCGGATCTTGCTCGCCTTTGGCTCCGGCCTCTGCCGGCTCGGCAGCCGTCTCCGCCTGCCCGGCAAACAGCTTCGGCAGATGCGCCTGGTACCAGGCCTTCAGCTCCGCCAGCGCCGGATGCTCGAGATCGCGGCGCAGATAGGTCTCGATCCGGGGCAGGTGCTTGAGATAGCCCGGCTTGCCGTCGCGCTTGTCGAGGCGGGCGAAGATGCCGGCGATCTTGGTGTTGCGCTGCGCCCCGAGGATGGCATAGGCGCCGGCAAAGCCGGCAAGGTCGAATTCCGGGTCGTTTCCGCGCCGCGCCCCGGCATAGGCCGCCAGCAGCTTCAGCTCCAGCTCCGCCGGCACGTCGACGCGCGCATCCTGGCCGAGCGAGACCAGGTCATAGGCCGGGTGGCCGAGCACCGCGTCCTGGAAGTCGATCAGCCCGAGCCTGGCATGGCCGACCCGGTCCGGCAGCCAGATCAGGTTGGGCGAGTGGTAATCGCGCAGCGTCCAGGTCGTGGAGCTCGCGAAGATCTCGTCGAACAGCCGGTCCCAGATCCGGCCGAACTCGGCCCGGGTCACCGCCGGCAGCGCGACACCGGCGATATGCGGCGCATACCAGTCGAGCACCAGCTCGGTCTCGATTGCCAGCGCCTCGCGGTCGTAGTCGGGGATGACATGGTCGCGCGCCTCGGCCACCGGCAGGATCGTCGGCAAGGCGTGGCGGTGCAGTTCGGCGAGCAGCCGCGCCGCCGCCTCGTAGCGTTCCGGGATCGGCCCGTTCTCGTCGATCACCAGGCCGGGCCCGAGATCCTCGATCAGCAGCAGCCCGGTCGAGAGGTCCTGCGCCAGGATATGCGGCGCCGAGAGCCCGAGCGAGCGCAGGCCCTTGTCCATCGCCACGAAGGCGTCGACCGATTCGGCGAGATGGGCGATGGCGCTGTACGGCTTGCCGTGCCGGATCGCCGGCCCGTCCGGGCGCGGCGGCGAGATCATCAGGATCGCGTTTTCGCCGTTTTCCCGGGTCAGCCGCTCATAGGCGCGGCTGGAGGCGTCGCCGAGCATGAAGTCGCGGTCGGCCTCGCTCCAGCCGGCCGCGTCGATCAGCCGGCGCGCGCCGATGGCGATGGAAAGGCGGGCGCGCCAGAGTACGCCGCCCGACAGGGTGGCGATCCGCCCGCTCTCCGGATTCTCGGGATCGACCTCGATGACGATGTCGAGGCGGCGCCCGGCCGGCAGCCTTGCGCCAGCGCGGTCGGGCCATTCGACCAGGGTGATCGCCCGCTCCAGATCCTCGATCAGGCCGAGATCGTCGAGCTCGTCGGGGCTGCGCACGCGGTAGAGGTCGGCATGGAGCAGCAGGTCGCCGCCCCGGGTCTGGTAGCTCTGGACCAGAGTGAAGGTCGGGCTCGGCACCTCGAGTGCCGGGTTCTCGGCCAGCCGCCGCAGCATCGCCCGGGCAAGCAGCGACTTGCCGGCGCCGAGATGGCCCGAGAGCGCGACGATGTCGCCGGTCTTGAGGATGTCGGCGATGTCGCGCGCCAGTCTCGTCGTCGCGGCCTCGTCGGGAAGGACGAGGATGTGTGTGCCCGCTTTCGCGGCTTCGTCGCTCATTCGGCAGCGTCCGAGATGCGCATGCCCTCCGGCGGGAAGACGGCGGTGACGCGGGTGCCGGCGCCCGGCGCCGAATCGAGCTCGATCCGGCCGCCGTGCAGCTCGACGATCGAGCGCACCATCGACAGGCCGAGGCCGACGCCGCGATGGCGCGAGCCGAGCGAATGGCTCTCGAAGCGGTCGAACACTTTTTCCTTGACCTCGTCGGGAATGCCGCGGCCGTCATCGGCGACGGTGATGCGGATCTCGCCGCCGACGCGCCCGGCGCTGACCCTTATGGTCTGGCCTGGCTGCGAGAAGCCGATGGCGTTGGAGATCAGGTTGAACAGGATCTGGCGCAGGCGCTTGCCGTCGGCCCGCAGCGGGCCGGTATGGGGGGCGATCTCGACCTGCAGCCTGAGCTTGCTGTCGCTCAGCCGGTCCTGCAGCCCGGTCGCCGCCTGCGCGATCGTTTCGGCGACGTCGACTTCCTCGATGTCGAGCGCCAGCGCGCCGTTGTCGATCGAGGCGAGGTCGAGAATGTCGTTGATGATGGCGAGCAGCGCGCCGGAGGAGCGGACGATGTGGCCGGCATAGTCGCGCTGCTTCTCGTTGAGCGCGCCGATCGTCTCCTCGCCGAGCAGCTGCGCGAAGCCGATGATGTTGGTGAGCGGCGAGCGCAGCTCGTAGGAGACGTGGTGGACGAACTCGTCGCGCAGCCGCGAGGCTTTCTCCAGCGCCTCGTTGCGCTCGGTCAGCGCCCGCTCGACATTCACGCCGGCGGTGACGTCGGCGAAGGTGATCAGCGTCGCGCCGTCGGGCAGCGGCGCCGCGGTGCAGTCGAGCACCGAGCCGTCGCGCCTGGCCATGTGGCAGCGATAATCCTCGCGTGCGTCGCGCACGCCGGCGACCGCGCTGCGGATTTCGGTCCAGACCCCGTCCTCCGGGAAGAGCGGCCGGCACAAGGTCACGACCTCGTCGATATGCGGGGCGCCGGCGCTGCGCTCGGGATCGAGTTTCCAGAGCTGCGAGAAGGCCGGGTTGGAGAGCTTGAGGCGCCCGTCGGAGCCGAACACGGCGACGCCTTCGCGCAACGAGTCGAGCGTCTCGCGCTGGGTGCGCGACAGCGCGTTGAAGCGCGATTCGAGCGTGAAGCGCTCGGTCTCGTCGTCGAAGAGATAGGTCACGCCGCCCTGCGGATGCGGGCTCGCGACGACGTGGATGGTGCGGCCATCGGGCAGGTACCACCAGTCCTCGCTGGCGCGGGTCGCGGTATAGGCGGCCTGTACGCCGGCTTTCCAGCTCCGGTAGTCGCCGAGCTCGGGCAGGCGGCGCTCGGTGCGCAGCCGGTCGAGGATCTCGCCATCGCTCGGGCGGCTTTCGAGGAAGGCGGGGTCGAGCGACCACAGCGTCTCGTAGCCGCTGTTGTTGTAGACCAGTCGCTGCGAGGCGTCGAAGACGGCGACCGCGGTCTTCAGCCGGTCGAGCGTGCGCACATGCGCGTCCATCTGGCGCTGCAGATCGGCGCGCACCGCTTCCAGCTCGCTCATATCGGTGGCGATGCCGGCGGAGCCCGACGGCGTCGGCGCCTCCAGGATATCGACGATGCGGCGCTGGCCGGCCATCACGACCGGAGCCCGCATTGTGAAGGCGCGGCCCTCCTGGCGCGCCTTGGCGGCGGCCTCGCGCTCGGAACGGTCGAACAGCTCGAGGCCGTTCTTGACGACCTCGGCGCCGTCCGTCGCCTCGACGGCGCGGGCATAGGCGGCGTTGGCCCAGTTCAGCTGCCCGTCGGCGCCTCTCGTCCAGACCGGCTGGGACAGGCTGGCGAGCAGCGCGGCGAGCGTCGCATGGTCGGTGCCGACCCGGACGAGTTCGTCCTGCAGGTTCAGCGCCCGGGCGCGTTCGCCGCTGGCCTCGCGCAGGCGGATCACGGCCCGGCCGGCGACCGGGCGGCCCTCGGCATCGACATAGTGCCCGCCCTTGGCCCTGAAGGTGAAGGCGAAAGCCTCGCCGCGCTCCTTCAGCGCCTCGGTCGCGACTTCCAGCCGCTTGGCCTCGGCCGGCGCCGCCCAGGAGCCATAGGCCAGCGCCATGGCGGCGCCGCTGACGCCGAGGAAGCCGCTATCGCCCTCGAAGATCGGCTTGGCGCCGGGGCCGTCCCAGCTCAGCACCACCTGCGGATCGGCGGCGAGCAGGGCGGCGAGCCGTTCCTGATGGCCGCGCACCGCCTCCAGCCCGGCGGCGAGCTCGGCTTCGCGGCGTTGCCAGCGCGCCCGCTCGCGGATGTAGAGGATCGAGGTGGTGGTGGCGAAGACGATGAGGCCGGTGAACATCAGCGAGAGGCCGCCGGCGCTGAGGGTGTCGCCGTGCAGCGAGAACAGGCCCTCGGCCTGCGCCAGGGCCGGGGTCGGGCTCAGGCCGCCGGCCAGGCCGGGCAGGACGAGGCGGGTCGCCGCTCCGTCCAATCGTCGCCCCAACTGCCTTGCACGTCTCATCATCGCTTCCGTCATCTCGTTCGGCCAGCCTCGGATGGCCGGAATCGGGTAGGGCGGCCGCCATTGCGCGCACGCGCCACGGCTCCGGGAAATGTCCACGCCCGCAACGCCGCAAAGCCACTTGTGAACGAGATCCGGCCGCAACCCGCCTGGCCGGTCGTCGGTCCGAATCACTGCCACTCTAATCATCGCGAGAGTCCGGCAGGAAGTGCTTAATCGACGGTAAAGCATGACGGTGGCGCCGGGGCTTGCGATCGGCCGGGAAAACCGCCCATCTTCGGATCGAGCGCGACTGCATTCGGTTCGTTCGGCGCCGCGATGCGGCTCTGGGCGCCCAGGGCCGTTCGAGCGGTTTGGGACCAGCCGCGCCGCCGGCTTCACCGGTCAGGATCATTCCTGGTTCCAGAGCGTTGTCGCCTCGAACACGCAGGGGGGCACGATGGCAGCCGGGCGCGACAATGGGCAGGGACGCCTGCCGGATTCGGGGACGGGGGGACCTCTCTCCGGCCCGCCGATCATGCCCGAGACCCTGCCGCCGCTGCTCGTGCTCCTCAGCGCGATCGCGGTGCTGTATTTCGCGCGCGAGGTGTTCATGCCGCTCGCCATCGCGGTGCTTCTGACCTTCGCCTTGGCGCCGGTGGTGTCGCTCATCCGCAAAACCGGCATTCCGCGCATGCCGGCGGTGATCGCCGCCGTCACGGCCGCCTTCATCGCGATTTCGGCCTTCAGCTTCGTCGTCGTGACGCAGGTCACCGAGCTTGCGCAGCAATTGCCGACCTATCAGTCGAACATCCTGACCAAGATCAGGTCGGTCAAGGATTCCGGCGACGGCAGCGGCGTCATCAAGCGGATCACCGACGCCGTCGAGCGCGTCGGCAAGGAGATCAACCAGAGGGAGGATGCCGGCAAGCCCGCCGAAAGCGCGCGCCCGCCAGATCCGCTTCTCGTCGAGATCTACACGCCCGAAAAGCCGATCCAGATCCTGACGAGCATGATCCTGCCCCTGATCGGCCCGCTCGCGACGGCGGGGCTGGTCATCGTGGTGGTGATCTTCATGCTGCTCGAGCGGGAGGATCTGCGCGACCGCTTCATCCGCCTGGTCGGCTACAGCGACCTGCACCGAACGACCGAGGCCCTGCAGGACGCCGGCAGCCGCGTCGGGCGGTATCTGCTGATGCAGCTGGTGGTGAACATCACCTATGGCATCCCGATCGCCATCGGCCTGTGGCTGATCGGCATTCCCAATGCGATGCTGTGGGGCGCGCTCGCCATCATCCTGCGCTTCGTGCCCTATATCGGGCCGGTCATCTCGATGGTCCTGCCGCTCTTCCTGGCGATCGCGGTCTCGCCGGACTGGTCTCTGGTGCTCTGGGTCGCGGCGCTGTTCATCGGCATGGAGCTGATCAGCAACAATGTCGTCGAGCCCTGGCTCTACGGCTCCCGGACCGGCCTTTCCCCGCTCGCCATCATCGTCGCCGCGATCTTCTGGACCTGGCTGTGGGGGCCGGTCGGGCTGGTCCTGTCGACGCCGCTGACCGTCTGCCTCGTCGTGCTGGGCAAGCATGTCCCGCAGTTCCGCTTCTTCGAGGTCCTGTTCGGCACCGAGCCCGTGCTCGACCCGCAGACCAGGCTCTATCAGCGGCTGCTCGCCAATGATCCCGACGAGGCCACCGACCAGCTCGACGAACTGCTCGAGGAGCAGTCGCTGATCGAGATCTACAGCCAGGTCGCGATCCCGGCCCTGATCCTGGCCGAGCGCGACCGGGCGCGCGGCGTCATGAACGCCGAGCAGCGCAAGGCCGTCTCGGCGACGGCCATGTCGGTGATCGCCAATCTGGGCGAGCTGGTCGAGCCGCGGGCCGGGGTGGAGGAAGCCGGGAAGGACGGCGATCCCGAGGACGGCGGGGAACCGGACGAGGAAACCAGCCCGCCTGTGCTGGACGGCCGGAAAATCCTCTGCCTCGGCGGCCGGAACACCCTGGACGATGCGAGCGCGGCCATGCTCGCCCAGGCGCTCGACCATCAGGGCGCATCGGCCTCGAGCGCGAGCTTCGCCGATCTCGAGCCGGCAAGGCTGCGGGCGCTGCCGCTCGACGACACCCGGGTGGCCCTGATCTGCCTGCTGAGCCGGGATTCGCTGCGCCATGGCCGCTTCCTCGTGCGTCGCCTGAAGCGGGCGCGGCCCGATCTGCGGGTCGGCCTGGTATTCTGGCGCGAGGCGGCGGAGACGGGCGGAGCCGATGAGAACGCCGCGGCGGCCGACGCGGATTTCGTCGCCCATGACATCCGGCACGTGATCGAGGCCGTCCTGGCCGATGAGGATATGCCGGGTGAAGCGCCGGCCGCCGCTGCCCGATAGCAGGGCGACGGGCGGTCCATGAAAAAAGCCCGGCGCGAGGCCGGGCTTTCGTCGGTTTGCCGGGAACTGCCGCTCAGTAGCGGTAGAGTTCCGGCTTGAACGGGCCGGCCTGCGCGACGCCGAGATATTTCGACTGGGCGTCGGTGAGCACGGTCAGCTTGGCGCCGACCTTGGCGAGGTGGAGCGCGGCGACCTTCTCGTCGAGGTGCTTGGGCAGCGTGTAGACCTTGTTCTCGTATTTGGCGTGGTGCTTCCACAGCTCGATCTGGGCCAGCGTCTGGTTCGAGAACGAGCAGGACATCACGAAGGACGGGTGGCCGGTGGCGTTGCCGAGATTCACCAGGCGGCCTTCCGAGAGCAGGATGATGCGCTTGCCGTTCGGGAACTCGATCTCGTCGACCTGCGGCTTGACGTTGTCCCACTTGAAGTTCTTCAGGCCGGCGACCTGAATCTCCGAGTCGAAATGGCCGATATTGCAGACGATGGCGCGGTGCTTCATCGAACGCATGTGGTCGACGGTGATGACGTCGCAATTGCCGGTCGCCGTCACGAAGATGTCGCCGCGCGCGGTGGCCTCCTCCATGGTGACGACCTCGTAGCCCTCCATCGCCGCCTGCAGCGCGCAGATCGGGTCGATCTCGGTGACGAGGACGCGGCAGCCGGCCTGGCGCAGCGAGGCGGCCGAGCCCTTGCCGACATCGCCATAGCCGGCGACGACCGCGACCTTGCCCGACATCATCACGTCGGTGCCGCGGCGGATGGCGTCGACCAGCGATTCGCGGCAGCCATAGAGGTTGTCGAATTTCGACTTGGTGACCGAGTCGTTGACGTTGATCGCCGGGAAGGGCAGGCGGCCCGCCTTGGCGAGCTCGTAGAGCCGGTGCACGCCGGTGGTGGTCTCTTCCGAGACGCCCTTGATCGCGGCGCGGGTCTTGGTGAACCAGCCCGGATTGGCCTTCAGCTCGCGCTTTATCAGCTTGAAGAAGATCGTCTCTTCCTCATTGCCCGGCTTGTCGAGGAACTCGGCCTTGCCGGCCTCGGCCTCGGCGCCGAGGATGATCAGCATGGTCAGGTCGCCGCCATCGTCGAGGATCATGTTCGGCGTGCCGCCATCGCCCCAGGTCGCGGTGCGCAGCACATATTCCCAGTACTCTTCCAGCGTCTCGCCCTTGATCGCGAAGACCGGCACGCCGGTGGCGGCGATCGCGGCGGCGGCATGATCCTGGGTCGAGAAGATGTTGCAGGAGGACCAGCGCACATCGGCGCCGAGTTCCGTCAGCGTCTCGATCAGCACCGCGGTCTGGATCGTCATGTGCAGGCAGCCGGCGATACGGGCGCCCTTGAGCGGGGCCTTGCCCTTGTGCTCGGCGCGGATCGCCATCAGGCCCGGCATCTCGTCCTGGGCCATGTTGATTTCCTTGCGGCCATAATCCGCAAGCGTGATGTCCTTGACGACGTAGTCCTGCTTCGACACGGGGGCTGCTCCAATGGTCGCGCTGAATGATGCGCGGCTCTCTAGCAGCGACGGCGCCGGAACGCAATCAAAGATATAAAGATGTCTTTATATGCGCTGCCATACTCAAGCCGAGCTCTCCGTGCCCGGCCATGGCGCGGTGCTCTCGTCTTGATCTTGGGATTTGCCGACCGAACTCAGGCCGCAACCAGCTTCGTAAGATCCGCGCCGCTTGCGAGATGTTCGCTGGCGTCCAGGATTTCCACCGCGACGATCCTGCCGTCGGCATCGAAGTCGAAGACAATGCCGGGACGCACTTCCTCACTCTCGCTCACCGGCGCCTCGGCGAAACGAAGATAGAGCGCGTCGGTCTCGGCATCGTAATGGGTCTTCATTGTCTGCGGCCCCGGTCGAGGAAGAGCGTGATCACGCGATAGGCCTGACCTGACCGAGCATATACCACACGCAGAACTCTTCCGTCGCGTTCCGGCAACAGCCTTGTATGCCCTTGTCCGTTGGACGTGCCTGGGATCGGACTCCACCTGATCGGGACTGAGAATCGTCCGTTCGACCCACTCGCGCGCGATGTCACGCTCGACCAGCATGGCGGCGGCGTGGTTGGAATAGCCGAAACGACTCGTCCGGTCGGTCACTGGAAGCCTCTTCGTTCGAAAACGGCCCTTGGCTTGAGCACCTGTTTCGAAGATGCCCCGCACAAGGTTGAGGCCTCGAATTCTGAGGCCGGCGCGAGCCGGTCAAATGTGCCTGCTACTCGCCCTCGCCGAACTTGTCGGCGATGAGCGCTTCCAGTGCGTTGAGGGCCGGCTGCGCATCGGCTCCCCTGGCCACCACGGTGATGGTCGAGCCGATGCCGGCGCCGAGCGTCAGGATGCCCATGATCGAGGTCGCGCCCACCGTCTCGCCGCAGCGGGTCACGGTGATCTCGGCGTCGAAGTTCGAGGCGCATTGCACGAACTTCGCCGTGGCGCGGGCGTGCAGCCCCTTCTTGTTGACGATCAGGAACTCGCCATGGATGGCGCCGTCCGGGATCTCGACCTCGGGGCAGTCGCAATCCTCTTCGCGCATCTCGTCCAATTCGGCCCTCACTTGCCTGCAAGCACGCGGCTGGCGACCGTGATGTATTTGCGTCCGGCATCCTGGGCGCTGGTCACGGCCTCGTCGAGGGTCTTCTCCTCGCGCACGCTGGCGAGCTTGATCAGCATCGGCAGGTTGATCCCGGCGACGACGTCGATGCGGCCGGGCTCCATCACCGAGATGGCGAGGTTCGAGGGCGTGCCGCCGAACATGTCGGTCAGGACGATGACGCCGCTGCCGGTCTCGACCTGCTCGACCGCGGCGATGATGTCGCGACGGCGCCCCTCCATGTCGTCATCGGGCGCGATGGCGATGGTGGCGAGGTTGGCTTGAGGGCCGACGACGTGTTCCAGGGCGGCGCGGAATTCCGTCGCCAGGTGCCCATGCGTCACAAGCACGAGTCCGATCATTCAACACCACCGGAGAGCGCCTGTGGCGCCCGGACAAGGTCGCGGTTTATGCGGCAGGTGCGAAGGATAGGCAAGCGCTTGTCTTGAACTTGACGAATCTGGCTTAACCGGCCTCGGCGAACAGCGCCAGCGCGGCCAGCACCAGGCGCTCGTCGCCGGCCCGGCCCGGCACCTGCAGCCGCGGCAGGGCGATGCCGGCCAGGGTTTCGACCAGTTCTTCCGGCTCCGGCATGCGCTGCGGCTCGGCGCCGCAGTCGACGACGAGGCGGATCACGACGGCGGAAAGATGCGGCTCCGGCGTCAGGCCGAGCCCGCGCCGCTCGATCAGCCCGGCCAGCGGCGGGACCGGGCGGGCGACGAGCCGGCCGGCGCTCGGCGCGATCGCGGTGCGGTCGTCGGCGACCAGCCGGGCGAAGCGCCCTTGCGCTCGCGCCAGCCCGATCAGGGCCAGCGCCAGGCTCGACTTGCCGGCGCCCGAGGCGCCGCGGATCAGGATGCCGGCCTCGCCGATCGCGACGGCGCTGGCGTGCAGGTTCTCTGCGTGCAAGTTTTGCGCGTGCAGGTTCTTCGCATGCAGGTTCTTCGGCCGCATGGCGTTCATGCCGGTTGCGGCGCCGCCGGCAGGCGCACGACGAAGCGGGCGCCGAGGCGCTTGTCCTCGCCCTCGGACTGCGCGGATTCATAGCGGTTCTCGGCCCGGATCGCGCCGCGATGCGCCTCGATGATCTGGCGCGAGATCGACAGGCCGAGGCCCGAATTCTGGCCGAAGCCATGCTCCGGCCGGTCGGTGTAGAAGCGCTCGAAGACCCGCTCCAGCGCATGCGGCGGAATGCCGGGCCCGTCATCCTCGACGGTGATCAGCACATCGCCGGCGACGCGCGAGAGCTTGACCCTGACCGGCTTGTCCGGCGGCGAGAAGGAGCGGGCGTTCTCGATGAGGTTGACGATGACCTGGCCGAGGCGGGAATCATGGCCGAGCACGCGGAAGGCGCCGCTTCCCGCCGGCGCCGCCGGCCGCTGTCCGCGCCGCTCGACCGAAAGCTCGACCTTGGGCTGGCCCTCATGGCGGGTCTGGTTCTGCACCGAAACCACCGTCTCCAGCAGCTGCGCGACATCGAGCGGCACGGCGTCGTCGCGGGCGAGCTCGGCGTCGAGGCGCGAGGCGTCGGAAATATCGGAGATCAGCCGGTCGAGCCGCTTCACATCGTGCTGGATCACCGCCAGCAGGCGTCCGCGCGACTCCTCGCTCTTCGCCAGCGGCAGGGTCTCGACGGCGCTGCGCATGGAGGTCAGTGGGTTCTTGAGCTCATGGGCGACGTCGGCGGCGAAGCTCTCGATCGCCTCGATCCGGTCGTAGAGCGCCCGCGTCATCTCGCGGAAGGAGACCGAGAGATGGCCGATCTCGTCATGGCGGCTGGAAAAATCGGGCACCTCCTCGCGCGACTTGACGCCGCGGCGCACGCGCTGGGCGGCGTCGGCGAGCTTGCGGATCGGCTCGGCGATGGTGCCGGCGAGCAGGACGGAGAGCACGATCATCACGCCGGCGGCGACGGCGAAGACCTGGAAGATGGCGTAGCGCTCAGAGGCGATGACGCTGTCGATGTCGCCCCCTTGCGTCGAGAGCAGCAGCGCGCCGCGGACCGAGCGGAAACGCTGCACCGGCACCGCCACCGAGACGATGGTCTCGCCGCGGGTGTTGACGCGCACCACGCTCGCCGGCGAGCCGTTCAGGGCGCGGGCGACCTCGGTATAGGACTTGCCGTTGGCATTGGCGAAATCGTCATAGACCGGCAGGTCGGCGCGCCCGAGCCGGTTGCGGAACAGGTTCCAGGTCCGCTCCAGCAGCGGCGGCTCGTCGGATTCGCCGACACGCGGCAGGTCGAGCCGCATGATGTCGCCGCGCGAATAGAGATTGCGCGAATCGAGCGTCAGCATCCCGTCCTTGTCGTAGATCCGGGCCCGGGTCTTGGTCGGCGTCACCAGCCGGCGCAGCAGCGGCGCGACCTTTTCGGGATTGATCGAGAAGTCGAGCGGGTCCTCGGCGATCGAGCCGCTCTCGCCGGCCTGGAGCTGGAGCAGCTTGTCGGGGTCGATCGCGATCGTGTCGGTCTCGACCGTGGCCGAGGCCGCGATCGCGCCGGCGATGATCTCGCCCTGGGTCAAGAGGCTCTGCACCCGCGCCTCGATCAGGCCCTCGCGAAACTGGTTGAGATAGAGGAAGCCGACCAGCAGGGCGACGAGCCCGGCGAGGTTGAGCACGACGATGCGTCGCGTCAGGCTCGAGGCAGCCCGCGCCGAGACGGCGCGCAGCGCCCGCCGGCCGATCAGCGCCAGCCGGCGGCGCAGCGTCGCGGCCCAGCCTGGCCCCATCGGGCGGGCCCCATCCTGTTCGGTCGTCGCCATAACCGGCTCATACCCTCGCCATGCGAGCCTGTGAATCCGTTATCGGCGGCACCGATGCCGGTCTCAGCTCTCCTTGAAGCGGTAGCCGACGCCGTAGAGCGTCTCGATCATGTCGAACTCGGCATCGACCTGGTTGAATTTCTTGCGCAGCCGCTTGATGTGGCTGTCGATGGTGCGGTCGTCGACATAGACCTCGTCGTCATAGGCGGCGTCCATCAGGGCGTTGCGGCTCTTCACCACGCCCGGCCGCTGCGCCAGCGACTGCAGGATCAGGAACTCGGTCACGGTCAGCGTCACCGGCTCGCCCTTCCAGGTGCAGGTATGGCGCTCCGGGTCCATGCGCAGAAGCCCGCGCTCCAGCGCCTTGGCATCCTCGGTGCGGGCCGGCGCGCTGGCGTCCTTGGCGCCGGCGCGGCGCAGGATCGCCTTGACGCGCTCGACCAGCAGGCGTTGCGAGAACGGCTTCCGGATGAAATCGTCGGCGCCCATCTTCAGGCCGAAGAGCTCGTCGATCTCCTCGTCCTTCGAGGTCAGGAAGATCACCGGCAGGTCGGATTTCTGGCGCAGGCGCCGCAGCAGCTCCATCCCGTCCATCCGCGGCATCTTGATGTCGAAGATGGCGAGGTCGGGCGGGTTCTGCTTCAGCCCGTCGAGCGCGGAAGCGCCATCGGTATAGGTCAGGATCCGATAGCCTTCGGCCTCGAGCGCAATGGAGACCGACGTCAGAATGTTGCGGTCGTCGTCGACCAGCGCAATGGTTGGCATAAGGTTTTCATCTTTCGATGTTGCAATCAAAGGGTCCACTCTCGCGCGAGAACGGCCAAAGCATGGCTGCAATCTAGCCAAGCCAAGGCGGTTTCGCTACGTCTTCGTCGGAGGAAACCCCGCAGGAACGGAAAAGTGCCATGGCGATCGAGCCGATCCGGCCGACCGACGCGAAGGCGCGCGGTCTGGCGAAGACCCTGCTGCGCAGCGCGCGCTCTGCCGCGCTGGCGACTCTGACCGCCAAGGGCCATCCCTTCGCCAGCCTGGCGAGCCTCGCCACCGATGTTGACGGCACGCCGCTGATCCTGGTCTCCGCGCTCTCGGGCCATACCGCCAATCTCGAGGCCGATCCGCGCGCCTCGCTGCTGATCGCGCCCGGCGGCAAGGGCGATCCGCTCGCCCATCCGCGCATCACGCTGCTGGTGCGGGCGCAGAAGGTCGAGCGCGAGAGCGAGGACGGCCGGCGCATCCGTCGCCGCTTCCTCGCCCGCCAGCCCAAGGCCGCCCTTTATGCCGATTTCCCCGATTTCTCCTTCTTCGCCCTCGGAATCGAGCGCGCTAGCCTGAACGGCGGCTTCGGCCGGGCCTATGAGCTCGATGCTGCCGACATCCTCAGCGACTGCTCGCGGGCGCAGGCGCTGATCGAAGCCGAGGAAGGCGCGATCGCCCATATGAACGCCGACCATGCCGATGCGGTCAGGCTCTATGCCAGCGCCCTGCTCGGCGCCCGGGACGGCGCCTGGCGGATCAGCGGCCTCGACCCCGATGGCTGCGATCTTACGCTCGGCGACAAGGCGCTGCGCCTGCCCTTCGACGAGCCGGTGACCGATCCCGATGCCCTGCGTAAAACCCTGGTCGCGCTCGCCGGCAGGGCGCGGGCCGCGTGATCGCGACGATTCACCACTCCGGGTGATTCAAACGATTTAGGTCGCTTTGGTTTTCCCGGAGGCTTTCCAAGCGACTTGAGCCTGCGCCATCATGCGCCTAAAGAGCCGTCGAATTCGTCGCCTTTCGGCTCGGACGGGTCAGGCCCGGGTCTGACCCGGCTTCAATCACAGCGCCGGCGTTCCAGCGGGCGGCTACACGGCAGGAGGATTTGCCAGTGGAGACCATCGGTCACGTCAACGCCGCCCATGGCGCCGACAAGTTCGGGCTGCGCCGGCTCAAGGCGGTCTACTGGAACCTGGAGGCGGCGCGGCTCTACGAGGAATCTCTCAAGCGGGCTGAGTCGCAGATCGCCAAAGGCGGCGCGCTCTGTGCCGATACCGGCAGCCACACCGGCCGCTCGCCCAAGGACAAGTTCGTCGTCAAGGATGCGACGACCGAGAGCACCGTCTGGTGGGAGAACAATGGCTCGATCTCGTCCGAGCAGTTCGAGACGCTGCTCGATGATTTCCGCAAGCATGTCGAGGGGCGCGAGCTGTTCGCGCAGGACCTTTATGGCGGCGCCGACCCGGCCCACCGGGTCAAGGCCCGCGTCTTCACCGAGCTCGCCTGGCACTCGCTCTTCATCCGCAACCTACTGATCCGGCCGGAAGCGGGCGAGATCGCCTCCTATGTGCCCGAGTTGACGATTGTCGACCTGCCGAGCTTCAAGGCCGATCCGAAGCGCCATGGCTGCCGCAGCGAGACCGTGATCGCCATCGACTTCACCCGCAAGATCGTGCTGATCGGCGGCTCGGCCTATGCCGGCGAGATGAAGAAATCGGTCTTCACCTATCTGAACTACACCCTGCCGACCAAGGGCGTCGTGCCGATGCACTGCTCGGCCAATGTCGGGCGCAATGAAGACCCGGCGATCTTCTTCGGCCTCTCCGGCACCGGCAAGACCACGCTCTCGGCCGATCCCGATCGTACCCTGATCGGCGACGACGAGCATGGCTGGTCGAAGGAGGGCATCTTCAATTTCGAGGGCGGCTGCTACGCCAAGACGATCAAGCTCTCGGCCGAGGCCGAGCCGCAGATCTACGCAGCCTCGCAGCGCTTCGGCACGGTGCTCGAGAACATCGGGATGGATCCGATCTCGCGCGAGGTCGATTTCGACGACCAAAGCAAGACCGAGAACACCCGCTCGGCCTATCCGCTCGATTTCATCCCCAATGCCTCGCGCAGCGGCCGCGCCGGCACGCCGAAGAACATCGTCATGCTGACCGCCGACGCCTTCGGCGTGATGCCGCCGATCGCCAAGCTGACCCCGGCCGAGGCGATGTACCATTTCCTCTCCGGCTACACCGCCAAGGTCGCCGGCACGGAGCGCGGCCTTACCGGTGTCGAGCCCGAGTTCTCGACCTGCTTCGGCTCGCCCTTCCTGCCGCGCCATCCGTCGGAATACGCCAATCTGCTGCGCGATTTCATCGCCAAGCACCATGTCGATTGCTGGCTGGTGAACACCGGCTGGACCGGCGGCCAATACGGCGTCGGCCGGCGCATGCCGATCCGCGTCACGCGGCGGCTGCTGACGGCGGCGCTCGACGGCTCGCTGAATCGTGCCGATTTCCGCCGCGACCCTTATTTCGGCTTCGCGGTGCCGACCTCGGTGCCCGGCGTCGAGCCGCACATCCTCTATCCGGTCAAGACCTGGCAGGATAAGGCGGCCTTCGCCGAGACGGCGAAGAACCTGATCGGCATGTTCGCCAAGAACTTCGAGAAATTCGAGGGCCATGTCGACGATGCGGTGAAGGCCGCGGCCCCGACGAATTCGCTCGCGGCTTGAACGCGCGCCGTAACGTCATGCTATGAGAGGCGGCGATGAGCCGCCTCTTTCTGTTTCTCCTGCAACTGCTGCTGACGCTCGTGGTTCTCGGCGCCGCCCTGTGGGGCGCCGGACTGCTGGTCTTCCGCCTGCCTGGCGCGACCGGTATCGCCGGCGCGATCGGCTTCGGCCTCGCCGGCCTTGCCGGCGCCATCGGCCTCTGGACCGGTGCGCCCCGGCTGCCGCTCTCCTTCGCCGTGTTGTTCGTCGGGTTGCTCGGCTGGTGGAGCAGCCTGCAGCCCTCGCACAACCGCGAATGGATTCCCGAGCTCGCCCGGCTTCCGCAGATCGCCCGCGAGGGCGAGCGTCTCACCGTAACCAACCTGCGCAATTTCCGCTGGCGCACCGAAGCCGACTATGACGAGCGCTGGGAGACGCGCAGCTACGATCTGGCCAAGGTCGAGGGCGTCGATCTCTTCCTGTCCTACTGGTCGGGTGAGGCGATCGCCCATCTGCTCGTCAGTTTCACCTTCGAGGATTCGCTGCCGCTGACCTTCTCGATCGAGGTCCGGCGCGAGAAGGGCGAGGAGTGGTCCTCGCTGGCCGGTTTCTTCCGGGTCTACGAGATGGCCTATGTCGCCGCCGACGAACGCGATGTCGTCGGCCTGCGGACCCATGCGCGCGGCGAGGATGTCCGGATGTTCCGGCTGCGCGCCTCGCCGGAACGGGCACGCGACGTGCTGCTCGCCTATGTCGAGGACATCAACCGCCTGGCGCGCGAACCGCGCTGGTACAACACGATCGCCACCAATTGCACGACGGTGGTCTACCGGCTGGTCGGCTCGGTGGCGCCGGGCTGGAGCTTCACGCTGCCGCTCGACCCGCGCGTGGTGCTCTCCGGTTATCTGCCGGGCTACCTCAAGGACATCGGTGCGGTCAGGCAGGACCTGCCGCTGGCGGAGCTTGTCCGGCTCGGCCGCATCAGCGAGAGGGCCAGGACGGTGTCGCTCGACAGTCCCGACTTCTCGCGGCTGATTCGCGAGGGCGTTCCGAGCGCTCAGCCATAGCCGTGCAGGCCGGCGCCCTGGCGCTTCAGCCAGGCCTCGGCCTCTTCGGTGCGCGGGCAGAGCTTGTGCGTCAGCGCCCAGAAGCGATGCGAATGGTTCATCTCCTTGAGATGCGCGACCTCATGGGCGGCGAGATAGTCGAGCACCAGGGGCGGCGCCAGGATCAGCCGCCAGGAGAAATTGAGATGACCCTTCGACGAGCATGAGCCCCAGCGGCTCGTGGTGTCGCGGATGGTGATCTTGCGGGCCGGGATGCCGAGGGCGGCGGTATGGATCCGCACCGCCTTCTCGAGATCGGCGAGCGCCTCGCGGCGCAGGAAATCCTTGACCCGGCGCGCGACATGGGCCGCCTCGCCGCAGACGGCGAGGATCGGTTCGCCCTCGCTGGAGCGCGTCGCGCGGGTGAGGCCGCGCACCTTCGTCCAGTGCACGATGCGGTGCGGCGTGCCGCGCAGCGGCACCAGCGCGCCCGGCTCGAACGGAACTCCTGCCGGGCGCTTTGCCAGCCGCGCCGCGATCCAGCCGCCATGCTTCTCGGCGAAGCTGCGGCCGCTGGCGAAGTCGACACGCTCCGGCAGGGTCAGGGTGATCTCGCCGGTCGCCTGCGAGACCCGCAGGGTCAGGCGCCGCGCCGCGGCGCGCCGCTTGACCGCGACCGGATAGAGCATGCCGGCATGCGCGACCTCGATCAGGTCGGGATCGGGCTGCCGCTTGAACAGGGAGAACCGCATCGCCGCGATTGTGCGGGATTCGCGCGGGAAGCGGAAGGGGCGGTGGAGACGGGTCGCGTGCGCCTCGTCGACGAAGATCTCTGTCTGGATTGTGCACAGTCGCTGCGCGCCACTTGCCTCGCGCAAAGCCCGTGTATTCTATTTGTTCTATTCTCGGAACCAGAGGCTAGTATGGCGCAGGATCAGACCGAACCGGTGCGGCTGGAAGAAGACACCGAAACCGGCGATCTTTTCCTCGTCTACGGGACCGATAGCGGCGTCCGGATCGACATCCGCTATGAGGGCGAGACGCTCTGGATGACGCAGGCGCAGATCAGCCGGCTTTTCGGCCGCGATCAATCCGTCATCTCCCGGCATATCGGCAGCATCCTCGCGGAAGGCGAATTGGCCGAGGAGAGCAATATGCAGAAAGTGCATATTGCTGGCTCGGACCGCCCAGTGACCCTCCACAGCCTCGATATGGTGATCTCCGTTGGCTACCGGGTCTCCTCCGCGCAAGCGACACTGTTCCGTCGCTGGGCCACCGGCATTCTCGTCCAGTTCGCGAAGAAGGGCTTCGTCGTCGATGCGAGGCGGCTCAAGAATCCCGATAGCGCCGACCGTGTCGCCGAGCTGCGCGAGATCATCCGCGACATTCGCTCCGACGAGGCGAACCTCTATCGCGAACTGCGCCAGATCTGTTCGCTCTGCCAGGACTACGACGGCTCGGCCGCTGCCGCGCGCGAATTCTACCAGCGCGTCCAGGCCAAGCTGGTCTATGCCGTGACCTCGCACACACCGGCCGAGATCGTGGCGGCGCGCGCCGATGGCGAAGCGCCGAACATGGGCTTGAGGAGCTGGCCGAACGACAACATCCGCAAGCAGGATGTGGTGATATCGAAGAATTATCTCGCCGAGGCGGAGATCAAGGAGCTGAACCGCCTCACTTCGATCCTGCTCGATATCTTCGAGGATCAGCTGGCCATCGGCCGCCTCGTCCTGATGGAGGATGCCGGTCGGCTGCTCGACGGGCAATTGCAGAATCTCGGCCGCGCCGTGCTGCGAGGCGGCGGCTCAGTCCGTGCCGAGGAGGCCAAGGCCCATGCCGAGCGCGGCTATCTCAAATTCGACGGAGAGCGAAAGCTGGAGCGGCAGCGCGAGGCCGACGAGCACATCGCCGACCTTGCCGCCGAGGCGAAGCGGCTGCCGAAGCCACCCCGGCGGTAGCCCGCCGCCTCAGCTCGCGACCTTCAGCGCCTTGCGGGCGGTCTTGGCGTTGTCGCTGCGCCGCTCGCTGGCGGCCTTCATGTCGAGCGTCAGCATGAAGTCGGCGATGCGCGGCGCGATCTCGGAGCGGAAGCGCGAGCCGTTGAAGACGCCGTAATGGCCGACGCCCTTCTGCAGGTACTCGACCCGCATCTCGGCGGGGATGTTGACGCAAAGGTCGTGCGCCGCCTTGGTCTGGCCGACGCCGGAGATGTCGTCCTTCTCGCCCTCGACCGTCATCAGCGCGACGCCGCGGATCGCGGTGAGATCGACCGGCTTGTCGCGATGCATCATCTCGCCCTTCGGCAGGGCGTGCTGGACGAACACCGTGTCGACCGTCTGGAGGTAGAACTCCGCCGTCAGGTCCATCACCGCCATGTACTCGTCGTAGAAATCGCGGTGCTTCTCGGCCGAATCGCCGTCGCCGTCGACCAGGTGCTTGTACATGTCGTAATGCGCGGTCAGGTGCCGGTCGAAATTCATCGCCATGAAGCCCGAGAGCTGCAGGAAGCCGGGATAGACCTCGCGGAAGGCGCCGAGATGCGGGAACGGCACCCGGGTGATGCAGTTGCGGCGGAACCAGTCGGTGCCCCGCTCCATGGCGAGCTGGTTGACGGCGGTCGGCGAGCGGCGGGTGTCGATCGGCCCGCCCATCAGGGTCATCGAGCGCGGCGCATTGGCGTCGCCCTCGGCCTCCATGCGGGCGATCGCGGCGAGCACCGGTACCGCAGGCTGGCAGACCGCCATGACATGGGTGTCGGGGCCGAGCTTCTGCAGCATGGCGATGACGTAGTCGATATAGTCGTCGAGATCGAAGCTGCCGGCCGCGACCGGCACAAGCCGGGCGTCGGTCCAGTCGGTGATGTAGACCTCATGGTCGGGCAGGAAGGCCTCGACGGTGCCGCGCAGCAGCGTGGCGTAGTGCCCCGACATCGGCGCGACCAGCAGGACCTTGGGCTGGGGCTTGCGCCGCTGGGCGCTCTGGCGGTCGAAATAGATCAGGTTGCAGAAGGGGCGCTGCCAGACGACGCGCTCCTCGACCGCGACCTTGACGCCGCCGACCGTGGTCTCCGCCAGGCCGAAGGCCGGCTTGCCATAGCGCCGCGTCGTCCGCTCGAACAATTCGCAGGAGGCGGCGACGGAGCGTCCGAACGGCGTGTAGGTCAGCGGATTCGCCGGATTCCTGAAGGCGAGCTGCATGGCGTCGGACAGCGCCCGCGCCGGGCTGACCATCATATGAACCGCTTCATAGGCATGATAGGCGAACGACATGGCAGCCCTTTCGTCCCGGCAGCTTCTGCTTTTGCAGCGCGATATCCTGGATGCACCGCAACAAGGGAACGCAGCGTAGATGGAATTTGTTCTCATTCAATCGTTCAAAGGGCTAAGATTTCCTTGTGAAGCCGGTTAGACACAGCTTTGCACCGCAAAAGAGCCTCTGCCGTTCCGAAGATTGCGCGCCCTGACCATGCCCGACCTGTTCCCGGAAGCGCCGGTCCGTGCGCTCCGCCATCTGCGCCTCGACACGCTGGTGCGCCTGCGCTGGCTCGCCATCGCCGGCCAGAGCCTCGCCGTCGCCGGCGTGCATTTCGGCCTCGGCTTTTCCCTGCCCTTCGGCTGGTGCTTCGTGGTCATCGCCGTCTCGGCCTGGCTGAACATCGCGCTGCGCATCCGCTTCCCGCTCAGCCACCGCCTGCGCGAGGGCGCGGCGACGGCGCTGCTCGGCTTCGACATCCTGCAGCTCGCGGCGCTGCTCTATCTCACCGGCGGTCTGCAGAATCCGTTCTCGATCCTGTTCCTGGCGCCGGTGATGATCTCGGCGACGGCGCTGCCGCCGCGCCATACGCTGGCGCTCGGCCTGCTCGCCGCCGGGCTGGCGAGCCTGCTCACCTTCGTGCACTGGCCGCTGCCCTGGTCCGGCGCCGACCGCCCGGTGCTGCCGCCCTATTACCAGGCCGGCAACTGGATCGCGCTGCTGCTCGGACTCGGCTTCACCGGCATCTATGCCTGGCGCGTCACCAAGGAGGCCCGCGATCTCTCGGCGGCGCTGGCGGCGACGGAGCTGGTGCTGGCGCGCGAGCAGCATCTCTCGCAGCTCGACGGGCTGGCTGCCGCCGCTGCGCACGAGCTCGGCACGCCGCTGGCGACGATCACGCTCGTCGCGCGCGAACTCTCCCGCCTCGCCCCGCCGGAAGGCGAGATGGCCGACGACATCAACCTGCTGCGCGAGCAGGTAGAGCGCTGCCGCGGCATCCTCGGCAAGCTCGCCTCGCTGCAGGACGACGATGCAGGCCCGCTCGACCAGCTTTCGCTCAGCCTGCTGATCGAGGAAGCGGCGGGGCCGCAGCGGCCCTTCGGCGTGCCCTTCGAGATCGCGCTGACCGGCGACAAGCCCGAGCCCGTCTGCCGCCGCAATCCCGGGATGATCTACGGGCTCGGCAACATCGTCGACAACGCCGTCGACTTCGCCCGCGCCAAGGTGACGATCACGGCGCAGTGGACGCAGGGCGCGGTGATCCTGACCATTGCCGATGACGGTCCCGGCTTCACCCCGGAAGTGCTGATGCGCGCCGGCGACCCCTATCTGTCGCGATCGCATGACAAGGATTCGCAGGACAAGGAATCGCGTGCCGGCGGCGGCCTCGGCCTCGGCCTGTTCATCGCCAAGACGCTGCTCGAGCGCAGCGGCGCGGTGCTGGAATTCTCCAATCTGCCGCTGCCGGCGACCGGCGCGAGCATCCGGATGACCTGGCTGCGCGAGGTGTTCGAGAGGGATGATCGGCTGCTCGGGCCTTCAAATCCGGAGCTTTCGGCCCCATATGCGACAGAATGATGCGTTGCGGCATGCGCGCGCGCCGGACAATCGATGCCGGAGCGGTGTCGATGCGAATGCGGAAACGGCTCTTCGCAATCGATCCTGCGCCGGCTCCAGAGTGAGGAGCCGGGCCAGAACCCGGAGGAGATGAAGGTAATGGAAACGGCTTTCAATGCAGCCCTGGCCCAGGACGGTGTGGGCAGGGACATGTCGTTGCTGATCGTCGATGACGACAAGCCGTTCCTCAACCGTCTCGCCCGCGCCATGGAGAGCCGCGGCTATCTGGTGCGGATCGCCGAGTCGGTGCAGGCCGGCATCGCCGCGGTCGAGGAGCATGCCCCGGCCTTCGCCGTCATCGATCTGCGCCTCGGCGACGGCAATGGCCTCGACGTGATCGCCAGGTTGAAGGAAAAGCGCCCGGATGCCCGCGGCGTCGTGCTCACCGGCTATGGCAATATCGCGACCGCGGTCAGCGCGGTGAAGCTCGGCGCCTATGATTTCCTGGCCAAGCCCGCCGATGCCGACGAGATCCATTCGGCGCTCGCCGCGGCGCCGGATTCGCGCCCGGTCCCGCCCGAGAACCCGATGTCGGCCGACCGGGTGCGCTGGGAGCACATCCAGCGCGTCTACGAGCTGTGCAGCCGCAACGTCTCCGAAACGGCGCGCCGGCTCGGCATGCACCGGCGCACCTTGCAGCGGATCCTGGCCAAGCGCGCCCCGCGATGAGCCGGGCGGCGCTGCCGGAGGAGATTTCGGAAGCGCTGATCGCGCGGCTGGTCGACGAATTCTACGGCCGCGCCCGCCGCGACCCGCTGCTCGGCCCGATCTTCGAGGCGCAGCTCGGCCAGCGCTGGGACGAGCATCTGGCGGCGCTGCGCGATTTCTGGTCTTCCGTGGCGCTGCAGAGCGGGCGCTATCGCGGCCGGCCCCAGCAGGCGCATCAGCCCTTGGGCCTTGCCCCTGAACATTTCGCACGCTGGCTTTGCCTGTTCGAGGCGACCGTCGCCGAGAACTGCGCCGGCCCTGCGGCGGCCCTCTTCATCGACCGCGCCCGTCGCATCGCCGAAAGCCTGCAGATCGGGCTCAATATCGGGCCGAAGGCGCTGGCTTTCGCGGCGCCCGGCCATGGCTCTGAAAGCGGCCGGTGAAACTGCGCCAGGCGCGCGCGCCGCTTCCGTTTACGCGCAGCCCCGCCATGACCCCGTGAAACCCTGAAAGCGCGGCAGCCTCCAACCGGTCGGGATCGGCCTCGCTGCGAGATCGAGGAAACGCGGCGGGGCGAGCTACCGCGCGCCTGAATAGCCCTTGTGGTCGTGCAGGAACCGGGCAATCCGCGTTTTCAACTGCATGACATCATAGGCCTCGCCGGCGGCGGCGTGCTGGAAGATGGCGCGCTGAACCGTGGTCGGAAGCTGATGCCATTCGCTGACCAGCGCGGCGCCGAGGCATTCCAGGACGCGGCGTTCCGCCTCGGCCAGATCGCTCGGCTCATACCGCAAGGCCGGCGCTCCGCCTTCCCCCTCCCAGCGCGCGAGAGCGAAGCCGATGTCTTCCGGTGCGGTCGGACGCTTCGGAGCTTTTTCCGCCATTCCCCATGATCGCACATTTCCGGCATGGCGGCCATGGCGAGGGCGGGGCTCGCCGGTCGCTGGAGCCAGGATCCGAAGAGCCGGGAGCCGGCTTTTTCCGCAGCGACTGTCTCTGGAACCCGCCCGGAGAGGCTGCGGGGGCGGCGTCAGCCCCTACAACGGCGCTTGTCGCGCCGCAGATCGAGAGCGAGGTCGGCGATGTCGGCACGGAGCCCGCAATAGGTCGCCTTGCAGGCGCCCCCGGGATCGCGCGTCGTCAGGCGCCCGGCCGGCGACATGACGAGTTCGAGCCGGCAGGTGCCCTCCACGCCTTCGAGCTCGAGCTGCCAGCCGGCTGCGACGGGCCGGCCCCTGCCTTCGAGCCCGCAGGTGTGCGTCCCACCGCCGAGATGCTCGATCCCGATCCGGGCCGAGCCCGACGCCTCGACGGCGATCGTCAGTTCCGAGAACCGGTTGGCGAAGCAATACCGGCCCGGGCGGCGCAGCGCCTCCAGTCCCGAAGCGTTCGGCGGAGCGCTGGCTGGCGCCGCGGCGGCGGTGATCCCGCGACATGGCACCGCCGAAAGGCGCCAGCGGGCATCCGGGGTCAGGGACGCGATATCGGCGATCTTCCAGGCATCGCCGGAGCGCTGGAAGTCGAAGCGGAAGTGATTGGCCTTGCCGAAGCTGCGAAAGCGGGCGTCGACGGCGGCCCGGTCGCCATCCTGCCGGGTTTGCAGGCGCAGGCTGCGCGCGATCTCCGCCTCGTCGAAGTCCTGTCCGTTGATGTGCAGGCCGAAATCGATGCACTCGTCGCGGTCGTTGGCATCGAACAGGCGCACCAGGGCCGGCTGGAAATAGCGGCTGCGGGCGCCCGGCGCTCTCAGGCGGTCGATCGAGCTGCGGGCGCCGCCGCCCTCATAGATCCCGCGCACGATCTCTTCAGGGGCTTGCCCATGGGCTGCGTCGGCAAAGGCACAGAAGAGGATAGCGACCACAAGCAGAATTCGACGCGACATCGCCGCCTCCAGCCATCACCTGGACCAGCGGCGAAGCCTATAACGTTACGTTAACCTTGTATATCGGCCCTCATCGCCCCCGGCCGGCCGGAGCATTCGCCGGGCTCAACTGCGCTCGGGATCGTCCAGCGTCGCCAGTCTTCCCGCCGCCAGCCTGGCGAAGGCGATGGTCAGCATCTTGCGCCTTGCCGGTGCGAGCGGATGGCGCGGGGGCTCGCGCAAAAGCTCGCCGCCCCAGGCGTCGGCGACGATCAGGCCGACATCCTCGGGCAGGATCTCGCGCGGGAATTCGGGCGCGACGGCGAACAGGAAGGCGTCGCAATAATCGCGGTAATCCGGCCATTTGCCGTCGACGCGGTAATCCTCCAGGCTCGACTTTACCTCGACCACCAGCAATTCGCCGCTCCCGGACAGCGCCACGATGTCGCCGCGCCGCCCATTGGCGAAGGTCATCTCCTTGACGATGCCATAGCCGCGCTCGCGCAGATGACGCGCGGCGCCGCGGCAGACGGCGCGGGTGACCTCCGGCCGCGTGGGTGCCGGGTTGAGAGTGGAATCGGCGGTGCTCATGCCGGCATGTTCTTCTTTTGTGCTTGGCGATGCAAGGTCCGAGGCCGCTTCGGACGCCGTCCGAGGCAACAAGCGCTTGCGGCCGGCCGAAGGCTGGCTATGGTCCGCGCGCCTTGGAAACCATCGTCCCAGCCCTTTTGATCGCCCTTGCCGCCGCCGGCCTTGCCTGGGGGCTCTGCCTGCTGCTGCGCCCGCTGATGGCGCGCTATGCCATGGCGCGGCCCAACGCCCGCTCGAGCCACCGCATCCCGACGCCGCAGGGCGGCGGCATCGCCGTGCTCGCCGGCGCCTTCCTCGCGCTCGGGCTGGCGCTGCTGCTGTGGCCGCTGCCGCCCGGCGCGCGCCACGGCCTGCTCCTGGTGATGGCCGCGGCGATCCTGCTCGCTTTGGTCGGCGCCTGGGACGACATCAGACCATTGCCGGCCGGTCTCCGGCTGGTGCTGCAGACCTTCTGCGTCGCGCTGGTCGTGTTCTATGCCGCGCCCGGGATGCGCCTCCTGCCCGAGACGCTGCCGCTCTGGGCCGAACGCAGCCTCGCTTTGCTGGCCGGCGTCTGGTTCGTCAATCTCGTCAACTTCATGGACGGCATCGACTGGATCACCGTTGCCGGCATCGTGCCGCTCTGCGCCGCGCTGGTGCTGCTGAGCCTTTATGGCGGGCTCGACCCCGCCACCGGCCTGCTGGCGGCGGCCCTGCTCGGCGGGCTTCTCGGCTTCGCGCCGTTCAACCGGCCGGTGGCCCAGATCTTCCTCGGTGATGTCGGCTCGCTGCCGCTCGGCCTGCTCACCGCCTATCTGCTTTACCGGCTCGCCGGCACCGGCGCGCTGGCGGCAGCGCTGATTCTGCCGCTCTACCATGTGATGGATTCGACCATCACCCTGTTCCGGCGCCTGCTGCGCGGCGACAAGGTCTGGCAGGCGCATCGCATGCATTTCTACCAGCAGGCCACCGACAAGGGCTTCCCGGTCCGGGAGGTCGTGGCGCAGGTGGCGCTGCTCAATCTCGCTCTCGCGGCGCTGGCCGCTTTCACCGTCGTCATCCCCGCCCTTTGGGCGCAACTCGCCGGCCTGCTCGCGGGGCTGGCCTTCGTCGGGCTGCTGCTGCGCCGCTTCGCCCATGGGCGGGTGACGTGACCGGAGAGCGCGTCCTCGTCACCGGCGCGAGCGGCTTCGTCGGCCGCCATCTCGTGCGCGAACTCGGGCGGGCCGGCTATCGGGTGCGTGCCGCCTTGCGCCGGCCGCTGCCGGACTTCGCCGATGTCGAGCACGTCGCGATCGGCGATCTCGGTACGCCGGTCGACTGGTCGGCGGCGCTCGCCGGCGTTCGCCATGTCGTGCACGGCGCCGGCCTCGCCCATGCCGATGGCACCCTGCCGGAGGAGGCCTACCGGCGCATCAACACGCAGGCGACGCTCGCCCTCGCCGACGCCGCCAAGGCGGCCGGTATCGCGCGCTTCGTCTTCCTGTCCTCGATCCGGGCGCAGAGCGGCCCGGCGAGCGACCGCTCCTTGAGCGAATCCGACCGGCCGGAGCCGAGCGATGCCTATGGCCGCTCCAAGCTCGCCGCCGAAGAGGGCTTGGCGGCGCGCGATCTCGACTGGGTCGCGCTGCGGCCGGTGCTGATCTACGGGGTCGGCGTCAAGGCCAATATGGCAGGGCTGCTCAAGCTGGCGCGCCTGCCGCTGCCGCTGCCCTTCGGCGGGCTGTCGGCGCCGCGCTCGCTGCTGGCGGTCGAGAACCTCTGCGAGGCCGTCGCCTTCGCCCTCAGCGAGGCCTGCCCGCCGCGCCGCAGCTATATCGTCTCCGATCCGGGTGCGCTCGGCGTCGCGCAGATGCTGGCGGCACTGCGCGCCGGGCTCGGGCGCCGACCAGGGCTCGTCGCCGTTCCGCCCGGCTTGCTCAAGCTCGCGGCACGCCTGGCCGGCCGTCCCGGTGTCTATGATCGGCTGGCGAGCGGCCTGGTGGCGCCGCCGGACGCCCTGCTCAGCGCTGGCTGGCAGCCGCGGGTTGCGACGGAGGCGGCGCTGGCGCGGCTGGCGGCGGCGCCGGCTGGCGAAGCCTGAAATCGGGGATCGCGGCGTCGAGCACCGCTTCGGCCCCCAGGCGGTCGTGAGCCACGACGGCGCGCTCCAGTTCCTCCAGCCAGCCAAGCATGCGCTCCCGCCCGGCGAAGATCGGCTTGGCCGCCATCACGCCGTCGAGGCCGGTCTCGGCCATCGGCTCGTCGCGGGCGAACAGGATCTCGTTCAGGCGCTCGCCCGGCCTTACGCCGGTGATGGCGATCTCGATATCGCTGCCCGGCTCGTAGCCGGCGAGGCGGATCATCCGCTCGGCGAGGTCGATGATCTTCAGCGGTTGGCCCATCTTCAGCACATAGACGGCGGCGCGCTCGTCCTGTGCCTCGTGCTCGGGTGCATGCGAGGCGGCGCTCAGGACGAGGTCGCAGGCCTCGCGGATGGTCATGAAATAGCGGATCATCTCCGGGCTGGTCACGGTGACCGGGCCGCCGCGCTCGATCTGCGCCTTGAACTTGGGCACCACCGAGCCGACCGAGCCGAGCACATTGCCGAAGCGCACGGCGATGAGGCGCATGCCGCGCTCCTCGGCGGCGAACTCGGCGTCGCGCGCCTGCGCGTACATCTCGGCGAAGCGCTTGGTCGCGCCGAGCATCGAGACCGGCTCGATCGCCTTGTCGGTCGAGATCATCACGAAGATGCCGGCGCCGGCGCCGATCGCGGCCTCGGTGACCGTCACCGAGCCGAAGATGTTGGTCTTGATGCCCTCGCCCCAATCGGTCTCGAGATAGGGCACATGCTTCAGCGCGGCGGCGTGGATGACGATGTCGGGCGCGAAGGCCTTGAACAGCGGGCTGATGCGGCCTGCGTCGCGGACATCGGCGAGCGCGCCGGTGACGCGCATCGGCAGGTCCTGCGCCAGCAGCGCCTCGGTCACATGGAACAGCGCCGGCTCCGAGCTTTCGACCACCAGCAGCTCGGCGGCGCCGAAGGCGGCGCAGCGCAGGCAGATCTCCGAGCCGATCGAGCCGCCGCCGCCGGTGACGATGACGCGCTTGCCCTTGAGGAAACCCTCCAGGCGCTCGCGGTCGATCTTGACCGAGGGGCGCACCAGCAGGTCCTCGATCTCGAGCGGCGCCAGCTCGTTGCCGCGCACGCCTTCGCCGAGCGTGTCGAGCCGCGAGATCGGGATGGCGAGCTTGCGGGTGCGGGCGAGCCATTTGTCCGGCTCGGCCTCGGGCAGAAGCGCGCTCGGCGTCGCGACGATGCGGCGGAAGGGCTCGCCGCGCTCGGCCGCGTCGGTGGCGATCGCCTCCATCTGCGAGAGCAGGCCGAGCACCGGCACGCCGCGGATCGACTGGCCGAGATCGTCGTTGCGCGGCGTCAGGATGCCGGCCGGGCGCATCTTGCCCATCGTGCCCGATTCCATCGCCCGGATCACCACCTCGACATCGGCGCCGCGGCCGAGCAGCAGGGCCGGCAACGTCGCCTCGCGGGCGGCATGGTGCTTCGACCGCGAATATTTGAAGTAGCGATAGGCCAGCCGCGGACCGCCGAGCAGCGCATTCTGGACGAGCCAGTACAGGACGATGGTGATCTTGCCGAAATAGAAATAGCCGTAGAGGTTCGGCGCGACGAGCACATAGTCGGCGACCAGCAGGGTCAGCGCCAAAATGCTCACCGCCCGGACGATGTTGGAGAGGTCCGGCAGCGAGGCGAAACGCCATTTCGAGCGGTAGAGCGAGAAGAACCAGTAGATCCCGCCGGCATAGATGACGAAGAAGGGCAGGAAGCTCGGCAGGTCGCGCATGCGCTCGTCGAACTGCGCGCCCTCGAAGCGGACGGCGAAGACGAACAGAATCGCCAGGGCCGTCATCGCCAGGTCGTGGACGATCACGGCGAGCTTCTTGGCGCCCGGTTTGGTGAGGTTCAGCATGCGCGGCGGGGTATCCCGCTCCCGTGAAGCCTTGTCAACGCAAGGCGGGCGGCGGGATCGCTTTCCCGTCGATAAGCCGGCGGCTCAGCCGGCGGGCGCGGGATGGCCAAGACCGGCGAGAACGAAATCGATCATCTCGTCGACCTCGGGGCCGGGCAGGGCGGCGCATTGGCTGAGCAGCAGCGGATTGCAGAAGCGTATCATCGCGGCGCGCACGCAATAGGTCGCGATGCGCGGATCGCGGGCGGTGAACTCGCCTTTGGCCATGCCGTCGGCGACGACGCCGCGCAGGATCGCGTCATAGCGCTCGACATGGCCGCGGATGACGTCCCAGCTTTCCTCCATGGCGCAGGCGACCATCTCGTGCAGCCGGTGATTGTCGAGATAGCGGGCCGAGTTGAGCCGGCAGGTCGTGGCCAGGATCTCGCGCAGCCGCTCGGCCGCCGGGCGCGGCTCGGCCGCGATCGCCACCACCAGCGCTTCCAGCTCGGCCATCGAGCGCGCCGCGACCGCCTCGTTGATCGCCTTCTTGGAATCGAAGAAGCGATAGACGTTGGCGGGGCTCATCCGCAGCGACTTGGCGATGTCGGCGACCGTGGTCTTCTGATAGCCGATCTGGCGGAAGAACCGCTCGGCGACATCGACGATGTCCTGCCTGGTATCGCGCTCTAAACTGGTCATGCCAAGCGGCTTCCCGCTCCGGTTGCTCGATTGTCAAGGGACGCCATCAATCAGTATGACGATTTTCATCATTCGTCAACAAGTTGAGTTGGCTGGCTTTATTTAGCCGCTCCTGACAATTTCTTGACGGCAGGTCACCTGGGGGTCACGCGGGGCCGGAATCGCGCGAGCGCGCCAGGTCCAGCAGCGCTTCGATGTCGAGATGGCGCTCGAGATGGCTGGCCAGGGCGTCGAGCGCCGCCTCGACGCCGGCCTCAAAGCCCGGCCCCGCCGCCAGGCTGCGGCCGGCGATCTGGCCGAGCCAAGCGGCGCGCAAGGCGTCGGAGGCGAGCACGCCGTGGAGATAGGTGCCGGTGACGTGTCCGTCCGGGCTCTGCGCGCCCTCCGGTTCGCCGCCGGCCCGGAAGGGCGCGCGGCTTGTGTCCGGCCCGCAGCTGGCGCCGAGATGGATCTCATAGGCCTGCCCCGCCGCGCCGCTCGCCGCATGCACGACCGCGACCTCGCGCACGGTCTTCTCCGGCGAGAGCTCGGTCTCGATGTCGAGCAGGCCGAGGCCGGGAGCCTCGCCGGGCGGGCCTTCGAGCCCGCGCGGATCGCGCACCACGCGGCCGAGCATCTGGTAGCCGCCGCAGAGGCCGAGCACATGTCCGCCGCGCCGGTGATGCGCCAGGATGTCGATGTCCCAGCCCTCGGCGCGCAGGTGGGCGAGGTCGCGCAGCGTCGTCTTCGAGCCGGGCAGGATGACGAGACCGGCATCGCCCGGCAGCGGCTGACCGGGGCCGACAAAGACCAGATCGACCTCGGGCTCCTGTTTCAGCGGGTCGAGATCGTCGAAATTGGCGATGCCCGGCAGCATCGGCACGACGACCTTCAGCGCGCCGCCCGTCTTGCCGGCATCGCGCTGGAGATCGAGCCCGTCCTCGGCCGGCAGGCGCGCGGCTTGCGGGAACCAGGGCACGACGCCGAGCGAGGGCCAGCCGGTGGCGGCCTCGATGGTTGTGATACCCGCGTGGAACAGCGTGACGTCGCCGCGGAAGCGGTTGATCGCAAAGGCGCGGATCATGGCGCGGTCGGCCTCGCCCAGCACCGCATGCGTGCCGACCAGGCTGGCGATGACGCCGCCGCGGTCGATGTCGCCGACCAGCATGGCCGCCACCCCGGCGGCGCGGGCGAAGCCGAGATTGGCGATGTCGCGGGCGCGCAGATTGGTCTCGGCCGGTGAGCCGGCGCCCTCGACGATGACGAGGTCGGCGCCGTCGCAGAGCCGGCCGAAGCTCTCCAGCACCTGTGGCAGGAAATCGCCGCGCCGCGTGAAGTCGCCGGAGGAAAGACGGCCGGCGACGCGGCCCTGCAGCACGATCTGGCTGCCGGTGTCGCTTTCCGGCTTGAGCAGCACCGGGTTCATGTCGACATGCGGCGCGATGCGGGCGGCGCGCGCCTGCAGCGCCTGTGCCCGGCCGATCTCGCCCAGCGGCGTCGCCGCGGCGTTGTTCGACATGTTCTGCGGCTTGAACGGGCGCACCTTCAGGCCGCGATCGGCAAACAGCCGGCACAGCCCGGCGACGATCAGCGACTTGCCGACATTCGAACCGGTGCCGAGCACCATCAGCGCGGGGGTGGGGCGAAGCTGGGCCATGTGCGCCTGATAGGCGGTGGCCGCGGCGCCGGCAAGCAGGCGGCCGGCCCTGAAAAAGCTCACCGATCCACGCCAGCATCCTGCGGCCTCAAAGGGGCGAAGAAACCGCAGGCGGCTGTCGTGAACCGGCTGGCGGCAACAGACACTGAGCTTTGACGAATGTCAATATTCATCATTCCATAGTTTTCGAAGCAATTTCCGGGTGAGTGCGCGCCGCGGCGGCGCGTGCTATGGCCGGCTTCCCGCCTTCCCGGACAGGTCCAAGACGCTCCGATGAACCCGATCTTCTCCGCTCTCCAGACCAGCGTCTTCGAGGTGATGTCGCGGCTCGCCCGCGAGCACCAGGCCGTCAATCTCGGCCAGGGCTTTCCCGACGATCCCGGTCCCGAGGATGTGCGGCGCAAGGCGGCCGATGCGGTGATGGCCGGCTGGAACCAGTATCCGCCGATGATGGGCCTGCCGGAATTGCGGCAGGCGACGGCGACGCATTTCCGGCACTGGCAGGGGCTCGAGCTCGACCCCGACAGCGAGGTGATGGTGACCTCGGGCGCGACCGAGGCGATCGCCGGCGCGCTGATGGCGCTGGTCTCGCCGGGTGACGAGGTCGTGCTGTTCGAGCCGATGTACGACGCCTATGTGCCCTTGGTGCGGCGTGCCGGCGGCATCCCGAAATTCTTGACGCTGACCCCGCCGGAGTTCGGCCTCTCCGAGGCGGCGCTGGCGCAGGCTTTCTCGCCGAAGACCCGAATCGTGCTGTTCAACAACCCGCTGAACCCGACGGCGACGATCTTCAGCGACGCCGATCTCGATCTGCTGGCCGATTTCTGCGTGCGCCACGACGCGGTCGCGATCTGCGACGAGGTCTGGGAGCATGTCGTCTTCGACGGCCACCGCCACCGGCCGCTGATGAGCCGCCCCGGCATGCGCGAGCGCACGGTGAAGATCTCCTCGGCCGGCAAGATCTTCTCGCTGACCGGCTGGAAGGTCGGCATGGTCATGGCTGCGCCCGAACTGATGCGCGTGCTCGCCAAGGCGCACCAGTACCTGACCTTCACCACCCCGCCGAACCTGCAGACAGCGGTGGCCTATGGGCTCGGCAAGGATGATTCCTATTTCGAGGGCATGCGCGCCGATTTCCAGCGCTCGCGCGACCGCTTCGCCAAGGGGCTCGCCGATCTCGGCTTCAGCGTGCTGCCGAGCGCCGGCACCTATTTCCTCAATGTCGACATCGCGCCGCTCGGCGAGAGCGACGACGTCGCCTGGTGCCAGCGGCTGGTGACGGAGAACGGCGTCGCCGCGATCCCGGTCAGCGCCTTCTATGCGCAAGGGGCGGTGCGCAATGTCGTGCGCTTCTGCTTCGCCAAGCACGACGCCACGCTCGATGCGGCGCTGGAACGGCTCGCGGCCGCCCGCAGGGGCTGATCAGGTCTTCCGCAGCTTCTCGACGAGGGCGCCGGCCCGGATCAGGCCGGGCTCGAAGCGCTTGGCTTCGGCGGCGAGGCCGAGGCCGCGCAAGGTCTCGATCGCGTCCATCAGCTCCGCCGCCGCCGCTTCGGCCATCCGGCGCTCGCGCAACTGCTCGGCAAGCCGCAGCCTTGCCTCAGCGCGGTTCCCGCTGCTCGCGGCCCAGAGCTCGGGGACCATCTCGCGCCGCCTTTCCAGCAGCGCCGCATCGAAGGCGGCGATCGCCTCTTCCAGCACGACCGGCTCGCGATAATAGCTGGAGAGGCCGCAGAGCGCGGCGCCGATGCGGTCCTGGACCTCGGCCCAGTCGAGCGGGCGGGCGGCCTGCTGCCAGTCGTCCAGCACGCGCTTGAAGGCGTTGATCGCGGCTTCGAGCGCGGCTGCGCCGCTGGCGCGCAGGCCGAGCGCGACATAGGCCCGGCCGAGCTCGAAATTCAGCCGCGTCCACTCCGCCGGGATCTTGCTGCGGTCGGTCGCCGCCAGCGCGGCGCGAAAGGCGGCGATACCCTCCTCGAGCATCGAGGCGTCGTCCTCGGCCTCGCCGAGCGTGGTCAGCGTCTCGCCGAAGCGGCTCTGGATCGCCGCCCAGAGCGCCGGCGCCTGCTTCTGGCCGAGGTCCTCGAGCGCGGTGCGGTAGAGCTCGATCGCCTGCCGCAGCAGCGCCCGGTCGCCCTGCAGCCGCGCCAACCCGTTGACCGCCCGCGCCAGCCGCTGCTGCGTCGCCGCCCAGGGCACGGTCTCCTCGAAATTGTCGAGCTTGCTCAGCATCGCCCGGAAATGCGCGATCGAGGCGGTGAAGCCGGTCTTGTCGCGGAAATCGGCGCCGATCCGGGCGAGCGCGTCGCCCTGCTGCCATGCGTAGATGCGGGCCTGCTCGGAACTGGCCGTACCGGCGATCAGCGCCGCTTCGGCGAAACGCTGGGCGGCATCGTGATAGGCCTCCGCATTGAGGCGCAGCATCGCGGTCGCGCCGCGGTCGGCCCTGCCCGCCGCGGCGGCGAGCAGCTTCTCCTGCGACATCTTGTCGAGTGCGACGGTGCCGTCGAGATTGCTGAGCTCGGCCTGGGCCAGTGCCCGGTCGGCTTCGGCGAAGCGCCCCTCGGTAAGGCTGCTGGCCGCCTCGGCGCGCAGCCGGTCGAGCTCCGGATCGGTGCCCGAGGGCTTCAGCAGGCGCTCGCGCAGGCTGCGGAACTCGCCGGCCTTGCGTGTCAGATCATGCTCGATGCGGCTGAAATCCGGCTTGCCGGAGGCCTGGCCCATCGCCGCGAGCACCGCCAGCAGCAGCGCGGGGGGCACGCCCTCGCGCTGCGAGACCCGCGCCAGGATGGCCGTGATTTCCTGGTTCATGGGTCGCTGGCCTCATGGACGCTGACGTCAGCGGGCGGCGATGGCCGCGATCTCGACCGTGAACTGCGGGCCGGCGAGCTTGGCCTCGACGGTGGCGCGGCCGGGCGTGTTGCCCTGCGAGACCCAGGAATCCCAGACGCCGTTCATCTCGGCGAAGGTCGACATGTCGGAGAGCCAGATATTGACCATCAGCAGCTTGCTCTTGTCGGAGCCGGCCTCGGCCAGAAGCCCGTCAATGATGCCGAGGATCTCCTTGGTCTGCTCGGCGACGCTCTTGCCCGCCGCCTTGTCGGCGACCTGACCGGCGAGATAGACGGTGTCGCCATGCACCACGGCCTTGGACATGCGGGGGCCGGGGGCGATGCGCTTGATGCTCATGGTCTCAGTCTCCAGAAGGGTGGAGCTTGCTGGTAGCCCGAGACCTCCGGCCGCGCAATTGCCCAGAGCATCGGACCGAAAAGTGGAATCCGATTTTCGGTTGAATCCGATGCTACAACAAGGAGCTAGATCGCCATCTCTGCGTCCGGATGGACGCACGGCGGTCTAGAACGCCGCCACCCAGCCGGCCCAGAGCAGGGCGTAGCGTGCCGCCTTGCCGATGAACACCAGCAGGACGAAGCGCCCGAGCGGATAATTCAGCGAGCCGGCGACGAAGGTCAGCGGGTCGCCGCCGATCGGCAGCCAGGCGAAGAGCAGGGACGGCCAGCCGAAGCGGGCGAACCAGCCCTGTGCCTTGGCGAAGCGGGCGGGATCGGGTCGCAGCCGCTTCGGCAGGCGCTCCAGTCCGCCTTGCGCGATCAGCCGGCCGAGCCACCAGTTGACGACCGAGCCGGCGGTGTTGGCGATGCTCGCGACGGTGAAGAGCAGCGTCGGATCGGCCGATTTCGCCGCCAGCAGCCCGAGGAAGACCGCCTCCGACTGGGCCGGCAGCAGCGTCGCGGCGACGAAGGCCGCACCGGCCATCAGGCCGAGGGCGGAAAGATCGAGCTGCTCCAGCACCGCCAGGTTCCTAACGCGCCGAACGAGCTGGCCGGGGCATCAGGCCAGCATCGCGGCAAGTGCATTGACGGTGTTGGCGTTGCGCAGCGTACCAACGCCGAGCTTCTTGGTCGTCAGATGCGAGAGCAGCCTAGTCTCGCTCGGTTTGCCGCCGAAATCGATCCATAAATTGCCTTCGGCGAGGGCGAGCGCAATGCCGGGCGTCGCGATCCTGCCGAGGGTGGACAGGGCGTCCGGGCCTAAAGGCGTTCGCATGACGCGGATGCCGATATCGGCGCCATTCCTGCGCGGAAAGGGATTTTGGACGGCAAGCTGCTGCCAGGCCGGCGCCGTGCGCAGGATGATATCGACATGCTTCCCGAAACGGGAGCGGAAAGCCGCTTCCAACCGGCTCTCGATCGCTGCGAGGGGCGCATCGTCGCCCTCGAAGATCAGGTTGCCGGTGGCGACCCAGGTGCGCGGATCGCCAAAACCGAGCTCTGCCGCCATGGCTTTCAGATCCGCCATCACCAGACGCTTGCCGGGGCCGAGCACGATCGAGTGCAGGAGAGCGACATAGGTCGTCATGGCGCTTTCACGCCCGCGCTACAGCCGCCGCAGCGCGACCTGCTGGATGCGATGGCTGGCGCCCTTGGTCAGGATCAGGCTGGCGCGCTGGCGGGTCGGCACGATGTTCTCGCGCAGGTTCGGCAGGTTGATGCCGGTCCAGAGCCGCTGCGCGATGGCGAGTGCCTCGTCCTCGGCGATCTCGGCATATTTGCGGAAGAAGGAGCGCGGGTCGCGGAAGGCGGTCTGGCGCAGCGTCATGAAGCGGTTGACATACCAGCGGTGCAGGTCGTTCTCGTCGGCGTCGAGATAGACCGAGAAGTCGAAATAATCCGAGACGAAGGGGATGACCTTGCCGTCGCGCGGCATCCGGCTCGGCTGCAGCACGTTGAGGCCTTCGAGGATCAGGATGTCCGGCCGCTCGACCGTGACCTCTTCCCCCGGCACGACGTCGTAGACCAGATGCGAGTAGACCGGCGCCGAGACGGCGCGCTTGCCGGCCTTCACGTCCGAGAGGAAGCGCAGGATGGCGTTGCCGTCATAGCTTTCCGGGAAGCCCTTGCGCTCCATCAGGCCGCGCCGCTCGAGTTCGGCATTGGGCAGGAGGAAGCCGTCGGTGGTGACGAGCTCGACCTTGGGCGTGTTCGGCCAGCGCGAGAGCAGCGCCTTCAGCACGCGCGCCGTGGTCGACTTGCCGACCGCGACCGAGCCGGCGACGCCGATGATATAGGGGACCTTGACCTCGGCCTCGGCCATCAGGAAGCGCTGCGTCGCCTTGAACAGCCCTTGCGTCGCCGCGACATAGAGCGAGAGCAGGCGCGACAGCGGCAGGTAGATCGCCACGATCTCGTCGAGCGAGATCGGATCGTTGATCGACTGCAGCTTGGTCAGGTCGTCGACCGAGAGCGTCAGCGGCGTGTCGGCACGCAAATGCGCCCACTCGTCGCGCGTGAAGGCGCGATAGGGCGAGACCAGGTCGGGATCGGGCGGGGGCGGGACGAGACGCTGGTCCATGGTGAAGCGACCCGCATTCCAGGCTTCGAGGTTCAACTCTACACTTGCCTCGTGTTCATTCGGGCCGCGACGCCCTTTCGGCCAGGCCGGAGCGCACGGTACGAGCCTCAAGCTGGCTCAATACATCCCGCAATGCAACATCGCGGACCCTGAGCACGACCAAAAGATGATACAGCAGATCGGCGCTTTCGGCGATCAGCTCGTCCCGATCGCCCTTCACCGCGGCGATCACGGTCTCGACCGCCTCCTCGCCGAGCTTCTTGGCGGCGCGCTCGGGCCCGGCGGCGACGAGCTTCGCCGTCCAGGATTCCTCGGGCGAGGCCTTGGCGCGCTCGGCGACGATGCGTTCGAGATCGGTGAGGGTGAAGGTGGTCATCGGGTCTTCCGGGCCGTCATTGCGAGGAGCGAAGCGACGAAGCAATCCAGGGGCGGCAGAGCTCTACGAGACTGGATTGCTTCGCTTCGCTCGCAATGACGGAAAGACGGCGTGCCGTTCGCCATCTGCTCAATCCAGCCGCATCGCCAGGCCCGCAGCCGCCATATGCGCCTTGGCCTGGGGAATGGTGAAGGTGCCGAAATGGAAGATCGAGGCGGCGAGCACGGCCGAGGCATGGCCGTCGCGCACGCCCGCGACGAGATGGTCGAGCGTGCCGACGCCGCCCGACGCGATCACCGGGATGGATACCGCCTGCGCGACCCGCCGCGTCAGCGCGATGTCGAAGCCGGTCTTGGCGCCGTCGCGGTCCATCGAGGTCAGCAGGATCTCGCCGGCGCCCAAGGAGGCGACCTCGCGGGCATAGGCTACCGCGTCGAGCCCGGTCGGGTTGCGCCCGCCATGGGTGAAGACCTCCCAGCGCTCCGGCGAAACCTGCTTGGCGTCGATCGCGACGACGATGCATTGCGCGCCGTATTTCTGCGCCGCCTCGCGCACGAATTCGCGCCGCTTCACCGCTTCCGTCATGATCGAGACCTTGTCGGCCCCGGCCAGCAGCAACTGCCTGATATCCTCGATCGAGCGCACCCCGCCGCCGACGGTCAGCGGCATGAAGCAGGCCTCCGCCGTGCGCGTCACCACGTCGAACAGGATGCCGCGATCCTCGCTGCTCGCGGTGATGTCGAGGAAGCAGAGCTCGTCCGC
>NZ_JAKFED010000097.1:0-9785 GCF_036675845.1 Allobosea sp. | reverse complement strand
GCCCCTGGATTGCTTCGTCGCTGACGCTCCTCGCAATGACGTTGGAGGCGCGCCGTTTCCATGGCTTCTGGGCTCAGGCCTGCGGCCTGCCCCGGAAATGACGGCGCGAGTCGCAAGGTCGGTCAGACCGGCAGCCGCACCGTCGCGCGCAGGCCGCCGAGCGGCGATTCCCCCAGCATGATGTCGCCGCCATGCGAGCGGGCGATGTCGCGGGCGATGGCGAGGCCGAGGCCGGTGCCGCCGCCATCGACATTGCGGGCCTCGTCGAGGCGGAAGAACGGCTTGAAGACATCCTCGCGCAGCTCCGGCGCGATGCCCGGCCCGTCATCGTCTACCATCACGATCAGGTAGCGGGCATCGTGCGTGGCGCGGATGGCGATGCGATCACCGAAGCGGGCGGCGTTGGAGACGAGGTTGGTCAGCAGCCGGCGGATCGCATCGGGCCTGACGACGACGAGCGGGTCGCCGACGACCTCGAGCTCGGTCTGGTGGCCCTGGCGCTCGGCATCGGCCTTGAGATGCTCGAGCAGCGAGCGGATGTCGGTCTCGACCGGCGACTCGCCGGCATCGCCGCGGGCGAAGGCGAGATAATCCTCGAGCATGCGGCTCATCTCGTCGACATCCTTCTCGATCGCCTCGAGATCGGGCGAGCGGTCGAGCAGAGCGAGCGAGAGCTTGAAGCGGGTCAGGATGGTGCGCAGATCATGGCTGACGCCGTTCAGCATCATGGTGCGCTCGCCGATCGAGCGCTCGACGCGGCGCTTCATCTCGATGAAGGCGTTGCCGGCACGGCGGACCTCGCGCGCGCCGCGCGGGCGGAAATCGGCGTCGCGGCCCTTGCCGAAGGCCTCGGCGGCGTCGGCGAGGCGCAGGATCGGCCGGATCTGGTTGCGCAGGAAGAGCACGGCGATGGTCAGCAGGATCAGCGAGGTCCCGGTCATCCAGAGCAGGAAGATGTGGCTGTTGGAGGCGTAGGCCTGGCTGCGCCGCGTCAGCACCCGCATCACGTCCTTGCCCATCTTGATACGGATCTCGATCAGGCTGGAGCGGCCGACGGTGTCGAGCCAGAACGGCCGCTTGACCTGCTGGCTCAGCTCGGTCGAGAGGGCGCTGTCGAGCAGCGAGAAGAAGGGGCGGGGACCCGGCGCCGGCAGGTCGGCATCGGGCAGGATGTCGACGTCGAGGCCGAGCCTCTCCTGGGCGATGCGCGAGAGCAGCGTCGCCTCCCGGTCCTGCGGGTAGCTCTCATAGACGTCGATCAGGGCGGCGATGTCGGAGGAGACGGCCGAGGAGAGCCGCTGCGTCACGGTCTGCCAATGCCGCTCCATGAAGACATAGGCGATGACCGATTGCAGCAGCACCACCGGCGCGATGACGATGACCAGCGCCCTCGGGTAGAGGCCCTTGGGCATGATGCGGCTGATCGCCCGCGCCGGCCGCCTCGGCAACCGCTTGAGCGGCGCGAACAGGGCGACGCCGGCGCGCGCCAAGAGAGCGCCCGCCTGTCGCAGGCGTGCGCCGGCGCTCGCCGCGAGCGGCAGGAGACGGCGCCGGAGCGAGGCGTCGGCCATGGCTTCAGATCCGGTCGGTGACGAGGCGGTAGCCGACGCCGCGGACGGTCTGGAGATAGAGCGGGTCGGCCGGGTCGCGCTCGATCTTGCGGCGCAGGCGGTTGATCTGGACGTCGATGGTGCGGTCGTTGGCGGCGGAGCCCTGGTTGGCGAGCTGTTCGCGCGGCACATGCTCGCCGGCCCGCTCGGCCAGTACGGTCAGGATTTCGCGTTCGCGCTCGGTCAGGCGGATCGATTCCTCGCCCTGGCGCAATTCGCCGCGGGCGAGCCCGAAGATGAACGGGCCGAAGCGGACATAGTCCGGGCGGGGCGGCGCCGGCGGCGGCTCCGGCTGGGCGCTGCGCTTGAGGATGTTGCCGAGCCGCAGGATGAGCTCGCGTGGCTCGAACGGCTTCGAGAGATAGTCGTCGACGCCGAGCTCGAGCCCGGTGATGCGGTCGCCGCTGTCGGCGCGCGCCGTCAGCATCAGGATCGGGATTTCCGAGCCGCTACGCAGGCGGCGGGCGAAGTCGAAGCCGTTCTCGCCCGGCATCATGATGTCGAGCACCATCGCGTCGAAGACCAGGTGGACCAGGCGGGAATCGGCTTCCGCCGCATTGGCCGCGGTGGTGACGCGGTAGCCATGGTCGCCGAGGAAACGGGCCAGCAGGTCGCGCAGGCGGCGGTCGTCATCGACCACCAGGATATGCGGGGCCTCGTCCGGGATCGGCTTGCGCTGGCCGCTCGGCGCCATCATTCGCTTCCCCTCGACGGTGTCGGTTCTGCGCCCATGCTCCTCCGAAGTAGCACGAAGCGTCAGGTCGACCCAGCCAGATGCGCCATCACATTGCGCCGTTCGGCCGGGTCGATCAGCCCGGCGAGATAGCGCGTGATGATCGGGGCGGTTTCGGGGCCGGCCGCCTCGAGCGCGCGGCCGATGCGACGCGCTTGCAGTTCGGCGAGGCGGACGGCGAGCTCGCGGCCGGCGGCGGTGGCGTGGAGCTTGCGCTGGCGCTTGTCGCGCGTGCCGGGCCGCTGCTCGACGAAGCCGGTCTCGACCAGCTCCTTCAGCACCCGGTTCAGGCTCTGCTTGGTGATCTGCAGGATGTCGAGCAGTTCGGCGATGGTCAGGCCCGGCCGGCGCTGGACGAAATGCAGCACGCGGTGATGGGCGCGGCCGAAGCCGTAATCGGCGAGGATGCGGTCGGGATCGCCGACGAAGTCGCGATAGGCGAAGAAGAACAGCTCGATCAGGTCATAGGGCACCGGCGCGCGGGAGGTTTCCGGCGTGGCGGGTGGTACGGGAATCGAGACGGGCGTGCTCACGTTCGTGATCTCTTTTTATGTCAGCCTTGTTGACATATCTCAGACGCAAGATTACCGGTCAAGCACGCGGTGCGACCGATTATGTCGCAAGCGCCGGCTCCGGCGTAGTTTTGATACCGCGCTTGCGCACTCTTTCGCCCTGTGGCGAAGTCGTCCGCAAGAAGACGATCAGGAGGATCTGTACCATGTCAGTCATTCCTTTCGACCAGCGCGACGGCGTCATCTGGTTCGACGGCAAGCTCGTGCCGTGGAAGGAGGCCAAGGTGCACGTACTCACCCATGGGCTGCATTACGGCTCCTGCGTCTTCGAGGGCGAGCGCGCCTATGACGGCGTGATCTACAAGAGCACCGAGCATTCGCAGCGCTTCCACAAATCGGCCGAGATCATGGATTTCACGATCCCCTATTCGGTCGCCGAGATCGACGCGGCCAAGTATCTCTGCCTCAAGGAGAACGGCCTCAAGGACGCCTATGTCCGCCCGGTTGCCTGGCGCGGCTCGGAGATGATGGCGGTCTCGGGCATGAACAACACGATCCATACCGCGATCGCGGTCTGGGAGTGGCCGAGCATGTTCGACATGGCGCAGAAGCTGAAGGGCGTGCGGCTCGATATCGCCACCTATCGCCGGCCCGACCCGGCCTGCGCCCCGGTGCACGCCAAGGCGGCCGGTCTCTACATGATCTGCTCGCTCTCCAAGCACAAGGCGGAGCGCGGCGGCTATGCCGACGCGATGATGCTCGACTGGGAGGGCAATGTCGCCGAATGCACCGGCGCCAACATCTTCTTCATCAAGGACGGCGTGGTCCACACGCCGCTGGCCGACCGCTTCCTCGACGGGTTGACCCGCCAGTCGGTGATCGAGCTGTGCAAGAAGCGCGGCTTCGAGGTGGTCGAGCGGCGCATCCGGCCGGAGGAGCTCGAAGGTTTCGCCGAATGCTTCATCACCGGCTCGGCCGCCGAGGTGACGCTGGTCTCCGAGATCGGCCCCTACAAGTTCCTCACCGGGAACATGGGCAAGGTGATCATGGAGGATTATTCCGACGCGGTCCGTCCGAAGTCGAAGGCGGCCTGAGCGAGGCTGATCGCCACCTGTCATTCCGGACAAGCCGCGAAGCGGCGCCGCTCCGGAATCCATCGAAGGGCACCATAGCCCTATGATGGATTCCGGCGTTCCGCTTCGCTCCAGCCGGAATGACGGCATGCGTTGCTGTCGATGGCTGCAAGCGGGTTCGCCGCCTACTTCACCACCTTCACCTCGCTGCGGAACAGCGTGATCCAGTCGTCGGCGGTGAGGCCGCGGCAGGTGCTCATCTCGGACCAGTTCGCCAGGGAAAAGGCCTTGCCGGTCCAGACATAACTGCCGGCCGCGCCGCAATCGCCGATGCCGCGGCCCTTGTCGAAGAAATCGAGCTTGCCGGTCGCCGGGTCGTAATCGGCATTGACCAGCTGCTCCTGCGGTTTGCCGGACGGTTTCGGGAAAGCGAGGCGACGCGCGGCCGCGACCTTGCCCTGCTCGACGATCCAGTAGCCGCTGATGAAGTTGTAGGCGCCGCGGGCACAGAGCAGTCCGACGAGGTTGGTGCGCGCATCGAGTGCCCAGACCTTGTCCGAGGCGGGCGAGCCGTCGTCGTCCTCGCAACTGTCGGGGGCGCTGCTCTTGAGATGGGCGCGCAGTTCCTTGGCCAGTCTGGCGGCCGCCTTGCTGTCGAGAGCCGGAGCGCCGGAGGTTGCGCGCGCCTCGAGGACCGGCAGCGTCGGGGCGGACGGTATCGTGGTCACGGACTTGTCGCCTTTCCGTATCAAGGCCGTGCTCGTGCCGAGCCGCTGCTGCTGCTCGTCGAGCCAGAGCAGCGCGGCGACGGCGCCGGCGAGCGAGAGCGTGTAGCGCCTGCCATCGAGAGCAATGCCGAGCTTCGCTGCCTTGCGGGTCGCCGCGATCAGGGCTTCCGCGTCCTTTTCCGGGATTTCGACCGTGCCGATCTCCTGATCGGCCGAGGAACCGGGCAAGTCCCGCCCCGCCGTCGGCATCGGTGCGCCGTCCAGGGTGAGTCGCACCTTGAAGGACGGCTTCAGCTTCGCGTCACGAATGTTCAGCGAAAGAACCGGGCGATCCGCCGGGCCGCCGGAGCGCTGCAGCTTGAGATAGGCAAAGGCGCTGTCGGCCTCGCCCGGCAGGGACAGCGCCGTGCAGCGGCGGGTGTTGTCGCAGCCGGCGATCCAGTCGCGGAAGATCATGCTGCCCGCCTCGGCCGCCTGGGCGCCACCAGCCGCCGCCATCGTCAGCAATGCCGCACCGAAGCGAGTCACGGTACGGCTCGTTTCCATCGTGTCAGCTCCAGCGCCCGGCGGCGGCATCGTCGCTCGCCTTGGCCTCGACCCAGCCGCCGACCGTGCCGTCGGTGAGATGCTCGCGCTTCCAGAACGGGGCGCGCGCCTTGAGATAGTCCATCAGGAACTCGGCGCCCTCGAAGGCGGCGCGGCGATGGGCGGAGGCCGCGACGACGAGGACGATCTGGCCGCCGGGCTCGATCAGCCCGAAGCGGTGGATGGCGACGAGGCCGGTCAGCGGCCAGCGTTCGGCAGCCTCGCCGGCGACGCGGGCGATCTCGGCCTCGGCCATGCCGGGATAGTGCTCGAGCTCGAGCGCAGCGAGCCGACCGTCCTCGTCGCGGCAGAGCCCGGAAAAGCTGACGATGGCGCCGATGTCGCGGCGGTCCTGCGTCAGCGCCGCGATCTCGGCGGCGATGTCGAAATCCTCGCGCTGGATGCGGACGACCGGGGTCATCGCGGGCTCCCGCCTCAGCCGCCGGTCATCGGAGGGAAGAAGGCGATCTCGCGTGCGCCGGCGATCGAGGCCGCCGGCTTGGCATGGGCGTGGTCGATGGCGGCGCGCACGATCGCCTCGTTCTCGAAGGCGAGCTCGTAGCCCTCGCCGCGGGTCTTCAGCCAGCGCACCAGATCGGCGATCGTCCCGGTCCCGGCCGGCGGCGAGACGATCTCGTCGGCGAGACCGACGCGCTCGCGCACCCAGGCGAAATAGACCAGCTTCAGCGTTTGGGCGGTCATGAGGGATGGGGCAGTCATGGCGCGCGCTCATCCATGGCGACGAGGTGCCGGACGCCGGCGTTGAGATAGTCCCAGCCGGTATAGATCGTCAGCAGCGCCGCGACCCAGAGCATGACGATGCCGATCTGGGTGTTGTGCGGCAGGACCTGGTCGCCGGCGGGGCCGACGACGAGGAAGCCGAGCGCGAACAACTGCGCCGTGGTCTTCCATTTCGCGACCTTGCTGACCGGAACGCTGACCTTCAGGTCGGCGAGGAACTCGCGCAGGCCGGAGACCAGGATCTCGCGGCAGAGGATGACGATCGCCGCCCAGATCGACCAGCCCTTGATCGTCTCGGTGTGGACCAGCATCAGCAGCAGCGCGCAGACCAGCAACTTGTCGGCGATCGGGTCGAGCATGCGGCCGATCGCCGATTGCTGGCTCCAGGCCCGGGCGAGCCAGCCGTCGAAATAATCGGTGACGGCGGCCGCGACATAGATCGCCAGCGCCGCCCAGCGGGCCCAGTCGTCACGCGGCCAGAACAACAACGCCACCAGCGCCGGGATCGCCGCGATCCGACCGTAGGTCAGCAGGTTCGGCAGCGACCAGGGGCCGCGGCGCCGGATAACGTCTGGAAGAATCGTCACGAAGGATACCAAGCCGTGCGTTTGCGACAGCGTCAACACGCAAGACGGTGATTGCATGGCAAAGCTGCGTTCGAAGTCTGCATGCCCGGGCCGGGGCATTCCGGCGGAGCAGCGCCGCTTTTGCCGCAGCGGGCGCTCACCGCTCGTGAAAATGGTCGTGAACCGCCTTTGCGGTCGCGGCATTGACGCCGGGGGTGCGCATCAGGTCGTCGAGCTTGGCACGCTGGATCGCCTTGACCGTGCCGAAATGTAGCAGGAGGGCGCGCTTGCGCGAGGGGCCGATGCCGGGGATCTCGTCGAGCGGATTCTTGGTGATGTCGCGCTTGCGCCTGGCCCGGTGGGTGCCGATGGCGAAGCGATGGGCCTCGTCGCGCAGGCGCTGGATGAAATAGAGCGCCGGGTCGCGCGGCGGCAGCTTGAACGGCTCGCGGCCCGCCATGAAGAAGGTCTCGCGCATGGCGTTGCGGTCGGCGCCCTTGGCGATGGCGACCAGCGCGATGTCGCCGGCGCCGCATTCGGCCATGATCCTGCGCGCCGCCTCGAACTGGCCCTTGCCGCCATCGACGATGACGAGGTCGGGGCGGGAGGGGAAGGCGGAGTCGTCTTCGGATGGAACAGGCGCAAGCGCTTCCGGCACGGGCGCGTCCTCTCCCCCCTTGTGGGGGAGAGCTAGAGAGGGGGGTATGCCACCCTCGACGATCGACGCGCTGTTCTCGGAGGTGTCTGCGGGTGCGATACCCCCCTCCCAACCCTCCCCCACAAGGGGGGAGGGCTCCCGCGCTTCGTCCGATGACGCAGGACCAACACCGCCCTCCTTCGCCAATCGCGAGAACCGCCGCTTCAGCACCTCGCGCATCATGCCGAAATCGTCGCCGGCGATGGTGTCGGCCGAGATGTTGAAGGTGCGGTAATGGCTCTTCATGAAGCCGTCGCGGCCGGCGACGACCATGCCACCGACGGCGTTCGTGCCCATGATGTGCGAGTTGTCGTAGACCTCGACCCGGCGCGGCGCCTTCTCCATGCCGAAGGCGGCACCCAGCGCATTGAGCAGGCTCTGCTGGCCGGCATTGTCGGCGAGCTTGCGGGCGAGCGCCTCATGGGCGTTCTTCAGCGCGTGCGCCACGAGGTCGCGGCGCTCGCCGCGCTTGGGCGCCGAAAGCTCGACCTTGCGGCCGGCGCGGGCGCAGAGCGCCTCGGCGATCAGCCCGGCCTCAGCCAGTTCGTGCGAGACCAGCACGAGGCGCGGCGGTGGCTTGTCGTCGTAGAACTGGGTGATGACCGAGGCCAGCACCTCGGCGGGCGTCAGGCTCTTGTCGGCGCGCGGGAAGAGCGCCCGGTTGCCCCAGTTCTGCTTGTTGCGGAAGAAGAAGATCTCGACGCAGAACTGCCCGGCCTGCTCGTCGATGGCGAAGACGTCGGCTTCCTCCACCCCTTGCGTGTTGATGTCCTGCCCGGCCTGCACGGCCGAGAGCGCCGCCAGCCGGTCGCGATAGCGCGCCGCCTTCTCGAATTCGAGGTTCTCGGCGGCCGCCTGCATGCGGCCCGAAAGCGTCTGCTTCACCGCCGAGGAACGGCCGGAGAGGAAGGCGCGGGCCTGGTCGGCGAGGCCCTGATAGTCGGTATGCGAGATCTCGCCGGTGCAGGGGCCGGAGCAGCGCTTGATCTGGAAGAGCAGGCAGGGCCGGGTGCGGTTCTCGTAATAGCTGTCGGTGCAGGAGCGGAGCAGGAAGGCCTTCTGCAGCGCGTCGATGGTGCGTTCGACCGCCCAGACCGAGGCGAAGGGGCCGAAATAGTCGCCCTTGCGCTGGCGCGAACCGCGATGCTTGGCGAGCTGCGGGGCCGGATGGTCGCCGGAGAGGAAGATATAGGGGAAGGATTTGTCGTCGCGCAGCAGCACGTTGTAGCGCGGCCGGAGCTGCTTGATCAGGTTCGATTCGAGCAGCAGCGCCTCGGTCTCGGTGCCGGTGGTGACGAACTCCATGTTCGCCGTCTCGGCGATCATCCGCGCCACGGCGTTGGTGTGGGCCATGCCGCGGGCGTAAGACCCGACCCGGTTCTTCAGGCTCTTGGCCTTGCCGACATAGAGCACCTCGCCGGCGCGATCGAACATCCGGTAGACGCCCGGCCGGTTCGGCAGATGCCGGGCGAATTCGGCGATGACCTCGATGCCGGCCTTCAATGCGCCGGGCGCGGCCTCGGCGAGGTCGAGCGCAGGCTCGGGCGCGGGGAGGGTGGTCTCCTCCTCGAGCTCGATCTCTTCCTCGATTTCCTGCTCGGGCAGGTCGGGACGTTCGCGATTCATGGGCTGCATGTAGGATGCCGCAGGCGCTTCGTCATGTCAGGAGTGCGGCGCGGCTTTCCGCTTGACGTTGACGGGCGCTCACGGCCAAGTCGCGGCCCTCGGCCTTTGGCCGTCATATGCGAGCCCTCATCCTGAGGAGCGATCCGCAGGATCGCGTCTCGAAGGATGGTCCAGATGGTTCCGGAACCTCATGAAGCATCCTTCGAGACGCCGCTGTGCGGCTCCTCAGGATGAGGGCTGGAGGACGGGCACCCGTCGGCAATTCCGGTGTTGCAGGCCGGTCCCGCCCGGGACGCCCTTGCCGAAGCCGCCCTGCTCCCTCATGAAGCGAGCAAAGCCGCCTCAGGGAGCGCCGCCATGTCCAGCTATGTCATCGATACGCCGAAGGTTGCTGCCATTCCGGTGGCTGGTGGTGGCTTGTTCCCGGTGCGTCGCATCTTCTGCGTCGGCCGCAATTACGCCGAGCACACTCGCGAGATGGGCGGCGATCCCGATCGCGAGGAGCCGTTCTTTTTCACCAAACCGTCCGATGCCGTGCTGACTGGCGGCGCCGACATGCCTTATCCGCCGAAGACCGCCGACCTGCATCACGAGATGGAGCTGATCGTCGCAATCGGGAAGGGTGGCAAGGACATCGCCGAGGCCGACGCACTCTCCCACGTCTTCGGCTATGCGGCCGGCTTCGACATGACCCGCCGCGACCTGCAGGGAGCCGCCAAGAAGGCCGGCAAGCCCTGGGACATGGGCAAAGGCTTCGATTCCTCGGCGCCGATCGGCGAGATCGTCCCGGCTGCCAAGGCCGGGCATCCGGATAAGGGTCTGATCGAGCTCAAGGTCAACGGCGCGGTCCGTCAGAGGTCCGATCTTGCCAAGATGATCTGGAACGTGCCGGAGACGATCGCCTATCTCTCGGG
>NZ_JAKFED010000091.1:0-41893 GCF_036675845.1 Allobosea sp. | reverse complement strand
GAACAGCTCCTGCCGGCGCGGCTCGGAAGCAAGGTGGAGCTGCGCCACGGCGGCCGCGTCCGGCGTTTCGCGATAACGCGCCAGCGCCGCCTCGAGCCGGGCGTGATCGGGACCGAAGCTCTCTTGCAGCATCTGGAAGAAGGCGAGCCGGCCGGCGGCGTCGAGCCGCTCCCATTCTTCGAGCACGGCCTGCGCCAGCGCCATGCCGGAGGCCTCGCCACGGCCCGAAAGCAGATGCTCGCAGAGCTTGGCCAGCGGCTCGCGTCGGCCTGACGAGAAGCGCTCGAAGTTGATCAGCGCCCGGCCGCGGTCGGCGACGGTCGTCAGGAGATCACCGAGAAACGCCATGTCCATGCCTGCCCCCGCTTCGATCCGCCCGTATCCTATACGAGTTTCCCGCAGTGCAAACGCGAGCGCCGGCGCCGAAGCCTTCGCAAGGAAGCACCACGTCTTTCCGGACTTCGCGTCAGCGAAGAGCCCGGAACCCATGACCACGAGCTTGCAGGGAGAAGCGCCGCTGCGGGGAAGCGTTTCCTGACGACCCGTCGTGTTCATGGGTTCCGGGCCCGCTGCTACGCAGCGTCCCGGAATGACGGCTGAGGTCGCGGCGGATTTTCACGGACCTAGACCGGCTCGGGCGCGAACTGGTGCGAGGGCGTCACGAACTCGTCCTGCGCCGCGACCGTCAGGATTTCGCGCGAGCCGGCCTCCTTGGTGCGCTTGAGCAGCCCGTAGATCGAGGCGGAGGCCTTGGCGAGCGCAGCCGCGGCCGAGCCCTCGCGCAGATAATGGACGTAGAACAGGGCGGCGACCGCATCGCCCGCGCCGCTGACGCTGAGGTCGATCTTCGGCGTGCGGACCCGGAAGGAGCCCTGCGCATCGGCGGCCATCAGGTCGATCGCATCGTCCGGCGTCTCGTCGGTGATCAGCGAGGTCACCAGCACGACCTTCGGCCCGGCGTCGCGCAGCGCCTCGACGGCGCGATGGGCATCGCTCATGTTCCGGACCTCGACATCGGTCAGCAATTCCAGCTCGAACTGGTTCGGCGTCACGATATCGGCGGCCGGCACGGCCTGCTCGCGCATGAACTCCGGAATGCCCGGGCGCACGAAGATGCCGCGCCCGACATCGCCGATCACCGGGTCGCAGCAATACATCGCCTTGGGATTGGCGGCACGGACGCGCTCGACGGCCGAGAGGATCGCGTGGCCGATATCGGCCGAGCCCATATAGCCGGAGAGCACGCCGTTGCAGGACGGCAGCACGCCGCGCTCGGCGATGCCTTCCATCACCTCGTCGATCATGCCGCCGTCGAAGACCCGGCCCTTCCAGTCGCCATAGCCGGTATGGTTCGAGAACTGCACGGTATGGATCGGCCAGACCTCGACGCCGAGTCGCTGCATCGGGAACACGGCGGAGGCATTGCCGACATGGCCATAGGCGACGTGGGACTGGATCGAGAGGATGTTCATGGGGCCAGGCAGGCTCGTGGCGGGAGGCAAGGTCTAGCCGCTCGCCACCCCGGACCGCAAATCGAAAGCGCTGATGGCCGGGATCATGCTCGGCCGCTCACGCCGCCGTCAGCCGGGCGACGCCAGCCGTGTCGGTGAACTGCGTCACGCTCTTGAGCTTGCCGTCGGCGAAGGTGAAGACGTCCATGATCTCGAATGTTCCCATCCGGCCGGTCGGCGTGCAGGCGACGTCGGCGCGCCAATGCAGCGTCGCGGTGTCACCATCGACCGTCATCGCCAGCTCTTCGATATTGCTGAAGACAAAGGTCGCGATCAGCCCGGCCATCTGCTCGCGCACGGCGGCTTGCCCGTCGGGCCGCATGAACATCGGCGCGGCATCCGGACCGCCGGCAAGCCGATAGCTGCAGTCGGGGTGGAAACAGTCCATCAGCGCATCGAGATCGCCGCGGTGGCGGGCCGCATAGGCATCGCGGATCAGGGCTTCGACGACGGCGCGCTCGACCATGGCGGCTCTCCTTACGTCAAGCCTGCCAGTCTGACCCGCCTCCCGGTGCAAGTCCAGCCTGTCCCGCGCAGCTACAGCGCGAGAGCAGGATGCGAAAAAAGCGGGAGCCGGCTTTCGCGACGATCCTGCTCCGATGTCCTAGAGCACGCGCCGATCAGATTGCTGCGCACTGATCGGCGCGTTCTCTATCATCAGTTTAGGCGCGGATTCCCGATCGGGTTGCTTCAACCTGATCGGAGCCGGCTCTAGGAGCCGGCCGCCGCCTTCTTGGCGAACGTGTCGATGAAGGTCGTCTTCAGGTCGACCTCGGACTTCGCGATCTCGGGATCGAGCAGCTTCAGCGAATCGTACATGCTCTTCATCGCCTCGGGCGTCGCGATGCCGGTGCGCGAATAGCTCTCCTGCGAGTTCTTGACCGCGCGCAGATAGAGCGGCTTGTCGCCGAGATGGTATTCCGGCGGAACGAGATCGGCGACGTCCTCGGGCTTGGCCGTCTCCAGCCATTTCAGCGACTTCATCAGCGCGTTGACCAGCTTCTGCGTGGTCACCGGATTCTTCTCGGCGAACTCGTTCTTGAGATAGAGCACGGCGGCCGGGTTCGCGCCGCCGAACAGCGCCTTGGTGCCGGCCTCGGTGCGGGTATCGATCAGCGCGACGACATCGCCGTCCGCCTCGAGCTTCGAGGTCACCGGATCGAGATGCGAGATCAGGTCGACCTGCTTCTGCTTGATCGCCGCGACCGCGCTGGCGCCGGCGCCGACGCCGATGATCGGCGCATCGGTCGCCTTCAGCCCGGCCTTGACCATGGCGTATTGCGCGGTCAGCGCCGTCGAGGAGCCGGGCGCCGTCACGCCGATCTTCAGGCCCTTGAAATCGGCCGCCGTCTTGACCTTGTCGGCGAGGTCCTTGCGAACCGCGATGGTGATCGCCGGGAAGCGGCCGAGCTCGATCACCGCCCGGATGTCCTGGCCCTTGGCCTGCATGCGGATGGTGTGCTCATAGGCGCCGGTGACGACGTCGACCGAACCGCCGATGAGTGCCTGCAGCGACTTGGCGCCGCCGCCGAAATCGTTGATCTCGACCTCGAGCCCCTCATCCTTGAAGAAGCCCTTCTTCTCCGCGACCGTCAGCGGCAGGTAGTAGAGCAGCTGCTTGCCGCCGACGCCGAGCGTCAGCTTCGGCTTTTCGGCATTCTGGGCGAGAGCGCCATGTGCCGAGAAGCCGAGCGCGGTGGTGACAGCGAGCGCGGCGAGCGCCGTGCGGCGGGAAAAGTTCATGGGTTCCTCCGGGTTGTCGGTGAGCGCTTCTGAGAGGCGCGTTCGGGCAGGACGATAGGCGGTATCAACGGCTGGCGGCAAGCGTCGGCACGCCGCTTCATGTCGGGCACAGTTCGCGGAAACGCCGGACCTCGGCACCGACGGCAGCGAGGTCGAAAGAGGCTGTGTAGCGACCGCGCACGGCAAAGCCGATCGAGCCCGCGGCGAGCAACGGCTTGAAAGCCGCGATCGCCGAGCGTCCGCCGAGCGTCAGATATTCGTCGCGCACATCCATCCGCCGGGTGAGGTCCTGCGCGCCGTCCTGCGAAACCCGGACGCTCTCGCCTTCGATGTTCCAGATCGGGCCCGCCCCGAGATCGAGGGCAACGCCATAGGTTGCCGCATTGTCGACGCGGCAGGAGATGACCAGCATCACGTCGCGCCCGTCGGCGGCGCGACTGGTGAGGGCCAACCGATGCCGGTTCGCCCCGGCCCGGCCATCGGCATTGACCTGCAGCATGGCCTTGGTCTCGGCGACGGCGCTTGCCGTGCCGACCGGACAGGACAAGGCGAGCGTGACGGCCGCCGCAGCAACCCGGCCGCTCCGGAGCGCGATCACCCGCCCGTCCTCAGGTCGTCGTCGAGCTCTGCCCTGGCCGCCAGACCAGGAGCCGGTTCTCGACCATGGTGACCAGCGAGTCGATCAGGATCACGAACAGCGCCAGGATCAGCATCCCCGAGAACACGCCGGTGACGTCGAAGACGCTCTCGGCCTCGTGGATCTTGTAGCCGAGCCCGGCCGAGGAGCCGAGATATTCGCCGACCACGGCGCCGACCAGCGCAAAGCCGACGGAGGTGTGCAGCGAGGAGAACATCCAGGTCAGCGCCGAGGGCCAGTAGACATGGCGGAAGAGCTGGCGCTCGTTCATGCCGAGCATCCGGGCATTGGCCAGCACCGTCGGCGAGACCTCCTTGACGCCCTGGTAGACGTTGAAGAAGACGATGAAGAACACCAGCGTGAAGCCGAGCGCGACCTTCGACCAGATGCCGAGCCCGAACCAGAGCGCGAAGATCGGCGCCAGAACGACGCGCGGCAGGGCGTTCGCCGCCTTGATATAGGGGTCGAACACCGCCGCCAGCAGCGCATTCCTGGCGAAGGCGAAGCCGAAGAAGATGCCGGCGGCCGAGCCGATGACGAAGGCCAGCACCGTCTCGGTCAGGGTGATGCTGAGATGCCAGTAGATCTCGGCACCGGTGAGCTGTTTCCAGGTCCGTGCCAGCACGTCGATCGGCGTCGAGAAGAAGAAGCGGATCGTCTTGACGTCGCCGAAGATCGGGAAATTGCTGATCACATGCCAGATCGCCAGGCAGGCGACCATCACCATGACCTGCAGCAAAAGCAGCTTGAGCCGGCTCACGGGCTCCCCTCCCCGACCAGTTCCTTGCCTTCGCCCATGGCGTAGGCCTTCTGCACCTCGACCCGCAGCGACGACCAGATGTCGCGATGGATCTCGTGGAAGGCCTTCTCCAGCCTGATCTCGGCGATATCGCGCGGGCGCGGCAGCGGCACCCGGTAATCGGCGACGATGCCGGCGGCGGGGCCGGCCGACATCACCACGACCCGGTCGGAGAGCGCGATCGCCTCCTCGAGATCATGGGTGATGAAGATCAGCGCCTTGCGGTCCTTCGACCAGAGCTCGAGCAGGAGATTGCCCATGATCTGGCGGGTCTGCGCGTCGAGCGGCCCGAAGGGCTCGTCCATCAGCAGGATCTCGGGATCGCGGATCAGCATCTGCGCCAGCGCCACGCGCTTGCGCTGGCCGCCCGAGAGCATGTGCGGATAGCGCTCGGTGAAGGCGCGCAGGCCGACGCGCGCCAGCCAGTCGCGGGCGCGCCGGTCGGCCTCGGCATCGGACACGCCCATCGGCTCCAGAGCCACCTTGACGTTGTCGAGCGCCGTCTTCCACGGCATCAGCGCATCCTGCTGGAAGAGATAGCCGGCCCGGCGGTTGAGGCCGGCAAGCGGCTTGCCGAAGATGTCGACCTTGCCGGCCGAAGGGGCCAGCAGGCCGGCGGCGGCGTTGAGCAGGGTCGACTTGCCGCAGCCGGTCGGGCCGACCACCGAGACGAACTCGCCGCTGGCGACCGAAAGGTCGATCGCCTTCACCGCCTGGTATCGGGAGCCGCCCTGCAGGTGGAAGGTGATGTCCAGCCCCGCCAGGCTGACGGCCGGTGCCGCGGCGGCGTTCCCCGCGCCCGCCGCCTCCGGCGGGCTGTCTTTAGGCTGCATCGATCTCGCTTCCCCTGCCGGGTGGAGCGTCGCGCCCTCGAGCGCCGCCCTCCCGGTCGTTTCCCCGTTCGGCGGGACAGTAGGCGATCATCCGGCGAAGGCAACCCGCATGGCGAGGCCAGAGTCTGTTGTTTTCTCGCGGAACCACTGCCGTCATCCTGGGCGAGCGAAGCTCGGCCCGGGATCCATCATAGGGCGCCGGCGCCCGACGATGGATCCCGGATCTACGCCGCTTCGCGGCTTGTCCAGGATGACGGCGGTGGTTCCGAGTAAAGGTAGCAGGCTCCAGGCGGGACTGAGCAGCCTTCTCTCATCAAGAAGCTGGAGCAGGATCGTCGCGAAAAGCCGGTGCCACCTTTTTCGCATCCGCCTGGCGAAACGCCGGCGCTTCTGGTGTATCGCTGCGCGCGCTTACAGGAGAATAGCCGTTGATCATGTCGCCGCTCGACCAATGGATGCCGGCCCTCGTCGAGTTCATGCGCGCCAACCAGCAATGGGCGCTGCCGATCGTCTTCCTCGTCGCCTTCGCCGAATGCGTCGCGCTGTTGTCCTGGGTCGTCCCGGCGACCGTCTTCTTCACCGCCTTCGGCGCGGCCGCCGGGGCCTCAGGCCTGGACCTGCTTCCGCTCTCGCTTGCAGCCTCGCTGGGTGCGGCCTCGGGCTTCTGGGCTTCCTACTGGGTCGGCCTGCTGCTCGGCCCGCGCGTCGACCATTACTGGCCGCTGCGCGACAATCCGGCACTGCTCCAGCGTGGCCACGACTTCTTCGAGAAATGGGGGGTACTCGGCGTCGCCATCGGGCATTTCTTCGGGCCGGTGCGGGCGGTGGTCGCGCTCGTCGCCGGCATCGTCAAGATGCCGTTCTGGCCCTTCCAGCTCGCCAATTTCGGCGCCTCCTTCGCCTGGGGCTTCGGCCTGCTCTATGGCGCCGGGCGCGCGACCGAAATGATGATGCAGTTCACAGGGCGCTAGAGCCGGATCCGATCAGTTTGCAAGGCAAGCTGATCGGATCCGGCTCTGACCGACATTGCGCTGAACGCGCCATTCAGGGGGCATTCAGCCCGCCGGGCCCAGACCTTGTGACGTCGCGACAGGCCTGCAGCACCGATGGTGCAAGCCCGTCGCGGCGCGCAGCGGACAGCCCGGCATCCGCGCGCTCTCCCCCGCCGGGCGGGACTTCAGGAGTCCAGTCATGACACTGTCTCGTTTCGCTCTCGGCCTCGCCGCGCTCGCCATCGCCGCCGGCCCTGCCCTCGCCCAGACGACGCAGCCGGCAACGCCGGCCAAGCCGGCCGCCCCGGCGACGATGCCTGCAGCCCCCACCGCGCAACCGGCCAAGCCCGCAGCTCCGGCCGCCGGCCAGGCGCAAGCCAAGAAGGTCAACATCAACACCGCCAGCGCCAGCGAACTCGATATGTTGAAGGGCATCGGCGAGGCCCGCTCCAAGAAGATCATCGAGGAGCGCGCCAAGGCCAAGTTCAAGAACTTCGACGATCTGGTGAAGCGCAATGTCCTCCCGGCCAATGTCGAGGCCGACATCAAGGACAAGATCACCTTCTGAACGCCCAGAAGCCGGCCGTCGCGAGGACGGCCGGCTTCCTGCCTTTCGGCATGTCGTTCCTATCGGTGTCGCTCTGCGGTCCTCGTAGCGTCTCGCAAGCCGCGGCTCGCGCTCACAGCACGCCGAGCACGATCACGACCAGCAGGGCGAAAGAGGCGCCCAGCGCCAGGTGCGCCAGGGTGAACTGAAGGCCGTGATGGACGTCATGCAGGCTTTTGACCGGTTCCATGGCCGCCTCCATTGCTGGTGATCCGTTTCGTTCGATCCAGTCCCGTCCTAGGCCAGTCCCTCAGGCGTGGCCGAAAGCCGGCAGCGGCCGGCTTTCGCTCAATAGGCGATCATCTCGACGGCGATCCAGGCGACGACCGTCAGCACCAGCCCCCAGATCAGCACCATCAGCACCGGCTTGCCGAGGAAGCCCTGACGCGCCTCGACTGCGGTTTCGACCGCCGGCTCGGCGTTCGAATGCGTATCGGCCCGCATCGGCGGAATCGGCTGGCCGCCTTCCGTCGGAATGCGGGCTTCCCGTTCCCTCACATCCTCTGCCATCGTCGTCTCCCTCGTCGGCGGCCTGACGGCCGCGTTCAGCCCGTCACCAGGCGCAGCATCGCGCTCGCGACCAGCGTCAGGCCGAGACAGCCGCCGAGCAGGGCGAAAAACAGACGCTCCTGTCGTGACGGCCAGTTTGCGGCGGCGGACTTTCCCTTGCCGGGAGGATGATGCGGCCGGCCTTCCCGGGCTTCCCGCTGCGTCGGCGCCTGTTCGCGGATCATCGGACGCTCCTGCTGTTGTGGCTGAAGCATCAACGCCGGACGGGCGGCCGGGTTCCCGTCACCGGCGATCCAACGTCAAACGGGCGCCCTCGCGGGCGCCCGTCTTCGTCTTCGTCTATCGCGGGCGGCGACGTGCCCGCCGCTGGCCGGATCAGTTCTTCGACTTGTCGACCAGCGCCTTGGCCTTGATCCAGGGCATCATGTCGCGCAGCTTGGCGCCGACTTCCTCGATCGGATGGGCGGCATAGCGGGCGCGGGTCGCCTTGAACGAGGTCTGGTTGACCTTGTTCTCGAGCATCCAGTCGCGGGTGAACTTGCCCGACTGGATGTCGGCCAGGACGCGCTTCATCTCGGCCTTGGTCTCCGCCGTGATGATGCGTGGGCCGGTGACGTACTCGCCGAACTCCGCCGTGTTGGAGATCGAGTAGTTCATGTTGGCGATGCCGCCCTCATAGATCAGGTCGACGATCAGCTTCACTTCGTGCAGGCACTCGAAATAGGCCATTTCGGGCGCATAGCCGGCCTCGGTCAGGGTCTCGTAGCCGGCCTTGATCAGCTCGACCAGGCCGCCGCAGAGCACGACCTGCTCGCCGAACAGGTCGGTCTCGCACTCTTCCTTGAAGGTGGTCTCGATGATGCCGGCGCGGCCGCCGCCATTGGCCGAGGCATAGGACAGGCCGAGATCATGGGCATTGCCGGTCGCATCCTGGTGGATCGCGATCAGGGTCGGCACGCCGCCGCCGCGCTGGTACTCGGAGCGCACGGTGTGGCCCGGGCCCTTCGGCGCGACCATCAGCACGTCGAGATCCTTGCGCGGCTCGATCAGGTTGAAATGGACGTTGAGGCCGTGCGCGAACAGAAGGGCGGCGCCCTCCTTCATGTTGCCATGCAGCTCGTCGCGATAGATGTCGCCCTGCAGCTCGTCGGGGGTCAGCATCATCATGATGTCGGAAACCTTGGCGGCCTCGGACGGGGTCATGACCTTGAAGCCGGCGTCCTCGGCCTTCTTGCGGGTCGCCGAACCGGCCTTCAGGGCGATGATGACGTCCTTGACGCCGGAATCGCGCAGGTTGAGCGCATGCGCATGGCCCTGGCTGCCGTAGCCGACGATGCAGACCTTCTTGCCCTTGATCAGATTGATGTCCGCGTCGCGGTCATAATAAACGCGCATGGGATGCGTCCTTCCTTGGTTTGCGTGGTTTCTTCAGGCTTTCGGTACAGGCTGGCGCGCTTTCCGTTCGACCGGAATCGGTCGAACGAAAGGAATTCGCGCCAAATCAAAAGATTGAGCATGTTCTTATCGCAAAAGTGGTCTCCACTTTTGCGGAACATGCTCTGCCCGCCCGTGAAGTGCGAGGAACTGGTCGGCCGCCCTTGCGGCGTCGCGCTCGATCTCAACGCCGCTGAGCTTCAGCGCATCGCCGAGCAGCAGGCGGATCTGCACGTCGCGACCGACAAGGCCGAAGAAGCTGCGGAAGGCCGTCTCCGGATCGTCGAAATCGAGCAGCCCGGCCTCGCGCCCGGCCTCGAGCAGCGGCCGCAGCCGCTCGCCGATGGCAAAGCGCCCATTGGCCAGCACGATGCCGCCGAGATTGCTCTCGCGCGTTGCGGCATGGCTGATGGCGAGGCGGTTGAGCGCGATCGAGGTCGGGCTCGAGATCACCTCGAGCCAGTTGGCGGCAAAGCGGATCAGACTGTCGCGCAGCGACAGGGCATCGAGCTTCTGGCGGTCGTAATTGCCGGCCCGGACCTTGGAGGCCTGCCATTGCACGGTCGCGGTCAGCAGGCCATCACGGTCGCCGAACCATTTGTAGAGCGTCTCCTTCGAGCAGCTCGCCCGCCTTGCGACGGCGGCCATGGTCAGCTGGTCGCCCTTCTCCACCATCAGCCCGAGCACGGCATCGAGCACGGCGAGCTGCCGTGGTGTCAGCGCCTCTGCTTGCCTGTCGGTTGCGGGATCGGCCATGGCTCGGAACAGTACCGTACGTTACGGTTCCGTCGTCTATAGCAGCCCTTGCCGGCGTGCAAGCGGAAAGCGGCAAGCCGCCGACCTCCCATGGTGGTGGAGCGTGGCCTATATAATCGGCACGTCCTCTGCCCCGCAGAAAGCCCGATCGGAGCCCGCCCATGACCGCGCCTGCCGCCACCGCAATCGTCGATTTCTGGCGCAAGGCCGGCCCGGAAAAATGGTTCGTCAAGGACGAGCCCTTCGATGCGGAGATTCGCCGGCGCTTCCTCGCCGGAGTCGAGGCAGCCGCCCGCGGCGAGCTCAGTGACTGGGAGGCCACGCCCGAAGGCGTCTACGCCCTGCTGCTGCTGCTCGACCAGTTCCCGCGCAACCTCTACCGCGGCGCGCCGCAGGCCTTCGCCGCCGACGCCCTGGCGCTGTCCGTCGCCGAGCGCGCCATTGCACGCGATTTCGACCAGGCTTTCGAGAACCCGGAACGGCGCTTCCTCTACATGCCGTTCATGCATTCCGAGGACCTCGCCGACCAGCAGCGCTGCGTTGCGCTCTGCGAGGCCGCCGACGACCCGGAAGGCGTGAAGTTCGCCGAGATTCACCGCGACATCATCCGCGACTTCGGTCGCTTCCCGCATCGCAATCCGGTTCTGGGACGCCGGACGACGCAGGAGGAACAGGCCTTCCTTACCGAGGGCGGCTTCAGCGGCTAGATCGCCGCGCGTCCTATCGGGCGCGAAGTGGCGATCTATCTCTTTGTCAAAGCATCGAATTCTTCCGAAAAGTGGATTCCACTTTTCGGTCCGATGCTCTAAGGCCGGGCGTCGACGGCGGTCAGCCGCCCGCCTGCTGCGCCGCGATGCGCTGCAGGAAGATGGCGACGATGGTCAGCACGAAACCGGCCCACCAGAGCGGCGAGCGCAGGCTCTTGCCGCTGCCGAGCGGCTCCGAGGCGGCGCGGCCCGAAAGGCGCTGCACGATCGGGAAGGCGAAGCAGGCAAAGCCGACGCCGCCGCAGGCGAGCGCGATCAGGTTGAGCGTTTCGGGGCTCATCTACCGATCACATCGCGTCGGGGCCGCGGCTCATCGCCGCGATGCCGGTGCGCGAGACCTCGGTCAGGCCGACCACCGTCATCAGCTTGATGAAGCGCTCGATCTCCTCGGTCGAGCCGGTCAGCTCGAAGACGAAGGAGGTCAGCGAGGCGTCAAGCGTGCGCGCCCCGAAGGCCGCGGCCAGTCGCATCGCCTCGACGCGGTGATCGCCCTTGCCGACGACCTTGAGCAGGCAGAGCTCGCGCTCCAGCGCCTCGCCCTGCAGGGTCAGGTCGACGACCCGGTGCACCGGCACAAGCCGGTCGAGATGCGCCTTGATCTGGTCGATGACATTGGCAGTACCGGAGGTGACCACCGTGATGCGCGACAGGTGCTTCTCGTGCTCGGTCTCGGAAACCGTAAGGCTCTCGATGTTGTAGCCGCGGCCAGAGAACAGCCCGGCGATGCGGGCAAGAACGCCGGGTTCGTTGTCGACGATCACCGCCAGCGTATGGCGCGCGATCGGCTGGGCGGTCGGGGCGGTCGGATAATGCGTCGTGTTCATCGTTAGGCCCTGCTGCGGCTGAGATGGGGGCGGAAATCAGTGAGGACCGGCTCGTCGATCTCGTCCTCGGCGACGATCCAGCGCTCCGTCAGCGCGGCCTCGCGCCAGGCCCGGAAGCCGGCCGTGCCTTGGACGGCCTCGACATAGGCGGCGCTGACGGGGTCGAGCGCGATGGAATAGGTAGTGAAGCGGGCCGTGACCGGTGCGAACATGGCGTCCGCCGCGCTGAAGCCGCCGAACAGGAACGGTCCGCCCGCGCCGAAGCGCTGCCGCGCCTCGCGCCAGATTCCGGTGATGCGGGCAGCGTCCGCCGCCACCGCCGGGCCGCGCTCGCGCGGCGGATGGATCCAGGCGAGGTTCATCGGGCAGGCATTGCGCAGCGCGCCGAAGCCGGAATGCATCTCGGCGCAGATCGAGCGCGCCATCGCCCGCGCTTCCCGGTCGCGCGGCCAGATCGCAAGGTCGGGGTATTTTTCGGCGAGATATTCGAGGATCGCCAGCGAATCCCAGACTGTGATCGGCCCGTCGACCAGCGCCGGCACCTTGCCGGCCGGCGTGAAGGCCGAGACCGCGCGCTTCCAGTCCGGATCGTCGAAGGTCGGACCGAAGGGCACCAGCTCCTCGGTGAAGGCGATGCCGAACTCCGTCAGCGCCAGCCAGGGCCGCAGCGACCAGGACGAGTAGTTCTTGTTGGCGATGACCAGTTTCACGCCGCCTCCCGCGCCAGCTCGGCGGCGAAATCGAGCGCGGCCTCGACATGCAGCGCCGTGGTGTCGAAGGCCGGCACCGCGAAATCCGCCTGCGAGACCAGCAGCATGATCTCAGTGCAGCCGAGGATGACGCCGTCGGCGCCCTGCTCGCGCACCGCCCGTGCGACGATCTCGCGGTAGCGCGCCTTTGAGGCGGCCTCGACCCGGCCGCGGCAGAGCTCCTCGTAGATGATGCGATGCACCTCCGCCTGCTCCGCCTCGTCCGGCACCAGCGACTCGACACCGAAGGCGCCAAGCCGATCGCGATAGAACCGCTGCTCCATCGTGAAGCGGGTCGCCAGCAGCAGGGGCCGGCGGCTTTCCGTCCGACGGATCGCCTTGGCCGTAACGTCGGCGAGATGCAGGAACGGCAGATTCGTCGCCTGGGTGATCTGGTCGGCGAGCTTGTGCATGGTGTTGGTGGCGAGCACGATGCAGGAGGCGCCGCCGCTTTCCAGCCGGCGAGCGCTGTTCGCCATCGCCGCGCCGGCAGCCGCCCAGTTGCCGGATGCCTGCATCTCGGCGATCGGCGAGAAGTCGAGCGAATGCAGCAGGATGTCGGCCGAGTGCAGGCCGCCGGCGCGCTCGCGCACGCCCTCGTTGAGGAGGCGGTAATAGACCGCCGTCGATTCCCAGCTCATTCCGCCGATCAGGCCGATGGTCGCCATGTGGTCCCCCAATATCGCGCCGATGCCGTCATTCTCGGGCGAAGCCCTCGGGTCCGACCTTTGGCCGGCCCAAGGATAAACTCCACGCAGTCCCGAGAATCTCCTGACGAGAAAGCGCCTGCCGGCGCCCCCCGCCTGAGATGCTCGGGTCAAGCCCGAGCATGACGGTGCCTCATCAAACCAGCTGCTTGCCCTTGGCGTCGATGATCTCGCCGGTGTCGCCCTCGAAATCGGGCAGGATCATCTCGTTATGCGCCTTGCCCGACGGGATCATCGGGAAGCAGTTCTCTTCCTTCGCCACCAGGCAGTCGAAGATCACCGGGCCGGGCGTCTCGATCATCTGCATGATCGCGGCGTCGAGATCGGCCGGGTCGGAGCAGCGGATGCCGTGGCCGCCATAGGCTTCCGCCAGCTTGACGAAGTCCGGCAGCGAGGCCGAGTAGCTCTCCGAATAGCGCCCGCCATGCAGCAATTCCTGCCACTGGCGCACCATGCCCATGTATTCGTTGTTGAGGATGAAGACTTTGACCGGCAGCCGGTACTGCACCGCCGTCGACATCTCCTGCATGTTCATCAGGATCGAGGCCTCGCCGGCGACGTCGATGACGAGCGCATCCGGATGCTTCATCTGCACGCCGATCGCCGCCGGCAGGCCGTAGCCCATGGTGCCGAGCCCGCCCGAGGTCATCCAGCGGTTCGGCTCCTGGAAGCGCAGATACTGCGCCGCCCACATCTGGTGCTGGCCGACTTCGGTGGTGAAGTAGGTATTGCGGTCCTTGGTCAGCTCGTAGAGCCGCTCGATCGCGTATTGCGGCTTGATCACCGTGCCGGACTGCTTGTAGCCGAGGCTGTTCCTTGCCCGCCAGCCGTCGATCTGGGTCCACCAGGCGGTCAGCGCCGTCTTGTCGATCTGCGGCGAGGTCTCGCGCCAGATCCGGACCATGTCCTCGAGCACATGGGCGCAGTCGCCGACGATGCCGATGTCGATCTTGACGTTCTTGTTGATCGAGGACGGGTCGATGTCGATGTGGATCTTCTTCGAGCGCGGCGAGAAGGCGTCGAGCCGGCCGGTGATGCGGTCGTCGAAGCGCGCCCCGATATTGATCATGACATCGCAGTCATGCATGGCGAGGTTGGCCTCGTAGGTGCCGTGCATGCCGAGCATGCCGAGCCATTGCCGGTCGGCCGCCGGGAAGGCCCCCAACCCCATCAGCGTCGAGGTCACCGGGTAGCCGGTCAGCCGCGCCAGCTCGCGCAGCAGCGCCGAGGCGTGCGGGCCGGAATTGATGACGCCGCCGCCGGTATAGAACACCGGCTTCTTCGCCTTGGCGATCAGCTCGACCGCGGCCTTGATCTTGTTGAGGTCGCCCTTGACCGTCGGCCGATAGGTCTTGTGCTGGTTGTCGCGCGGTCGGCTATAGGCGCCGGTGGCGAACTGGATGTCCTTGGGCACGTCGATCACGACCGGGCCGGGCCGGCCATTGGCCGCGACATAGAAGGCCTCGTGCAGGATGCGTGGCAGGTCGGCGATGCTCTTCACCAGATAGTTGTGCTTGGTGCAGGAGCGCGTGATGCCGACCGTGTCGCATTCCTGGAAGGCGTCGGAGCCGATCAGATGGGTCGGGACCTGGCCGGTGATGACGACGACCGGGATCGAGTCGAGCAGCGCGTCGGTCAGGCCGGTGACGGCGTTGGTCGCGCCGGGGCCCGAGGTGACGAGGACGCAGCCGACCTTGCCGGCGCTGGAGCGGGCATAGCCCTCGGCCGCGTGGACCGCCCCCTGCTCGTGCCGGACGAGCACATGCTTGACCTTGTCCTGCTGGAAGAGCGCGTCATAGATCGGCAGCACGGCGCCGCCGGGATAGCCGAAGAGATGTTCGACGCCCTGGTCCTGGAGGGCACGAACGACCATTTCGGCGCCGGTCATCATCTCGCTCATAACGGTCTCCTGCGCGGTCTGTCTTGTCGGGGTCGGGCGGAAAAAAGGCAATAAAAAAGGCCCTCGGAGGGGCCTGGGCGTGCGCTGGCGTCGGGGACGCGCGGTTTGTGAAACCGGCCCCTACCAGCGCACCTTTACGAGAATGAGCTTGCGCATGTCGCGCCCTTGCAGTGAACGAATTTGGCGGAGGCTAGACGAGCGCCGCCGGCCGGTCAAGCGGCGCGCCGCGCGAAATCGCGCTGCCGCCGGCAATTTACCAGCGGTTTTGTTGCCGTAAGGGAACACTTTCTCAAGACCCCTCTGCTAGCGATCCCGGAGACGGAAGCCGGGGCCGATGTATCAGGAAGTCCATACCCACAACATCGTCGAGAGGGCCTACGCTCCCGAAGTCGCCGACCTGCTGCGTCGCTTCGACCGCAGCGCGCAGGCCGCGTCCGGCGGTGCCCTCTTCGAGGATTTCAGCGCCGAACTGCTCTCCTTCTGCAGCCGTGACATCATGATCATGGCGCCGACCGGCACCGGCGACTACGTCTACGAGCATTTCGGCCGCGACATCGCCCGCCATGTCGGCGGCGACCGCACCGGCGAGCGCGTCTCGAACATGCCGCCGCAGACCGCCCGTTTCACCATCGCCTGCTATGACGGGGCGCTGGCCAGCGGAAAGCCGCTCTACTCGATCCACCGTGCCGTCAAGACCGTCCGCGTCAGCCTCTGGGAGCGCCTGGTGCTGCCGACGACCTCTGCCGACGGCCAGCGCCGCCTCATCGTCTTCAGCAAGCCGCTGCATTTCCATGAGGAGCTGCTGACCACGGTGCTCGACACCTCGCCGGCCGGCATCGTCGCGCTGCGTGCCGTGCGCGACGTGGAAGGCAATATCGAGCGCACCGTCATCATCACCGCCAACCGCCGCGCCGCCGCCATGGCCGGCGCGCCCGAGGGCACGCTGATCGACGCGGAGGGGCGCCAGGCCCTGCCCTTCCTCGCCGACGACACGGTCTGGCGCCGCTGCCTCTATGTCATGGAGCTGCGCCGCGGCGACATGTTCGAGACCCGCCATGCGGTCGACGGTCGCGAGGTCTGGCTGCAGATCGCGCTCGCGCCGCTCGGCGACGGGCTGGTGATGACGCTCACCGACATTTCCGAGCTGATGCTCGCCAACCTCACCTTGCAGAGCCGGGCGGCCACGCTGGCGCTCGAGATCGGCAAGGAGCGCGCCACGCGGCGCGCCCTCTCGCACGAGATCGGCCAGCGCGAGGAGCGTGAGCAGGAATTGCGCCGCCTGGCCGAGATCGACCCGCTCACGACCCTGCTCAACCGCCGCTCGCTGATCGAGAAGGCGAATGCCGAGATCGCGGCGGGCGAGGCCAGGGGCGAGGAGACCTCGCTCTTCATCATCGACCTCGACCATTTCAAGCAGGTCAACGACAATCACGGCCATGCCGCCGGCGACGCGGTCATCCGCGCCTTCGCCGACCTGCTGCTGAGCCAGATGCGCCTCGGCCAGGACCTGGTCGGGCGCCTCGGCGGCGAGGAGTTCGCCGTCGTGCTGCCACGGACGGGAGCGCGCGAGGCGCAGCGCATCGCCGAGCGCCTGCGGGAAGCCCTGCATCGGACCCATCTGCCGGTTTCGGAGGCGCTCGATCTCCAGGTCACGGCCAGCATCGGCGTCGCCACACGCCAGCCGGGCGAGGGCTTCGCCGCCTTCGTCGCCCGCGCCGACAAGGAGCTCTATCGCGCCAAGAATGAAGGTCGCGACTGCATCCGCTGCGCCGAAGGCGACATCGCCGCAGCCGCCTGACGCGAACCGCTCAATCCGGCCGGGCAAGTTCGGCGAGCGCGAAGGCGAGGCCCGCCTCCGGCGCCACGGCGTGCCAGCCGGTCATCTGATGGCGGAACCAGGTCATCTGCCGCTTGGCATAGGCGCGCGTATCGGCCTTAGCCCGCGCCACCGCCTCGTCGAGCCCGAGCCTGCCGTCGAGATGGGCGATCAGGCCGGGCACGCCATGCGCCCGCATCACCGGCAGCAGCGGGTCGAGGCGCCTTGCCCGTAGCGCCGCGACCTCGTCCAGCGCGCCCTGCGCCATCATCTCGTCGAAGCGCCGGTCGATCCGCTGCCGCACCAGCGCGCGCTCCGGCGCCAGGAATATCTGCAACAGCCTCTGGCCGGAAAGCGGCCCCGGCTCGCGCTCGCCCTGGAAGCTGGCGAGCGAACGGCCGGTCGCCGCCAGCACCTCGAGCGCCCGCATCACCCGCAGGCGGTCGCTCGGGCGCAGCCGCGCCGCCATCTCCGGATCCTTGCCGGCGAGCTCGGCATGGAGCTCGCCGGTCGCGCGCTGCGCCGCATGCTCCCGGAACCGGAGGCGGACCTCCTCGGGCACCGGCGGGATCGCCGAGAGCCCCTCGGTCAGCGCCTTGAAATAGAGCCCGGTCCCGCCGACCAGCACCGGCAGGCTCCCCTGCCCCGCCAATGTATCCAGCAGCGCCGCGGCCTCGGCGGCATAGGCAGCGACCGAATGGTTCGTCGCGCCATCGACATGGCCGTAGAGACGATGCGGCACATTCCCCATCTCCGCCGGCGTCGGCCGCGCCGTGATCACCGCGAGGTCGCGATAGACCTGCATGGAATCGGCGTTGACCACGGTGCCGCCGAAGCGCTCCGCCAAGGCCAGCGCCAGCGCCGACTTGCCGCTCGCTGTCGGACCTGCGATGAGCACCGCCCTGAACGTCACCCCGGCTCCGGTTCCCAGGTCCATCGTCGCCATGTCGCTCGTCGCCACGCTCGTTTCCGCCCACGGCCAGGCCCTGCTCGACGAGGCGCTGCTGGCGCGCCTGCGCGCCGCATCGCCCTGGCCGGCGACCCTGGCGCGCCTCGATGGCGAGATCGCCGCCGACCTCTTCGCGGAAGCGCAGGGTCCGCGCAAGCTCGAAGCGGCCCTGCGCGCCGCGCTCGACGGCGCGGCCGTCGACATCCTCGTCCAGCCGGTCGCGGCAAGGCGCAAGCGCCTGTTCCTCGCCGACATGGATTCGACCATGATCGGCCAGGAATGCATCGACGAGCTCGCCGCCTATGTCGGCTTGAAGGAGAAGGTCTCGCAGATCACCGAGCGCGCCATGCGCGGCGAGGTCGCCTTCGAGCCGGCGCTGCGCGAGCGCGTCGCCTTGCTCAAGGGCGTGCCGCTCGCCGTGGTCGAGGAGATCATCGCCGAGCGCATCACGCTGACGCCGGGCGGCGCGGCGCTGGTCCGCACCATGCGGGCGCAGGGCCATTACACCGCGCTGGTCTCCGGCGGCTTCACCGTCTTCACCGGGCCGATCGGCAAGGCGATCGGCTTCGACGAGGATCGCTCCAACACCCTGCTCGGCACCGGGGCGCTCCTCAGCGGCGAGGTCGCCGAGCCGATCCTCGGCAAGCAGGCCAAGCTCGACGCGCTGGTCGAGCTGCGCGGCCGCTTTGGCCTGCCGCACGAGGCGACGCTCGCCGTCGGCGACGGCGCCAACGACCTCGCCATGCTCGGCGAGGCCGGGCTCGGCGTCGCCTTCCGGGCCAAGCCGGCGGTCGCCGCCGCAGCCGATGCAAGGCTCGACCATGCCGACCTGACGGCGCTGCTCTATGCCCAGGGCTATCGCGGCGAGGAGATCGTCAGGAATTAGCGCCTGCGGATCGGAGTGTCCCCACCGTCGTCATTGCGAGCAAAGCGAAGCAATCCAGGCGGGCTCGCACAACGGCCCCTGGATTGCTTCGTCGCTGACGCTCCTCGCAATGACGAGCGATCTAATCCACGATGAACAGCCGCGCGCCCTTGGGCGCCCGCGAACGGTGCGCTTCGGCGCCATCGGCGACCTGGTAGCTCATCCCGGCGCGCAGCAGCATGACCCGCCCGTCGGCGAGCGTGGTTTCGAGCTCGCCCTCGAGGCAGAGCAGGATATGCCCCTTCTCGCACCAATGGTCCGAGACATAGCCCGGCGAATACTCGACCATCCGCACCCGGATCGCGTTCTCGCCCGGCCCGAAGCGGCGCGTGCGCCAGCTCGCCTGCCCCTGCTCCCCGGCATGGAACTCCGGCTCGATCGTCGACCAGTCGGTCGTCCCGAACGGAATCTCGCTCATCTGCATCTGGCAGTCCTCCCGCAGCCGCGCGAATTCTGGCCGCTGCCGGCGCCCCTTGCCAATGCAAAAGGCTGATGGCGGTGATCACTCACGCAAAAGGGGCGGCCTCGCGGCCGCCCCTTGCGATCTGCGCCGGGAGAATGGCGGCTCAGTTCATCGAGACCGCGACGAAGCGGACCTCGCCCTGCCCGTTCGAGACCAGCAGCAGCGCCGACTTCTTGCCCTCCTTCTTGAGGGCGTCGAGGCGCTTGGTCACGTCCTCGGGCGAGTTCACCGCCTCCTGGCCGACCTCGACGACGAGCTCGCCGACGAGGATGCGCTTGTCGGCGGCGTTCGAGTTGCTGTCGACCTTGGTGATGACGACGCCCTTGAGCCCTTCCTTGATCGAGTAGCGCTTGCGCAGCTCCTCGCTCTGGGCCGAGAGCTCGAGGCCGAGCGCCGAGGTCACCGCCGGCTTGGCGGCCTCCGGCGCTGGCTTGGACGAGGCCGGCTGGACCTTCTCGCCGTCCTCGAGCCGGCCGAGCTTCACCGTCTTGGTCAGCTCCTTGCCCTTGCGCATGATTTGCATGGGCACGTCCTTGCCGACCGGGGTCCCCGCCACGATGCGCGGCAGATCGCGCGAATCCTTGACGTCCTTGCCGTCGAACTTGACGATCACGTCGCCGATCTCGAGACCGGCCGGCTTGGCCGGGCCCTTGTCGTCGACGCCGGCAACGAGGGCGCCGCGCGCCGCGCCGAGGCCGAGCGCCTCGGCGGTAGCCTCGTCGACGTTCTGGATGCGCACGCCGAGCCAGCCGCGGCGCGTCTCACCGAACTCCTTGAGCTGATCGACGATATTCGTGGCCAGCGAGGACGGCACGGCGAAGCCGATGCCGACCGAGCCGCCGGTCGGCGACAGGATCGCGGTGTTGATGCCGATGACCTCGCCCGCCATGTTGAACAGCGGACCGCCGGAATTGCCCTTGTTGATGGCCGCGTCGGTCTGGATATAGGTGTCGTAGGGACCCTGCTGGATGTCGCGATTGCGGGCCGAGACGATGCCCGAGGAGACCGAGCCGCCGAGGCCGAACGGATTGCCGATCGCCATCACGGGGTCGCCGATGCGCATCTTGTCGGAATCGCCGAACTTGACGAAGGGCAACGGCTTGTCGTGCTTCACGCGCAGCACGGCGAGATCGACCTTGGTGTCCTTGCCGACCACCTCGGCCTTGAGGCGCAGCCCGTCACCGAACACGATCGTGATCTCGTTGGCGTCGCCGATGACGTGGTTGTTGGTCACGACGATGCCCGATGGATCGATGACGAAGCCCGACCCGGCCGATTGGGCCCGGCGCTGCTGCGGCGCCTGGCGCTCGCCCTGCTGGCCCTGGCCGCGGCGGTTGAAGAACTCCTCGAACAGGTCGCCGAACGGCGTGTCCGGCCCGAGCTGCGGCAGTTGCGGCAGGGTGCGGCCGCGCGTCTCGCTGGTCGTCACGGCGGCGATGTTGACCACCGCCGGCATCACCCGCTCGGCGAGGTCCGCCAGCGAGATCTGGCCCTGGACCAGCGGCGCAACGGCGGTCGCCTGGCCGAAGGCCGGCGCTGCCAGCGGGACGCCGAGCGCGAAGCCGGCGACGACCGCGATGCGCGTCAGACGGGAGCCATGGGAAAGTTTGGTTGCCATCGATGTCCTCGTATGAATGTCGCGCCTTGCCGGGCGGCGCCTTTTGCCGGGCCACGCCTTGCCAAGCATTGCAGCGCAGCCGAAATCCGAACGCAACTCAGAACGCCAAAATGCGGCGGAAGGGCGACGCGAGATCGCGTTATCACGCGCTTGTGGCCGCGGAATTGGGCGCGCATCCCCGGCGGGCCGCCACTTGTCCGCCAGAGCACGCGCCGCTCGGATTGCTCGGCAACCTGACCGGATCCGGCTCTACCTCATGCGGGGCATAGCTCAGCCCCGCACGAACCAGACCAGCATGACGCCGACGACCGCTGAGACGATGCCGATCAGGCGCATGCGATCGGGCGGCGTCTCGGCGGCGCTGCGCAGCGCATCCTTGGCGAGATGCGGAATCGCGGCGAACAGGATGCCCTCGATCGCGAAGACCAGGCCCAGTGCCGCGAGGAAATCCGTCATGCCGCCCCCGCCGCCCGCTTGCGATCAGGGCTGGGCGGGGCCGGCCGCCGGGGCAGCGCCGGACGCTGCCGGCGCTGCTCCCGACCTGCCGCCCGCGGGGTCGTTGAAGAAGCGGAAGAAGGGCGAGTCGGGCGAGAGCAGCATCCGCGTATCGCCAGCCTTCAGGCTCGCTTCATAGGCCTGCATCGACCGGTAGAAGGCGAAGAACTCCGGAGCCTTGCCGAAGCCTTCGGCGAAGATCCGGTTGCGCTCGCCTTCACCCTCGCCGCGGATCTCGTCCGCCTTGCGCTGCGCTTCGGCGACGATGATCGTCGACTCGCGCTCGGCGCGCGCCTTGATCTCCTGCCCCTGCTGGGCGCCCAGCGCGCGTGCCTCCGCAGCCTCGCGCTGACGCTCGGTCTGCATGCGCTGGAACACCGCCTGGGAGTTCGCCTGCGGCAGGTCGACCCGGCGCAGGCGGACATCGACGACGGTCATGCCGAAGCGGGCAGCCTCGCGGTTCACGTCGTCGCGGATGCGGTTCATCAGCCGCGAGCGCTCGTTGCGGACCATGGCGGTGAAGGTCGCCTCGGCGAGAACCGAGCGCACCTGGCCGTTGACGATCGAGGCGAGCTGCGAATTGGCGCGCGGGATGTTGTTCACCGCCTGATAGAAGCGCAGCGGATCGGAGATCCGGTAGCGCGTGAAGGCATCGACCACGAGACGCTTCTGGTCGGAAGCGATGATCTCCTGCGCCGGCAAGTCGAGGTCGAGGATGCGGTTGTCGAGATAGGTGACCTGCTCGAACGGCGCCGGAAGCTTGAAATAGAGCCCCGGCTGGGTGACGACCGTGCGCACCGCGCCGAAGCGCAGGACGATGGCGGACTGGGTCTGCTGCACCACGAAGGTCGCGGCATAGAACAGGACGGCGGCCGCGCCGATGATGACGAGCGCGCCGACACGAAGAATGCCGCTCATCGCACTGCTCCCTGCGGGGCCGGGCCGGCCGGACGGCGCGGTCCCAGTTCGCTGAGGGGAAGATAGGGCACGACGCCCTGCCCCTGGCCGTTCTGGTCGAGGATGATCTTGTCCATGCCGCCGAGGACGCGCTCCATGGTTTCGATGAAGAGACGCTCGCGGGTGACTTCCGGCGCGCTCTTGTACTGCTCGAAGACCGCGTTGAAGCGGCTGATCTGGCCGAGCGCCTCGTTGACCGTCTGCGCCTTGAAGGCTTCGGCCGCCTGGGTGAGCTGGGCCGAACGGCCACGCGCTTCCGGCACCACGCGGTTGGCGTAGGTCTCGGCCTCGTTGCGCAGACGCTCCTGGTCGGCGCGTGCCGCCTGGACGTCGCGGAAGGCGTCGATGACCTGCTGCGGCGGGTCGACCTTCTGGAGCTGCACCAGCCTGATCTGCACGCCGGCGCGATAGGTGTTGAGGGTATCCTGCATCAGCTGGCGGACTTCGCTCTCGATCTGGCCGCGGTCGGTGGTCAGCACCGGCTGGATGTTGCGCCCGCCGATGATCTCGCGCATGGCGCTTTCGGCCACGGCCTTCACGGTGCCCGGCGGGTCCTGGATGTTGAAGACATAGGCCTCCGGCGCGCCGGGATCGATCTGCCACTGCACGATGAAGTCGATGTCGACGATGTTCTCGTCGCCGGTCAGCATCAGGCTCTCCTCGCCGACGTCGCTCTGGCGCGAGGCGCGCACGGATTCGACGGTACGGAAGCCGACCTCGGTGGTGATGACGTTGGTGACCTGGGGCTTGACCACGCTGCCGATCGGATAGGGCAGGTTGTAGTTCAGGCCCTGTGCCGTCTTGCCGACGAACTTGCCGAAGATCAGGTTGAGGCCGACCTCGTTCGGGCGGACCGTGTAGACGCCGGTCGCGAGCCAGACCAGCACGAGGCCGAGGCCGATCAGGAGCGCGCCGCGGCCGCCGAGATTGCCGCCGGGCATGAAGTTCTTCAGCCGGTCCTGGCCGCGCCGGATGATCTCCTCGAGATCGGGAGGGGTGCCGCCGCCCGACGGACCGCCGCCCCAGGGGCCGCCGCCGTTGCCGCCGCCGCCGCGCTGGCCCCAGGGACCACCTCCGCCGCCGCTTCCGCCACTTCCTCCGCTACCGCCGCTCTGGTTGCTCCAAGGCATTCTTCAGCCGTTCCTCGCTCTGGTACCGACCGTGCAATAACCGAACGGCAGTTCATTGTCAGCGCCGGGCGGCGCGATGGGCTGTGAATTGGGCATCGGCCACGGATTCGTCAACGGCGCAACCCCTTTCGTCTTACGCCATTCGTCGGGCATATCGGCGCAGGCTCAACGTCGGCGCTCGAAACTGGCGAAGCTGAAGGCGTACTCGTCCTCCGCCGTGGCAGGATGGTCGCTGCGCGCCGTCTCGCGAAAGGCTTCCCGGCCCCAGGAAGGGAAGAGCGCATCGCCCTCCGGAGCGGCATGGACGAAGGTCAGTTCCAGCCTGTCGACGAGCGGCAGGGCCAGGGCATAGATCTCGCTGCCGCCGCCGACGATCACGGCGCGTGCGCCCATCGCCGCGCCAAGCTCCTGCGCCATCTCCAGCGCCCCTTCGAGCGAGGACGCGGCATGGACGCCTTCGGCCCGGAACAGCGGATCGCGTGTCAGCACCACGGTCTGGCGGCCCGGCAGCGGCTTGCCGATCGAGAGGAAGGTCTTGCGGCCCATGATGATCGGGCAACCCATCGTCAGCGCACGGAAGCGCCGCAGATCGGTCTTCAGGCGCCAGATCAGCCGGTTTTCGCTGCCGATCACGCCATTATCGGCGATCGCGGCAACCAGGACGACCGGCAGTTTCGCCATGCCCTCGGCCACCTCTTCAATCACCTCGGGCCAGCTTTGCCAGCGCCTCGCCGTCGAGCCGCTTCACCGTCCATTCGTCCTGCGCCACCGCCCCGATCGAGCGGTAGAACACGCGCGAGGGCTCGTTCCAGTTCAGCACCCACCAGGCGAAGCGCGACAGCCCCTCCTCGAGGCAGCGTTTCGCCAGCCGCACCATCAGCGCCTTGCCGAGGCCGCGCCCGCGATGCTCCGGCCGGACATAGAGGTCCTCGAGCCAGATGCCATGGCGGCCGGTGAAGGTCGAATAGGTGTAGAACCAGATCGCGAAGCCGGCGGGCTCGCCGTTCCATTCGGCGATGTCGCAGAACACCTTCGGCTCGGGCTCGAACAGCGCCGAGGCGATCTCCGCCTCGGTCGCCGTGACCTCGTGCAACAGCTTCTCGTATTCGGCGAGCTCGCGGATGAAGCCGAGCACGAGGCCGGCCTCGTCGGGCCTGGCGGGACGGATGGCGAGAGTCATATCGCGATCGGCGCCTTGATCGCCGGGTGCGCCTCATAGCCTTCGATCGTCACGTCCTCGAAACGGAAGTCCTCGAGCTTCGCCACTGCCGGATTCAGCTTCAGGATGGGCAGCGGCCGCGGCTCCCGGGAAAGCTGCAGCTTCGCCTGGTCGAGATGATTCACATAGAGATGGGTGTCGCCGAAGGAATGGACGAAATCGCCGACGCCGAGCCCCGTCACCTGCGCGACCATATGGGTCAGCAGCGCATAGCTGGCGATGTTGAAGGGCACGCCGAGGAAGACATCGGCCGAGCGCTGGTAGAGCTGGCAGGACAATTTGCCGGGCCCCTCGGCTGAAGGCTGAACGAAGAACTGGAACAGGCAATGGCAGGGCGCCAGCGCCATTTTCGAGATGTCGGCCGGGTTCCAGGCCGAGACGATCAGGCGGCGCGAATCCGGGTTGCGGCGGATCTCGTTCACCAGCCAGGCGATCTGGTCGATCGTCGCCCCGTCGGGTGCCGGCCAGGAGCGCCATTGCCGGCCATAGACTGGCCCGAGATCGCCGTTCGCATCGGCCCACTCATCCCAGATGCTGACGCCGTTCTCCTGCAGGTAGCGCACATTGGTGTCGCCGCGCAGGAACCAGATCAGCTCGTGGATGATCGATTTCAGGTGCAGCTTCTTGGTCGTGACCAGCGGGAAGCCGGCCGCAAGGTCGAAACGCATCTGGTGGCCGAACAGGGCGAGCGTGCCGGTGCCGGTGCGGTCGTCCTTGCGGACGCCTTCGTCGAGAACCCGCTTGAGGAGGTCGTGATACTGGCGCATGCCGGCATCTAGCCGGATTCGAGCGCGCTCCAAAAGAGCCGCCGGCACGCCGTCCAGAGACGATTTCGCATGGCGGCCGTCGACAGGGCGCGGCGGCTCACGAGAACGGCATCGCCTGTGACCGAGTGTCCTGCTGCAATGCCGAACCATCGCCCCAATCTGAATGCTCGATGAAGACAAGGGGCGCTTCGGGCCTGCGCATAATACGGCCCGTGCTGATGAGGATTGAATCATGAGCAGAACGAAACTGCTGGCAGCCGCGATCGTCGCGGCGCTGATGGCTGGCGGGGCCCTCGCCGCCTCGACCGAACCGCCGGAAGCCACGCTCGCCGCCATGGGCAAGATCAGCGAAGCCCGGGCCCGTGCGATCGCCTTCGACCATGGGCTCGTCCATGTCGAGGAGATCTCGCTGTTCGAGGGGCGCTGGGAACTCGCCGGGCGCGACCGCTCGGGCGACGAACTGGTGATCGATCTCAACGCCAGGGACGGCTCGCTGCTGCGCTGACGGCCACCAGGGAACGCGTGATCCGATCAGGTTGTCTCACCCTGATTGGATCCGGCTCTGGCTTGGAAAAGCCGCAAACCAGCGTCTCTTTCCGGCAACCCTCGCAGCGCTTCGCGATAAATGAGCCGGGAAACCGTACTGCTCTCTTTCCCCCCGCGCGCACAGCGCCTATATTCCCGGTGCCGCTCGCAAGAACGGCTATGGCGATAAACGGACGTCGGAATAAGCCTTTCGGACCCGGGGGCGGTACCCGGCGCCTCCACCAAAGCTCTGCCGAATCTGCGGCAGGCCTGTCTCGCGGCGCGAGCGGCAGAATTTTGGCGGGGGCGAAATAGGATCGACGAGGGTGTAAAGGTCGTTCTTTTGCTCGGCATGGTTCCGCCGTTATCGGGCCAAAAGCATAGTTGCCAACGACAACAATGCTCGGGTTGCTGTCGCCGCGTAAGCGGTGCTGGTTCCCAAACCAAAGCCCTTGCGCTTAGCCGCGTAAGGCGGGGCTCGGAGGCGCCTGGCAACAGAAGCCTCCACTTTTTTTGAATGAAGGGCGGCATGCCCGATAGAGCGTTGCGCGATGGCGGGGACCGGTTTTTCGCCCGAATGCTGCTCTAAAGTGATGGATCGGATCATGTTTCTTCGCACTCGGGCGGCTCCGTCCGGAGACGAAGGACATGATGGACGCCGAAACGGAATCCGGACGCGATGACGAAGGACATTCTCCGCTACGACCTGATGGTGCAGGACGCGCTCAAGGGAGTCGTGCGCAAGATCCTGTCCGAGGCGGGCCGCGACGGGCTGCCGGGCGACCACCATTTCTACGTCACCTTCCGTACCACGGCCCCTGGCGTGCGCGTCTCGCAGCGTCTGCGCGACAAGCATCCCGACGAGATGACGATCGTGCTTCAGCACCAGTTCTGGGACCTGAACGTCAGCGACCACGCCTTCGAGGTCGGCCTCTCCTTCTCGGGCGTGCCGGAGCGCCTGCTGATTCCCTATGACGCGATCACCACCTTCTTCGACCCGTCGGTGCAGTTCGGCCTGAAGTTCGAGACCCAGGATACGTCCGGCGAGACCGCCGACGAGCCGGCCGAAGCGGCCCGGGCGCCGCGCGGCGCCGGCTCCGAGCCGAATGTCGTTCCGGCGGCACCGCTGGCGCTCGCGGGCAAGGCCCCGCAGAAGGCGCTGCCGGCCGTCAAGCTCAAGCCCGCCGCGGCAGCGAAGACCAGCGATACGGACGCCCCCGTCGACACGGCGGAGAAGCCCGCCGACGCCGAGGAGGAGGGCAGCGCCCAGGTCGTCAGCCTCGACGCCTTCCGCAAGAAGACCTGAGACCCCCGCCATGACCGAGTACCGCAGCGAGACCGATTCCTTCGGTCCGGTCTCCGTCGCCGCCGATCGCTACTGGGCGGCGCAGACCCAGCGCTCGCTCGAGAATTTCCGCATCGGCGGCCCGGCCGAGCGTCTGCCGCTGCCGCTCGTCCACGCGCTCGTGCTGGTCAAGAAGGCGGCCGCCATCGTCAATGCCCGGCTCGGCCTGCTCGACCGCAAGATCGAGGCCGCCATCGTCCAGGCTGCCGACGAGGCGCTCTCGGGCCGGTTCGACGAGCATTTTCCGCTGGTCGTCTGGCAGACCGGCTCCGGCACCCAGTCGAACATGAACGCCAACGAGGTCCTGGCCAACCGGGCCAACGAGATCCTCGGCGCCGGCCTCGGCGCCAAGAGCCCGGTCCACCCGAACGACCATGTCAACAAGGGCCAGTCCTCCAACGACAGCTTCCCGACCGCGATCCACATCGCCGCGGCACTCGTCGTCTCGCGCGATCTGCTGCCGGCGCTGACCCGGCTCAAGGACGCGCTCGACGTCAAGGCCAGGGCCTATGCCAACCTGGTCAAGATCGGCCGTACCCATCTCCAGGACGCGACGCCCGTCACGCTCGGGCAGGAATTCTCCGGCTATGTCGCGCAAGTTCAGCTCGGCATCGCCCGCATCGCAGAGACCCTGCCCGGCCTGCTGGCCCTCGCCCAGGGCGGTACCGCCGTCGGCACCGGCCTCAATGCCCATCCCGATTTCGCAAAGGCCTTCTCGGCCGAGATCGCCCGCCTGACCGGCCTGCCCTTCCGCACCGCCGACAACCTGTTCGAGGCGCTGGCGAGCCATGGCGCGATCACCTACAGCCATGGCGCGCTGACCGCGCTCGCCATGGATCTGTTCAAGATCGCCAACGACATCCGCCTGATGGGCTCCGGCCCGCGCTCGGGCCTCGGCGAGATCAGCCTGCCGGAGAACGAGCCCGGCTCCTCGATCATGCCCGGCAAGGTCAACCCGACCCAGGCCGAGGCGCTGACCATGGTCGCGACGCGGGTGCACGGCAACCAGGCGACCATCGCCTTTGCCGCCAGCCAGGGCCATTTCGAGCTCAACGTCTTCAAGCCGGTGATCGCCCAGGCCTTCCTGCAATCGGCCCGCCTGCTCGCCGACGCGGCCGAGAGCTTCCGCCTGAACTGCGTCGAGGGCATCGAGCCCAATCGCGAGCGGCTGGAAGAACTGCTCTCGCGCTCGCTGATGCTGGTGACGGCGCTCGCCCCCGCGATCGGCTACGACAAGGCCGCCGCCATCGCCAAGGCGGCCCATCACAACGGCACCACGCTGCGCGAGGAAGCGCTCAGGGCCGGCGTCGACGGGGCGCTGTTCGACCGCACCGTCGTGCCCGGGCACATGCTCGGCCCGGCCTGAGCCATGGCCGAGATCGTCAATCTCCGCCGGGCGCGCAAGGCCAAGGGCCGCGCCGAAGCCGAGGCGCAGGCCAGCCAGAATCGCATCACCTTCGGCCGGACCAGGGCCGAGCGCGAGCAGGCGGAAGCCGAGAAGGCGCTCCAGACGGCGCGCCTGGACGGCCATCGCCTCGACGCGGGCAAGGACGGCAAGGACGAGACGTGAGCGGCCTGCGCAAGCGCTCGCTGGCCATTGCCGGGCACCGCACCAGCGTCTCGCTCGAGGAACCGTTCTGGGATGCGCTGAAGGAGATCGCCGCCGGCGAAGGCCGCCCGCTCGCCAGCCTCGTCGCCGAGATCGACCTTGCCCGCGGCGAGGCAAATCTCTCCTCTGCCCTGCGCCTGCGCGTGCTCGCACATTATCGGGCGCGCGCCGAGGCGGTGAGAGTTATCCCCGCGGAGTGACGAGAAGGCGACGCGCCGTCTCGACGACCGCTCGTGTCAGATCGGCGAGCCGGTCCGCCGCGATCCGGTTGACCTGCCAGAACAGCGGAATGTCGAGCGGCGTGCCGGGAACGAGCTCGCGCAGCCGCCCGGCGGCGATATGGTCTCTCACGAGCAATTCGGGATTGGCGCACCAGCCGATTCCCAAGAGGCTCGCATCGACGAACCCTTGCGTCGAAGGCACCCAATGGACGGGGTGGTCAGGGCTCTCGCCGAGCGCGAGTTGCATCCACTGGCTCTGCAGCCGGTCCTTCTGGTTGAAGATCAGCGATGGCGCCCGCGCAAGCGCCTGGGCCGTTACTCCCTCGGAAAAATAGGTCGTCATGAACTCCGGACTTGCGGTCGCCAGATAACGGAGCGAGCCGAGCGGGATGACGCGGCAACCTTGAATGGGCTTTGCCAGTGCCGTGACGGCGGCGAGCACGCGCCCTCGCCTCAGCCACTCGGCGGTATGCTCCTGATCGTCGACGGTAATGTCGAGGAGATGCGTGCTGCCGTTCGCGAAGGCCGCCACGGCGCCGAGGAACCAGGTGCCGAGGCTGTCGGCATTGGTGGCGATCCGCAGCGTCACGCGCTGTCGCGTCGCGCCCGGCTCGGCGAGCGCCGGGAGCCGTGCCATCAGGTCCCCCTCGAGGAGGCCGACCTGCTCCATATGGCGACAGAGCCATTCTCCCCTCTCGGTCGCCATGCAGGGCTGCCCCCTGATGATCAGCACGGTCCCCAGTCGTTCCTCGAGCTGTTTGACGCGTTGCGATACCGCCGACGGCGTGACGCTCAAGGCTTGCGCCGCCTTTTCGAAACTGCCCGTCCTGACGACGAGCGAAACGGCCTGCAGGGCCGGATAGTCCAGCATGACATTAGCCTTGCTTAATCAGAATTATGATATTTAACTACACTAAGGTGGATGCAACGCCTAGACGTGACGGCGCAAATGGGATCGCCGCTCATGCCTGTCTCCGTCTATTTCACCGGGCTGACCATGGGTCTGAGCCTGATCGTCGCAATCGGCGCCCAGAACAGTTTCGTGCTGCGGCAGGGCCTGCGTAACGAACATGTCTTCGCGGTCTGCCTCGCTTGCGCACTTTCCGATGCGCTCCTCATCCTCGCCGGAGTGATGGGCTTGCGGCAGGCCACGGCGATGCTGCCCGTGCTCGAGCCTGCGCTACGCTATGGCGGCGGCGCCTTCCTCATCTGGTATGGCGTCCGCAGCCTGCTTTCGGCCCTGCGCTCATCCGCCGTTCTGGCGGCCGGCGCCGCAGGCAGCACGAGCCTGTCGGCCAGCCTCGCCACCTGCGCCGCGCTGACCTGGCTGAACCCGCATGTCTATCTCGACACGGTCCTGCTCATCGGCAGCGTCGCGAGCCAGTTTCCCGGGGAGGAACTGGTCTTCGCCGCGGGCGCCATGACGGCCTCTTTCCTGTTTTTCTTCGCCCTTGGCTACGGATCTCGCTGGCTGCGGCCGCTTTTCGCCAATCCGGCAGCCTGGCGCATTCTGGACGGCGTCGTCGCAGTCACCATGTGGGCGATCGCCTTCAAGCTGCTCCGAGGCGGCTGAGCCAACCACAAAGAAAAACCTTATCGTTCAACGCTTTGCAGCAGAAAAATGATTCAACGCCGGAACCACTTGAATCAGTGTGCCAGCAGCTTGAATCAGTTCTGCAGCGGCGAGCGCGACAGTGGCCGTGGCACCGATTGGATCTCGAGCGGCGGCGCCAGCGGCGGAGCGTCTCCCGCCGGGGTGGCGGCGCGCGGCGCCCCGGGCAGGACGAGCGGCCCCGGCGGCGTGCCCTGGATCGCGGCCCGGATCGCCGCCTGGCGGGCGCGCTCCTCGGCCTCGGCGCGCCGTCTCTCATCCTCTGTTTGGCGACGCAGCTCCTCGACGCGGCGCGCCTCTTCCAGCCGCCTGGCCGCCTCCGCCTTGCGGAGCTCCTCGGCGAGCCGCGCTTCCTCTATCCGCCTCTCCTCCTCCGCCCGCTTCTCCTCGGCGATACGGCGCTCCTCCTCGGCCTTGAGGAATTCGGCGAGCTTGCTCTCGTTGTCGCGCATCTCGCGCTCGGCCCGCAGCCGCCGTGCATGCATGCCGCGTTCACGCGCATCGGCCTCGAAGGCCTCGACGCGCTCGATCTCGCGCGCCAGCGCCCGCGCCGCGACGACGTTCGCCAGCGCCCCGACATCGGTCTCGCGCTGCGGCGCCGCCAGCGGCCCGCGCCAGGCGACGCCGACCTGCGGCAATTGCGCCGGCCAGCCCTTGGGCGGCGTTCCGAGCGGGCGCAGCGCCAGCCTCAGATCGACGTTCAGCGCCCGCCAGTCGACACTGCCCGTCGCCTCGGCCCGCAAGCCGGCCCGCTCGATCGTCACCGGCTGGACCCGCAGCACGCCGCCGGCCTGGGTGAACGGCACCGTGACCTCGCCCAATGGCCAGTTCGCCTTCTCCAGCGCCTCGGCGATCCGGCCCTGCAGCCGCGCCGTCTCGCTTTCGGAGGCGTCCTCGCCGGTCGCGGCGATGACGCGCGACAGTGCTGCCGGGTCGAAGCGGCTCATCCCTGCCCCGCTGACGCTGATCGAGCCGGCGCCGCCGAGCGCGGCGATCAGCCGGGCCGGGCTTTCGCCCGAACCGCCGGCCTCGAACCGGCCGGAGAGCTTTCCGGTCAGCGCGCCGCCGGTCAGCGTCGCCAGGTCGAGGCCCGCGAGCCCGAGCCGGCCCGAGACCTGCGCCAGCCCGCCTTCGCGACGGGCCGAGAGCCGGCCGCTGACCTCGCCGCCGGCGTGGCGGCCGCTCAAATTCTCGATGACGAGGCCGTCGACGCCGGCCGACAGGTCGAAGCGCGCCTTGTCGAGGCCGATCTGCTCGCTGAGCGCGAGCCGCTCGGCCGCGATCGTTATCCTGATCTCGCCGAGGCCCGGCGCCGGCTGGAAGCGGGTGGGCGACCAGACGCTGCCGGCGGCCGGCGGAGCGGAGCCGAGCGTGGCCGCGATCAGCGGCTGCAGCGCCAGCGAGGGCAGCGCGAGCCTGCCGCCGATGCGTCCATCGGCGCCGAGCGCCAGCGCGCCGCGAGCCGTGCGCCCGCCGCTGTTGACGACGAGGTCGTCGAGCCCGCTCTCCTCGCCGAGCCGCACCCGGCCGGAGGCGTCGAGCACGCCTTGAGGCAGCAGGCGCGCCAAGCTCTCCGGCATCACCTGGCCGGGGCCGTCAGCCTGGAGGGTCAGCCGCGCCGCCTCGCCCGCCCCTTCCAGCACCAGGGCAAGCCCCGGCCCGATAAGCGAGCCGACCGGACCGCCGGCGCCGAAATCCAGCCGCAATTCGCCGGGGCCGCCCTGGGCCGGACGCGGCAGGCCGAAGGCGGCGAAGGCGCGGCGGCGATCGTCGAGCGCCAGGCGCAGTTCGCCGCCGGTCCATTCGCCGGCGACGCCGAGATGTCCGTTGAGGCTGAGCCGCCCGGCCTGCGCCGCCCCTTCGGCGACAAGGCTGGTCTCGCCGGTCGCCGCACGGGCCAGCCTGAAGCTGGCGTCGAGCCCGGCAAGCCCGTCCTCGATGCGCGGCAGGACGCGCCTGGCCTGGTCGGGCAGCAGCGGCCCGGCGAGAGCCGCCAGCGCGGCGAAGCGCGGCGCGCGCACCCGGCCCCTGATCTCGCCGCCACCCGGCAGCAGCGCGCCCTCGCCCTCGACGCGCACGCCGCCGAAGCCTTCGACGGAAAGCCGGCTGAGCCGCCAGTCGCTGCCCTCCCGCTTCACGGCGAGCCGCGCCGAACCCGGCGCGGTGGCGCGATAGCGCACCCCGCCCAGCGTCAGGTCGAGCGCAAGATCGCGCCGCCCCGCCAGCCCGCTCAGGCTCTCGCCGGGCGGCAGATTGGCGAGGTCGAGCCCGTCCAGCCGCAAGGTCGCTTCGAGCTTGTCGGCCGTGACCGCCACCGAACCGGCGAGGCGCTGTCCCGAGCCGGTTCGGGCGGCCAGACGCTCGATGCCGAGACGCTCATCGCTCCAGTCGAGCGTCGCTGACCCTTCGAATTCGCGAAACGCCGCGAAGCTGTCGGCCAGCGCCGGCTCGACGCCGAGCCGCGACAGGGCCAGTGCGGCCCGGCGCGCATCCGGCGCCTTCAGCGACACCGCGCCGCGAAAGCCGCTCTCGCCGACCTCGCCGGTCGCTTCGAGGGTTGCATTGGCGATGCGCACCGCCGCGCTCGCGCCCGACAGTCCCGCCTCGCTCAGCCGGCCGCGCAAGGCAAAGCCGCTCAGATCCTCGCCGCGCCAGGCGATCTGGTCGAGATCGAGCGTCAGGTCGAGTGCGCCCGGCAGGGCCTGGAGCGCGCGCGCAAAGCCCGGACGCTGGCCGAGCGCCTCGATCAGCGCATCGGCATCGACCCGCCGCGCCCTGAGCTGGAAGGCGCCGGTGCTTGCGGCAGGGAGCAGCCGCCCCTCGCCTTCGAGCCTTGCCGCACCGCCGGCGATATCGAGCGCGAGCCCGGTGAAATCGAGCTGGCGATGGTCGCCGCTGACCGTTCCGGACAGGCTGAGCGCGCCGCCGGGCGTCATGGTGAAGCCGCCCTGCAAGGCCGGCCGCAACCGCCCCTCAACCAGCGGCAAGGCGAACGAGCCGTCGAAGGAGACCTGGTTCTGCTCGCCGGTGATGAAGATCTTGGTCCGCAGGCGCCCGTCGGCCTCCGCCTCGCCGGTGGCGAGGCGCAGCGACGTTCCCGCGACCTCGCCCTCGATGCGCCAGGGACCGCCGAGGCCGACGGCGGCGAGATCGACCGCGATCGGCGCCAGCACCTGCGCCGGCTTGCCGGGCTCGCGCCAGATGATGGCCGAGCGGCGGATGGTGAAGCGGTCGATCGAGGTCGCGGCCGGCAGGCCCGTCCCCCGGCGCGGCGGCATCAGCACCGCCCCTGCCGCATCGGCGACCAGGGTGAGCGCCATGCCGTCGGCTTCCGCCTCGGTCAGGCGGAATTCCCCGCGCGCCAGCGAGGACAAGGCGAGTTCGACTGTCAGCCGCTCGATATTCGCCGCGCTGGTCGCGCTATCCGGGCCGCCAAGCCTCACCCCCCGCAGCGTCAGGCGCGGCGAGGGCAAAAGGCGCAGGCCGATATCGCCGGCGATGCGCGTCTCCAGTCCGAGGGCGGCACCGATGCGCTGCTCGAAATGGGGACGGTACTCGCGCCAGTCGACGAAGCCCGGCCCGAGCAGCGCCGCCAGCAGCGCCGCCACCAGCAGCCCGGCCAGAAAGGTCAGGGCCTCACGCACGGTCTCGCATCATTCCTCTTCATCACGCGCGCGATCATGCACGCAAGTCGCGGCAGGATCACGACATTCCTGATGACGATTACGCGCCTGCCGCCGCGGCGCCGTCAGAGCGCGACGACCTTGCCCGGGTTGAGGATGTTCTGCGGGTCGAGCGCGCGCTTCAGCAGCCGCATCACGTCGAGCGCCGGGGCGCCATGCTCGGCCTCGAGATACTTCATCTTCTTCTGGCCGACGCCGTGCTCGCCGGTGCAGGTGCCGCCCATGGCGAGCGCGCGCTTGACCAGCCGGTCGATGAACGCCTGGCAGCGCGCCATTTCCTCGGCATCGGCGAGATCGACCAGCGGCTGGGTGTGGAAATTGCCGTCGCCGACATGGCCGACGATCGGCGCGATCAGCCCGCTCGCCTCGATGTCGCGCTTGGTCTCCTCGACGCAATCGGCCAGCCGCGAGATCGGCACGCAGACATCGGTCGCGACCGATTCCATGCCGGGCCGCAGCGTCCGCGCCGCCCAATAGGCGTCGTGCCGCGCCTGCCAGAGCCGGGAGCGGTCCTCGGCCCTGGTCGCCCAGTCGAACGGCCCGCCGCCGAACTCGGCGGCGATCTCGCCGAAGCGCTCAGCCTGCTCCTTCGCGCCGGCTTCCGAGCCATGGAACTCGACGAAGAGCATCGTCGTCTCCGGCAGGCCGAGCTTGGAATGCAGGTTGACGCCGCGCATCATCACATCGTCGACCAGCTCGATCCGGGCCACCGGCAGGCCCGACTGGATCGTCACGATGGTCGCGTCGCAGGCGGCTTTTACCGAAGGGAACGGGCAGACGCCGGCCGAGATCGCCTCGGGAATGCCGTGCAGCTTCAGCGTCACCTCGGTGATGATGCCGAGCGTGCCTTCCGAACCGACGAGCAGCCGCGTCAGGTCGTAGCCGGCCGAGGTCTTTCGGGCCCGGCTCGCCGTCTTCACGATTGCGCCATCGGCCATCACCGCCGTCAGCGAGACGACATTGTCCTTCATCGTGCCGTAGCGCACGGCATTGGTGCCGGAAGCGCGCGTCGCCGCCATGCCGCCGATCGAGGCGTCGGCGCCGGGATCGATCGGGAAGAACAGGCCCTGGTCGCGCAGATGCTCGTTCAATTCCTTGCGCGTGACGCCGGCCTCGACGACGCAGTCGAGATCCTCGGCATGGACGGCCACGACCTTCTTCATCATGCTCATGTCGATGCAGACGCCGCCATAGGGCGCGTTGACATGGCCCTCGAGCGAGGTGCCGGTTCCGAACGCGATCACCGGAACACCATGCGCCGCGCAGAGTTTCACGATTGCCGCCACTTCCTCGGTGCTCTGCGGGAAGACGACCGCGTCCGGCGGCTGGTTCGGGATCCAGGTCAGGGTGTGGCCGTGCTGCTGGCGCACCGCCAGGCTGGTGACGAGCCGGTTGCCGAAGCTGGCCGCCAGTTCCCGCGTCACCGCGGCGACGGCCTCTGCCGAAGGCGGCAGCTCTGCGGCAGGAGCAGGGGGGGTCTGAGCCATCGCGGCAGGAGAGCGCATTGTCATAGCTTGAGAGTATCGCCTAGTCTGGAATTGTTCGGCTATCGAGCGGCCGTCGTCGCGTTGTTTTCCCGCGCCGCGCCGGCCACGGCAAGTGCCAAGCTGCGAAGCCGGGCAGGTCTGTAGCGCAGGGCTCCGGGCAGGCTCGCAATCGCGACCCGAGAAAAGGAGGACGCGCCCATGCAAGACGAGACCCGCACGACCGCCCTTTTCTTCGCCCCGTTCGTCTCGTCGAGCCTGCGCGTCGAGCCGGAATGGATCGACTATAACGGCCATCTCAACATGGCCTATTATCATGTCCTGTTCGACAGGGCCGTCGACGAGGTGTTCTCGCTGGTCGGGCTCAACCAGAACTATACCGAGACCCGCAACGCCTCGTTCTTCGCCGCCGAGTGCCACATCCTCTACAAGCGCGAGCTGACCGAGAGCGACCAGGTCCGCGTCACCGCCCAGCTCATCGCCTTCGACGAGAAGCGGCTGCATTTCTATCTCGAGATGCGGCACGCCAGCGAGGGCTGGCTGGCGGCGACCTCCGAGAACCTCTCGCTGCATGTCGACATGACGACCCGCAAGGTCGCGCCCTTCCCGGCCGACATCCTCACCGGCCTGGCGCTGATGAAGGCCGCCCATGCCCGCATGCCGCTGCCCGCGACCGTCGGCCGGATGATCGGCATGCCGGAGAAGACCGCGATCACCGTCGAGGCGATGAGCGGCGAGCGCGAGAAGGAAACGCGGCACTAGAGCCTGCTGATTTTCGGCGGAACCGCCTCGTCATCCCCGGGATGACGGTGCGGTTTCCAGAAGGTCCCGCATGATCTCTGGCATCGACGCTCGGGAGCCGAAGCCCCCGGCTGCCGGCCTATTCGTCGTCGTCCGGGATCTTCAGCAGATGGCCGCAGGCCTTGCAGTGCACGGCGTCGGGGTCATGGCGCTGCAGCGCGCATTGCGGGCAGGAAAAGGTGACCTTGTGCGGCCGGAAGACCGCCTGCGCGAGGCGCACGAACAGCGAGATGCCGATGATCATCACCGCGATCGAGGTCAGCTTCCCGGCGATGCCCGGCAGGGTGACGTCGCCGAAGCCGGTCGTCGTCACCGTGGCGACGGTGAAATAGAGCGCCTCGACATAGCCTTCGAGCCCCGGCCGTCCCATGAAGAAGAAGGTGTAGACGAAGCCGCTGACCACCAGCAGGAAGGTCAGGAGATTGACCAGCGCCCGGCCGATATCCTCCCAGTCGCGGTAGCGCGTCTCGCGCAGTTGCGCCCAGACCAGGCCGCGCTGCGACAGCGACCACAGCCGCAGGATGCGCAGGAAGCCGAAATTCTCCAGCCATTGCGGCGCCAGCAGGGTCGCCAGGATGAAGAGATCGAGGATCGTGCTGGGCTGGCGCAGCAGCCGCAGCATGTTCGAGGAGGCCAGCATCCGCGCCACGAACTCGGCGAGGACGATGGCGGCGACCGTATAATCCAGCCAGAGGAATTCCGGGCGGTGGCGGATCAGGGGCGTCGCGACGAAGAAGCCGATGATCAGCAGGTCGACGACCAGCCCCACCAGGCGCAGCCGCAGCGCTGCCGGCGTCCGCCCATGGTAGAGCTGGCGCAGGCGGTCGCGCAGCGCCGGACGTCCTTGCTCCGCGAGTGCTTTGTTGTCCCGGCTCATCCCGCTGGCGTATCAGCGCCATGGCGCCGCCGTCCAGAGCCCGGCGTCACGGTTTCGTGGCGATTGCCAGGACGGCATAGCCCCGGAACAGGCGCGTGGTTCGACCCGATGCGCCTGCCTCGCGGCAGAGCGCCGCCAGCGCCTCGCCGAGCTCGGGCCGCGGCGTGACCTGGAACAGCGCCAGCCAGCGGTCGAGCGCGGCCCTGAAGACCTGCGGCAGCCCGGCCTGGTCGCCGAAGTCGACGATGTGAAGCGAGCCGCCCGCCGCGAGCGCCGCCAGCGCCCTTGCCAGCGCCGCACGCCAGGGCGGGATCATCGACAGCGCGTAGGAGATGACGACCCGGTCGAAATCCTCCCGGCCGAACAGGGCGCGCGGCTCGAAATTCGTCGCATCGGCCTGCGCCAGCGTGATCCGGCCGGAGAGCCCCGCCCTCGCAATCGCTTGCCGGGCCGTGACCAGCATCTCCTCCGAGACATCGAGCCCGTAGCAGCGCGCCTGCGGATAGGCCCGCGCGATCCGGATCAGGTTGCGCCCCGTGCCGCAGCCGATTTCGAGCACGCTGCCGCCCGGCGGCGGCTTCAGCCCCCGGACCAGCCCGTCGCGGCCGAGCAGGTAGAATTTGCGGGTCGCGTCATAGAAATGGCGCTGCCGGCGATACATCCGGTCCATGCGGCCGGCGGCGCTCCCGGCGTCATCGAGCCCGTTCACGCCGGCTGGCCTCCACATGTCTCTTGGCCTCCGCGCGTGTAGAGATGGAAAGCGCCGTAGATCGAGGAACGGTCGCGCGCGGCGAACTCGCGGCTGCGCGCCTCGTGATAGTGCCATTGCGCCAGGATCGCCTCGGGCAGCCGGCCGGGCAGCAGGCGCTCATCCGCCGCGGTGCGGAAGATGACGCGCGCGCCGGGCGCCGCCGTCCTGGTAATCTGCGTCCACAGCGCCGTCAGCTCCGCATCGTTCATCCAGTCCTGGGCGTCGAGCAGCACATAGGCATGGCAACTCGCCGCGGGCTGCTGCGCCAGATGGGCCGTGATCGAGCCCTGGTGATAGCCGACGCGATCGGCCCGCGCCCGCACCGTCGCGAAATGGCGCTGCTCCAGATAGGGCGGCACCGAGGCGTCGGGGCCGGGGCCATAGCCCTGGCCGAAGGCCTGCCAGGCGAAATAGTTCGACTTCAGGTCGAAATCGCAGGCCAGCCGCTCGAGCCGGCCGCGCAGCACGCTGAGGATCCCGGCATCGCCATCGGCCGCCAGCGCCTCGTACTGCGCCGGCGGAATCCCGAGCCCGTAGAGCGAGGCCGGCTGGCGAACCAGCCAGCGCACCAGCCGCTTCTCGAAGACCGGCGCGATATGGCGCTCGAACAGCACGCGCTGCTCCTGCATGTCGCGGGCCTGCAGCATGATGCGCGGGTCGCAGCCGAGCCGGCGGCCGAGGAAATGGCCGGCGCCGATGAAGCGGCCGAGCAGGCCGTAGCGATAGAAGTTGCGGGCGAAGGCGTCGATCCGGCGGCGGCCGGTCAGGCTTCGCCCTTCCCAGTAGGCCCGCGAGACCGCGTCGAGGCCGGGCGCGATCAGCCGGTCATAGGTCTCGACATTCGCCCTGGACCGCGCCTGTCCGAAGAAGCGCCGGAAGCTCTCGTGATCGCCGAGCTGCCGCAGCGCCGCGAGCTTGAGATGGCCGAGCGCGATATGGGCGCCGTTAAGGTCGACGGCGCTGATCCTGGCCGGGCCGGCGGTGAGATAGGACAGGATGTTGCAGGAGCCCGACGCGATGGCGACGAGATGATCGCCCGGTTGCAGCGCCAGCGCCGCCATGTCGACGACCGGGTCCTCCCAGATCTGCGGATAGACCAGGCCGGAGAAGGCCAGCGTGAACATCCGCTCCAGCAGGCCGGCGCGCGACAGCGCCTTGCTGCGGTGGACCGCGCTGTTGAGCCCGAGGCTGGTGGTGCGCTTGACCGCCCGTACCGTCTGCGTCACGCCAGCCTCGATCCGCCCGTTGCGATGGCGAGCCGACTAGTGGAGTCGCGTGACGGTTGGGTGACGCAGCCCGGCCTGCGTCGCTGCCGCCCTCGACATCATCGTGATCGGGCTTACCCTGCAGGCAGGCTGCAATCGCGGTGGCGGATCGCCATATCGGGGCGGAGCCGCTGAAAGGAGCATCGACATGGGCCTGACGAGCATGTTCGCCAAGGAGAAGAGGCAGGACCACGAATTCCCGTTCCAGCTCTCGGACGCCGAATGGCGCGCCAGGCTGACGCCGGAGCAGTACTACGTCCTGCGCGGCCACGGCACCGAAAGGGCCGGCTCCTGCGCCCTGAATTTCGAGAAGCGCGCCGGCACCTTCTCCTGCGCCGGCTGCGACAACGAGCTGTTCCGAGCCGGCAAGAAGTTCGAGAGCGGCACCGGCTGGCCGAGCTTCGACCAGCCGCTCGAGGGCGCGGTCGAGACCAGCGAGGACGGCAGCTTCATGATGAGCCGCACCGAGGTCCACTGCGCCAATTGCGGCGGCCATCTCGGCCACGTCTTCCCCGACGGCCCGCCGCCGACCGGCCTGCGCTACTGCATCAACGGCGTGGCGATGAATTTCGAGCCGGAAGCGGGCTGAACACCAGTCAGGAAGCCGGAGTGCGGGGAACCCCTCTCCTGGGAGGAGAGGGGCAGGGGTGAGGTGTTCGGGAGGGGTTTCGTTAGCATGAGCCCCACCGCGCGGTGAGTGCGGCGCCTCGCTGGTCCAGTAGCCATCCCGTCACCCTGCCCTCTCCCTCCGGGAGAGTGTTCCCCGCGCTATCCCGAGCCCTATCCGACCTCCGGCACCGCCCGCCTCGCCAGCGCCGCTGCGTCCACCCCTGCCGGCAGATCGCCGAAATGCCCCGACCAGCGCCCGCCCAGCCGCGTCGCGATGAAGGCGTCCGCGACGGCATGCGGCGCATGGCGCAGGAGCAGCGCCCCCTGCAGCATCAGCGCCAGCCGCTCGGTGAGCCGGCGCGCCTGGCCCTCATGGCGGATGAGCTCGGGCAGGTCGCTTTCCAGCGCCGCGAGTTGCGCGTCATAGTGGCGGTCGGCCCCCGACGCCTTGCGCAACTCGTCGAGCAGCGCATGGAGCGAACCGGGCTCGCGCTCGAGCGAGCGCAGCACGTCGAGGCAGATGACGTTGCCCGAGCCCTCCCAGACCGAGTTGAGCGGCGCCTCGCGATAATGCCGCGCCATCGGGTTCTCCTCGATGAAGCCGTTGCCGCCATGGCATTCCAGCGCCTCGACCAGAACGGCGGGCGTGCGCTTCGCCACCCAGTATTTCGCGATCGGCGCGCCGATCCGCGCCAATAGCCGCTCCCCTTCCGACTGCTCCTGCCGGTCGACCGCCGCAAACAGGCGGAAGGCGAGCCAGGCCGCCGCCTCCGCCTCGACGGCAAGGTCGGCGAGGACGTTCTGCATGATCGGCTGGTCGATCAGCGCCCGCTGGAAGGCGTGGCGATGCCTGGCATGATGGGCGGCGAGGCAAACCGCCTGCCGCATCAGCCCGGCGGAGGCCGCGGCGATGTCGAGCCGCGTATTGTGGTTCATCGAAAGCCCGGTGCGCAGGCCCCGCCCCGGCTCGCCGAGCATATGGCCGACCGCGCCGCGGAACTCGACCTCGGACGAGGCGTTCGAACGGTTGCCGCATTTGTCCTTGAGCCGCTGGATCGCGATGCCGTTGCGCGCGCCATCCGGCTGCCAGCCCGGCACGACGAAGCAGGAGATGCCTTCCTCGGTCTTCGCCAGCGTCAGGAAGACGTCGGAATGCGGCACCGAGAAGAACCATTTCTGCCCATGCAGCGAATAGGTGCCGTCGCGGTTGTCATAGGCGATGGTCTGCGTCTGCCTGAGGTCGGAGCCGCCTTGCGTCTCCGTCATCGCCATGCCGACCGTGGCCCCGGTCTTGCCCGCCGCCGGCCCCTGCCGCTTGTCGTAAGCCGTCGACGAGATCAGAGCGCCCCACTCGGCCCAGCGCGCTCGGTCCTGCTTCAGCACGGGGATCGCCGAATAGGTCATCGAGATCGGGCAGCAGATGCCGCTCTCGCAGCCATACCAGAGATATTGCAGGGCGGCCCGCGCCACCTGCGCCCCGGCCTGGGGCCGGTTCCAGCACAGCGCATGGGTCTCCTGGCCGATGGCGCGCGTCATCAGCGCATGCCAGGCCGGATGGAACGCGATCTCGTCGATGCGGTTGCCGAAGCGGTCATGGCTGCGCAGTTCCGGCCCGTGCCGGTTGGCGAGCCGCGCCATCTCCTGCGTTTCGGCCGCGCCGACGCTCCGCCCCGCCTCGTGCAACCGCTCATCGGCCCAGCCGGCATCGAAAGCCACGACTGCAGCCTTCAGCACCGGATCGGCGGCATAGGCGTCGTAGTCCTGCAGCGGCGGCACCTGGTTGGTGACCTGATGGGAGGAACTCGGTCGGTCGATCATCGTGCCTGTCCCGATCTCACAAGCGCCGTCATTCCGGCCGCAGCGAAGCGGAGCGCAGGAATCCATCATAGAGCGCGTCGCCCTTCGATGGATCCCGGAGCGGCGCCGCATTCGCGGCTTGTCCGGGATGACGGCAGAGGGTCGCGAGCGACCGCACACATCTCCACAGCATGATCCAGCAATCA
>NZ_JAKFED010000181.1:0-1915 GCF_036675845.1 Allobosea sp. | reverse complement strand
ACGTGCTGCTCGTCGACAGGCAGCACGAGCCGCCGCTCGGCGCCGGCGAGTCGGCCTCGGTGCCGAGCGCCGCCGCCATCGTCAACGCCGTCTATGACGCGACCGGCGTGCGCTTCCGCGAATTGCCGCTGACGCCGGAACGGGTGCTCGCCGGGCTCGGGCAATTGCCGAAACCGGCGCCGGCCGCCCCCGAGCTCGCAGCGAAGCCGCGCTTCGGCCTGTGGAGCAAGCTCGGCGGCGCCTTTGCCGGGGCCGCGACCTTCGCCGCCGTCTCGCTGGCCATGGCGCCGTCGATCGCGCCGATCGCCCGGCCCGACCCGTCGACCTGGTCGGCCGCGACGATCGAGAAGGGCCGCCAGCTCGCGGCGCTCGGCGCCTGCGCCGTCTGCCATACGGTCAAGGACGGCGTGCCCTACGCCGGCGGGCTTGCGCTCGAAACCCCCTTCGGCACGGTGATGACCACCAACATCACGCCCGATCCGGAGACCGGCATCGGCAACTGGTCCTATCCGGCCTTCGAGCGGGCGATGCGCGCCGGCCTGCATCGCGACGGCCGCCATCTCTACCCGGCCTTCCCCTATCCGAGCTTCGCCAAGGCGAGCGAGGCCGACCTGCAGGCGCTCTATGCCTTCCTGATGTCGCAGCCTGCGGTGCGCCAGGAGAACCTGGCGAGCCGGCTGACCTTCCCCTTCAATTTGCGCCCGCTGATGGCCGGCTGGAACCTGCTCTTCAACCGCCAGAGCGAACCCGCGCCGGCGCCGGAGCGCTCGGCCGAATGGAATCGCGGCCGCTATCTCGTCGACGGGCTCGGCCATTGCGGCGCCTGCCATACGCCGCGCAACGCGTTCGGCGCCGAACGCAGCGGCAGCGCCTATCTCGCCGGCGGCGAGGCGGAGGGCTGGGAGGCACCGGCGCTGACGAAGGCCGCAGCCGGGCCGATCCCGTGGAGCGAGGCGCAGCTCTACACCTATCTGCGCACCGGCACCGCCGCCCGGCACGGCGCCGCCTCGGGCCCGATGGCGCCGGTGATCGAAGAGCTGAAGGCACTGCCCGATTCCGATATCCGCGCGATGGCGAGCTATCTCGCCTCGCTCAACGAACCGCTGCCGGCTGCCGAGGCGAAAGCCCGCATCGAGCGAATCGAACGCGCCACCGCTTCCGCCGCCAACCCCGCAACCTCCCCGGCGGCGCGACTCTATCAAGGCGCCTGCGCCGCCTGCCATGAGACCGGCCGCGCCGCGCCGCTCGTCAATGCCGGCCCGGCGCTGGGGCTCTCGTCGAAACTCCATGCCGCGACCCCGGCGAACTTCCTGCGCCTGCTGATCGAGGGCGGCCAGCACGGCATCGGCTCGATGCCGGCCTTCGCGACGGCGCTGGACGACCGCCAGCTCGCCGATCTCGCGCGCTACATGCGCGGCCGCTTCGCGCCGGAGAAGCCGGCCTGGAGCGGCATTGAGGAGGCGCTGGCGAAGGCGCGAGCAGCGGGGAATTGAGGGCGCCTCGTCAGGCGCGCCGGATTGGGCAGACGGGCGCGGGGAACCCTCTCCTGTAAGGAGAGGGCAGGATGAGGTGTAGGCTGTTTGACCAGTGAGGCGCCGCACGCACGACGCGGTCGGGGTCAGGCCAACGTTTCCAGTCCGAACACCTCACCCCTGCCCCTCTCCTTCCAGGAGAGGGGTTCCTCGCGCTTCTCCACCTCCCCCGCACCGAAAACCCCGCCGGCTCAGCGCCGCGAGGGTTTGAAAGGGAGCGCCGCCCGAAGGGGTGCGCGGGGCCGGATGGCGGCGGCGTGTCGCCGCCTGCCGAATGTCGATGTCGAGATGTCGAAAGCGGCTGGGTCGCCGCCGGACCGAACCCCGCGCGCGGTTCTCTTATGGTGCGCTCGTCGTGCTTTGATGTCCGGGCACTGGACCGG
>NZ_JAKFED010000146.1:0-138271 GCF_036675845.1 Allobosea sp. | reverse complement strand
TCAGGCCATGACCGGGCTGGGCTCGCGGACGACTTCCGGGGAACGGCCCTCGCCCTCGACCATCACCAGCGCGATCGGCGCCTTGGTCAGGTCGGTGAGGCGATAGGCGGCCTCGACCGCGTGACCGTTGCCGACATGGCCGGCCATGACGAGCGCGGCCTGGGCCCGGGCGACGAGCGGCGCCAGCACCGCGGCCTCGTCGGTCGAGGCGGCGACGACCAGCACCCAGTCATAGGTTTCGCAGAGCGCGTCGAGCGCGACCTCGACGATGTCCGGCGCAGCCAGTACCGCGTCGCGGCCGGCATGGCCGGGCCCGATCTCGTGCAGGCGCGAATTTTGCCGGCGGGTGATGATGTCGGAGAACAGCGCCTCGCCGGAAAGCAGCTCGGAGAAGCCGGGCTGGTGACGGCCGGCATCGCTGCCGAGATCGATCAGGATGCAGCGGCAGCGCTCGGAAAGCAGGCTCGCCAGCGCCCGCGGCGAAACCTCGCCCGGCCCGGCGCCATCGAGCACGACGACGAGCGGCGCATGGCCGGGCCGCGCCTCGTCGACCCGTTCGGCCAGATCGGCGACGCTGCCGTCCGGGTCCGAGAGATCGAGCTGGAGCTGGCCGACCCGTCCGCCATGGGTGAGCAGGCCGGCCACGCGGGCGCGGCGCGGATCGACGGCCTTGTCGCCTTCCGCCGCGGCCTCGAGATCGCGGGCCGCGGGGCCGACCCAGCCCGGCGGCTTGCGCTTCGGCCGCGGGTCGCCGGCCGCTCCCGGCGCCGCGCCGTTGAGCAGCTCGCGCGAGACGATGGCGGCGAGCGCGACGAGGAAGGTCGCCAGCGTCGCGACGATCATGGTCGGGATCTTCTTGGGGAAGGAGGGCTGCGTCGGCTCGATGGCGCGCGAGATGATGCGGGCATCGGCCGGCGTCGCGTTCTCGGCGTCGCGGGCGAGCGCCTCGCGATAGCGCAGCATGTACTGTTCGAGCTGCTCGCGCTGGATGCGCGCCTCGCGCTCGAGCGCACGCAGCTGCACTTCGCTGTCATTGGCGCCCGAAACGGTCTTCTTCTGGCCGTCGAGGGCGGCGGTGAAGCTCTCGACGCGCTCGCCGGCGATCTTGGCCTCGTTCTCCAGCGTGCGCACCGTGCGTTCGGCGGCGGCGCGGAGCTGGCCTTCGAGATCGGCGAGCTGGGCGTTGAGCTCCTTGATGCGCGGATGCTCGGAGAGCAGGTTGCGCGATTCGAGCGCGAGCTGGGCGCGCAGGTTGACGCGCTGCTCGATCAGCCGGCGCACCAGCTCGTTGTTGGCGACGTCCGGGATCTCGAAGGTGCGCCCGCTCTTCATCGCGTCGCGGACGACCGAGGCCCTGGCCTGCGCCTCGGCCTGCTGGGTGCGGGCGCTGGACAGCTGGGTCGAAAGGTCGGCGAGCTGCTGGGAGCTGATGGTGGTGTTGTTGGCGCCGACGAGCAGGCCATTGCGCGAACGGAACTCCTCGACCCTGGCCTCCGATTCCGCCAGCTTCCTGCGCAGCGGCTCGATCGTGGTCGAAAGCCAGGAAGAGGCGCTGCGGGCGGTGTCCTGCTTGGCCTCCCCTTGCATCTCCAGATAGGTGGCGGCGATCTCGTTGGCCGCCTTGGCGGCGAGCGCCGGATCCTGCGAGGTGAACTCGACCGCGACGATGCGCGAACGGCCGACCGGATAGACCAGCAACCGATCGTAATACTTCTCCAGCACGCGCTCCTCGGGCGAGCGGTCGGCCGGATGGGCGCCGAGGCCGAGCAGCACGCCGAGCTTCCTCAGCGCACCCAGCGCGCCGGCGCCGGAATCGAATTCGGAATTGCCGACGAGGCCGATGCGCTTGATCGCCTCGCGCGCCAGATCGCGCGACATCACGACCTGGACCTGGCTCTGCACGCCCTCGCTGTCGAACTGGGCGCCGTAATTGTCCGCGGTCGGTCCGGGGCGGGTGTAGAAACTGTCGCCGTTCTCCAGCAGCAGCCTCGCCTCGCCGGTATAGCGCGGCGGAATCACGTTGACCGCGATGAAGGAGAGCCCGAGCGCCGCCAGCGTCGGCCCGATGATCCACGCCTTCCTCGCCTTGATCGCAGCCCAGAGGGCGGCAAGGTCGAGCATGTCGCCGGGACGGCCTTCGCCGGCCGGAGCATTGTCATAGCGAGCGGTCATGACGCTTCCATTCACGCAGAACTCTCGCGCCCTCGGCAGGACGCAGCGTCAATGAAAGCGGATTAAGGTTAGTGGGCGGTAAACGTCATGCCCGGCGCGATGCCGCCGGATGCGGCCGCGTTTCACGACCCGGCGAGCGCAAGGCGCCGCAGGCGGGGCAAGCTGGCCGCCATGGTTAACCCGGTGCAAATTTTAACCGCCCCTTAAGCATGTCGGCCTAAGCCTGAGCCCAGATTTTCGATGGGTGCAGCACGTGATGATGAGTAGACGTCCCGTCTGTCTTGCGCTGGCAGTCGCGCTTGCGGCAGGGGCTTGCGCGCCTCGCATCGTGGCGCCGGAATTCGCCGTCGAGAGCGCCGGCCCCTATCAGCTCGCCAGCGGAGACCGGCTGCGCATCATCGTTTTCGGCCAGGACAATCTCTCCAACGTCTATGCGGTCGACAGCACCGGCCGCATCTCGATGCCGCTGATCGGCCGTGTCGAGGCCCATGGCCGCACTACCGTCCAGCTCGAGCGCGCGATCGAGGCCCGCCTGCGCGCCGGCTATCTGCGCGAGCCTAGGGTCTCAGTCGAGGTCGACGCCTACCGGCCGTTCTTCGTGCTCGGCGAAGTCAGTAATTCCGGCCAGTTCCCGTTCGTCAACGGCATGACGGTACAGACCGCCGTCGCCATCGCCGGCGGCTTCACCCCGCGCGGCCAGCGCAATTATGCCGAGGTGACGCGGCTGATGGACGGCCAGCTCGTCACCGGCACGGTGCCGATCACCTATCCGGTCCGCCCCGGCGACACCATCGTGATCAAGGAACGCTGGTTCTAGTTCCGGCGCGGAGTTCGACCACCATGTCCGCCGCGACCGATACCGGCCCCCTGAAGATCCTGCATGTCTTCCGCGCCCCGCTCGGCGGGCTGTTCCGGCATGTGCTCGACCTCGCGCGCGGCCAGGTCGAGCGCGGCCACGAGGTCGGCATCTTCTGCGATTCGACGACCGGCGGCGCCCGCGCCGACGAGGTCTTCGCCGAGCTCGGGCCGAAGCTCTCGCTCGGGGTGACGCGCGTGCCGATGTCGCGCTATCCGAGCCTGACCGACGCCAGGGCGCAGTTTTCGGCGATCGCGACGCGCCGGCGCATCGCGCCGCAGGTCGTGCACGCCCATGGCTCGAAGGGCGGCGTCTATGCAAGGCTGCCCGCCCTGCCCTCGCCCGGCCGCGCCTACATCACCGCCTACACCCCGCATGGCGGCAGCTTCAACTACAAGCCCGGCAGCACGGAGCACCGCATCTACATGGCGGTCGAGCGCCTGCTCGAGCCGGCGACGGACATGTTCCTGTTCGAGAGCGCCTTCATCGCCGGGCGCTTCCAGGCCTGCACCGGCCATCTGCCGCGCACCGACCACCGCATCGTGCTGAACGGCATCTCGGAAGCCGAATTCGCGCCGATCGACCATGCCGGGGCGGAATTCGACCTCGTCTATCTCGGCGAGCTGCGCTCGGCCAAGGGCGTCGACACGCTGATCGAGGCGCTCGAAATCCTGAGGGCCCGCGACGGGCTGACCCCGCGCGTCCTGATCGTCGGCTCCGGGCCGGACGAGGCTTTGCTCAAGCAGATGACGATCGATCACGGCGTTTCGGCGCAATGCGTCTTCGAGCCCCCCGGGCCGATCCGCGCCGCGCTGGCCAAGGCGCGGATCATGGTGATCCCGTCGCGCGCCGAATCGCTGCCCTATGTCATCCTCGAGGCGGCGGCGGCGGCGCAGCCGCTGATCTCGACCGATGTCGGCGGCATCAGGGAGATCTACGGCCCGAGGCACGCCCCGCGGCTGATCCCGCACAACGAGCCGGCTGTTCTCGCCGACACGATCCGGGCCACGCTCGCCATGCCGGAGGCCGAACGCCTGGCCCAGGCGGCCGATCTCGCCGCGCATGTACGCGAGAATTTCTGCCTCGACGACATGGTCGATGGCGTGCTCGCCGCCTATCGCACGGCGCTGGCCAAACGCGCCGGTTGACCCCGAAGCGCGAAAAGCCGCTTCGCCTTTCCGCCATCCTGCCTTATCCTCGCGGCTTCCTGATGCGGCGGGTCGGCGATGGCCTTTCCCCGCCGCGACGAAATCGGTTCGGATGGCGCGATCATGTGGCGCGGCGAACGCAAGTCGGCGCGCAATGCGCGGCTCGAACGCGAATGGTCACGGCTCTTCCGCTATGCCTGCGCGCTGACGCGGGATCGCGAACGGGCCGGCGACGCCGCCCAGGAGGCGGCGCTGCGGGTGCTGAGCGCGAAGAGCGAGCCCGCGGACGATGCCGCCTATCGGCGCTGGCTCTACTGCATCCTGCGCAATCTGCTGGTCGACCAGGGCCGGCGGCAGGCGCGCGAGGCAGGCAGCGAAACGCCCGAGCCGGTCGACTGGCGCTTCGCCGAGCGCGCACTCAGTGCCATCACGGTGCGGCAGGCGCTGGAGCAATTGCCGGTCGCGATGAAAGAGGTGGTGGTCTTGGTGGATCTCGACGGCTTCAGCTACGCCGAAGCGGCGGTAATCATCGGCGTGCCGACCGGCACGGTGATGAGCCGGCTGGCGCGGGCCCGGGCCGCCATGCTCGCCATTATCGGCGGCGCCAATATCCGCGTGCTGCCGCTGCGCCATGCCAACGCGCGCTGACATGCCCGGCCCGGCCGATTGGGAACGGCTCAGCGCCTTCGCCGATGGCGAGCTCGCCGTGGCCGAACAGCGCGAGGTCGCGACCCTGCTCAGCGCCTCACCCCAGGCGAGCGAGACTTTGCGCGGCATCGTGCGGCTGAAGGAGCAATTGCGGGCGCTGCCGGCGGCCGACGCCCCGCCGCCACCCCGGATCGCAATCGAGCCGACCCGGCGGCTGCGCCCGCGCAGCCTCGTAGCAGTGACGGCTGCGGCTGCGCTGCTACTCGTCGCCGGTGTCGCCCTGCTCGCCGTCCGGCCGATCGGCAGCCCGCAGCCCGACCCCTTCCTGGCGGCTTCGCTCGCCGCCCATGAACGCCATGCCGACGCCGTCCCGACCGAAGGCGTGATTCCGGTCGCCGCCGATCCGATCGCCAGCGAACTGGCGCGGCTCGGCCTGCGGCCCGCCTGGCGCAGCGTGGCGGCGGGTGGCGAGGAGCATGCCGGCTTCACCGGCACGCGCGGCTGCCGCCTCAGCCTGCACGTCACGACGCGGACGCAGCCGGAGCGCCCGGCCGGGGCCGGCGACCCGCCGCACGCGCTCGCCCGCTGGAACGCGGCCGGAAAGAGCTATCTGCTGATCGCTACGGGCATGCCGCCGGCGCGCTTTGCGATCATGGCGGGCTTCCTCAGGGATCTGACGAGCCGCCCCGGGCCCGGCATCGAGCCGCTGCGCACCGCGCTGCGCCAGGACTGGAGCACAGCGCCTTCCTGCGTCGTCTGAAGCGCGGCCGCAGCGAGGCCATGGAATAATTCCGCGCCCCCGGACGTTTCATCCTGCAGTGGCGCCCTTTCCTGAAGCGCCTGAAGGAGGAAACCGATGGCGAAGGCTGAACGCTCCCTGGCGGAACTCTATGGCGACGATCCCGAGCGGGCCGATGCGCTCGCCTTCGGCCGGCGCACCGATGCCTCGCGACGCGGCTTCCTGGGCGGCGCGGGCCTGGCGGCGATGGGCGCGGCGGTCGGCGGCGCGATCCCGTTCTCGGCGACGATGCCTTCCGGGCTGATCCCGGCCGCCATGGCGCAAGGGGCGCCCGCACCAGCCGGCGCTCCCGCCGCCCCGGCCGCTGCAGCGCCGAAGGGGCCGCAGCTGCTCGATTTCCCCGGCAAGGCGAAGGGCCTCGTCGTGCTCGGTGACCGGCCGCTCGTCGCCGAGACGCCCGAGCACATGCTCGACGACGACACCACCCCGACCGAGAAGTTCTACATCCGCAACAACGGCCAGACGCCCGAGGGCTTCAAGGAAGGCGATGCCTGGGAGTTCAGCATCGACGGCGAGGTCAACAACCCGCTGAAGCTGACACTCGGCGAACTGAAGAAGAAGTACGCGAACAAGACCTATCGCATGGTGCTGGAATGCGGCGGCAATGGCCGCTCCGCCTTCCAGCCGCAGGCGCGCGGCAACCAGTGGACCAATGGCGGCGCCGGCTGCGCCGAATGGACCGGCGCGCCGCTCGCCGAGGTCTTGAAGAGCGCCGGGCTGAAGCCGAGCGCGGTCCATACCGGCAATTACGGCGCCGACCAGCACCTCTCGGGCGATCCGAGCAAGGACGTGCTCTCGCGCGGCGTGCCGATCAAGGCGGCGCTGGAGCGGCATGCGCTGCTGGTCTGGGCGATGAACGGCGAACCGCTCAGCAATATCCATGGCGGCCCGCTGCGGCTGGTGATCCCCGGCTTCCCGGCCTCGGTCTCGCATAAATGGCTGAAGCGCATCGCGATCCGCGACAAGGTCCATGACGGCCAGGGCATGGGCGGCACCTCCTATTCGGTCGCGATCAAGCCGATGGTCCCCGGCGGCAAGACCGACGAATCCAACATGCGCACCCTGACCTCGATGCCGGTGCGCGGCATCATCACCAACCCCGCCAACGGCACGCGCCTGCCGGCTGGCACGCGCAAGCTCGCCTTGCGCGGCGCCGCCTGGGATGGGCATGACGGGGTCTCCCGCGTCGACGTCTCGCTCGATTTCGGCGCGACCTGGAAGCAGGCCAAGGCGGCCAAGCCCCGCAACGCTTACGACTGGCGGCGCTGGACCGCCGAGCTCGAACTGCCGTCCGACGGCTATTTCGAGATCTGGGTGCGGGCGACCGACAGCAAGGGCCGGGCGCAGCCGCATGTCGCCGGCGGCTGGAATCCGCAGGGCTATGGCGCCAATCCGATGCACCGGGTCGCGGTGCTGGTCGGATGAGGCGGATGAGTTCGCTCCTGCGCCGCGCCGGGCTGATGCTCGGCGCGGCAGTGCTGCTTTCCGCCTCGCTGGCGCTGGCCCAAACCCAGGCTCAGCCGCCCGCCCCTGCCGAGGAGACGCCGGAGATGTTCCCCGATGCGCCGCATCGCGAGGAGGCCTTCTATGCCTGCATCGCCTGCCACAACTTCAAGCTGGTCGCGGCCCAGGGCATGAGCCGCGAGAAATGGGGCGAGACGCTCGCCTGGATGGTCAGCAAGCACAATATGCAACCGCTGGCGGAGGAAGACCGCAAGAAGGTCCTCGACTATCTGGAGGCGAGCTTCCCGCCCAAGGCGCCCTCCCAGCAGGGCGGCTGGAAGAACCCGTTCCTGAACTGAGCGTTTCACCGCGCGGGTCGTCCCGGGCGACCGGAGGGAGACCCGGGACCCATGCCTGAGCCTTCGTCGGAGAGGTTCAGGCATGGGTCCCGGCTCTGCGCGGCTTTCGCCGCTTCGGCCGGGACGACCCGCGTCTTTTCTGCCGAATCGAAAAGCGTCAGGCCAGCTTGAGCGCCACGACGCCGGCGACCACCAGCACGATGCCGAGCCAGCCGACCGGGCGGATCGACTGCCCGAAGGCGAGCGCGCCGACCACGGCGGTGATGACGAGCCCCGCCCCGCCCCAGGCGGCATAGGCGACCGAAAGGTCCATGCCGCGGATCGCCTGGGCCAGTGCGCCGAAGGCGCCGATGACGAGGACGACACCGAGGCCGCCGATCAGACGACGCTTCAGCCCGTCGGAGAGCTTGAGCAGGGCGGTGCCCGTGACCTCAAGCCCGACCGCGAGGACGAGCCAGAGCACGGCGAGCCCCTGCGGCGAGAAGGCGGCGCTCATGCCAGCCTCCTCTGTTCCTCATGACCGAGTTCCCCCGGGCCGAGCTCCTCTTGCCCGAGTTCGTCATGGCCGACACCACGCTCGAGCAGCACGATGCCGCCGACGATCATGGCGAGCGCCAGCAGGCGCCCCGGGGTCAGATGCTCGGCGAAGAGCACATGGCCGATCAGCGCGATGCCCACGATGCCGAGCCCTTCCCAGACCGCATAGGCGACGGCCATCGGAATGACGCGCAACGCCAGGCTGAGCAGGGCGAAGGAAAGGCCGATCAGCACGAGCGGCAGGAAGGCAAGAAAGAGCGGCGCGGAGACGAAAACCTTCAGCGCCGATGTGGCGAGAACCTCGACGGCAACCGCCGCGAGCAGAATAATCCAGTGAAAAGGCACAGGTCACACAATTGGCGCGGGCCCAGGGCGCCGGCGGCGCGGGTGCGGCGTCGGCGGGGTGCGCATCGTTGGCGTTTTAAAAGACGAGGCAATCGAGAAAGTGAACACTTCGGCGGGAAACGAAGGTCACGACAGCGTCACACCTGAGTACCCGGGAAATCCCGGGGGGCGGAGGCCGTCAAAAATGTGCTTCTCAGTCGCTCATCGACCCCTGAATGCCTGAATCTATGCTTTTTGTCAACCTGAGCACGACTTTCAACGATTGATGACGACCATATCGAGCGCTTTTCGTGCGGCCGGAGCCTGGCTCATCACCTTGAATGTCCTTGCGAAAATCAATCTTCCGGCTAGGGCCGCGACGAAGCCGGAAAGCGGCCCGTTCCAGCAGCCGAAAACCTCGCCGAGGAGCTTGCCCCGGCGGTAGCTCAAATCGCAGTGCCTGACGCAGCGGCCGGTTAAGCCTTCCGTGAGCAATTTGCGCTAGAGCGGGATGCGAAAAAGTGGAAACCGGTTTTTTCGCATGAATCCCGCTCTAACCTTTTGATGAGAGACGGATTCAGATTTCGGATGGGATCGCTGCGCGATCCCATCCGAAATCATCCGGCTCTAGTCGACTGCCGATGCGCGGGCCTCTGGCGCGGGCATGCGGGAAGGAAATGACGAGATGGGCGCTTTCGACGTTCGCGACCTGATCAAGACGGATTCGGCCAGCCCGGCGCAGGGCGGCACGCCCATCTCGGGTCCAACCCGCGCCTTCCACCCGCTGGCCGAGCGCATCGCCGCCATGCCGGTCAAGCGCACCCTCTCGCCAGTGCTGATCGAAGGGCTGGTGCGCCTCGCCGACATCCTCGTCGTCGCCGGCGTCGGCGGGCTGATCTTCTGGCTCTACGTCGCCGGCAATGTCGCGAGCCTGCTGCCCTATCAGGTGACGATCCCGCTGGTCGCGGTCGGCGCGCTCGCCGCCTTCCAGGCGCTGCACCTCTACCATATCGGCGCGCTGCGCAATTTCATCACCATGGCGGTCAGGCTCACCGCCGGCTGGACCATGCTCTTCCTGCTGGCGCTGGCGGCGTTCTTCTTCCTCAAGATCGGCGACCAGGTCTCGCGCGTCTGGCTGGCGGGGTTCTATGTCGGCGGCCTCGCGCTGCTGCTGGCCGAGCGGCTGGCAGTGACGCTGATCGTGCTGCGGCTGACGCGGATGGGCCGCCTGGAGCGGCGCACCGCGATCGTCGGCGGCGGCCCGGCCGGCGAGGAACTGATCAAGGCGCTGGAGGCGCAGCGCGACACGGGCCTGCGCGTCTGCGGCGTCTTCGACGACCGCAATGACGACCGCTCGCCCGATCTGGTCGCCGGCTATCCCAAGCTCGGCACGATCGACGACCTCGTCGAGTTCGCGCGCCGCACCAAGCTCGACCTAGTGATCTTCACCCTGCCGATCTCGGCCGAGGCGCGGCTCCTGACCATGCTGCGCAAGCTCTGGGTGCTGCCGATCGACATCCGCCTCTCCGCCCATATGTCGAAGCTGCGCTTCCGGCCGCGCTCCTACTCCTATATCGGCGCCGTCCCGGTGCTCGACGTCTTCGACCGGCCGATCGCCGACTGGGACATCGTCGTCAAATGGCTGTTCGACAAGATCGTCGGCACGCTCGCCCTGATCCTGCTCTCGCCGCTGATGCTGGCGACCGCGATCGCCATCAAGTTCGACTCGAAGGGGCCGGTGCTGTTCCGGCAGAAGCGCTACGGCTTCAACAACGAGCTGATCGAGGTCTTCAAGTTCCGCTCGCTCTATCACGAGATGAGCGATTTCACGGCCAGCAAGCAGGTCACCAAGGACGATCCACGCGTCACCCGCGTCGGCCGCTTCATCCGCAAAACCTCGATCGACGAGCTGCCGCAGCTCTTCAATGTGATCCTGAAGGGCGATCTCTCGCTGGTCGGCCCGCGCCCGCATGCGGTCCACGCCACCGCCTCGAACCGGGCCTATGAGCAGGTTGTCGACGGCTACTTCGCCCGTCACAAGGTCAAGCCCGGCATCACCGGCTGGGCCCAGATCAATGGCTGGCGCGGCGAGACCGACACCGAGGACAAGATCCAGCGCCGCGTCGAGCACGATCTCTACTATATCGAGAACTGGTCGGTGCTGCTCGACATCTACATCCTGATCAAGACGCCGCTCTCGCTGCTGACCAAGAACGAGAACGCCTATTGAGCGCGCTGGCGCAGGGCGCGGAAGCCGGCGGCCGCCACCATGGCGGGCTGCGAATCTCCTATGCCGCGATCAAGCGCGGGACGCTCTGGCTGCTCACCGCCGTCAGCGGCTTCGCCCTGATCGAGCCCGCACCCTATGAGCTCGTCTTCCTGATCGCGCTCTTCGTCTTCGCGCTCACCGGCATCCGCTTCTCGCAGAAGCTGCTGCCGCTGGCGGTGCTGCTGCTGTTCTACAATCTCGGCGGCGTCTTCTCGCTGCTGCCCTGGATGGACGAGGCGCCTTCGGTGCGCTTCACCGCCGTCTCGGTCTATCTGATGCTGACGGCGATCTTCTTCGCCGCGATCATGGCCGAGGATCCGCTCGGGCGGCTCGACACCCTGCGCAAGGGCTATCTGTTCTCGGCCTGGTGCGCGGGCTTTGCCGGCCTGCTCGGCTATTTCGACGTCGGGGGGCTCGGCAGCATGCTGGCGCTCTATGGCCGCGCCTCGGGCACCTTCAAGGACCCGAACGTGCTCGGCCCCTTCCTGGTGCTGCCGATCGTCTACACCCTGCATGCGGTGCTCACCGGGCGCATCGGCCTGGCCCGGGGCTTCCTGGCGATGAGCGTGCCGCTGCTGGCGCTGTTCCTGACCTTCTCGCGCGGCGCCTGGGGCAATCTCGCCGCCGCCACGCTGATGATGACCGGGCTGAGCTTCCTGACTTCGCCCAGCACTTCGCAGCGGGCGCGCATCGTCTTCCTGACGGTGGTCTCGCTGATGCTGGTCGTCGTACTGATGCTGATCGCGCTCTCCTTCGAGAGCATCCGCAGCGTCTTCGAGGTCCGTGCCAGCCTCGACCAGAGCTACGACCAGGGCGTCACCGGCCGCTTCGGCAACCAGCTGCGCTCGATCCCGCTGCTGCTCGACCTGCCCAACGGCTTCGGCCCGCTGCGCTTCCGCTGGCATTTCCCGGAAGACCCGCACAATGTCTACATCAACGCCTTCGCCTCCTATGGCTGGCTCGGCGGCTTTTCCTATCTGGCGCTGATCGCCGCGACCTGCCTTGCCGGCTGGCGCGTCGCCTTGCGGCGCTCGCCCTGGCAGGGCCATGCGATCGTGCTCTGGTCGGTGCTGTTCGTCACCATCCTGCAGGGCCTGCAGATCGACACCGACCACTGGCGCCACATGTATCTGCTGCTCGGCCTGGTCTGGGGACTGGCGGTGCTCAACCCGGCGATGCCGCCGCGCGATGGCGAGGCTCAGCGCTCCTTGCGCACCACCACATAGGCGTAGGTCGTCACGAACTCCCAGCCGGCCTGCGCCGCGAGGCGGTTGAAGACGGCATCGGCCTGGCGCAGCCCGGGGATGCGGTCGAAATAGCCATGGCCCCAGAAGGGCTGGACATGGACATCGCTGAATCCGGCCCGCTTCAGCATCGGCGCCAGCCCGGCGCGGCTGCCGCGGCACCAGTCATAGAAGGCCGGGAACTTCGGGTCGCCACCACCGTCGCGCCGCGCCGGGAAAAGCGCATGCACGATGGCGCGCGAGGCCTTCTCGGGCAGGACATGGTTGAGCGCGAAGACCGGCGCCCAGAGCGTCGGCACGAAGGCGAGGCCGACGCCGCCCGGCGCCAGCAGGGCGTGGATGTTGCTCCAGGCGCGCTCGACGTCATGGACATGCTCGAAGACCATGCGCGAGACCATCATGTCGTAGCCGCCGCGCGCGATATCGGGCTCCGAGAGGTCGCCGGCGATGTCGAAGCGCGCGGTGCGCAGGCCCTTCGGCGTCAGGGCGAGCTCGCCCGCATCGATGTCGTTGACGACGAGATCGAGCCCGTAGCGGTGCGCCTCCTGCGGGGTGAACAGCGGATCGCGCCCGCCGCCGACCTCGCAGAGGCGCTTCAGCCCGAACTGGTGCGCCAGCGCCAGGATCGTCGCCTCGTAATGGTCCCAGGCCCAGCGCGAATGCCAGTCCGGCGCGAGGCCGGAAAAGAAGCTCTGCAGCGAACCCCGGCCGGGCTCGGCCGCGACATGCGCAGGATGCAGCCTGCGATCGGCCAGTGCCATCGACATGACGATGTCCTCGCGCTTGCGGTTTCAGGACAGAACCGTGCGCCGGCGCCGGAGGCGGGGCAATCGAAGCCTTAAGAGAAGGTAAAGCCGGATGGTTAAAGCCGGATACCCCCGACCCGAATGACAGATGCGACGAGGCGGCGCCGGGCCCTGCCCGGCCGCAACCGACCGCTCGCTCAGATTTGCTGCCTTCGCCCATCTGGCGCGTTGCATCGCGGCGGCGGCGCCTCTATAAGCCGACGCGTCGGAGCGTAGCGCAGCCCGGTTAGCGCACTTGTCTGGGGGACAAGGGGTCGGAGGTTCGAATCCTCTCGCTCCGACCATTTTCTCATATTGTTCGGCATCGGCCTGATTCCCGGATCGGCTTGATTCCTGGCCCGGCTTTCTGGGCGCCCTGCGCTCGCGCCTGCCGGTGGCACGCGAACCAAGCCGGCCGCAGGCGGAGCCGGGACATCGACGGCCCCGCCCGCCGCACCCTCACCAGAGGCACGACCATGAGCCATGACAGAACCCGCCGGCCGAGCGACCCCCGCAAGCTCGCCGAAGCCCTGTTCAAGCCGGCGCCCCCCAAGGCCCCTGCCCCGGCGGCGAAGCGGCCCGCCGTTCCCGGCGCGCGGGAGATGGTGACGCTGCGGATCGACCGCGAGGTGCTCGAGCATTTCCAGAGCAGCGGCCCGGGCTGGCAGGACCGAATCAACGAGGTGCTGCGCCAGGCGGCCGGCATCGGCGGCGGCGACGGGCTGACGCCCGACGAGCTCAACTCCTCGAACGACGGCTGACGCATCGGGCGCCGGCCCGAGGCGGATTTCGAGGCCGCGGCAGCGGCGCAGGCTCCGCCCTCCCGACATGCTGCGAACGGTGTCGCACGGCCGAAATGCGCCGCGTGGCGGCACCCTTGCGCCGCGCCCTATCGTTCAGACCCCATTCAGCGCCCAGGGAACAATCATCGCCCATGGATGTTGGCGGAGGAAACCGGCCGCCGGCCGAATGTCTGAAAGGATACGACGATGAACGGACGCCTCCTGATTGCCGGCCTGCTTGCCGGCCTCACCGTCACCGGCGCGGGCCTTTCGAGCGGCGCGCTGGCGGCAGAGAAGCAGTCCGCTCCGATCCGGATCGAGGCGCTGGACAAGATCCCGGTCGAGTTCACGCGGCACAACCGCGAGCACCGGATGTGGGAGATCCAGCGCAACATGGAGCGGCAGCAGCGCGCCAGGGGCCGCGACCGCAGCTACGGCCATCGTCGCGGCTACGATTATCGTCGCGGCTACGACCGCGGGCCGGGCTATGGCCATCGTCGCGGCTATGGCTACGATCGCGGGCGGGGCCATGCCCGCGGACTGGGCGTGGGCCCTGGCCTGCACTACAACCACCCGAATTCCGGCTACGGCTACAGCCGCTGACCGGAACAGAGCCCTCCCGGCCAGAAGAGCCCGGCGCGAAAGCGCCGGGCTCTTCGTTTGAGCGGTGCCGGCGATCAATCGCGCATCTGCTCCGGCGAGCGGGGCTCGATCTCGGCGGGCGTGATGCCCCGCCGCCTGCTGCGCCGAACCATCGTCCGGAGCAGGCCAGCGAGGACGACCGCCAGCGGCAACGCCATCACGGCATTGCCCTCGAAGGCCAGCCAGAGCGCCGTCGCGACCGTGGCGAGCATCGAGACGGCGAGGAGGATCGTGACCATCGGAAGATGGTGGACCGCGCGCGAACAGGCCGCAAGCTCGCTGCCGAGCCCGCGCCGACAGGCATGGCCCGGCTTTGCCAGCCGGGGCAGAATCGTCTTGAGTAGCGGTTCCGCCCGAGGCTGCCAGCCATGTCCCTAACCTGAATCATGTCCCTGCCCTGCATCATCACCGTCGCCATCACCGGCTCGCTGCCGACCAAGCGCGACAACCCGGCCGTGCCGATCAGCATCGCCGAGCAAATCGAGTCGACGCAGGCCGCCTTCGAGGCCGGCGCGAGCCTGGCCCATTGCCATGTCCGCAGCGACGAGGGCGCGCCGACCTCGGATCCCGAACGCTTCGGCCGGCTGCTGGAGGGGCTGCGCAAGCACTGCCCGGGCCTGATCGTGCAGTTCTCGACCGGCGGGCGCTCCGGCGCCGGGCGCGAGCGCGGCGGGATGATCTCGCTTCGCCCCGACATGGCCTCGCTCTCGACCGGCTCCTGCAACTTCCCGACGCGGGTCTACGAGAACAGCCCGGAGCTGGTCGACTGGCTCGCCGCCGAGATGAAGAGCCATGGCGTCAAGCCCGAGATCGAGGCCTTCGACCTGTCGATGATCTTCAAGGCGGTGGAAATGGGCGCTGCCGGGGCGATCCAGGGACCGCTGCATGTCCAGTTCGTCATGGGGGTGAAGAACGCCATGCCGGTCGACCGGGCGGCGTTCGAATTCTACATCGAAACGCTGAAGCGGCTCGCCCCGGACGCGACCTGGACCGGCGCCGGCATCGGGCGCGACCAGATCACGCTGAACCGCTGGTCGCTCGAACTCGGCGGCCATTGCCGGACCGGGCTCGAGGACAATGTCCGGCTCGACCGCGACCGGCTCGCCCCCTCGAACGCCGCTTTGGTCGAAAGGATCGTCGCGCTGTGCCCGGAATATGGCCGCCGGCCGGCGACCGCGGCCGAGGCGCGCAGCCTGCTGAAGCTGCCGCAAACTGCGTGAACATGACGCCGCAAGCGCAAGGTTTCGTTAACGAGTTTTGTTCAAATGCGGTTCAGCGGGTCAACGCTAGGTTTAGGCTACCGCCCCACCACAGGAGGCTCCATCATGATCCTGGATTGGCGCAACAGCCTGATGCTCGGCTTCATCGCGGCGGTCTTCGTCGCCTGCCTGTTCGGCCCCTACATGATCTCGGTCATGCTCGGCGGGCTCGGGCTGATGTGCTATCTTTCGAAACGCTAGGCCGGCCCCGAGCCGGCGGCCCTGCCGTCATTGCGAGGAGCGAAGGGACGAAGCAACCCCGGGGGCGTAATGCGCTGCCGTCCCTGGATTGCTTCGCCTTGCTCGCAATGACGACAGCTACGCGGCCGCCGCCCGCACGCCCGAGAGCCACTCCCTGACGACGCCGATATCCGCCTGCGACAGGCCGTGGCCGGTCGGCAGGCCGCGATGCGTGACCGCAGCGCCGGCCTTTTCCAGCGTTGCCGCCAGCCGCCCCACACTCTCCTCCGGCACGATCGGATCAAGGCTGCCCGAAACCAGCAGCACCGGCTTGCCGGCGAGCGCCGCTGCCGGTGGCTCGGCGAAAGGCGCCATCGCCCGCAGCAGCACCGCACCGGAAAGAGCTTCCGGTCGAAGCAGCAGCAGCGCGGCCGCGATGTTGGCGCCGTTGGAGAAGCCGAGCGCCAGCGGCGCCGGCAGGCCGTATTGCTCCCTTGCCGCCGCGATGAAATCGGCGAGCTCATGCGTGCGGCGCGTCAGGTCGGCCTCGTCGAAGACGCCCTCCGCCAGCCGGCGGAAGAAGCGCGGCATGCCGGCTTCGAGCACCTGGCCGCGCGGCGACAGCAGCGCCGCGCCGGGCAGGACGGTGCGGCCGAGCGGCAGCAGGTCGTTCTCGTCGCCGCCGGTGCCATGGAGCAGCAGCAGCGGCGGCAGGCCGGGGGTGGCCGCCGGTTCGAAACGATGGATGAAGGCAGCGCTCGCGCCCATGGCACGATCTCCTTTCGATGTCGGAAAGCAAGAATGCCGGCGCCCCGCCCCTCGGAAGCGGGACGCCGGCTCGGGTCAGGCAAGCGCCGGCAGCACGGCCTCGATCTCGCCGCGGCGCTTTTCGTATCGCGCCGGCAGCTTGAGCGCCGAGCCGAGGCTTTCGGGAGCCTCGTCGATGGCGAATCCCGGCGCATCTGTCGCGATCTCGAACAGCACGCCGCCGGGCTCGCGGAAGTAGACGGAGCGGAAATAGTTCCGGTCCCTCTGCTCGGTCGGGCGCAGGCCGAATTTCTCGACCAGCGTCTTCACCATCCGCGCCTGCTCGGCATCGTCCGCCGCACGGAAGGCGACATGATGCACCGAGCCGGCGCCCATGCGGGCCGGCAGGAAGCCGCCGGCGGCGCGCAGGTCGACGATGCCGCCATGGGCGGTTCCGGCGGCCTGCATACGGACCACGCCACCCTCGCGGGCGATTTCGGCGAAGCCGAAGACATCCGCCAGGATCGCCGCGGTCGGCTCGGCCTTGTCGACCAGCAGGGTGACGCCGTGGAAGCCGCGGATCGCGGCCTCGACGGGCACCTCGCCATTGTCCCAGGCCGGCTCGTCCTCGCTGCCGGGCACGGCGACGAGCGCGAGCCGCATGCCATCCGGATCGCGGAAGGCGAGCACGGTCTCACCGAAGCGCTTCTGCGGCACATCATGCACGACGCCATGGGCGACGAGCCGATGCGTCCAGTAGCCGAGCGCCGCGGCAGGGATGCGGAAGGCGGTCACCTCCGTCTCGCCGACGCCGAGCCGGCCGGGCGCGACATGATCCCAGGGGAAGAAGGTCAGGATCGTGCCGGGATTGCCCTCGGCATCGCCGAAATAGAGATGCCAGGTGGTGGGATCGTCGAAATTGACGGTCTTCTTGACCAGGCGCAGGCCGAGGACGCGGCTGTAGAAGTCGAGATTGCGGCGCGCCGGGCCGGCGATGGCGGTGACGTGGTGGATGCCGTTGATCTGCATGGTCGTCGTCCTTACGGGCAGCCGAACGCCGCCCTCGTTGACGTCAAGATGGGCAGCCGGCGCCGGAAAGCCAGCCCGCAATCATTGCACACACGCAATGCCAATATCCTGAAACTCCAATTTGTATTGCTTTCAAGAGGCGAGCATCTTCCGCCGCAGACCAGCCCGGTCCTTCGGAGAACGACCATGATCGACACAAGGCTCGCCCCCTATGGCGCCCTCGGCCTGCGCATCGCGCTCGGCCTGATGTTCATCGCCCATGCCTATCTCAAGCTCGCCATCTTCACCGTGCCTGGCTTTGCCGGCTTCCTCGGCCAGCTCGGCCTGCCCGGCTTCCTCGCCTGGCCGATCATCCTGGCCGAGCTCCTCGGCGGCCTCGCCGTCCTGGCCGGCTTCTATGGCCGCTATGTCTCGCTGGCGCTGCTGCCGGTGCTGCTGGGCGCGCTCGCCGTGCACGCTCCCAATGGCTGGCTCTTCACCGCCGTCAATGGCGGCTGGGAATACCCCGCCTTCCTCGCCCTGGCGGCGCTCGCGCATGGGCTGATCGGCGACGGCGCGCTGGCGCTGCGCCCGGCCGCGCTGCCCGGCTCGCGCCAGACGGCGCTGGCCTGACATAACCGGCCCCGGTCGATCGGGCGGCGGGTTGTTGCAACCCGCCGCCTGCACCATTTTAGGGGCCAGCCATGCCCGGAGCCGACGCCTTGCCGAACCCGCCCTATACCGTCGCCTGGGATGATTTCCGCCTGATCAAGGCGATCGCCGAGGCGCGAAGCCTGCCGGCCGCCGCCGAACTGATCGGCCTCAATCATTCGACCGTGTTCCGCCGCCTCGGCCAGATCGAGGCCGCGCTCGGCACGCGCCTGTTCGAGCGCCATCGCAGCGGCTACGCGACGACGCCGGCCGGCGAGGAGATGGCGGCGCTGGCGGAGCGGCTCGGCGAGGACATCGCCGGCTTCACCCGCCGCCTCGCCGGCCGCGAGATCCTGCCGGCCGGCGAATTGCGCGTCACCACCAATGATTCCCTGCTGGTCGAGCTGCTGACGCCGCTTTTCTCCGCCTTCATGCGGCAATGCCCGGATATCCGGCTCGACGTGCTGCTCGGCAACCAGGCGCTCAATCTCAGCAAGCGCGATGCCGACGTCGCGATCCGCGCCACCGACACACCGCCGGAGAACCTCGTCGGCCGCCGGGCCGCGCGGATCGGCTGGGCGCTCTATGGACGCGGGGCCGATTTCCCGGAGGGCGCGCCCTCCGACCAGAACGGGCTCGCAGGGCAGCGCTGGGTCTCGCTCAACGACCAGTTCGGCGCCTTCAAGGTCGTCCAGCATGTGCAAAAGCATGTCGAGTCCGAGCGCGTGGTCTACAAGCTGAACACGGTGCTCGGCCTGGCCGAGGCGGTCGAGGCCGGGATCGGGATCGGCTTCCTGCCCTGCTTCATCGCCGAAAAACGGCCGGGGCTCATCCGGCTCGGCCCGCCGCAGGCCGGCTATGCCGCCGATCTGTGGCTCCTGACCCATCCCGACCTGCGCCAGGCGCCGCGCGTGCGGCTGTTCCTCGATTTCATGGCGGCGGAACTGGTGCGCCTGCGCCCGCTGATCGAGGGCCTGCCGCAAGCCGAAGCGACTGGCAGCGAGGCGAAAGCCGAGGGAACGGACGGAGCGACCCCGCGGAATGACTGAGAGCCCGCCGGATCGCTTCGCCGGAGTCTACTGTTTGCCACGTCATTCCGGACAAGCCGCGAAGCGGCGCCGCTCCGGAATCCATCGAATGACGCTAGGCTCTACGATGGATTCCGGCACTCCGCTTCGCTGCGGCCGGAATGACGGCTGAGGGAACGCAGCGGTGCCGCTTCCCAGTGAAAGGCGCCTGACTCACGCCGCCTGGCGATTGATGCCGGATTCCGCGAGCTGGGTCAGCTTGTTGTCGGCCGCATGCTCCTCGTCGAGATTCTGCTGCAGCAGCGCCGCGCAGTCCTCGCGGCCGAGCCGCTTCGCCCATGCCGCCAGCGTGCCGTAGCGGGTGATCTCATAGTGCTCGACCGCCTGCGCCGCCGCGATGATCGCGGCATCCAGCACCTGCTTGTCGTCGACCTCGCCCGTCACCTCGTCCGCTTCCGCGAGAATGCCGTCGATCGCCGGGCAGTCGGTGCCCTTGGCTTCGACGCCATGCTGCTTGAAGACCTGCTCGAGCCGCCGGATATGACCTTCGGTCTCGCCGCGATGGGCTTCCAGCCCCTGCTTGAGCTGCGGATCGGTCGCCTTGTCGATCATTGTCGGCAGGGCTTTGTGGATCTGCTTCTCGGCATAGTAGATGTCCTGCAGCTGATGCACGAAGAGATCGTCCATCGTCTTGATATCCTTGGAAAATAGGCCCATGCCGTCCTCCTGCTCGCGCTGTCTGGCTGGATGGCCGGCGCCGCGCGGGCGCGGCGTGCTTCCCTGCCCTGCCAACGTGCGATGCTGCGATCTGTTCCGGATGTGCCAAGGCGGATGCGGCATCCGATCGCTTGGGCAGAGCAGGATGCGAAAAAGTGGGAACCGGTTTTTCGCAAGCATCCTGCTCCAACCTTTTGGTGAGAGATGGATTCAGATGTCGGATGGGATCATTCCATGATTCCATCCGACATCATCCGGCTCTAGACTGGGTCGATGGAAATCGCGATCCCCCTCCTCATGGGCCTGACGCTGATCTGGCTGATCGGCCGCGGCACGCCCTGGAACGCCAAGATGCTGACGCTCGCGGTGACGCTAGCCGTCATCGTCGCGGTCGTGCTGCTCGAGCGTAACGGACTCTGGCCCGAGGCCTTCCGGCGCTGAGCCAGCCCCGATCATACGCATTTTCGACGGAACCATCCCGTCATTCAGGACAAGCAGCGAAGCCGCGCCGCTCCGGAATCCATCGAAGGGCGCCGAGCTCCATGATGGATTCCGGCAATTCGGCCGGAATGACGGGTTGTTTCCGAGGGAAAACAGCAGGCGCTCGTCACGCCACCAGCTTCAGGCCGACGATGCCGGAGACGATCAGGCCGATGCAGAGCAGGCGCAGCACCGTCGCCGGCTCGCCGAACAGCACGATGCCGAGCACCGCGGTGCCGACCGTGCCGATGCCGGTCCAGATCGCGTAGGCGGTGCCGAGCGGCAGGCTCTTCAGCGCGAGGCCGAGCAGGCCGAGGCTGACCACCATGCTGGCGACCGTCAGAACGGTCGGGATGAGGCGGGTGAAGCCGTGGGTGTATTTCAGCCCGATGGCCCAGCCGATTTCGAACAGGCCGGCGAAGAAGAGATAGGTCCAGGCCATGACGGCCCTCCTTTTCGAAGGGCGGGGTCGTCCACGCCTGAGAGAAAAGCGCGGCCTGGCCGCGGAGGTCGTCCTCGCCCCTGATTTAGCCAGCCCCCTCGCCGGCTGCAAGGGCCGGCCAAGGAAAGCGCCAGGCGCGGTCCCGGCTTGTCGGCCGCCGGCAGGCTGCGCCGCTCAGGCCTCTTCCGCCGCCGCGCCGGCGCTCAGCGCGCCGCGCAGCAGGCGCCGGCATTCGGCGAGCTCGAACAGCGTCGACTTGAGGAAAGCGAGGTCGTCGCTGCCGGAGAAGGCCGGCGGGGAAGGACGGGGCAGCGAGGAGAGCAGCGCCTGCGCGGCGAAGCCGGGCTCGCCGGCGGACGCCGGTCGCCCCGTTTCGGCCGGTCCGGCGGCCGTGGCGGGCCGGGCCGCGGCCCCTGGCGGCGGCACGATCTCGGCGCCGCGGCCGATCGCCTGGACATGGCGCGGCCCCTGCTCCTTGAGGATGCGCTGCAGCCCCTTGATGGTATAGCCCTCGCCATAGAGCAGGCGGCGGATGCCCTTGAGCAGGGCGACATCGTCCGGGCGGTAATAGCGCCGGCCACCGCCGCGCTTCAGCGGCTTGATCTGGGAGAAGCGCGTCTCCCAGAAGCGCAGCACATGCTGAGGGATGTCGAGGTCGTCGGCGACCTCGCTGATGGTACGGAAAGCATCTGGGCTCTTGGTGTCCAATTCGGCCTCTGTATCGCCGTTGTGGAACTCCAGGCTCACTCTTCGCCACCCTCGCCGTTCTGCCCGTTGATGCGGGCCTTCATCACATTCGAGGGCTTGAACACCATCACGCGACGCGGCTCGATCGGGACTTCTACACCAGTTTTGGGATTACGCCCGATTCGCTCGCCCTTGTCGCGCACGACGAAGGAGCCGAACGAAGAAAGTTTGACATTCTCGCCGCGCGCCACGGCGTCGCAGATCTCGTCGAGGACCGCTTCGACGAGCTTGGACGACTCCGTCCGCGAAAGGCCGATCTTCTGATAGACCGCCTCGCAGAGATCCGCGCGCGTCACAGTTTGCCCTGCCATCAGCTCCCTCCAAGGCGTTATCGAGCAGTCACTACCCGTCAAAGCATCCCTTACCCGAACGGCGGACGCCAGAGCCGGACGCCGCCGGCGGAACGCGCCAGGCGCTCCGATCCGAAAGGTTAATCCGGCTCCCAACCAAGTGTCTGCGCAGGATCGATCACGAGAACCGGTTCCTGCATTTTCGCCTTCTGCTCTAGGCGCCATGGCAATGGGGGTCAATCCTCACGCCGCACGCAAGGGTTGAAATCGCTCTAATCTGTAGCGGTAACCGTCAAAAAATCCGATAAATTGAAATAACTTAGCCGTTCAGGCCGGCAGGACCGGTCACCAGCGGATCAGCGCCGAACCCCAGGTGAAGCCGCCGCCCATCGCCTCGATCAGCACGAGCTGACCCGGCTTGATGCGGCCGTCGGAATGGGCCTGGGCCAGGGCCAGCGGGATCGAGGCGGCAGAGGTGTTGCCATGCGTGTCGACGGTGACGACGACGCGGTCGTGACCGATGCCGAGCTTGTCGGCCGTGGCATCGATGATCCGGCGATTGGCCTGGTGCGGCACGAACCAGTCGATGTCCGCACCGGTGAGCCCGGTCTCGGCGAAGGTGTGGCGGACGGTCTCGGCGAGGTTGACGACCGCATGTCGGAAGACCTCCTTGCCCTCCATGCGCAGGAAGCCGACGGTCTTGGTCGAACCCGGGCCGCCATCGACATAGAGCTTGTTCTTGTAGCGCCCGTCGGAGCGGATATGGCTCGCCAGCACGCCCCGGTCGGCAAGCGTGCCCTTGCCGGGCTCGGCCGAGAGCACGACCGCGCCGGCACCGTCGCCGAACAGCACGCAGGTGGTGCGGTCCTCCCAGTCGAGAATCCGCGAGAAGGTCTCGGCGCCGATGACGAGCGCGGCCCTGGCCGCTCCGGTCACCAGGAACTTGTCGGCGGTGGCGAGGCCGAAGACGAAGCCGGAGCAGACGGCCTGCAGGTCGAAGGCGGCGCCATGGGTGATCCCGAGATCGGCCTGGATCTGCGTCGCCGTCGCGGGGAAGGTGTTGTCGGGCGTGGCGGTGGCGACGATGATCAGGTCGATCTCGCTCGCCGCCATGCCGGCATCGGCGAGCGCGGCCTGCGCCGCCTTCAGCCCGAGGGTCGCAGTGGTCTCGTCGTCGGCGGCGATGTGGCGCTGGCGGATGCCGGTGCGCTGCACGATCCACTCGTCGGTGGTGTCGACCTTCTTCGCCATATCGGCGTTGGTGACGATCTGCGCTGGCAGATAGGAGCCGCAGCCGCGCAGAACGGATCGCAGGATGGACAAATGACGTCTCTCTTCCCTAATCGCCGATAGCCGGCTGCAGGCTCTTCTGGCTCGCATCCGGGCGCGCGGTCGCCGCGACCATCTCGCGCACTTTCGCCATCAGGTCCTCTCGCGCCATCTCGTAGCCCAGTTCGGCCGCGCTGGCGAACCCGATCGCGTCGGTGCCGCCATGGCTCTTGATGACGATGCCCTCCAGCCCGAGGAAGACGCCGCCATTGACCTTGCGCGGGTCCATCTTCTCCTTCAGCGCGGAGAAGGCGCCACGCGCCAGAAGATAGCCGATTTTCGACATCAGCGAACGCGTCATTGCAGCGCGGAGATATTCGCCGATCTGCCTTGCCGTGCCCTCGGCCGTCTTCAGCGCGATATTGCCGGTGAAGCCTTCGGTGACGACGACGTCGACCGTGCCCTTGCCGAGATCGTCGCCCTCGACGAAGCCGAGATAGTCGAGATGCGGCAGGTTGCTCTCGCGCAGGATGCGGCCGGCTTCCTTGACCGCCTCGACGCCCTTGATCTCCTCGACCCCGACATTGAGCAGGCCGACGCTCGGCCGGTCGAGATCGAAGACGACGCGGGCCATGGCCGCGCCCATCACCGCGAGGTCGACGAGATGCTGCGCATCGGCGCCGATGGTCGCGCCGACATCGAGCACGACGCTCTCGCCGCGCACCGTCGGCCACAGGCAGGCGATGGCCGGCCGGTCGACCTGCGGCATCGACTTCAGGCAGAATTTCGACATCGCCATCAGCGCGCCGGTGTTGCCGGCCGAGATGGTGACGTCCGCCTCGCCGGTCTTGGTGGCGTCGATGGCGCGCCACATCGAGGATTTATAGCGGCCATAGCGCAGCGCCTGGCTCGGCTTGTCGTCCATCTTCACCGAGACCTCGGTGTGATGGAAGACGGTCGCGGCCTTGAGCTTCGGGTGGGCCTCGAGCAGCGGCTCGACCAGGGACTGGTCGCCGAAGATCACGAACTTCGCGTCGGGGCGGCGCTCCAGCGTCAGCGCGGCGCCCGGAATGACGATGGAAGGGCCGTGGTCTCCGCCCATAGCATCGAGCGCGAGTGTAACCGGACGTGTCATGTGGAGGCGATCAATTCCAGGGGCGGCGCCCCCGGCTGGGGCGGCTCGACGCGGGCCGGACAATAGCGAGTTGGACGCCAGCCGCAAGAAAAAGCCTCGGTCGCGGACGGCATCATTCACGGTCCTTCAGGCGCGCCAGCGCCGCAAACGGCGATTCGGCGGCCGCTTCGGGCGCGGAATCCTCGAAGCTCGCGCCCGGCTTGCGCGGGTAAGGGTCGAGTGCCAGCGCCAGGAATTCGAGGGTGATCGCGCCGAGGTCGATGACACCGTCGACGATGGCTTCGGGCGGGTCCTGCTCGTTCAGCAGCACCTCGATGTCGATCTCGCCGGCATCGGCCGCCGCCGCGGCGGCAAGCTCGGCCTCGGGGGCGAAATCCAGCTTGAGCGGCACAGCGAGCGCGACGGGAAAGGCCTCGAGCGTGACGACGCAGACCTGGTGCAGCGCCGCCGTGATCTTGCCCTCGAGCTTTACCCGGTCGCCATTGCGCGAGAGCGAATACTCGCCCTTCAGCGCCTCGACCGAGGCGACGCCGAGATGGCGTGCGATCTCGCCGAGCTCGGGCTGCGCCGCCGAAAGCTCGAACGCCATCGGCCGCAGCGTGATGGTCTCGACGCGGACGGGATGGCGCAAAGGCAGCGCTTCCTTGCTGGCGGAACTCATTGGGACAAACTGCTCGCAAACTGCGGAAAAACTGGGTCGGCGGTAAGAATACCGTCGAGATCGAGGGTGGCCAAGTGCGCCGCCGCGGCCCGGACATGGCGCGCCAGCGCCGCGGCATCGGCCAGCGGCGAGACATTGCGGCCGAGCGCGGCGACGAGCGCGCCCGGTTCCGCCGTCGCCGCGAGGGCCTCCTCATAGGCGCCGATGCGGCCATAGAAGCTGCGGCCGATCTTCTTCAGCCGCTTGGGCACGGAGACGTCGCTGGCGCCGCCCTGGCGGAAACCGAGCTCGAGATAGCTGAAATTGGCGTCGACGAGGTCCTGCGCCACCGCCGCTGCCGGCTCCGGCAATTCGCGCAGCCGCCGCAGCACCAGGAAGACATGCAGGGTCAGGGCCTCGAAGCGGCCCTCGAAATCGTCGGGCACGCGCCCTTCCAGATAGAGCGCCGGCTCCCGCGAAGCCGCGACGATCCGCGCCAGCAGCGCGTTGACCGGCGCCATCCGATCGGGCCTCTTGTCGAACAGGCCGAAAATCACCGCCGCCACCCCGCCAATTGCGCTCGCCTTGCCAAAGCCATGCTCGGGCGTTACGCCAAGCGTACCCCTCATGACAAGCGCGGCCTCGCTGTCGCGTGCCTGCCGTTGGACCTTCCCCGCATGACCGCTCCGACCCGCCGCACCGTCCTGTTCGGATCGCTGGCCGCCACGATGCCGCTCGCCGCCTGCAGCGGCACCAATCTCGGCTTCCGCGTGCCGACCTCCGCCGGCCTGAACGAGGAGTTCACGCGCGGCTTCGTCATGGACGACGAGCTGATCGCCAAGGTCAGGCCCGGCATGGACGTGCAGACGGTGCTGACCACGCTCGGCACGCCCTCGACGACCTCGACGGTCGGCAACCGCACCTTCTACTATATCAGCCAGACGGTGCGCCGGCGCTTCCAGTTCCAGAACTTCGATGTCATCGACCAGCGCGTACTGGTCATCTATTTCAACAAGGGGTTCAAGGTCGAGCGCATCGCCAATTACGGCCTGCAGGACGGCGTGATCTTCGACTTCATCAGCCGCACCACGCCGACCGGCGGCGAGGAGCAGAGCTTCCTGCGCAACCTCTTCCGCGGCGTCACCAAGTTCAACCCGCTCGGCTCCTGAGGCCGCAGCGCCCCGTCTCCAATGACAAAAGCCCCGCGGATCGTTCCGCGGGGCTTTTCGTTTGCGGCCGGCTACTGCTCAGGCCGGCTTCTGCCGCCCCGGCAGCGTCATCGCCACGACGCCGACGACCACCAGTGCCAGCCCGGCCCAGGCCGTCGGACCCAGCCTCTCGCCGAGGAAGACGACGCCGATGGCGACGCCGGTCGGCACGCGCAGATAGGCCACGGACGTCGTAGCCACCGTGCCGAGCCGGGCGATCAGCCGGAAGTAGATGACGAAGGCGAGCGCGGTCGAGAACAGGGCAAGCGCCAGCAGCGCCTGGATCGACTCAGGCGACGGCGAGAGCGTCCAGGGCCGGTCCAACAGCAGGCTCAGGGGCAACAGGATGGCGGCGCCGCAGACCAGCGAGCCCGCAGCCGGCATGATCGGGTCGAGCCCCTTGAAATTGCGTCCGAACAGGGCAGCGCCGCCATAGCAGGCGGCCGCCGCGACCAAGGCGAGTTGCGCCGCCAGCTCGCGGCCGAAGCCCGACAGCGCCTCGACGCCGATGATGAGGCAGACGCCGAGCATGCCGGCCGCGACGCCGAAGAGTTTTCGGCCGGTGGCAGCCTCGCCGCGCGACAGCAGCACGGCCAGCAGAAAGGCGAAGATCGGCGAGCCTGCGTTCAGGATGGCGGCGAGGCCGGCATCGACGCTGGTCTCGGCCCAGGCGATCAGCGTGAAGGGCACGGCGCTGTTGAGGCAGGCCTGGATGGCGAAGCGCCGCCATGTGGGAAGGTCGCGCGGCAGCCTCAGCCCGCGCCAGCGGAGGACGACGAGCAGGATCGCGCCGGCGATCAGCGTGCGCGCCGCGATCAGCGTCACCGGCGGGATCGTCTCGACGCCGAGCTTGATGAAGCTGTAGGAGGCGCCCCAGAGCGTGGCGAGGACGAGCAGGAGCGCCATCTCCCGGGCGTGGCCGGGCTTGTCAATGGACTGGGCGGGCGGTGCGTGGGTCGTCATGGCGTCCTCCTGGGCTGGAGGGACCATGGCAGGCGGGCGAAGCTGCGTCGTGCCGGAACGCTACGGTCCCGGACGAAGCCTCGCGACTTGATTCAAGCGGCTCCGGAACTGATTCCGCGAACCGCTCCAACCGTTTGACCGCCCAACGAAAAGCCCCGCGGATCTCTCCGCGGGGCAGGTCTTTCTCGCGAGGCTCGTGCGGCTCAGGAATGGGCCAGGATGGCGAGCAGCAGGAGGGCGATGATGTTGGTGATCTTGATCACAGGGTTCACGGCAGGGCCCGCCGTGTCCTTGTAGGGGTCGCCGACGGTGTCGCCGGTGACCGAGGCCTTGTGCGCCTCCGAGCCCTTCATGTGGCGCACGCCGTCCTTGTCGACGAAGCCGTCCTCGAAGCTCTTCTTGGCGTTGTCCCAGGCGCCGCCGCCCGAGGTCATCGAGATGGCGACGAAGATGCCGGTGACGATCACGCCCAGCAGCATGGCGCCAACCGCGGCGAAGGCCTGGTTCTTGCCGGCGATGGCGTTGATGACGAAGAAGGTGACGATCGGCGCCAGCACCGGCAGCAGCGAGGGCACGATCATCTCCTTGATCGCGGCCTTGGTCAGCAGGTCGACGGCGCGGGCATAGTCCGGCCGCTCGGTGCCTTCCATGATGCCCGGCTTCTCCTTGAACTGGCGGCGCACCTCCTCGACCACCGAGCCGGCGGCCCGGCCGACCGCGGTCATGCCCATGCCGGCGAAGAGGAAGGGGATCAGGCCGCCGAGCAGCAGCCCGACGACGACATAGGGATTCGACAGCGAGAAATCGACGACGACGCCCTTGAAGTACTGGAAGGTCGTCGAGCCCGCCTTGTTGGCCTCGGCCACGAAGAAGTTGAGGTCCGAGGTGTAGGCAGCGAACAGCACCAGCGCGCCGAGGCCGGCCGAGCCGATGGCGTAGCCCTTGGTGATCGCCTTGGTGGTGTTGCCGACCGCGTCGAGCGCGTCGGTCGACTGGCGGACCTCCTTGGGCAGGCCGGCCATCTCGGCGATGCCGCCGGCATTGTCGGTGACCGGGCCGAAGGCGTCGAGCGCCACGACGACGCCGGCCAGCGCCAGCATCGCCGTGGTGGCGATGGCGATGCCGAACAGGCCGGCAAGGCCATAGGAGACGATGATGCCGGCGATGATCACGATGGTCGGCATCGCGGTCGATTCCAGCGAGACCGCGAGACCCTGGATGACGTTGGTGCCGTGGCCGGTGACCGAGGCCTGGGCGATCGAGACCACCGGGCGCTTGCCGGTGCCGGTGTAGTATTCGGTGATGACGACGATCAGTAGCGTCACCGCGAGGCCGACGATGCCGCAGGCGAACAGGGCCCCGGAGGTGAAGCTGACGCCCTGCCCCGTGGTGAACGTGGTCGAGAAGCCGCCGAACATCACATGCGTCACCGCGGCGATCGCGGCGATCGAGAGCACGCCGGCGGCGATGAAGCCCTTGTAGAGCGCGCCCATGATCGACTGGTTGGCGCCGAGCTTGACGAAGAAGGTACCGGCGATCGAGGTCACGACGCAGGCCGCGCCGATCGCCATCGGATAGAGCATCATCACCTTCAGCGCTTCCTGGCCGCTGAAGAAGATCGCGGCGAGCACCATGGTCGCGACCAGCGTCACGGCATAGGTCTCGAACAGGTCGGCGGCCATGCCGGCGCAGTCGCCGACATTATCGCCGACATTGTCGGCGATCGTCGCCGGGTTGCGCGGATCGTCCTCCGGGATGCCGGCCTCGACCTTGCCGACGAGATCGGCGCCGACATCGGCGCCCTTGGTGAAGATGCCGCCGCCGAGGCGGGCGAAGATCGAGATCAGCGAAGCACCGAAGCCGAGCGCGACCAGCGAGTCGATGACGGTTCGGCTGGAGGGCGAAAAGCCCAGGCTCGCGGTCAAGATGGCGTAGTAGACGGCGACGCCGAGCAGGGCCAGGCCCGCGACCAGCATGCCGGTGACCGCGCCGGCCTTGAAGGCGACGTCGAGGCCCTCGCCCAGCGACTTCATCGCGGCCTGGGCGGTGCGGACATTGGCGCGCACCGAGACGTTCATGCCGATGAAGCCGGCGACGCCGGAAAGCACCGCGCCGATCAGGAAGCCGATGCCGACATAGGCTCCGAGCAGCCAGGCGAGCACGACGAAGAGCACGGCGCCGACCATGGCGATGGTGATGTACTGGCGCTTGAGATAGGCCTGCGCGCCTTCCGCGACCGCGCCGGAAATCTCCTGCATGCGCTGGTTGCCGGCGTCGCGTTTCATCACGTCGCCATAGGCCCATAGCCCGTAGACGATCGAAAGCGCACTCAGAAGTATGATGATGAGCAAGGCCGACATCGAGTTTCCTGTCCCTGAGATTGGCATCTGGGGCAGGACGCCCCGACGGAGCCGGCTTATTTGCCGGTCTGTTGAACGCCAGGGACTGCTCTTACGGGCCCGAAGAATCGCGCCCGTAGAGCCGATCGCCAGTGTCGGTCGGATTGTTGCCAAGTTTCCGACAAAATCGCAAACCCGGCGGCTGACAATTCGTCGAAGATGTCAGGCTGCGGCGGGACGCCGGCGCAACGCTTGCCAGGCGACGAGGGCGAGCGCGACCACCACCGGCGGGAAAACCAGCCAGTTGACGCTCTCCCAGCCGCCGGTGCTGAGCAGGCCGCCGGCCGAGAACGAGGCGATGGCGACCGAGCCGAAGACCAGGAAATCATTGGCCGCCTGGACCTTGACGCGCTCCTCCGGCCGGTAGCAGTCGGTGACCAGCGCGGTCGCGCCGATGAAGCCGAGATTCCAGCCGATTCCGAGCAGCACCAGCGCGACCCAGAAATGCGCGATGCTGAGGCCGGCGAGGCCGACGACCGCCGCAAGCGCCGTCAGCAGCAGACCGAGCGCGGTGATCTTCTCCTTGCCGAAGCGGGCGATCAGCCGGCCGGTGAAGAAGCTCGGCCCGAACATGCCGAGGATGTGCCACTGGATGCCGAGCGCCGCATCGCCGATCGAATGGCCGCAGGCGACCATGGCGAGCGGGGCCGCCGTCATGACGAAGCTCATCAGCCCGTAGGCGACCAGCGCCGCCGTCACCGAGGCGATGAACTTGGGCTGGCGCATGATCTCGGAAAGCGGCCGGCCGCCGCCGGACCGCACCTGCGCCACCGGCGGGGCGCGCAGCATCAGGATGACGCCGATGGCGAGCATGGCGAGCACGCCCTGCGCCAGGAAGCTCGCGGCGAAGGGAGCCCCCGGCGTCAGATCACGGGTCCAGTAGACCGATTGCGGCCCGATCACGCCCGCCGCCAGCCCGCCGAACATCACCCAGGAGATGGCGCGCGGCCTGAAGCTCTCGCTCGCGGTGTCGGCAGCGGCGAAGCGGTAGCTCTGCACGAAGGCGCCGTAGACGCCGCAGAGGAAGGTGCCGAGGCAGAACAGCCAGAACATCCGCCCGCCGGTGCCGGTGGCGGCGACGCTGGCCCCGACGATGCCGATCAGCGCACCGATCAGATAGCCGCTGCGCCGGCCGAGCCGACGCATCAGCATCGCCGCCGGGATGACGCCGCAGGCGATGCCGAGTTGCATCAGGCTGACCGGCACGGTTGCGAAGGTCTGGTCGGCAACGAGTTGCGAGCCGACAATGCCGCCGAGCGAGACGACGATCGCTGGGCTCGCGCCACCGAGCGACTGGGCGCAGGCCAGGACGAGCGCGTTGCGTTTCGCCAGGGCGTCGCCGTCGCTGACCGGAACATGCTGGTTCATCGCAAGCCGCCCGCTCTCCGCGGCCGGGGCCGCCCTCAGAAATGGACGAAGGAGCCTCGCGCAAAGCTGCGCGGCCGGCCCGCTTCGCTGTAGCGCACGGTTCCCGCCTCCGCGGTGACGCGGCCGATGCAGGCGAAACCGAGGCCCGCCGCCTCTGCCGCCGCCGTAAGGGAAGAAAATTCCCTCTCAGTGGCCGTGCAGAGAATTTCGTAATCGTCTCCGCCCGTCCAGGCCAGTTCCGCCAATGCGGGATCGGCCATGACGGCATTGCGGGCCGCGGGCGACAGCGGCACCGCCTCGAGCGCGATTTCGGCGCCTGCCCGCGAGGCGGCGAGCAGCTTTCCGAGATCGCCGACGAGTCCGTCGGAGATGTCCATCGCCGCCGTGGCGTGGGCCTGCAGCGCCGGCGCCAGCGCCAGGCGCGGGCGCGGATGCAGATAGCGGTCGGCGAGGAAGGCGCGGTCGGCCTCGCTGAGTCGGCCGACCCATTCCGGGCGGCCCGGGCCATGCGCACGCAAGCCCAGCGCGCCATCGCCGATCGTCCCCGAGACCAGCACGAGATCGCCGGGCTTCGCCCCCGAGCGCAGCACCATGCGCCCGGCCGGGACGCTGCCGAAGGCGGTGATCGAGAGCGTCAGCGGCCCCGTTGTCGAGACCGTGTCGCCGCCGATCAGCGGGCAGCCGGTCTCGCTTGCCAGTCCCGCCAGCCCGGCGGCAAAGTCTGCGAGCCAGTCCTCGGTCCAGCCTTTCGGCAGCGCCATGGTCAGCACGAAGCCGTCGGGCCGGGCGCCCTTGGCGGCAAGGTCGGAGAGGTTGACCGCCAGCGCCTTGCGCGCGATCGAGCCGGCGGGGTCGTCCGGGAAGAAATGCACGCCGGCGACCAGCGCATCGGCGGTGACGACGAGCTCGTAGCCGCGCGCCGGGCGCAGCAGGGCGGCATCGTCGAGCAGGCCGAGGCCATCACGGCCGGCGATCGGCGCGAAATGCCGCGCGATCAGCTCGAATTCGCCGGGGCGTTCTGGTTCGGACGTCATCGATCAGCCTGCCGCCCGTTCCTCGCGTCATCCCGGACAAGCCGCGAAGCGGCGCTGCTCCGGGATCCATCGAAGGGCGTCGCGCTCGACGATGGATTCCGGATCTTCGCTTCGCTCGTCCGGAATGACGGCGTTGTTTCCCGAGACCCTACGATAATGCTCACGCCGCCGGGACGTCGAATTCCTCGGCGCGGAAGTCGCGGGCCAGCTTGTCGAGCACGGCGTTGACCATGCCGATCTCCTCGCCCTCGTAGAAGGTGCGCGTGACCGCGACATATTCGGAGATCACGGCACGCGCCGGCACGTCCTTGCGGAAGGCGAGCTCATAGGCCCCGGCGCGCAGGACGGCGCGCACCACCGCCTCGATCCGCTTCAGCGGCCAGCCGGCGGCGAGCACCTCGTCGACCGCGCGATCGACCAGGCGCTGCTCGCGCACGACGCCGCCGAGCAGGTCGCGGAAGAAGGCGAGCTCGGCTTTCGGAAGCTCGACCTCCTCGACCTCCTTGCCGATCCAGAACGCCTCGAACTCGGCCATGGCCTCGATCACGCCGCGCCCGCCGACCTCCATCTGGTAGAGCGCCTGCACGGCCGAAAGCCGCGCGCCGCGGCGCATCTCCGCCCGGCTCACGACGCGGCCTCCGCCAGCGAGCGCTTGTAGCGCAGCACGGCAAGCGCCGCCTCGGCCGCACCGCCGCCCTTGTCCATCTCGGAGCGATTGGCGCGAGCCCGGGCCTGGGCCTCGTTCTCGACGGTCAGGATGCCGTTGCCGAGCGGCATGGCATAGGCGACGGAGATGTCCATCAGGGCGCGCGAGCTCTCGCCGGCGACGATGTCGTAATGGCCGGTCTCGCCGCGGATCACGGTGCCGAGCGCGATCACGGCCTCATAGGGGTCGACCGACTCGTCGGCGGCGCGCAGGCCGATGACGATGGCGGACGGGATCTCGAGCGCGCCGGGCACGGTGACGCGATCGACGCGGCAACCGGCCTTCTCAAGCACGGCGAGCGCACCCTGCAGCAATTCGTCGGCGAGGCCGTCATAGAAGCGCGCCTCGACCAGGAGCACGCGCGCGCCATCGAGCGAGGCGGCCGAAGCGGCCGATGATTGCCGGGATCCGGCCATGCGGGCATTCCTTCTTGTGTCTTCCGAGGCGCCCCCGAACCTGATCGAAAGCGCTCAAGCCCTCATCCTGAGGAGCCATTTCGTCGGAAATGGCGTCTCGAAGGATGCTCAAGAGCCGGCTGAACCATCCTTCGAGACGCCGCTTCGCGGCTCCTCAGGATGAGGGCTGAGGTTAAGACGGGCTCTTAGCCCTGCCCGCGCGCCTCCGCAAGCCGGGCGGCATACCGCGCCATCAGGTCGACCTCGACATGGACGCCGTCGCCCTGCCGGCGCTGGCCCCAGGTGGTGACGCTGAAGGAGTGCGGGATCAGCAGCACGGTGAAGACGTCGTCCTCGACGGTGTTGACCGTCAGCGAGGTGCCGTCGAGGCAGATCGAGCCCTTGGCCGCGATGAAACGGGCGAGCCCTTGCGGAGCACGGATGTGGAAGCGCGCGGTCGCGCCCCAGGGCTCGTCCGGATCGGCAGCGATCGGCTCGATCCTGAGGATGGAGCCGACGCCGTCGACATGGCCGGTGACGAGATGGCCGCCGAGCTCGTCGCCCATCTTGAGCGAGCGTTCGAGATTGATCGGCGTCCCGACATCCCATTCGCCGACCTGCGTCTTCGCCAGGGTCTCGGCGGCCGCCTCGACCTGGAAGAGGCAGCCGGGCTCGCCGTCCTCGCGCGGGCTCAGGCCCGTCACCGTCAGGCAGATTCCGGCACAGGCTATCGAGGCGCCGATCTCGATGCCGTCAGCCTCCCAGGGGCAGGCGATGGAAAACCGCTTCAGGCTCGGGCCCATGGTCTTCGCCTGCGTGACGGTGCCGATGGCGGTGACGATGCCGGTGAACATCAGGCGATCCTCGTGAAATGCTGGAAACGGTCGTGACCGAGCACCCCGGATTCGGCGACGGCATAAATCTTAGGATCGGCGAGCAGCGCCGCAAGGCCCGGACGCACGGCGACGACGCCCGCTTCGCCGAGCTCGACCGGCGAGGTCGAGACGATGACCTCGTCGGCGAAACCGGCAAGCGCGAGTTTCTCGCCGATGGTCGGGCCGCCCTCGGAGAAGACGCGGGTGATGCCGCGGGTCGCCAGCAGGCGCAGCGCCTCGGCAAGGTCGAGATGGCCGTCGGCGGCGCGCGCGACGCGCATCACCTCGACGCCGGCGGCGACGAGGCGCGCCTCGGCCTCCACCGGCGCATCCTCGGCGGCGATCACCCAGACCGGCACGGCATCGGCGCCCTGGACGAGCTGCGAGGCGGGTGGCAGGCGCAACGCCGTGTCCAGCACGACCCTGACGGGGGAGCGAAGCTCCAGCCCCGACAGACGCACGGTCAGGAGCGGGTCGTCGGCCAGGACGGAACCGATGCCGAGCATGATCGCGTCATGATGGGCGCGCTGGCGATGGACCCATTCGCCCGCCGCCGGGCAGGAGATCGCGAGGCGCGCCTGCCCTGCCCCGCCGGCGAAGCCGTCGGCGGTGCGCGCCACCTTGAAGGTCACCATCGGCCGGCCTTGCGTGACGCGCAGGACATGGCCGCGATGGCTGCGCTGCGCCTGGTCTTCGAGGACGCCGGTGACCACCTCGATGCCCGCGCTGCGCAGCAGGGCATGGCCGAGGCCGGCGATGCGGGGATTGGGATCGGCCATGGCCGAGACGACGCGGCTGACGCCGGCGAGCAAGGTGCGCTCGACGCAAGGCGTGCCGCCACGAAGGGTGCGGTGCGAGCAGGGCTCCAGCGTCACATAGAGCGTGCCGCCGGCCGCGGCTGCCCCGGCCTGCTCGAAGGCCATCGCCTCGCCATGGGGCCTGCCACCGGGCTGGGTGTGCCCGGCGCCGACGACGACCGGGCCACCCGGCCCCTCGCGCGTCACCACCGCCCCAACGGAGGGGTTCGGCCAGGTCTGCCCGAGCCCCAGCGCGCCGAGCTCCAGCGCCTGGCGCATGAAGCCGCGGTCGATCTCCTCCCGATCAGGCATCGTCGCGCGGCCTGGTCCCTTCGCCGGTCGGCTCAGGCCCGCCCTCGCCCTCGTCGCCGCTGAGCTGGCCGAGGATCTCCTCGAAATCGCGAGCTTCGCGGAAATTCTTGTAGACCGAGGCGAAGCGGACATAGGCGACATCGTCGAGCGATTTCAGCCCCTCCATCACCAACTCGCCGATGGCCGAGCTCATGATCTCCGCCTCGCCCGAGCTCTCGAGCTGGCGCACGATGCCGTTGACCAGGCGCTCGACTCGCTCGGGCGCGACCGCGCGCTTGCGCAGCGCCACCTCGATCGAGGTCTGCAGCTTGTCGCGGTCGAAGGCGGTGCGCCGGCCCGAGCGCTTGACCACGGTGAGCTCGCGCAGCTGGACTCGCTCGAAGGTAGTGAAACGGCCGCCGCAATCGGGGCAGACGCGGCGGCGGCGGATCGAGGCGTGGTCGTCGGTCGGCCGCGAATCCTTCACCTGGGTGTCGAGGGAGCCGCAATAGGGACAGCGCATGGCGGGCTTTCAGAGTTCGGTCAAAGCGTTTCGCGCGCCAGCGCGGCTCTCAGATTGGCGCTCGACCATGATGGCCAGCCCGTTCCAGCGAAGTCTCGATCATGGGACCAGATATCCGCCTCGGCGAGCCACGCCAAGGCCAGCACATGGGCATCGGAGGAGCTGCCGTTGCGTGACGCGGGCGCCAGCATGAGAGTTTTCGTGGCTTCCGGCACCAGAGGCAGATATTCGCTGTCAGCAACGATCCTCAGGCTCTCGGCGAGTTGAGGCGCAAACAGCGCCGACGGATTTCCTCCGTCGACAAGTCGCATCGCTACCGCTTCGATCGCTGCTACCGCCCGCTCCGAGATGGTGAGCAAGCGGCGTCGGCCTACGAATTCCAGCACATCGCCGCCGCGCAGGCCGAGTGCGCAACTCAAGACGATGTTCGCATCGACGATCAGGACCGGCGAGGGCGGGCGCACGTCACGATTCGCGCTCTTCCAGCCACCGCTCCAGTTCGGCGGTCTCTTCCGGCGATCGCCGCTTGGCCAGCTCGCGCGCGGTACGCAAAAGCTCGCTGATCCGGTCGGCCTGATCCGGACGCAGCGCCTCGCTCTCGCGCCGCGCCGCGTCAGCCTGCGAGTCGCCATGCGACGCCGGCAAGGAAACCGCGCCCGCCGCGGCCAACTTGCGAAGTTCTTCGATGGTGATCGTCGTCATCTCCGTCCTCCCGGCGCAGCCATCATAGCACAATGTGGATGCGCCGAAGAGGCTTCTCAATAGATCGGGAAGCGCGCCGTCAGCTCGTGGGCCTTGGCCTTGACCGCCTGCTCGACCGCGGCGTTGCCTTCCTCGCCGTTCTGGGCGAGGCCGTCCAGCGTCTCGGCGATCAGCTCGCCGACGCGCTGGAACTCGGCGACGCCGAAGCCGCGCGAGGTCGCCGCCGGGGTGCCGAGGCGGATGCCCGACGTCACCATAGGCTTCTCCGGATCGAAGGGGATGCCGTTCTTGTTGCAGGTGATATGGGCGCGCCCGAGCGCGGCCTCGGCCGCCTTGCCGGTGAGCTTCTTCGAGCGCAGGTCGACCAGCAGCAGATGGTTGTCGGTGCCGCCGGTGACGAGGTCGAAGCCCCTGGTCTTCAAGGTCTCGGCCAGCGCCTTGCAGTTCTCAACCACGGCGCGGGCATAGATCTTGAACTCGGGCTGCAGCGCCTCCTGGAAGGAGACGGCCTTGGCGGCGATGACATGCATCAGCGGCCCGCCCTGCAGGCCGGGGAACACCGCCGAGTTGATCTTCTTGGCGATCGCCTCGTCATTGGTCAGCACCATGCCGCCGCGCGGGCCGCGCAGGGTCTTGTGCGTCGTGGTGGTGACGACATGGGCGTGCGGGAACGGCGAGGGATGGGCGCCGCCGGCAACCAGCCCGGCGAAATGGGCGATGTCGACCATGAACCAGGCGCCGACCTTGTCGGCGATCTCGCGGAAGCGGGCGAAATCCCAGTGGCGGGCATAGGCCGAGCCGCCGGCGACGATCATCTTCGGCTTGTTCTCGACGGCGAGGCGCTCCAGCGCATCGTAATCGATGGTCTGGTCGACGACGCAGACGCCATAGGGCACGACCTTGAACCACTTGCCGGACTGGTTGACCGGCGCGCCATGGGTGAGGTGCCCGCCGGCGGCGAGATCGAGCCCCATGAAGGTGTCGCCCGGCTGCATCAGCGCCATGAACACCGCCTGGTTGGCCTGGCTGCCGGAATTCGGCTGGACATTGGCGAAGGAGCAGTCGAACAGCCGGCAGGCCCGCTCGATCGCCAGCTTCTCGGCGATGTCGACGAACTGGCAGCCGCCATAATAGCGCCGGCCGGGATAGCCTTCCGCGTATTTGTTGGTCATCACCGAGCCCTGCGCCTCGAGCACGGCGCGCGAGACGATGTTCTCGGAGGCGATCAGCTCGATCTCGTCGCGCTGGCGGCCGAGCTCGAGCTCGATGGCGCGGGCGATCTCGGGATCGGCATCGGCGAGGGAGGCGGCGAAGAAGGAGTTCGAGAGGTGCTTCTCGGGGGCGGCGGCGTCACGGCTCATGATGTGCTCCATCGACGCGCCGGCGGCGGCAGCCGGCACGGTGCCGGCCCGATCCGATGCGCGCCCTGTTCGGCTTGGTCGCGAGGCCGGCGCAACGCTTGCCCGGCGCTGCGGCGTCCTTAGACCATGGCCGGCAAAAGGGGAATGCGGTTTTCCGCGGCATGGCGCGGAACAAGGGCCGCGCGCCCGCGCGAGCGCCGCAGCGCCAAGGCTGTAGCCCTCGCGCCACAACGTGTAACCATTTCGCAACCATGGTCCCGCCCTGCGGGCGGTCGCCGGTCGCGGACGGGACCAGCTCTCGCGCCACGATTATCTGTGGCTTTCACGCCACAAATGACGACTTCTTGTGACACGACCCCACACGCCGTCCGTTTCGGACTTCCGACGAATCGAACCGCGTGGCAACTTTATTTCCGCTGCGTCACTTCATTTCAGTCGAGTTATATGCCGGCACCCGCAGTGTGGCTCCGCGATGAGGCGAGTCCCTACCGCGGAACGGCGTCGGATATGGCCGGTCTATTCAAAATATCTCAGGCGTATCTTCTTCGCCCGCTCCGGATTTTCCTCAACTCTCTTTCCAGCAAGAGCTCATTTCCTGATGGTTTACCGGAACTCCACTCGGCGTCGCTCCCTGGCGACCCTGCTCGGCACGACGGCGATCGCCCTATCCCTGCCCAGCCTGGCGCAGGCGCAGATGCGCTGGGACGGCAGCACGAGCGCAGACTGGACTGACGCGACCAATTGGAACACGGGCTCGGCCCCGATCGCCGGGAGCAGCCCCGTGGTTTCCGGGCCGGCGGCGACCATGCCCATCCTCACTGGCGGTACGACCAGCCTTTCGACACTCTATGTCGGCTATGACAACGCGTCGGGCGGCGCCGGCCTGAAGGTCAACGGCGGAGCCATCCTGACGGCGACTTCCGCCACCATCGGCGAACAGAGCAGCAACAATGCCGGCAATGCGCGGGAAGTCGAAGCCGGAACGGTGACGCTGACGGGTGCTTCGACCTGGACCAGCAGCTTCCTCCAGATCGGCGCCTATGGCACCGGCACGCTGAACGTCAGCGGCGGCAGCACCCTGACGACCTCGACCAGCGTCAGCCTCGGCGTGCACCACAATGCCGTCACCGGCAACTCCGGAGACGGCACGCTGACCGTTTCGGGCACCAGTTCGCGATGGATCAGCAACGGCGGCGCGATAATCGGCGATCTCGGCAGCGGCACGGTCGCGGTCACAGGTGGCGGCAAGGCCACGACGCGAGGGGTCACCCTGGGCCAGGGCGCGACCGGCTCCGGGACGGTGACGGTGGACGGGACCGGCTCGAGTTGGGAGGCGCTGAGCGGCACGCTCGTCATCGGCAGCCGCGGCAGTGGCCAGTTCACCGTGAGCGGCGGCGCCACGGCCAAGACCACAGGCCGCGTCAATCTCGCCACCAATGCCGGTTCGTCCGGCACACTGACGGTCACGGGAGCCGGCAGCCGGTTCGAGGCGGGCCAGATCTGGGCGGGTCAGGGCTCGACCGCCTCGATCGAGGTGAACTCCGGCGGCGTGCTCCAGGGCACGCATCTGCTTCTCGGCACCACGGCCAGCGGCACCGGCCGGGCCGATCTGCGCGGTACCGGCAGCATGATCACGAGCAGCACCTACACCGCGGTCGGCTATCTCGGCGAAGGAGAATTGACTGTCGCCGACAACGCCACGCTGCGCGGCCGGGTGCGCATCGCTGTCCTGGGCGGCAGCAAGGGCACGCTCAATATCGGCGCGGCCGCAGGCAGCGCCGCCGAAGCAGCCGGCAACGTCGACGCAGCCACCGTGGAGTTCGGCGCTGGCACCGGCAAGCTGGTCTTCAACCATACCAACACCGATTATGCGTTCGCGGCCGAGATCAAGGGTGCGGGCGATATCCAGCACCTCGCCGGAACGACCCTCCTGACCGGCAACAGCACGGAATTCACCGGCACGACGACGGTTTCCGGAGGCACGCTGCTGGTGGGCGATGCCTCCGGCGGCGCGCTTGGCGGCTCGGTCTCGGTCCTCTCCGGCGGCACGCTCGGCGGTTCCGGCACGGTCGGCAGCACGACCATCGGCACTGGCGGCACGCTGTCGCCCGGCAACTCGGTGGGGACGCTGAGCGTCAACGGCAATGTCAGCTTCAACGCCGGCTCGACCTACCGGGTCGAGATCGTCGGGGCGACCTCGGACCTGCTGACCGTCTCGGGCACGGCAAACCTCGGCGGCACGATCGAGCTCGTCGCCGGCGGCGGCAGCTACACGTTCAACACGGCCTATACCGTCCTGACCGCGACCGGCGGCCGGACCGGAACCTTCGGCAGCGTCACCACCACCGGCAGCTTCGGCATCGGCGTCACCAGCGAGGTCAGCTATGGCGGCAACAGCGTCGAGGTGACGCTGAAGCCGGGCTCGCTGGTCGCGGCCGGAACCGCCAACCCGCTCTACAGCACGACGCCCGGCCTGTCGCTGAACGCCTGGTCGGTGGCCGCCGCGATCGACCGCGCCGTGGCCAATGGCGCCGATCCCTCCTTCCTCTACCAGATCTATGCCCGCGGCGACCGCGAGGCCCTGATCGCGGCGCTCGGCACGCTGACCGGCGAGGTCCATGCCAGCGCCACCATGCTCGGCTGGGAGGCCGCCGGCGGCTTCCTGCGGGCGATGCTCGACCCCTTCGCCACCGGGCGCGAGCCGGGTGCCATGCCCAATGCCTTCGGCGCCTTTGCCACGGCAGGGTCTTATGCCTCCTCCGGCTCGCAGGCCGAATTGCCCGCCGGCAAGGGGCTTGCGGGTCAGGGACTTGCGCTCGCGCCGCGCTTCGTGCCCGACCGCCTCTACACTGTCTGGGGCCAGGCCTTTGGCAGCACCAGCCGCGCGGGCGGCGACTTTTCCCTCGGCACCCGCGCCAGCGAGAGCTCGAGCGGCCATGTCGCGCTCGGCGTCGACGTCCGCGTCCTCCCCGAGACCGTGCTCGGCGTCGCCATCGCCGCCGGGCAAGCCCGCTCCAGCCTGTCGGGCAATCTCGGCGACGCCAAAGCCGATGTCCTGCAGGCCGGCCTCTACGGCATGACCCGGATCGGGCAGCTCTCGCTCGGCGCGGCGCTCGGCTATGCCTCGGCCGAAACCGAGACGACCCGTGCCATCCCGCTGATCGGCGCCTTCGCCGTCCGCGGCAAGTACCGCGCCGAAATCTGGAGCGGCCGGGCCGAAGCCGCCTGGCGCCTCGCCTCGTTCGGTGGCGCCGGCTTCTCGCCCTATGTCGCCTTCACCGCCCAGAACCTGCGTACCCCCGGCTTCCTCGAGCGCGACGGCGTCACCGGCCGGCCGAACGGCCTGGCCGTCCAGGGCCGCGACGGCACCACCGCCCGCGCCGAGCTCGGCCTGCGCCTCGATGCCGCCACCACCCTGTTCGGCTTCTCGACCACCGCCTTCGGCAAGCTCGGCTGGGGCTATTATGCCCGCCGCGACAACCAGTTCAGCGCCAGCCTGATCGGCCTGCCCGGCTCGGGCTTCAGCTTCCAGGGCACAAGACCCGACCGCAACGCCGCGCTGATCGCCACCGGCCTCGATGTCAGGCTCTCGACCGCCGTCAGCCTCGGCGCCCGCTTCGACGCCGAACTCTCGCAGAACGCCCAGTCCTACGCCGGAGCCGCGACCCTCAGGGTCAGCTTCTGATAGAGGCGGGCGCGCCGCATTTCCGGCGCATCTGCGGCGGAACCATGGCCGAGTTCCGGCGTTGCCTCCCGAGCGGTGGAGGCGGCAATGGGTTTTGGTCTTCTGGAAATCTCGATCGTGATCAGTTGCATCGCGATCCTCGGCTTCGTCATCGCCGATAATCTCGTCTGAGACGGCTTCCGAGCGACGCAGCTTTCGCGGGATCCCACGGGCACGCGCCCGCGGAGATACCGCGGACATGGAAAAGGGCTCCCGGACGGCCTGTCCGGGAGCCCTTTTTCGATATCGCGCCGGAAGAACCGGCCTCAGATGTCCTGCTCGCCCTCGAGCCGGGCGACCGGCACCGGGCCGAGCCCGTCCTTGTTGTAGATGTCGTCGCGGAACTGGACGCCGCCATCGGGCGTCGCCCAGGCGGTGATGTAGACCCAGTAGCACGGCACCGGGTTGGCGATGCGGGCGTTGATGCGCTCGCCGGACTGGATGGCCTCGTCGATCCTGGCGCGATCCCAGCCAGGCGTCTCCTTGAGCAGAAAGGTGATGTAGTCGCGCACGTTCTGGACGCGGATGCAGCCGGAGGAGACGAAGCGGAAATCGTCGCCGAAAATGCCCTTGGCCGGCGTGTCGTGCATGTAGACGCCGTGCGGGCTGGGGATGTTGATGCGCACGAAGCCGAGCGAGTTGAACTCGCCGCCCGGGTCCTGGCGGAAGGTGTAGCGCGTCGCCTCGTCGGAGTTCCAGTTGACCCGCTCGGGGGCGATCTCGCCGTTCGGGCCGATGATCCGGATCTTGTTCTCGGTCAGATAGTTCGGCTCCTTGCGCATCTTCGGGATCAGATCCTTGCGGATGATCGAAGCCGGCACGGTCCAGGTCGGGTTGAAGTTGATCTCGGGGATCTTGGTCTGCAGCAGCGGCGACTGGCGGTCGATCTTGCCGACGCCGGCGGCGTGGCGGGTCGCGACATGGCCGTTCTCGACCGTCTCGACCGCAGCCGCCGGGATGTTGGCGACGACATAGCGGTTGCCGAGATTACCCGACCAGGTGCGCAGCCTGACCACATTGGTCTCGAGCTGGCGGATGCGCCGGTCGATCGGAACGTTGAGGGCGGCGAGGGTGGCGCGGTTGAGGCTGCCGGTGGTCGACAGGCCGACGCGCGCCTGGAATTGGCGCACGCCGCCCTCGACATAGGAATCGAAGACGGGGCTGGTGCCGACGGAGGCATCGAGATCGCCGGTGATGATCAGGCGCTGGCGCAGCTGGACGACGCCCTGCCCCTTCGAACCGACGGCGAGGCGGTCACCGACCTGGAGCATTGGCCAGCCGCCGCGCGCGGCGAGATCGCGATAGCTCGCGATCGCCTGCTCGGTCGCGGCCAGCGCCGCCGGAGAGAGCATCGGTGTCGAGGAGCGCAGCACCACATTCCGGGCACCGGCATCATAGCTCTGGCGCCATTCGGCCTGCCGGGCAAAAGCGGGCAGGCTCGCGCTGGCGGCAGCGCCCGACAACAGGGCCAGCACCGTCTCGCGACGCGTCAGGCTGATATTCGGCATCGATCGTACCCCTTGGACTTCGCACGTCACACAAAGCGGGACTCTGTCGGCCCCGTCGGCGCGGGCAAAGCCGCGGCCGGTCGCTGGAGACGATCCCCTACCACAGTTAATACCGTATGATGAGAGCGGCATTTTTGGGGCGGAAGCCGGGCGCGGGGTAATGCGCTCACGCGGGTTTGATCGGTTTCCTGCGTCGCCAGGCCGCAGCGCAGCGAGCGGCGGGCAGCGCGCCCCGGCCTCGCGGCCGGGGTCTCTGCGGACTGGATCGCTCCGGGCGGCCGGGGCGGGCGCGCCTCAGAGCTTGTAGCGGATCTGGTCGGTCCAGAAGCGCTCGAGGCGCAACAGGGCGTTGTTCATGCGCTCGAAATCGTCGGCCGCGATGCCGCCGATCTGCTCGACCGTGCGGACATGCTTGTCGTACACGCCCTTGACCAGATTGTGCACTTCCCTGCCCTTCTCGGTCAGGCTGATGCGCACCGAACGACGGTCGATCCGCGAACGGGCATGATGCAGGAAACCGAGCTCGACCAGCTTCTTGACGTTGTAGGAGACGTTCGAGCCGAGATAGTAGCCGCGGGTGCGCAGCTCGCTGGCGCTGAGCTCGGCGTCGCCGATATTGTAGAGCAGCAGGGCCTGGACGCTGTTGACATCGTCGCGGCTGCGGCGCTCGAATTCGTCCTTGATGACATCGAGCAGACGCCGATGCAGCCGCTCGACCAAGGTGAGGGACTCAAGGTAAAGCGGCTTCACCTTGAGTTGAACTTCCTCAGACACGGCCGGCGCCGCAGTCTTTACGTTGCTTTTCATGGTATATCCCGCCTGTTGGATATCGGCCAGGATTTGTCTCCCGGTCCGCTTCTGAGAGATACCATAGGGAGGGCGGATGAAAACGAGTTTAAATATCAGGATGAATCGGAGATTTACCCATTTGGGTGAATGCGAAATGAACCGCAAATCCCTTAAGCTAAAGCGTTTCTTACCTTGGCCCGCCACATTCGAGCGGCCGAGAGGGCCTCAGGATTCCTGGTTCTCGGCCGCCCAGGTCGCGACGAAATAGGCCATCATCAGCATGACATAGCTGCCGATCAGGACCGGCGACAGCGGCAGCCAGCGCGGGAAGAAGAAGCCGAGCAGCAAATGGCTCATCGCCGCCAGCAGCCAGAGCACGCCGCCCCAGGTCGAGGTCAGCCAGAGGCCGACCCCGGCGACGAGATCGAACACCGCGAAATAGACGGTGATCGCCTGGAAGGTCAGCGGACGCGTCTCGAAGAGCGGCCCGGTATCAGGCCCCAGGCCGAGGATGACGGCCCATTGCAGCAAGCCCTTGGCGATCCAGGCCACGGAGAGCAGGCGCAGCAGCCAGACCAGCATCGTCCGCCAGCGGAGACGGCTGCGTTTGCCCTCGCCGGGCGCGCCGCCGGGCTGGCTGCGCAGGGCCTCGCTCTCGCGCGTCAGCGCCATGCTAGCGGCCCAATCTGAGTTCGGTCGCCCCCAGCGGGGCGAAATGGGCTTCGATCGCCGCCGGATCGAGCGCCTCGATGCTCGCCGGCTGCCAGATCGGCGCCTGGTCCTTGTCGATCACCACGGCGCGCACGCCCTCGTAGAAATCATGGCCATGGGCGACGCGCGAGACGATGCGGAACTCCAGGGCCATCGCTTCGGCGAAATCGAGCCGCGCCCCGCGGGCCATCTGCTCGAAGGCGATGGCGACGCTGGTCGGTGATTTCGCCCGGAGCGTGGCCAACGCCTTCGTGGCGAAGGCCTCGCCGGCGGCGGCGCCGGCCTCGAGCTGCGACAGGATGCCGGCAAGCGTCGGCGCGCCGAAGGCCGCGGCGATGGCCTGGCGGTCGGCCGCGAGCCTGCAGGGGCCGGGCGGCTGGGCGAAGGCGGCAAGGGTCGCGTCGACCGGCTCATTGCCGGTCAGCGCCTCGGCAAGCTCGGCCATGCGGGCGGAAGCGACGGCATGGCTGGCGAGGCCGAGCGCCAGCGCGTCGGCCTGGCCTACGCGCGCCCCGGTCAAGGCGAGGTAGACGCCGGCGGCATCCGGCAGGCGCGGCAGCGCATAGGTCGCCCCGACATCGGGGAAGAAGCCGATGCCGACTTCCGGCATGGCGAAGAGGTAGCGCTCGCCGGCGACGCGATAGCGGCCATGCAGCGAGATGCCGACGCCGCCGCCCATGACGATGCCGTCGATCAGCGCGACATAGGGCTTCGGGTATGCCTGGATGCGGGCGTTGAGGATGTATTCCTCGCGCCAGAAGGCGAGCATCTCGTCCTGGCGCCCAGCCTTGCCGAGATCATGCAAGGCGCGGATGTCGCCGCCGGCGCAGAAGGCCTTCTCGCCGGCCGCCGTCAGCACGATTCGGGTCACGGCCGGGTCGCGCTCCCAGGCGTCGAGCGCGCGCGCCAGCTCGCGCACCATGCCGTGGCTGAGCGCGTTCAGCGCCTTCGGCCGGTTGAGCCTGACGCAGCCCGCCGCGCCGCGGGTCTCGCAGATGATCTCTTGGTCCTGCGTCATGTCCGGCCGTCATCCTGATGGGCCTGCGGTTCTGGAAGGCGGGGCCGGGCTTGTCAACGCGAGCCGCCTCCCCGGCCAGGGCGGAGCCGGCATGCGACGCCGGCACCTGTTTTGGAACGGTTCCGATGTGCTAAAGCAGCGCGAGACTGCCACCCGGCAGGTTGGAGGCGTTCATGGCATCTCGGGTTGTGCGGCCCTTCCCCGCCCCGCAGGCAAGGCTGGCCGAGGCCACCACCGCGACCTCGCTCGGCCTCACCCGCCGCATGCGCCGCAACCGCAAGGCCGAGTGGTCGCGCCGCCTGGTGCGCGAGAACCTTTTGACCACCGACGACCTGATCTGGCCGATCTTCCTGATCGATTCGCGCGAGGCGCGCTCACCCGTCGCCTGGATGCCGGGCGTCGACCGGCTCAACATCGACGAGGCGGTGCGCCAGGCGGCGGAAGCGGCGGCGCTCGGCATCCCCGCGATCGCCCCCTTCCCCTTCGTCGAGCGCGAACTGCGCGACCCGACCGGCTCGGAGGCGCTGAACAGCCGCAACCTGATGTGCCGGGCGGTGCGGGCGATCAAGGCGGCGGTGCCCGAGATCGGCATCATCTGCGACGCCGCGCTCGACCCCTACACCTCGCACGGCCATGACGGCGTCATGGATGGCGAGAAGGTGCTCAACGACGCCAGCGTCGCGATCCTGACGCAGCAGGCCCTCGCTCTGGCCGAGGCCGGCGCCGACGTCATCGCCCCCTCCGACATGATGGACGGGCGCGTCGCTTCGATCCGCGCCGGGCTCGACGGCGCCGGCTTCGAGGACGTGCAGATCATGGCCTATGCGGCCAAATACGCCTCGGCCTATTACGGCCCGTTCCGCGACGCGATCGGCACCAACGCCACGCTGATCGGCGACAAGCGCACCTATCAGATGGACCCGGCCAATTCCGACGAGGCGATCGCCGAGGTGGCGCTCGATCTCGAGGAGGGCGCCGACATGGTGATGATCAAGCCCGGCCTGCCCTATCTCGACATCGTCGCAAGGGTGAAGGACACCTTTGCGGTGCCGACCTTCGCCTACCAGGTCTCGGGCGAGTACGCGATGATCATGGCGGCGGCCAATAATGGCTGGCTCGACGGCGACAAGGCCATGCTGGAGAGCCTGCTCGCCTTCAAGCGCGCCGGGGCTGACGGGGTGCTGACCTATTTCGCCCCGCGCGTCGCGAAGATGCTGAAGGCCGCGCGCTGAAAGCTGCCGTCATTCTCGGGCGGAGCGCAGCGCAGACCCGGGAATCTCCTGAAAGAGGTGCTCGGGTCGAGCCCGAGCATGACGCTCTGCATGAGGTATGTTCCGCGCCGCCGTGAAGCGCGCTAGCGTCAGCTTCAATGCGCGCCCTGCTCACGTCGATTCTGCTCTGCCTCGCCCTCGCCTCCTGCGGGCAGCGCTTCGACACCGACCAGCGCCGCGCCTGCCGGCTGGCTATCCCGGCGCTGAACCCGGAGGGCAGCACGATCGTGATCGAGGGCAGCGGCCAGGGGCCGCGCCCCGGCATCCTGCGCATCGTCTACCGGGTCGAGCGGCCGGACGCGCAGCCGCGCCGCCGCACCGTCGACTGCATCTTCGCCGGCGCGGGCACGACGCTGCAGCGCGGAGCGCTCGCCGGCCTCGCTTCGGACGGGCAGCCGATGACCGAAGCGAGCTTCCTGCTGCTCAGGCGCTTCTATCTCGAATACAAGCCGGAGCCACCGGTCGACCCTGGCGCGGCCTCGGTGGCGCATCTGCCGCTACTGACGCCCGGCGCGGCCTATCTGCTGCAGCAGGGCCTCGCCGCCCTGCCCTCGGCCGCGATCTACGCGCTGCTCGCCAGCGCCTATGCCCTGATTTACGGGCTGAACGGGCGCATCATCCTGACCTTCGGCGAATTCTCGGCGCTGGGAGCGGCCGCGGCCGTCGTCGGCGTCGCGCTCACCTTCTCGCTTGCGCTCTCGACGCCGGTTTCCGGCCTCGCCGTCGCCTTCCTGGTCGCGATCGCGGTCAGCGCCCTGCACGGCTTCGCCATGGGCCGTTTCGTGCTGCGCCATCTCGACAAGGCCAATGGCCAGCAGGTGCTGATCGCGACGATCGGCCTCGCCATCGCGCTCTCCGAATATCTGCGCCTCGCCCAGGGCGTCGAACTGCGCTGGCTGCCGCCGGTCTTCAATGAGCCGCTGCCGCTGGCGCGGGCCGAGAGCTTCACCGTCACCACCACGCCGGTCGCGCTTGCCATGACGGCAGGCGGGCTCGCTGCGGCGCTGGGGCTCATCCTCTATCTGCGCCGCTCGGCCTATGGCCGGGCCTGGCGGGCGGTGGCGGACGATGCCGGCACCGCCGCCCTGTTCGGGGTCGACGCCCGCGCCGTGCATGATCGGGCCCTGATCATCGCCTGCGCCGCCTGCGGCGCGGCCGGCGTGATCGTCACCGTGATCTATGGCGGCATGGGCTTCGCCGGCGGGTTCACGATCGGCCTGAAGGCGCTGGTCGCGGCGGTGCTCGGCGGCATCGGCTCGGTGCCGGGCGCCTGCCTCGGCGGGCTCGCCATCGCCACCTTCGAAATGCTCTGGTCAACCTCCATGCCGCTCGAACAGCGCGACATCGCCGTCTATACCTTGCTCGCCGTGACGCTGATCCTGCGCCCCGGCGGTTTCTTCGGCGACGGCGCGCTGTCGCCGCGCCAGGTCTGAAGGCGTTCCGGGGGATATCTTGGCAGAGACCGAATTCGCTATCAGCTTCGCCGATATCGAGGCGGCCGCCCGCACGATCGAGGGGCATGTGCTGAAGACGCCGCTGATGCCGGCGCCCCGCCTCTCCGCGCTCACCGGCGCCGAGATTCTGGTCAAGCACGAGAACATGCAGGCGACGGCTTCGTTCAAGGAGCGCGGCGCGGTCAACAAGCTGCTCAGCCTCTCCGACGACGAGAAGCGCCGCGGCGTGATCGCGATGTCGGCCGGCAACCATGCCCAGGCCGTCGCCTACCACGCCCGGCGCTTCGGCATTCCGGCGACGATCGTGATGCCGGAGCCGACGCCGCTGGTGAAGGTCGAGAACACCCGCGCCCATGGCGCCGAGGTCGTGCTGTTCGGCGAGACGCTCTTCGAGGCGGCCCAGCAGGCGCGCAGCCTGGCGCAGGAGAAGGGGTTCGTCTTCGTCCACCCCTATGACGACGCCGCGGTGATGGCCGGCCAGGGCACGGTCGCGCTCGAGATGCTGCGCGAGGCGCCCGATCTCGACATGCTGCTGATCCCGATCGGCGGCGGCGGGCTGATGGCCGGCAACGCCATAGCCGCCAAGGCGTTGAAGCCCGGCATCGAGCTGATCGGCATCGAGGCGGCGCTCTATCCGTCCTTCCACAATGCCCTGCATGGCGCGCAGATGCCGATCGGCGGCGCGACGCTGGCCGAGGGCATCGCCGTCAAGACTGTCGGCGTGCAGACCCTGCCGATCATCAGGGAACTGGTCTCCGACATCGTCCTGGTCGGCGAGGACCTGATCGAGCGCGCCGTCAACGCCTATGCCTGCCTGCAGCATACGCTGGCCGAAGGCGCCGGCGCGGCCGGGCTCGCGGCGATGCTGAAAGATCCGGAGCGCTATCGCGGTCGCAAGGTCGGGCTGGTGCTCTGCGGCGGCAATATCGACACGCGCCTGCTCGCGGCGATCATGGTGCGCGAGCTCGAGCGCGAGCAGCGCATCGCCGCCTTCCGCCTGACCGCGAGCGACCGGCCGGGCCTGCTCGGCAAGGTCGCGAGCCTGCTCGGCGCGCTCGGCGCCAACATCCTCGAGGTCAGCCATGGCCGGCTCTTCCTCGACGTGCCGGCCAAGGGCGTGACGCTCGACGTCACCGTCGAGACCCGCGACGAGCACCACACTGCGGCGATCGAGCAGGCCTTGCACAAGGAGGGCTTCGCGCCGCGCCGCATCTACCCGAGAGGACTTGCGGAACCGGGCGGCTGATCAAACATTATCGATGCGGGCGCCATTTCGCCCGAGCATTCTGTCCGCACGAACCCGAAGGTCGACCGCACCATGAGCCAGCCCTCCTCCTATCGCCAGCCGGCGGCCCCGATGCCGGAGGAGCGCAGGCTGCAGGACACGCGCGGCGTGCTCGGCTCGCGGCTCTTCGCCTGGATCGGCGACGTCGTCGTGCTGTTCTTCCTGACCTGGATCGTTCTCGTCCTGCTCGGCATCCTCGGCATCGTCACCTTCGGCCTGACCTGGCTGCTGATGGGCGGGGCAACGATCGCGGTCGCGCTGGGCTATGCGGCGCTGACGATCGGCGGGCGCAAGCAGGCGACGCTCGGCATGCGCATGGCGGGCCTGCGGGTCGAGACCGCCTCGGGCGGCCGGCCGGAGGCGCTGGCCGCAGCCGTGCATGCGCTGTTCTTCTATGTCGCGGCCGGCACCGTCGGCCTCTGGTTCCTCGACATTCTCTGCGGCATCGTGCGCGAGGACCGGCGGCTCGGCCATGATCTGCTGACCGGGCTCGTGGTGGTGCGCGCCTGAGCCAGCCGGAGCTTGTTGCCGCCGCGGCGGCTGCTACACTCGCCGCGAGCGATTGACGGAGCCCTTCGAACGTGACGCGGCCCCTGCGGGATGCTCCGCAATTCTATCTGACCTCGCCAACGCCCTGCCCCTATCTGCCGGGTCGCGAGGAACGCAAGGTGTTCACCCACCTTGTCGGCGGGCGGGCGCGTGACCTCAACGACGTGCTCTCGCAGGGCGGATTCCGGCGCTCGCAGAGCATCGCCTACCGCCCGGCCTGCGAAACCTGCCGGGCCTGCATCTCGGTGCGGATCGTCGTCGACGATTTCCGGCCCTCGCGCAGCCTCCGCAAGGTGATGTCGCGCAACTGCGACCTGATCGGCGAGGCGCTGCCGCCGCAGCCGCGCTCCGAGCATTATTCGCTGTTCCGCGCCTATCTCGACGAGCGCCATCCCGAGGGCGGCATGGCGACGATGTCGGCGCTCGACTTCGCCATGATGATCGAGGACACCCATGTCGAGACCAGCCTGGTCGAATACCGCCGGCGCGGGCCCGACAGCGGCTTCACCGGGCGCGGCCAGGGCGATCTCTACGCGCTGGCGCTGACCGACCGGCTGAGCGACGGGCTCTCCATGGTCTATTCGGTCTATGATCCGGCGCTCGAAATACGTTCGCTCGGCACCTACATGGTGCTCGACCATGTCGAGCGCGCCCGCAAGCTCGGCCTGCCTTACGTCTATCTCGGCTACTGGGTCGATGGCTCGCCGAAGATGGCCTACAAGGCCCGCTTCCTGCCGCAGGAGCGGCTGATGCCGCAGGGCTGGGAGCGCGTCGACTGACGCTCCGCACGTCATTCTCGGGCGGAGCGAAGCGCAGACCCGAGAATCTCCGGACGAGAAGGCGCCGATTGAGCCTCATCCGGGCTGAGATGCTCGGGCCAAGCCCGAGCATGACGAAAATCGCAATCTAAATCGTTTCATATGCACGGCTGGCCTGCAGAACTGGCACTTGTCGAGAGCAGGAGCCGCGGGCCAAGGTGGCTGGGAAGGCCGCCGCTCTCCCTGGCGGCCACCACGGAGGAAACATGGCCGACCAGCTGACCGAGCGCCTCGAGCGCTGCTACACCGGCATCATCCATGACGTGCTGCGGGAAATGGGGCTCAAGGATTTCACCCTGCCCCCGGAGCTGCGTCCGCTCCTGCCCGGCACCAAGCTCGCCGGCCCGGCCTTCACGATCGAGGGCAAGACCGGAGAGTTCGACGCGCATGAGACGCTGCTCGCCTGGACCGGTCTGCTCTCGCGCGCCAAGCCCGGCTATGTCTGGGTCAGCCAGCCCAATACCGAAGAATGCGCGCTGATGGGCGAGCTCTCGGCCGAGACGCTGAAGAACAAGGGCGTGCGCGGCTGCGTCATCGACGGGCTCTCGCGCGACACCGAATTCATGATCGAGATGGGCTTCCAGGCCTTCTTCAAGGCCTATACGCCGCGCGACATCGTCGGCTTCTGGCTGCCCAAGGCGGTCGACGAGCCGATCAAGATCGGCGATGTCTGGATTCGGCCGGGCGACTACATCCTCGGTGACCGCGACGGCGTGGTGCGCATCCCCGCCGAGATCATCGAGGAAGTGGTGACCAAGGCCGAGACCGCGATCTCGGCGGAGAACAAGGTCCGCACCGCGATTCTCGCCGGAACCGACCCGCAGCAGGCCTATCTGCAGTTCGGCAAGTTCTGATGTCCCATGACCCGCGCCTGATCCTGCTCGACCCCCGGGACAACGTCTTCGTCGCGCGCACCCGCCTGCCGGCCGGCGAGGCGGTCGAGACGGGTTCGGGCGCGGCGATCCTCGACCGCGACGTGCCGCTGGCGCACAAGGTTGCCCGCCGGGCGATCGCGCCCGGCGAAAAGATCCTGAAATACGGCGCGCCGATCGGCGTCGCGACCATCGCCATCGCCGCCGGCCAGCACGTCCATGTCCAGAACATGAAGAGCGACTACACGCCGACCTACCATCTCGAGGACGAGCGCAAGGCGGGAGCAACCCAATGACTGAGCTCAGGGGCTATCTGCGCAGCGACGGCCGCAAGGGCATCCGCAATGTCGTCGCCGTCGCCTATCTCGTCGAGTGCGCCCACCATGTCGCCCGCGAGATCGCGCTGCCCTGGCGCGAGAACGAAGTCCACGCCATCGGCTTCCCGGGCTGCTATCCGAACCCTTACGCCGAGCGGATGATGGAGCAGCTCTGCACCCATCCCAATGTCGGGGCGGTGCTGCTGGTCTCGCTCGGCTGCGAGAGCTTCAACAAATACGCGCTGGAGCGGGTCGTGCGCGCGACCGGCCGGCCGGTGAAGACCATCGTCATCCAGGGCACCGGCGGCACCCGCGCCTCGATCAAGGAAGGCCGCGCCTGGGTCGAGGAACAGCGTGCCGCGCTCGACGAGGCGGAAACCGTTGCCATGGCGGTGAGCGAGCTGGTGATCGGCACGGTCTGCGGCGGCTCGGACGGCACCTCCGGCATCACCGGCAATCCGGCGGCCGGGCGCGCCTTCGACCAGCTCATCGCCGAGGGCGCATCTTGCATCTTCGAGGAGACCGGCGAGCTGATCGGCTGCGAGCACATCATGGCGGCACGCGCGATCACGCCCGAACTCGGGGCGGAGCTGGAGAAATCGGTCGCCAAGGCGGCGCGCTACTACGCGACGCTGGGCTACGGCTCCTTCGCCGCCGGCAATGCCGAGGGCGGGCTCTCGACCATCGAGGAGAAGTCGATGGGCGCCTATGCCAAGTCGGGCGCATCACCGATCTCCGGCCTGATCAAGCCCGGCGACGTGCCGCCGAAGGGCGGGCTCTATCTGCTCGACGTGGTGCCGGACGGCGAGGTCCGCTTCGGCTTCCCCAACATCAACGACAATGCCGAGATCGCCGAGCTGATCGCCTGCGGCGCGCATTGCGTGTTGTTCGTCACCGGGCGCGGCTCGGTCGTCGGCTCGGCGATCTCGCCGGTGGTGAAGATCTGCGCCAATCCGGAAACCTACCGCCGGATGAGCGACGACATGGACGTCGATGCCGGCCGGATTCTCGAGGGCAAGGCCGGCCTCGACGAGGTCGGCACCGAGATCCGCGACCTCGTCGTCTCTCTGGCCCAGGGCGCGCGCACCAAGTCGGAGGAGCTCGGCCACCAGGAATTCATCCTGACCTATAAGAGCTTCGAGCCGCTCGGCCCGGCCTGCCTGCCGGCCTGACGGCAAGCCCTCCCGCCGTTCGCGGCGGGAGGTTGAGTGGGGCGTTCCGCTCGGCGGGCCGCCGGTGTTCCTTACGGTACCGTGAGGCGCGCTCTCGGGTGCTGCCTGCTGGCAGCGGCCCGGCCCGGGCCTTAGTCGCTGCGCGGCGCGGCAGGCGTCGCTCCGGCGGCCGGGGGCGGCGCGGCGGGCGCAGGCGCAGCCCAGGAAGTCGTCCAGGTTTCCGTCAGCGTGCGCTTCGCGGTGCGCAGGAAGATCCGCAGATCGGTGCTTTCGCCGGGCTGCAGCGCGACGTCGACGATGGCGCGGAAGCCCTTCGCGGCGACATTGGCATCGACGATCGTGCCGGCGACCGAGCCGGCCGATACCGAAGCGGCGACCGAAACGCGCTTGGGGTCGGAGAGATGATATTCGAGATCGCCGGCGTTGAAATCGACGATGAAGCGCCGCTTCACGCGTCCGGTCTCGCCGTCGGCGACCTCGTCTCCGGCAAAGCTGCTCTGGACCTGGCCGAGCGCATGCAGCGTCTCGGTCGTCGAGACGGTGGTGATCCGGTAGGCGATCTGCGTCGGACGCCCCGGCTCGAGGGGCGTCTTCGGAGTCCAGCAGCAGACGACGTTGTCGAACTCCTCGCCCTGGGTCGGGATCTCGATGAGATCGACGTGGCCTTCGCCCCATTCGCCGACCGGCTCGACCCAATAGCCCGGCCGGGCGTGGTAATGGGCCTCCAGGTCCTGGTAATGGCCGAATTCGCGATCGCGCTGGATCAGGCCGAAGCCGCGCGGGTTGCGATCGTGGAAGGACGAGATGGTGAGCGCCTTGGGATTGCGGATCGGGCGCCAGATCCATTCTCCGGCGCCGGTCTGCAGCATCAGCCCGTCGGAATCATGGATCTCCGGGCGGAAATCGGTGCGCGGCCGGAGATCCCCTTCCCCGGCGAGGAACATCGAGGTCAGCGGCGCGATGCCGATCCGCGCGATCGGCTTGCGCGGCATGATGGTCGCGGTGACGGCGACGCTGGTCTGCTGGCCGGGGGTCACGACGAAGCGGAACGCGCCGCTGACCGAGGGCGAATCGACCAGCCCATAGACGACGAGATCGAGACTTTCCGGCTTCGGACGCTCGAGCCAGAGCGAGCGGAAGAACGGGAATTCCTCATCCGCCTCGCCACCGACATCGAGCGCGAGCGCCCGCGCCGACAGTCCATAGCGATGGCCGCGCCCGAGGAAGCGGAAATAGCTGGCGCCGAGAAAGGAGATCAGCTCGTCCTGGCGCTTGAGATCGTTCAGCGTGGTCGTGACCGCGAAGCCGGCAAAGCCGAGCGAAACCGGAAGCGTCTGCGGAACCGGCGCCTTGCCATACTCGAACAGCGCCATGGTGAAGGGAATCGGGATCGCGTTGCCATCCGTCACCACATGGATCTGCACCGGCCGGTCGTGCAGGAAGCCGAGATGGAACAGATGCAGGCGGAAATCCGAGCCGCCATCCTGCCAGAAGGCCTTTTCGCGGCGGAACCGGATCTCGCGATAGGTGTCATAGGTCAGCGCCTTCAGCGCCTCGGGAACAGCAGGCACGCTCGCGTCGAAGGGACGCTCGGCCAGCTGGCGCGCCTGGCCGACCACATCCTCATAGCCAAAATTGCCCTGATTGGCGCCGTTCGGCGGGGCTTTCGCCGGCGGAGCCTTCGGGGCCGGCGCGGGTGCAGCCTCGGCTTGCCGAGGGCCGGCAAGGGCCGTCGCCGCGACCAGGCCAGCCAGGACCGAGCGCCGTGAGGGGGCGCCGCCTGAGGGGAAGAGCCGCTCTTCTTCTCGAAAGGAAAATTCGTCGTCTTGCTGCAATCTCGTCACGAAACGTCCCGATCAGGCCGTGAAATCCGTCGCCGCGAAATCCGTCGCGGCAACGCGGCAGGCGATCAGCAAACGTCGCGGGGCGCCGGAAGTTCCGCTCGCCCCCGGGGGTGCCCTTCCCGGTTCGATCGCCCTGGCGACCGCCCCCGCAACAGCGCAGCCTGGACTGGCGACACATCGGATTTTCTGCTGTCGCCTTAAGACTAAATCAAACGGCGTGTGACAGGATGCCGGCTACCGACCCGGCTCTCCGGCCTGAATCCTGCGGGAACCACCCATGTTGCAGTCGCTCTCCCGCATGCCGGCGGACATGTCTTCGGAATCGCGGCGCCAGCTTCTCAATGCCGTGACCGACCTGTTCCTGCTCGACGGCGAACCGAGCGACACCTCCAAATCGCATTACGGCGAGATCGCGCTGCACACCCTGCCGCATCTCGGCGGCGAGGACCGCAAGCACTATGCCGACAATGTCGCGGCGACGCCGAGCCTGCCCCGCGAGGTCGCGGTCACGCTCGCCAGCGACACCGATTCCGAAGTCGCCAAGCTCGTCCTGAAGCTCTCGCCGGTGCTGACCGACACCGATCTCGCCGCCATCGCCGTCAGCCAGACCCAGGCGCATCTTTCCGCGATCGCCGAGCGCGCCCGCCTGTCCGAGAGCGTCACCGACATCCTGGTCGAGCGCGGCGACAGCGCCGTGCTGCGCACCGTCAGCGGCAATGAGGGCGCGCAGTTCTCCGATACCGGCTTCGACCGGCTGCTGCAGCGCGGCGGCGACGACGCCGTCGTCGGCGAGGCGCTGGCGCGCCGGGGCGACCTCTCGCCACAGCGCGCCCAGCGGGTGCTGCGCATCGTCGAGCAGATCGCCGATCAGGGCGAGCGCGCCAAGGACGATGCCAGCCTGGCCAAGCAGGCGCGGCAGCAGCGGCTCGAGGTCAAGCTGCTGCTTTCCGACCTGCGCGCCCAGGTGCGCACGCTCGCCGAAGTGGTGACGATGCTGGCCGACGAGGACCGGGCCTTCCACCTCGCCCAGGTGATCGCCGCGGCCGCCGAGATCAGCAACGAGCAGGCGCTGCGGGTCCTGCTCCAGCGCGAGGTCAGCGGCATCGCGGTACTTGCCCGGGCGCTCGAGCTCGACAAGGAGACCTTCCGGGCGGTGCTCAGCCTGCGCGGAAGGCGGCTCTATTTCGCGGCGCAGGCGATCGAGGACGATCTGCGCGACTATGCCAGGCTCGACGCCGCGACGGCCGACCGGACGATGCGCTTCCTGCGCCTGAAGACCAGGGTCGGCTGACGCCGCCGCCGGCCGCGCCACAAAAGCGCGACAATCGCGCCCGCATTTGCTAGATCATGAGCATGAGCGCGCCTGCCGTCACGGCCCGAGTGAGAAGCCTTTCCGTCATCGCCGGCCTGGCTGGCCTCGCCTTTGCCGGGCCTCCGGCCCAGGCGCAGGCCTTCTTGCCCTTCATGGGCTTTGCGAGCCTGCCCTCCTTCGCCTGGTCGGAGCCGACGCTGGCGCCGGGCGGCGTCAAATGGGAAGGCTCCTACGCCCGCATCTCGACCGGCTTCCAGGTCACCAGCTCGAAGCGCTATGGCAGCTCGGCCGGGCCGACCATCGGGCTGGAGGGCGGCAAGATGTGGCGCGAGGGCGACTTCGTCTACGGCATTGTCGGCGCGCTGGAATATGCGCCGGGCTTCGGCGGCTACAGCAATCCCGGCTTCGGCCAGACGAGCTATAGCCGCGACATCGCCGGCGCCTTCCAGATCAAGGCCGGCGTGCTCGCGACGCCGGATGTGCTGCTCTACACCAAGCTCGGCATGGCCGCCGCCAACGAGACCTGGCGGTTCGGCGCCTCGCCCTTCAACACGCCCTTCTCGCGCTCCGACATCGCGGTCAGGCCGGAAGCGCGCGCCGGCGTCGAATGGGCGGTGACCAACAACATCACGCTCGGACTCGAGGTCGGCGTGGTCGGCGCCGCCATCCGCTGAGAAGCTGATTCAAGCCGCTGACGGATTGATTCAGCGGATTGGCGCAAGCCGTTGAAGGAGCATAGTTCCTAAGGGAACCGCGGCAGAGAACCCCTCTCCTGGAAGGAGAGGGGCAGGGGTGAGGTGTTCGGACTGCAAACGTTGGCCGGAACCTGATCGCGCGGTGAGCGCTCGCGGAACTGGTCAAACGGCCTACCCCTCACCCTGCCCTCTCCCCATCGAAGTCGGCTGTTGCCGACTTCGACACCTGAAGTGCTGATCTCGGGCAGGCCCGAGATCAGTCGGAGAGGGTTCCCCGCGCCCTTCCACTCCAGGGTAGCGCCTTCAATCACCCCCCGAACTTGTTGTTCTTCGGGAAGCCCTTGGGCGGCAGCCGGCCGGATTCGGCGCGGTGGCCGAGCCAGTCGGTCAGTTCGGCCTGTGGCACCGTCCAGGTCCTGGCCGAGCTGTCGAGCCAGGTCAGGCCGTCCGCCAGCGAGAAGACCTTGGCGTCCGAGAGGCCGCCATCCTTGTAGCGCTGCAGCCTGACACCCTTGCCGCGGCTCATCTCGGCCACTTCCGAGAGCGGGAAGCAGAGCAGCTTGCGGTTCTGGCCGATGATCGCGACCTGGTCGCCCTCCGCCGGCACAGCGAGCATGGCCTCGACCGGCAGGTCGACATTCAGCACCTGCCTGCCCTTGCGGGTATTGGCGACGATGTCGTCGGTCGAGACCACGAAGCCGCGCCCCTCCGTGGTCGCCATCAGCAGCTTGAGCCCGGGGCGATAGGGGAAGGCGGCGACGATCTCGGCGCTCTCCTCGAGCTCGATCATCAGGCGGATCGGATCGCCGAAGCCGCGCCCGCCGGGCAGCTTCGAGGCTTCCAGCGTGAACACCTTGCCGTTCGTCGCCATCACCAGGATCTTCGCCGTGGTCTCGGTGAAGAAGGCAGTGCGCAGGCCGTCATCGCCCTTGAAGGAGAGGGTCGAGAGGTCCTGGACATGGCCCTTCAGCGCCCGGATCCAGCCCTTCTTCGAGATCACCACCGTCACCGGCTCGCGCTCGACCATGGCTTGGGTCAGGTCGATCTCGGTGGTCTCCGGCATGTCGGCGAAGCTGGTGCGGCGCTTGCCGATCGCGGTCTCGGGCCCGAACAGCTTCTTCACCTCGCGGATGTCCCAGGAGATGGTCTTCCACTGCGTGCTTTCCGAGGCGAGCAGGCCCTCGATCTGGCCCTTCTCCTCGGTCAGTTCGTCGAGCTCGGTCTTGAGCTGCATTTCCTCGAGCTTGCGCAGCGCCCGCAGCCTGGTGTCGAGGATGGCGTTGGCCTGGATCTCGGTGAGATCGAAGAAGCGCATCAGCTCGATCTTGGGCTCGTCCTCCTCGCGGATGATCTTGATGACGCGATCGAGGTCGAGATAGACGATCAGCAGGCCGCGCAGGATCTCGAGGCGCTTCTCGATCTGGCCGAGGCGGAAGCGCGAGCGGCGCAGCAGCACGTCGCGGCGATGGTCGAGCCAGGCGCGCAGGGCCTCGTTGAGGCCGAGCACGCGCGGCACCAGCCCGCCGGTCAGCACGTTCATGTTCATCGGAACCCGCGCTTCCAGCTCGGAGAGCCGGAACAGCGATTCCATCATCAGGTTGGCGTCGACATTGCGGGCGCGCGGCTCGATGACGACGCGGATGTCCTCGGCCGACTCGTCGCGCAGATCTGCGACCAGAGGCAGCTTCCGCTCGTTCAGCAGCTCGGCGATCTTCTCGATCAGCCTGCCCTTCGAGACCATGTAGGGGATCTCGGTGACGACCACCTGCCAGGCCCCGCGCTCCAGCTCCTCCTTCACCCAGCGCGCCCGGGTGCGGAAGGCGCCGCGGCCGGTGCGATAGGTCTCGATCATCGAGGAACGGCTCTCGACGATGATGCCGCCGGTCGGGAAATCCGGCCCCGGCACGAAGGTCATCAACTGCTCGGAGGTCGTCTCCGGATGCTGGATCAGGTAGAGCGCCGCGTCGCAGAGCTCGGCGGCGTTGTGCGGCGGGATCGAGGTCGCCATGCCGACCGCGATGCCCTGCGAGCCGTTGGCCAGCAGGTTCGGGAAGGCGGCCGGCAGCACGACCGGCTCCTCGTCCTCGCCGTTATAGGTCTCGCGGAAATCGACCGCGTCCTCCTCGATGCCGTCGAGCAGGAGGCGCGCCACCTCGGTCATGCGCGCTTCGGTATAGCGATAGGCGGCGGCGTTATCGCCGTCGATATTGCCGAAATTGCCCTGGCCGTCGACGAGTGGGTAGCGCTGGGCGAAGTCCTGGGCGAGGCGCACCAGCGCGTCGTAGACCGACTGGTCGCCATGCGGATGGAACTTGCCGATGACGTCGCCGACGATGCGGGCGCACTTCTTGTGGACCTGGCCGGGGTCGAGCCGGAGCAGCCGCATGGCGTGCAGGATGCGGCGATGGACGGGCTTCAGCCCGTCGCGCGCATCCGGCAGGGCGCGGTGCATGATCGTCGAGAGCGCATAGGCGAGATAGCGCTCCTCGAGCGCGGTCTTCAGATCGACGCGCTCGGATTCCTCCTCCGGCGGCGGCTCGACGGGTTTACCCATATGCTTATCTGACCTTCCAAACTCTTTCGCCCCTCAGCCCTCATCCTGAGGAGCCGCGAAGCGGCGCCTCGAAGGATGTTCCAGCCAGCGCTGAAGCATCCTTCGAGACGCGATCTGCAATCGCTCCGCCGGTGAGGCCGAGGCTGCGAATCACTTGCTATGAAGATGCCGGCGCGCGCTGGCAACTGCAAAGCGCCAGAGCCGCAATATCGGCGAAAATCAGTGGATTCTCGTCGCCAGCTCCAACAGCCGGGCCCGCTCCGGCGGCTCGGCGAGGCCGCGCGGCTCGTAGAGGTAGCGGCGCAGGAAATGGCCGGTCAGGGCAAAGCCCGCGGCGATGTCGGCCGGCAGCGGCTGGCGCGCGCCCTGCCCTTCGCTGAGGAAGCGCGGCAGCGTCAGCAGGCGCGGCAGATAGGGCTCCGCCGCCTTGCGGCTCACCGCCTTGCCGGATTTCGGCGAGACATGGCTCAGCTCCTCGCGCGCTCCGGTCAGCGCACATTTGTCGAGATCGAGCCCGAAGCCCAGTTCGCCCAGCATGGCGAGCTCGAAGCGCACGATCAGCGCCGGCGCGAGGCCGATCTCGTCGAGATGCTCGATCAGGACGGCGAGCCCCTCATGCAGCGCCGGATGCGGATCGCGCTCGGGCAGCAGCCGCAGCAGGGCGGCGATGCTGGCCAGCCCATAGAGCGCGACAGGCCTCGCGATCAGCCTTGCCGCATGCGAGGTCAGCAGCTCGACCTTGTATTCGCCGAGATGCTCGTCGAGCCGCGCCCGCCAGGTCAGGGAAACGGCATTGCCGGGCTGCAGCACCGGCTGGAGCTTGCTCGAGCGGCCGCCGCGGACGAGGCCGAGATGGCGGCCGTGATGGCGCGTCATCGCCTCCAGGATCACGGCGCTCTCGCCATGACGCCTGACGCCGATGATCGTGCCCTCGTCGCTCCATTCCATGGGGAGGAGTTAGGGCGAATGACGGGGAAGTTTCCAGTGATTCCGAGAGAGAGCGTCCGAAGCAATGGCGCGGGGAACCCCTCTCCTGTAAGGAGAGGGGCAGGGGTGAGGTGTTCGGAGTGGAATCGTCAGCTTGAACCCGCCGCGCGGTGAGCGCTCGCGGAACTGGTCCGGCGGCCTACACCTCACCCTGCCCTCTCCTTACAGGAGAGGGTTCCCCGCGCCTTTCGCCCGCCCTCAAGCCACATACTGCGCCACCCCTCCCCCGAACGACCAGTCCTCGCGCTTGACCTCGACCAGGCTGATGAAGATGTCGTCGGGCTTCAACCCCGGCTCGCGCTGCAGATTCTCGGCGATCGCGGCATAGAGCGCCTTCTTCTGCGTGACGCCGCGAGTGTTGGCGACGGTGATCTGGATGATCACCAGTCCGCCCGTGCGCTCGAAACCAAAATAATTGGCATCGAAGACGAACTCCTCGGCCTCGTGCTGGTGGACGACGGCGAAGAGGTCGTTCTCGGGAACCTCGAAGGTCGCGCGCAGGGCGCGATAGACGCCATCGACGATTGCCGAGGGATGCGAGGCCGGGCGGCCGCGGCGCATCGAGATGCGGATCAGGGGCATGGGAGGCTCCAAGGACAAGGCGAGGCTCAAGGCCCCGCGGACAGGTCGAAGCTAGGCTTGCCCAATCAATCTGAAAACCGTATCTATAATGATATCAATGATACTGATTTACGATCTATCATGAATGCCACCCTGGACCTCGACGCCGTCGCCGCCTTCCTGCGCGCGGCGGAGCTCAACAGCTTCACCCGCGCCGCCGAGGCGCTCGGCACGGCGCAGTCGCTGGTCAGCACGCGGATCAAGCGGCTGGAGGACGGGCTCGGCCAGGTCCTGCTGCAGCGGCATCCGCGGCTGGTGCGGCTGACCGCGGAAGGCGAGCGCTTCCTGCCGGCGGCGCGCGAGCTGATGGCGGCTCATGAACGGGCGCTCGCTGCCTTCCGGCAGCCCTGCGAGCGCATCGCCATCGGCATCAGCGAGCAGGCGGTCGGCGCCGACGCCCCTGCCCTGCTGGCGCGGCTGGCCCGGCACGACCCGACGCTGGTCATCGGCCTGCGGATCGAGGCCTCCTCGGCGCTGGAGGCTGCCTTCGAGCGCGGCGAGCTCGATGTCGCGATCATCCGCCGGCTCGGGCCGGGACGCACCGGCGAGGTGCTGCGCCGCGACCTCTTCGGCTGGTTCGCGGCGCCGTCCCTGCTGCGGCCGGAAGGGCCGCTGCCCCTGGTTAGCCTGGTCGCCGAATGCCGGCTGCGCCACCACGCCATCGACGCGCTGGAACGCGCCGGCGTCGCCTGGCGCGAGGCCTTCATCGGCGGCGGCATGGCGGCGGTGCTGGCGGCGGTCGAAGGCGGGCTCGGCGTCTCGCCGCTTGCGGTGCGGATCGCGCCAAGGGGGGCGGTCGAAGTCGGGGCCGAATGGGGCCTGCCGGCGCTCGGCACCTCCGAGGTTGTGCTGCGCAGCCAGGTCTCGACGCCCCGCGCCAGCGGTTTCGTCAGGGAGCTAGCGGCGGCGTTTCGCGCTGGGTGACGACTTGCGTCATTCTCGGGCGAAGCGAAGCGCAGACCCGAGAATCTCCTGAAAGAGATGGTCGGCTCAAGGCCGACCATGACGGCTTCGTTGCGCGCTCATCTCACGCCACCACGCGCTCGACCCGGCTGATCACCCGCTTCTCGCGCAGCTCGCTGATGATGGCGGAAAGATGCTTCAGGTCCCAGACGGTGAGGTCGATGGTGATGTCGGTGAAATCCGGCGTCGGGCGGACCATGGCGACGGCGTCGATATTGCCGTCATGCTCGGCGATCGTCGTGGTGATCTGGGCGAGCGAACCGGGCTCGTTGATCGAGTTCAGCATGATCCGGGCCGGGAAGCGCTGCGGGCGGCTTTCGTCGAGGTCCCAGCGCACGTCGAGCCAGCGCTCCGGCTCGTTGTCGAAGGCGGCGAGCGAGGGCGACTGGATCGGGTAGATCGTCACCGCCTCGCCAGGCGTCAGAATGCCGACGATACGGTCGCCCGGCACCGCGCCGCCGCCCGGCGCGAAGCGCACCGGCAGGTCGCCGCCGAGGCCGCGGATCGGAATCGCATCGGCGCCGGGCATCTCTCCCGGCAGCTTGAACTTCAGGTTCTCGCCGCCCTGGCGCAGCTCGAACCAGCCCTTGCCGACCGACGCCTTCGCCTTGGCATCCAAAGCGAGGCGCTTCTCCGGCTCGAGATCGGGATAGACCGCCTTGACCACGTCGCCGGAGAACATCTCGCCGCGGCCGACGGCAGCGAAGACGTCGTCGACGGCAGTGCGGGCGAGGCGCTTCAGCGCCGCCTTCAGCTTCTCGTCGGAGAACGGCCGCTCGGCGCGCTGGAAGGCGCGTTCGAGGATCTGGCGGCCGAGCCCGGCATATTGCCGGCGCACGGCGGCGCGAGTGGCGCGGCGGATGGCCGCGCGGGCCTTGCCGGTGACCGCCAGCGATTCCCAGGCGGCCGGCGGGGCCTGGCCCTCGGCGCGGGTGATCTCGACCTCGTCGCCATTCTGCAGCTCGGTCAGCAGCGGCGCGATCCGGCCGTTGATCCTGGCGCCTACGGCGGTATTGCCGACATCGGTATGGACCGCATAGGCGAAATCGATCGGCGTCGCGCCGCGCGGCAGCGCGATCAGCCGGCCCTTGGGCGTGAAGCAGAAGACCTGGTCGTGGAACAGCTCGAGCTTGGTGTGCTCGAGGAACTCCTCGGGATTGTCGCCCTCGGCCAGCAGGTCGACGGTGCGGCGCAGCCATTGATAGGCGCGGCTCTCGTCGGCACCGGCCATGACGCCGGTGGTCCTTCCGTCCTTGTAGCGGGCATGGGCGGCGATGCCGAATTCGGCGACGCGGTCCATCCTGTCGGTACGGATCTGCAGTTCGACGCGCTGGCGGCCGGGGCCGACCACGGTGGTGTGGAGCGAGCGGTAGTCGTTCTGCTTGGGCGTCGAGATGTAGTCCTTGTAGCGGCCAGGCACCATCGGCCAGGTCATGTGGACGATACCGAGCACGCGGTAGCAATCCTCCGGCGCATCGACGATGACGCGGAAGCCGAAAATATCGGAAAGCTGCTCGAAGGAGACCGATTTGCGCTCCATCTTCTTCCAGATCGAATAGGGCCGCTTGCGCCGGCCGAAGACCTGGGCCTCGATGCCGCGCTCGGCGAGCTTGGCCTTGAGGTCGTTCTCGATCTCGCTGATGACGCGTCCCTCGCGCTGCGTCACCTCCTCCAGGCGCTTGGTGATGGTCTCGTGCGCCTCCGGCTTGATATGCCGGAAGGCGAGTTCCTCCAGCTCCTCGCGCAGCTCCTGCATGCCCATGCGGCCGGCGAGCGGCGCGTAGATCTCGGCCGTCTCCTCGGCGATGCGCAGGCGCTTCTCGGGCGCCATGTAGTGCAGGGTGCGCATGTTGTGCAGCCGGTCGGCGAGCTTGACCAGCAGCACCCGGATATCGTCGACGATGGCGAGCAGGAGCTTGCGGAAGTTCTCGCCCTGGGCCGCCTTCTTCGAGACGAGATCGAGCTTCTTGATCTTGGTCAGCCCGTCGACGAGGCGGCGGATGTCTGGGCCGAAGAGGTTCTCGATCTCCTCCAGCGTCGCCTCGGTGTCCTCGACGGTGTCGTGCAGGACGGCGGCGACAATGGTGGCGTCGTCGAGCTTGAGATCGGTCAGCAGCGCCGCCACTTCGAGCGGGTGGGCGAAGAAGGGATCGCCCGAGGCGCGCTTCTGCGTGCCATGGGCGCGCATGGCATAGACATAGGCGCGGTTGAGCAGCTCCTCGTCCGTGTTCGGATTATAGCGCTTGACCCTGTCGACAAGCTCGTATTGCCGCATCATGCCCATGCGGGCCCTGCTCCGCCGCTCGTCTTCATTGAAGTCTTCCAATATCGGCAAGGGCTCGCCGGGCGGCAAGGCGTATCCATCCGGCGCGGGCATGAAAAAGCCCGGCGTTGCCGGGCTTTAGCGAACATCGTCAACGGTTTTCCGCACTCACGCAGATGCCGGCCCGCGGCATGCGCTCAGTCTTCGTCGTCGGCACTCTCGGTCGGCGGCACCAGGCCGTCGAGGCCGCGCAGCAGGTCGTCCTCGCTCATCCGGTCGAACTGGACCTCGGAATCGGGGGTGGCGACATGCGACTGCGAGGTCAGCAGCGGCACCGGATCGGACTCCGGCTCGTCGACCTCGACATGCTTCTGCAGCGAATGGATCAGGTCTTCCTTGAGATCCTCGGGGGTGAGCCTCTCGTCGGCGATCTCGCGCAGGGCCACGACCGGGTTCTTGTCGTTGTCGCGCGACACCAGGATCGAGGAGCCGGACGCGATCATGCGGGCGCGATGGCTCGCGAGCAGAACGAGCTCGAAGCGGTTCTCGACCTTGTCGATGCAATCCTCAACGGTAACGCGAGCCATCCCGCGGGCTCCTTCCAGATGTCGTCGATGCGATGGGAACGATGAACGGCGCTCATACAGGCTGACGCGCGCAGATGCAAGGTTTTGAACGTTCAGCTCGTGCGCCAGGCTGCCACGTGCCTGTCATGGCGACACCACCTCCCTCAGCCATTGCCTGACGGCCTGAACATCCGCACTGGCCATGTTCTCCTCGGTCGCGACCAGATGATAGCGATGCCCTTCGATGACCGGGCCGAACGGGTGCACGAGCACGCCGCGCGCAAGCTCGTCCTCGACCAGGAACAGGCTCGTGATGACGACCCCCTGCCCTGCCACGGCCGCCTGGATGGCGTGGCTTTCGTCGGTGAAGCGCAGGCCGGCTTCGACGTTCAGTCCCGCGACCCTGGCCAGGGCCTGCCAGCGTCGCCAATCCGGCTGCAGATCCCGGCGCCGCCACTCCGAGTGGATCAGCCTCGCTGCAGTCAGATCCATGGGATCGCGGAGGCCGAGCGAGGGGCTGCAGACCACGCCGAAACGCTCCTGGCACAGCGGTTCGGATACCAGTCCCGAAAACGGGCCAGCACCGTAACGCACCGCGAGGTCGGCAGCGCCGCTCGCTAGATCGACGGCGTCGTCCGATGCATGCAGCCGCAACGCGAATTGCGGCCACTGCGCCTGGAAGAGCCCCAGCGCCGGAATGAGGCGGCGAGCGGTGAAGAGCGTCGTCGCGCTGATCGTCACCGCACTGCGCCGGGGCCGAGGAGAGAGTTCGGCGATGGCGCGCGCGAAATTGTCGAAGCCATCCCTGAGCACGGGATAGAGCTGTGCGCCAGCCGGCGTCAACGAGACGCGTCGCACATGCCGATGGAACAGCGGCAGGCCAAGCGTCTCCTCCAGCAGCCGCAACTGATGGCTGACCGCCGTCGGAGTGACAGCCAATTCATCGGCGGCCTTCCGAAAACTCAAATGCCGCGCTGCGGCCTCGAACGCACGCAGCGCAGCCAGCGGCGGAAGCTTTCGAGGAGTCATCATAGGTGATTCAGTCTCATCCATCGGCTGAGGAATTCGCCTTTGTCACTTCAATGGATAGCGGCCTATCTGACGGATAGCGAGAACTTCGCATGAGCCATTTGATTTCATGGAGATCGTCATGCCGCCCCTTCACATCCTGCACATCGATGCCAGCGCCCGTCCCGGGCGATCCGGAGTCGATACTCGCGGATCACATACGCGCCGGCTGACCCATCGCTTCGCTGACCGCTGGCAGGCTGCGCGGCCGCAGGACACGCTGACCTATCGCGATGTCGGGCGGCAGCCGCCCTCGCCGGTCAGCGGCGAATGGATCGCGGCCGCCTTCACCCGCCCCGAGCGCCGAGACGAGGCGGCACGGGCGCACCTCGCCGAGAGCGACGTCCTGGTGGACGAGCTTCTGCGCGCCGACCTCATCGTGATTGGTGCCCCGATGTACAATTTCGGCCTTCCGGCCCAGCTCAAGGCCTGGGTGGACAATGTCGTGCGCGTCGGCGTCACCTTCGGCTTCGACCGCAGCAGGCCAGGCGAGCCCTATTGGCCGATGCTGCCGCCGGACAAGCGCCTCGTCATCCTCTCCTCGCGCGGCGACTACGGTTACGACCCCGGCGGTCGCCTCGAGTCCGTCAATCTGGTCGAGCGCGGCCTGACGGTGCCGATGGGCTATCTGGGCCTGACGCAGACCCATTCGATCGCCATCGAGTACGACGAATTCGCCGATGAGCGCCTGCGCGCGTCGATCTCGGCAGCCGAAGCCGCCGTCGATGACCTGGTTGGAAAACTCGCACGGGACTTCGCCGAAGCTGCGAAGCCAAGTCTAGCGGTAGCCTGACGCGTCGGAGTGCCCGTCATGCGCCGGGCGGACTGTTACGGTGGCCAAGCCAGGCCGTCACAGCCCGCGCATGCGGGCGACCAGCTCTTCCAGCCTGGGCTCCCGCCGGCGGGCCGCGCCGGGCTCGTGGCCAGCCATCGCCGGCAGCTCGCCCGGCCGCTGCTCGAGGAAGCGCATCCGCATCGTCGTCGCCACCGCCTCGCCGAAGGCGATGGCCTCGCGATTGCCGATCGAGGGGAGGAAGGCGATCGTGCTGGCGGAAGCACTGGCGATCGCCGCGCGAATGATCTGCTGGTCGGCCTCGTTGGCGAGGCGCATGGCGAACACCGTCGAGCATTGCGACAGGATGGTCGGGTCGAGCTCGCCGGGGCGCTGCGTGACGATGCCGAGATAGGCGCCGTATTTGCGGCCCTCCTTGGCGATGCGGGCGATGGCTTGGCGCGTCGGCGCGAAGCCCAGCGCCTGATCCTGCGGCACATAGCGATGCGCTTCCTCGCACAGCAGCAGGATCTCGTAGCCGCCCTGGCTCGACATGGCGAGGGCGAAGGCGAGCCGCGCCAGGCTGGAGGCCACCGCATTGACCACCTCCGAAGGCAGGCCGGCGAGCTGGAACACCGTGATCGGCCGGCCGTGATGCGGCACGCGGAAGATCTGGCCGATCACCGGCGCGATCGTCTCGATCGTGTTGGCATGGGCGAAGAGGAAGCCGTAGCGCGGATCGGCATGCAGCGATTCCAGCCGCACACGCAGCGAACGCAGCGTGGCGCGCGGATAGCGCAGCTCATGCAGGCCGACCAGCTCGTCGATCGCCGCGAAGACGTCGGCGATGCGGTAGGGCACGGCCAGATCGGCGGCGCCGCCCATTTCCGCCGGGCGGCGCGTGCCGAGATCGAGCGGGCGTTTCAGGACGCTGCTGCCGAGGTCGCGGGCCATGTCGTGGGCGGCGGTGCTGCGGTAGCGGCTGCGCGCGACGGCGATGACCTCGCGCAGGATCTCGGCCTCGTCCTCGACCGGCGGGCGGCCGCGGAAGACGATGTCGGCGAACTCGTCGAAGCGGAAGGCCCAGAACGGCAGGTCGAGCGTCTGGGCGTCGATGCGCACCGAGTTCTCTGGAAAGGCGTGGGCGTATTCGTTGTGCGGATCGAGGATCAGCACGCGCAGGTTCGGCTTCTCCGCCACGGCCTTGCGCAGGATCAGCGCGACGGCGCTCGACTTGCCGACGCCGGTGGTGCCGAGCACGGCGAAATGGCGCGAGAGCAGACGCTCGATGCAGACGGTCGCCGGCACCGCGGCGTCCTGCGTCAGCGTGCCGATGGCGACGCCGTTGCGCTCGCCGAGATCGTGTACCGCAGCGAGATCATGCGAGCGGATGCGATGGGCGAGCGCGCCGATCGGCGGATAGGTGGAGATGCCGCTCTCGAAGCGGCTCGTGCCATCTTGCAGGTCGGCGACCTCGCCCAGCAGCTCGACCTCGATGGCGATGATGTTCGGCCCGGCCTCGTCCCAGACCGGTTTCAGCGCCCGCATCTCGTAGACCAGCCCGACAATGCGGCGCGCACCAAGGTTGATCGAGATCAGGCGGCCGATGGCCCAGATATCGTTGCTGGCGAGCGCCGGTCCGGAAACGGTCGCGGTGATGCTGGCGCGTGCGCCCGAGCAGGACACCACCCGGCCCAGCGAACGATCGGCGGACTGGTTCCCGTCGCGCCGATCGGGCGAGGCGTCATCTTCGAACTGGCGATCCGAGACAGCGAGTTGCATGGGGATACTCTACGGATTCTGGACAACCGGAGCTTAATCTCCAGACCTTAACAACCATCCTGCCGCGGCTGGCGCGACCGGCCCTGAATACATGGCAGGCGGCGAGGCGGATCGATCAAGAACGCTGACGGGGCCGATCAATTCAGTTGCCTTGAGCCGCCCGATGCGAAGGCGTAGAGCCCTCGAAGGATCCAGGGGACCATGACGATGCCGAACGACCGCCTGCGCCTTGGTGTCAACGTCGATCATGTCGCCACCGTGCGCAATGCCCGCGGCGGCGCCCTGCCCGACCCGGTGCGCGCCGCCCATCTCGCCATCGCCGCCGGGGCCGACGGCATCACCGCGCATCTGCGCGAGGACCGCCGTCATATCCGCGACGCCGACATGGCCCGCCTCGCCGCCGAACTCGACAAGCCGCTCAACTTCGAGCTGGCGGCGACCGCCGAGATGCTCGCGCTGGCGGAGAAGCTCAGGCCGCATGCCGCATGCCTGGTGCCGGAGAAGCGCGAGGAGCGCACCACCGAGGGCGGGCTCGACGTCGTCGGCCAGGCCGCGGCGCTGGCGCCGTCGATCGCGCGGCTGCGGGCCGCCGGCTGCCGCGTCTCGCTGTTCATCGAACCGGACGAGGCGCCGATCGCGATGGCCGCCGAGCTCGGCGCCCCGGTGGTCGAGCTGCACACCGGCACCTGGTGCCATGCGGTTGCGGATGGGCACGCCGAAAAGGCCGAGGCCGAATTCCGCCGCCTGGCACAGGGCGCGGTTTTCGCCGCGGCGCGCGGGCTCGAGGTCCATGCCGGCCATGGCCTCGACTACGAGACCGCGCGGCGGCTGGCAGGCGTGCCGGGCTTCGTCGAATTCAACATCGGCCATTTCCTGGTCGGCGAGGCGATCTTCATCGGCTTCCAGGCTACGATCGCCCGGATGCGCCGGGCGATGGACGAGGGCCGCGCCGCCGGATAAAGCGGACGGCATGATCCTCGGCATCGGCTCCGACCTCTGCGACATCCGCCGCATCGAAAATTCGCTGACGCGTTTCGGCGAACGCTTCACGCAGCGTATCTTCACCGAGGGCGAGCGGGCGAAGTCGGATCGGCGAGCCGGGCGCGCGCCCTCCTATGCCCGCCGCTTCGCGGCGAAGGAGGCCTGCGCCAAGGCGCTCGGCACCGGCATGGGCTCGGGCGTATTCTGGCGCGACATGGAAGTCGTCAACCTGCCGGGCGGACGGCCGACGCTGAAGCTCACCGGCGGCGCGGCGGCCCGGCTGGCGGCGATGACGCCGCCAGGGCACGAGGCGGTCGTGCATGTCTCGCTGACCGACGATCCGCCGCTGGCCCAGGCCTTCGTGGTGATCGAGGCCAGGCCGCTGCCGGCCTGACCGGGGCGCCTCACTCGGCCGGCGCGGGCGTGACGCCGGTGACCTCGCCCTTCGGTTCCTCGCTCAGCCAGCGATAGGCGACGCCGCCGAGCACGCCACCGATGATGGGCGCGAGCCAGAACAGCCAGAGCTGCGCCACGGCCCAGCCGCCGACGAACAGCGCCGGCCCGGTCGAGCGCGCCGGGTTGACCGAGGTATTGGTCACCGGGATGCTGACGAGGTGGATCAGGCAGAGCCCGAGCCCGATGGCGAGCGGCGCGAAACCGTGCGGCGCCTTGCCATGGGTCGCGCCCATGATGATGAACAGGAACATCATGGTCATCACGACCTCGGCCAGGAAAGCCGAGGCGAGGCCGTACTTGCCGGGAGAATGCTCGCCATAGCCATTCGCGGCGAAACCCTTGGCGAGATCGAAGCCCGGCGCGCCGACGGCGATGAAATACAGCACCGTCGCCGCGATGACGGCGCCGACGACCTGGGCGACGATATATGGGACGACCTGGTTCGCCGGGAAGCGCCCCCCGGCGGCGAGGCCGACCGTGACCGCCGGATTGAGATGGCAACCCGAAATATGGCCGATGGCATAGGCCATGGTCACGACCGTCAGGCCGAAGGCGAGCGAGACGCCGAGCAGGCCGATGCCGACATCAGGGAAGCCGGCGGCGATGACGGCGCTGCCGCAGCCGGCGAAGGTGAGCCAGAAGGTGCCGATGAGTTCGGCGACGTATTTCTTGGTGCTCATGGTGATTCCCCCAAAAGAAGCGGTCACCTGCCGATGCTGTTCCCGCGCGGCAGTTCCGTCAACGCGGATCGCTTTACTTTCCCTGCGTGTTTGGGCAGGCCAGCCATGCGCCTCCGGAGGTTCCGCCGCGCACGAGCCCGTGACGCGATGCGCGTTGTCCCCCGCCCGACATTCGGCTAGACCGCGCATTCGAACGGTAGCCAGCAGGAGCCCCGTGTGGCCAACGACGCCGAGATCAAGAACAAGGCCAAGGACGAAGGTGGGTTCCTGGAGACCGTCAAGGTCGTCCTCCAGGCGCTGCTGATCGCACTGGTGATCCGCACCCTGCTGTTCCAGCCCTTCAACATCCCGTCGGGCTCGCTGATCCCGACGCTGCTGATCGGCGACTATCTGTTCGTCTCGAAATACACCTATGGCTATTCCAAGCACTCGGTGCCGTTCAGCCCGCCGCTGTTCAACGGCCGTGTCTGGGCGGCGGAGCCGAAGCGCGGCGACATCGCCGTGTTCAAGCTGCCGAGCGACAGTTCGACCGACTACATCAAGCGCGTCATCGGCCTGCCCGGCGACCGCATCCAGATGATCGACGGCGTGCTGCACATCAACAACCAGCCGGTGAAGCGCGAGCGCATCGGCGATTTCGTCACCACCGATCCTTGGGGCCGCACGACGCCGGCGATCCAGTACCGCGAGACGCTGCCCAACGGCGTCAGCCACCAGATCATCGAGCGCGAGGGCGACACCGGCACCTTCGACAACACCAGCGTCTTCCAGGTGCCGGCCGGACACTTCTTCATGATGGGCGACAACCGCGACAACTCGCTCGATTCGCGCGACCGCAGCGTCGGCTTCGTGCCCTTCGAGAACTTCGTCGGCCGGGCCGAGATCATCTTCTTCTCGATCGACGAGGGCGCGTCCGCCTGGCGCCTCTGGGAATGGCCCTGGACGGTGCGCTGGAACCGCATGTTCACGACGATCAAGTGACAGACGTGTGCAAGTGACAGACGGGCGCGAGTGACAGACAGGTGCAAGTGACGAAACCTGGAGAAACCGGCCGCAAGCTGCCGGAGCTCTCGCGGCTCGAGGCGAGGCTCGGCCACCGCTTCGCCGAACGTTCCCTGCTGGAGACGGCGCTGACCCATATGAGCGCCGATCCGCGGCGGCTCGCCAGCTATCAGCGCCTCGAATTCCTCGGCGACCGGGTGCTGGGCCTCTCCATCGCCGACATGCTGTTCACCGCCTTCCCGCTGGCCGAGGAAGGCGACATGTCGCGCCGCCTCGCCGATCTGGTGCGCAAGGAGACCTGCGCCGAGGTCGCCGCGGCCTGGGACCTCGGCGCCCATATGCGGCTCGGCGAGGGCGAGATCCTGGCCGGCGCCCGCAAGAACAAGGCGATCCTGGCCGATGCCTGCGAGGCGATCATCGGCGCCGTCTTCATCGACGGCGGCTATGATGCGGCCCGCAAGCTGGTCGAGGCCGGCTTCGGCCAGCGCCTGCTGAAGCCGGTCACCCCCTTGCGCGACGCCAAGACGGCGCTGCAGGAATGGGCGCAGGGCCAGGGCCACCCGACCCCGACCTATGCCGAGCGAGCCCGTTCCGGACCGGACCATGCGCCGCTCTTCCGTATCGTCGTCCGCATCGGCAACCTGGTCGAAGCGGAGGCCGAAGGGCGCTCCAAGCGCCTCGCCGAGCAGGCGGCGGCCGAAGTTCTCCTGCGCCGGCAGGGCCTGTGGAACGAGAATGCGGATGGCGAACATGGCTGAGCCCCAACTGCCGACCCGCTGCGGCTTCGTGGCGCTGATCGGCGCCCCCAATGCCGGCAAGTCGACGCTGCTGAACCAGTTCGTCGGCGCCAAGGTCTCGATCGTCTCGCGCAAGGTGCAGACGACGCGGACCCAGGTGCGCGGCATCGCGCTTTCCGGGCCGACGCAGATCATCTTCGTCGACACGCCCGGCATCTTCGCGCCGAAGCGCCGGCTCGACCGCGCCATGGTGACGAGCGCCTGGGGCGGCGCCAGCGACGCCGACCTGATCGGCGTGCTGATCGATGTCGAGCGTTTCGGCCATGAGGAGAATACGCGCCTGCTCGAGAAGCTCGCCGAGCTGAAGCAGCCGAAATTCCTGATCCTCAACAAGATCGACACGATCCCGAAGGAAAAGCTGCTCGCCATCACCGCGCAGGTCAACGAACTTGGACAGTTCGAGACCACCTTCATGATCGCGGCGCTGACCGGCTACGGCGTCAAGGACATCCTGGGCTGGCTGGAGACGCGGCTGAAGCCCGGTCCCTGGCTCTATCCGGAGGACCAGATCTCGGATGCGCCGCTGCGCTTCCTCGCCGCCGAGATCACGCGCGAGAAGATCTTCGAGCGCCTGCACGACGAATTGCCCTATCGCTCGACCGTCGAGACGGAAAGCTGGCAGCAGCGGCCGGACGGCTCGGTCAGGATCGAGCAGACGATCTATGTCGAGCGCGAAAGCCAGCGCAAGATCGTGCTCGGCGAAGGCGGCCAGACGATCAAGGCGATCGGCCAGAAGGCGCGCGTCGAGATCGCCGAAGCGGCCGAGGCGAAGGTGCACCTCTTCCTGTTCGTCAAGGTGCGCGAGAACTGGAGCGACGACCCCGAGCGCTATCGCGAGATGGGCCTGGACTTCCCGAAGGGCTGAGGCTCCGGTAGCGCCACGCCGTCATCCCGGACAAGCCGCGTCAGCGGCGCCGATCCGGGATCCATCGAAGGGCGCTGGAGCTCCAGGATGGATTCCGGCCCTTCGCGGAGTTTATCCTTGGGCCGACCGAAGGTCGGACCCGAGGACTGCGGCCGGAATGACGGTCTGTCTTCACAAGGACATGGCGACGCCGGCACCTTTCGCCCCTGCCGCGCTGCGGCGAGACGCCACAGACTTTCGCGCCGGCGCCGGGTTTTCGACCGGCAATAGACATTGTTAGACCGTCTTTGTTTCAGATTCTCTTTATTAAACGGCATTTCAGCAGGAGTTAATTGCCATGGCAGCCGAGCCACGCATCGCGCTCTTCATCGACGGCGCCAATCTCTATGCAACGTCAAAGCAGCTCGGCTTCGACATGGACTATCGCCGTTTGCTCAAGGAATTCCAGGGCCGCGGCAACCTGATCCGGGCCTTCTACTTCACGACGCTGATCGAAAGCGAGGAGTACACCTCGATCAGGCCGCTGGTCGACTGGCTCGACTATAACGGCTACCGGGTGATCACCAAGGCGGCGAAGGAATTCACCGACGCGACCGGGCGCCGGCGCGTCAAGGGCAATATGGATATCGAGCTGGCGATCGAGATGCTCGAGCTCGCCCCGCATCTCGACCATATCTACCTGTTCTCCGGCGATGGCGATTTCCGGCCGCTGGTCGAGGCCGTGCAGCGCAAGGGCGTCAAGGTCTCGGTGGTCTCGACCATCAACACCAACCCGGCGATGGTCGCCGACGATCTGCGCCGGCAATGCGACGAGTTCGTCGAGCTCGGCAACCTGATGCAGAAGGTCGGGCGCGACCCGGCCGAGCGCGGCGTCCGAGCCCCCGGCGGCCACGGCACCCCCGCCCATCCCGGGCTGGAGCGGCGCTACGGCATCCGCCAGGGCGACGAGCCGACGGAGACGTGAGAGCTGAGCGTGCCGATTTTGCTCGGAACCACGCCGTCATCCCGGACAAGCGGCGAAGCCGCGCCGCTCCGGGATCCATCGTAGAGCGCCGAGGCCTACGATGGATCCCGGGACATGCCCGGGATGACGGCGTGGTTCCGAGAAAAGCCAGCAGGCTCCATGCAGATGAGACGCCTCACCCGCCGGTCTTCAGGATCCGCGCCTTGTCGCGGTTCCAGTCGCGGGTCTTCTCGGTCTCGCGCTTGTCGTGCAGCTTCTTGCCCTTGCCGAGGCCGAGCTCGACCTTGGCCCGGCCCTTGTCGTTGAAATAGACCTTGAGCGGGATGACGGTGTAGCCCTCGCGCTGGATCGCGCCCATCAGCTTGTTGATCTGGCGGCGGTGCAGCAGCAGCTTCCGCGGCCGGCGGACATCGTGGTTGAAGCGGTTCGCCTCGAGATATTCCGGGATATGGGCGTTGAACAGGAAGAGCTCGTTGCCCATCGGCCCGGCATAGCTCTCGCCGATCGTCGCCCTGCCGCCGCGCAGGGACTTGATCTCGGTGCCCTGCAGGGCGATGCCGGCTTCCAGCGTCTCGGTGATGGCGTAGCTGTAGCGCGCCTTGCGGTTGTCGGCCGCAAGCTTGTAGCGCTCAGGATCGGGCTTGCTCATTCAGGAAACTCCGGCATCCGGCGGCCGCGAGGTGGCGGGCGCCGACTGCCTCACTTAAGCATTCAGCAGGCCGGCGTGAACCATGGCGCCGCGAATGACCTTCCCGGTCGGCGCCGTCACCGGCAGCAAAGGCAGGCGCACCTCCTCCGCGATGCGGCCGAGCAGCGTCAGCCCGTGCTTGGCACCGGCGAGGCCCGGCTCCTTGAAGATCGCGTCATGCAGGGGCACGAGCCGGTCCTGGAGCTTCAGCGCTCCGGCATAGTCGCCCTTCAGGGCGCAGACCATCAGCTCGGCACAGAGCTTGGGCGCGACATTGGCGACGACCGAGATGCAGCCATGGCCGCCAGCGGCCATATAGGCCAGCGCGGTCATGTCCTCGCCGGAGAGCTGGATGAAGTCCGGCCCAAGCGTATGGCGCTGCTGCGAGACCCGGGCGAGGTTGGCGGTCGCGTCCTTGACGCCGGCGATGTTCTTCAGCTCGTAGAGCCGGGCCATCGTCTCGACCGACATGTCGACCACCGAGCGCGGCGGAATGTTGTAGATGATGATCGGGATGCCGACCGCGTCATTCACCGCCTTGAAGTGCTGGTACATGCCCTCCTGGGTCGGCTTGTTGTAATAGGGCGTCACCACCAGCACGCCCTGGGCGCCGGCCTCCTCGGCGTGCTTCGCCAGCGAGATCGCCTCGGTGGTGTTGTTCGAGCCGGCGCCGGCGATCACCGGCACCCGGCCCTTGGCCTGGGCGATGACGATCTCGGTGACGTGGCCATGCTCGGCATGGCTCAGCGTCGGGCTCTCGCCGGTGGTGCCGACCGGGACGAGCCCATGGCTGCCGCTCTCGATCTGCCATTCGACCAGCGCCCGCAGGCCCGTCTCGTCGATCTTGCCGTCCTTGAACGGCGTCACCAGCGCGGTGAGCGAACCGGTGAAAGGCGCATGCTTGGTCATGGCGGTCCTGAAAACGACATAGTTACGCGGAAAAGGGGCGACAGACATAGCCTTTCAGCCGCAGTCCGCAAAGCCGGCAACCCATCAAAAATCGTGGCGGCATGGTTAGGACTTCATAAAGCTCCATCTCGGAGCATGGACCACTGCTACGATCCGGCTTGCCGGAGCATGGTCGGCAAAAGTGGACACCGCTTTTGCGATCGGAACATGCTCCACCTGAAATAGCGCTGCGCGCGTTCCGTTTTACCGTCCCGGTCGAACGGAAAGCGCGCTAGGGGGGATCCCTGATGGTGTTATCGCCGGGCCGACGGTTCTTCGGAGCTGGCCTGACGCTCATTCTGGTGACTGCCGGGCCCTGCTCGGCCGGCCCTGACGGCTCGCACCCGATGCAGGGCGAACGCCTGGCGAGCGTCGATGTCGGCACGACCGCTTCGCTCGCTCCGCCGGCCGAGCCGGCCGCTCCGCCCGTGCCGCCGGCCGAGATCGCCCGGCCGCAGGAGCGCATCGATCTCGACGCGCTCAGGAAAGCGGTCGCGGCCTACCGCAAGGACCAGTTGGCGGAAGGCGATGCCATCGCCCGCGGCATCGACGACCAGGCGGCGCGCGGCCTGCTGGAATGGGTGGCGATCCGCACCCGGGCCGGCGCCGTCAGCTTCGAGCGCATCGCCGATTTCCTCGACGCCTTCCCGAACTATCCCGGCACCCTGCCCTTCCGGCGGCGGGCCGAAGCGGCGCTGATCACGGATCGGCGCAATACCGAGACCGTGCGCGCCTTCTTCCATGGCCGCGAGCCGGTCAGCCCGGCCGGGCGCGTCGCGCTGGCCCGGGCGCTCGCCGCGGAGGGCCGCCAGGAAGAGGCGCTGGCGCTCGCCCGCCGGACCTGGCTCAAGGACCATCTCGGCGCCGGGCTCGAGAAGATCGTGCTCGACGGCTTCGGCGAGAAGCTCACCACCGCCGATCATCGCCTGCGCACCGAGCGCTACCTCTTCGCCGGCAATGGCGAGGCGGCGCTGCGCAATGCGGCGCGCGTCTCGCCCGACTATGTCGCGCTGGCCAAGGTCCGGCTCGCCAGCGCCAAGGCCAAGGGGCCGATTCCCCAAAAGCAGATCGACGCCGTGCCGGCGGCGATGAAGAAGGACATCTCCTTCGCCTTCCTGCAGGCGCAACAGGCCCGCCGCTCCGGCAAGACCGCGGATGCGGTGAAGGCCCTGGCCGAGGTGCCGCGCGATCCGGCCCTGCTCGGCGACGGCGATGGCTGGTGGACCGAGCGCCGGCTGATCGCGCGCAAGCTGCTCGACGAGGGCGACGCCAAGGGCGCCTATGCGATCGTTGCCGGCCATGGCGCCGAGGACGCGGCCGAGCGCATCGACGCCGAATGGCATGCCGGCTGGATCGCGCTACGCTTCGAGAAGGACGCCGCGCGGGCAGGCCGCCATTTCGCCGAGGCCGCCAAGCTGGCCGAGACGCCGATCTCGGTGGCACGCGCCGCCTACTGGCAGGGCCGGGCCAGCGAGGAGCAAGGCAAGGCCGACGAGGCCAAGGCGCATTACACCCGTGCCGCCGAGCATTCGGTCGCCTATTACGGCCAGCTCGCCAGGGCGAAGCTCGGCCTGACCGAGCTGCCGGTCAGGCGCACCATGGCGGCGCCGATCGCGCATCTGCCGGGCTTCAAGGCGGCGCGGCTGCTCTATGCCATCGACGCGTCCGACCTTGCCGGGACGATGCTGGTCGATCTGGCGCAGCGCATGCACGATGCCGGCTCGCTCGAGGCGATCGCCGACATCGCCCGGGAACGGCGCGACGTGAAGACCCTGCTCGCCATCGGCAAGACCGCGCTGCAGCGCGGCTTCCCGCTCGACGAGGCCGCCTTCCCGACCTTCGGCGTCCCTGAATTCCCGGTGCTGGGCGATCCGATGGAGCGCGCCATCGTCCACGCCATCGCCCGGCAGGAAAGCGCCTTCGACCCGGCCGCCGTCTCGCATGCCGGCGCGCGCGGCCTGATGCAGATGATGCCGGCGACGGCGCGCGAGACGGCAAAGCGGGCGAACATGCCCTTCGAGCTCGAGCGGCTGACCACGGACGCGCTCTATTCGGCACAGATGGGAGCGGCCCATCTCAACGACCTGCTCGGCGACTGGCGCGGCGCCTATGTCCTGACCTTCGCCGCCTATAATGCCGGCTCGGGCAATGTGAAGAAATGGATCGCCGCCTATGGCGATCCGCGCCAGCCCGAGATCGACGCCGTCGACTGGGTCGAGCGCATCCCGTTCACCGAGACGCGCAACTACGTCCAGCGCGTGATGGAGAACCTGCAGGTCTACCGCCAGCGGCTGAACCAGCGCACCGCCTATCTGATCGACTACGACCTGAAGCGCGGCGGCAGGCGGGAGTGACGGCGCGCGGCCTCCCGCCGTCTTTGCGAGCGAAGCGAAGCAATCCAGGAGGGCTCGCGCGACGGTTCTGGATTGCTTCGTCGCTTCGCTCCTCGCAATGACGCAAGCGCCTTGGCTCGGGCGGCAACGGCATGCGAAAAGCCTTGTCGACCAAGCCACAGGACCAAGCATGGACGCCGACACCGGATTCCGCCCGCTCTTCCTCAGCGCCCGCGACGGACTGAAGCTGCATGTGCGCGACTATGGCCCGCTCGCGGCGCGCGCCTTGCCTGTCGTCTGCCTGCCCGGCCTCGCCCGCACCGCCGCCGATTTCCACGAGCTGGCAATGGCGCTGGCCGGCGACCCGGCCCAGCCCCGGCGCGTACTGGCGCTCGATTATCGCGGCCGCGGCCGCTCGGAATACGACCGCGACTGGCGCAATTACGACATCCGCGTCGAGCTCGACGATGTCATGCAGGTCCTCGCAGCCACCGGCATCGAAGAGGCGGCTTTCGTCGGGACCTCGCGCGGCGGGCTCCTGACCATGGCGCTGGCGGTGGCGCGGCCCAGCGTCATCCGGGGCGTCGTGTTCAACGATGTCGGCCCGGTGATCGACGCACGCGGCCTGCTGCGCATCCGCGGCTATGTCGGCAAGCTGCCGACGCCGCGCAGCTTCGCCGAGGGCGCCGAGATCCTGAAGCGGCTTTCGGACCAGCAATTCCCGCTCTTCGGCGACGCCGAATGGGAGATCATGGCGCGCCGCACCTGGACGCAGCGCAATGGCGCCCTCGCCCCCGATTACGATCCGAGGCTGCTCAAGACGCTGGAGGAGCTCGATCTCGAGGCGCCGCTGCCGGTGCTCTGGCCCTATTTCGCCGCGCTCAACAACGTCCCGGTGCTGGCGATCCGCGGCGAAAACTCCGACCTGCTGGCCGAACAGACGCTGACCGAGATGGGCCAGCGCCACCCGCATTGCGAAATCTTCACGGCGCCGGGCCAGGGCCACGCCCCGCTGCTCGGCAGCCGCGACATGACGAGGCGCATCGGCAAGCTGATCGCCCGGGCGGAGAAGCGCGCGGCCTAGAGACGGATTTACCCATCAGCTTGCGGTGCAGGCTGATGGGAACGGGCTCCAGCCTCAAGCCGGCTTCGGCACGCGCCCGGCCTTGCCGGCCCTTTCGACCGGAGCGGTGCCTTCGACTGCCGCCTCCGTGACGGCGGCAAGGTTGCCCTGGCCCTTCGAGCCGTCATCCTGCGAGGATTCGACCAGCCCGGCCCAGGCACGCCTGGCAAACTCGGTCTCGGCGCCGCTCGCCAGCAACTTCGCCTGGCCGACCCAGTCCTCGCGCTCGATCCGGCCCGGAAAGGCGAGATAGCCGCCGACCCATTCGACGTTCTCGGGCGTCCAAGCCGCGATCTGGGCAAAATGCCAGATGCCGAGCCCGTGCAGCCGGCCCTCGTTCTGCTTGCCGATACCCTTGACCAGCTTGAGGTCGTCGGCGACCCCGCCATGGGCGGCGACGAAACCGGCCGGGCGCCTGCCCTGGATCTCATCCTCGCCGTCGAGCCTGGGCATGGGCGCTGGGTCGTCCGCCAGGGCCGTGGCCGCTCCCGCCGGGGAAGCCGCGGAGGCCGGAACCGGGCCGGGCAGCGCCAGACGCGGCGCCGGCAAGGCGAGCGCCGGCTCCGCCCCCGCCACGGCGGAGCCCTTCAGCAGGCAGGCGACCAGGCAGCCGGCGGCGTAAGCCGCGACATGGAGCAGGCCGGTCTCGACCCACAAGGCGGGCTGGTCGTTGAGCAGGCGGAACCAGACCAGCGCCGCAGCGCCGGCCCAGAGCAGGAGCGCCACGAGCGAGGGCCCCGACAGAAGGCCGCGCAGGCCGCCACGACAGGTCAGCCAGCCGAAAACCAGGCCGATGGCGAAGGCGGCGACCAGGAACCAGACGAAATGGAACGCGAGATACAGCATGGCTTGCGCCCCTATTTCGCGACGGTGAACTGGACGCGGCGGTTCTTGACCTTCGCGTCCGGGTCGCCATGGGCGACGAGCGGCCGGTCGACGCCATAGCCCTTGATCTCGAGCTGGTCGGGGTCGAGCCCGCGCCCGACGAGTTCTTCGCGGACGCGCAAGGCGCGCCGCCGCGACAGGTCGAGATTATTGAAGCCGGCGCGCTCGCCATCGAGATTGGCGTGGCCCTCGACGGTGACGCGCGAGGCCGGGCAATGCTTCAGGATGGCCGCGGCCTCGGTCATGGCCCGCTCGGTGACGGGGTCGAGCGTCACCACCGCCGTGCCTTGCCCGAACATGACATAATAGCGCTGCGTCAGCGCATCGAGATCGTTCTGGCAGGTGCTGGGCGGGTCGATGACGCAGCCGGTCTGGCGCATCCCGACCTCGGCCTTGCCGGTGAAGCCTTCCGGCAACCCGCTCGCGGCATTGGTCTCGATCTCGCTGCGGATCAGCTCGCGGCAGGTCAGGCCCTGGACGCTGACGCTGTGGTCGACGAGGTCGACCGAGCCGAGATCGAGCCGCAGCAGGTCCTGGATGGCGCTGCGGGCGGCGACGCCGAACCCGGTCGGAGCGGCCGGCACGATCGTCGTCTCGTCGCGGATCTTGCCACGCAGCGGCGAGGCTTCGATCAGCGCGGCGATCGCCTGCTTCGAGCCGGCATCGGGCAGGTAGCCCGAAAGCGTGCCGCCGGTCTTGTCGACCGCGGCCGAGAAGCCATAGCGGCTCAGCGTGATCGTCGGCATGCCGGCCAAGGCGAGCCCGGCCGGCAGGGGCCGCGCCTTCAGGGCCTCTTCAAGTGCCGTCCAGCCCGCCAGATCGGCGGCGCTGCCGGCAATCGCGAGATTGCTGCCGGCGAGGCTGACGCTGCCCCGCTCGAGCCGGGCCAGCAGCCCGAGCGCGAACTCTGTCGCGGCGGCATAATCGGGCACGCCGCGCAGATTGCCCTCGATGCCGACCTTGTCGGTCAGTTCGCCGCCGCCAAGCGCCTTTCGGGCCAACTGCGCCGCCGTCTCCCTGGCAGCGGCATCCGGCGCGAAGCCGGACAGGACGATGCCGGCGGCGGACTTCTCGGCGCGCCATTGCAGCGGGCGCGGCGGCGGAAGCGGCTGCGGCAGGCTCGGCGGCACGATCACGACCGCTGGGGTGACCGGCGTGACCGGCGTTGCAGGCATGGGCGTGGCCACCTGGGGCGGCGCTGCGGGCGCCGGCGGGGGCGTGGGCGCCTGGGGCGGCGCCATCGTCAGATTGAGTGGCGGAGCCTCCGGCAAGGGCGGCATCGCCGGGGGCGGTGGCGGCGGCGGGGGGCAGGCGATCGCCGCCAGCGCGACCGAATCGGGGCCGTCCGCCTGGGCGACGTTGAGCCGCAAGGCTTCACAGGCGGCGAAATCCTGGGGGCCCTGGCCGCTGATCCGATAGCTGGCGCCGTCGAGCTCGACCTTGCCGCTGCGCAGGCGCGCCAGCTCCGAAACGGCGCGGCCGACCCGCACCAGGAAGGCCGGCGGCTCGCCGAGCGCCGGCAGCGTCCGGTCGGTGACGGCACCCGGGGCCGGGAAGGCACGGGCGAGCAAGGCGGCAAGCTCCTGCCTTGCCGCCTCCGACGGATAGAAGCCGGAGACCGTCACGGCGCCGGCCGCATTCTTCTCGGCGCTCCAGGCATAGGGCGTGACGGTCGGTGGATTGAGCGTGCAGTCGACACGCGCGAAGCCGGCCGGGGCTGCGGCGGCCGCTCCGGCGCGCAGCGCCAGATAGGCTTCCGGCGAGGCCGCCGTGCCCTCGACGCAGAAGCGCGTGTCGTCGAGCGCGACCTTGCCGGCCGAGAGCCGGCCGAGATCGCCCATCATCGCGCCGGTCAAGGCCGCGAAGCCGGCGGGGGCGCCGAAGGCGATCTTCTGCTGATCCTCGACCCGCAGCCCGGGCGCAAGGGCGCGGGCCGCGGCGAGATTGGCTTTCGCGGTCGCCTCGTCGGGCACATGGCCGGCAAGCGTCACCCGGCCGGCGTCGCGGCTGGCCGACCAGCTATACGGCTTCTGCGCGACGACCTGGGTCAGGCCGCCGAGCACGCGCCGGATACCGAATTCGGAACGCAGCTGCGCCAGCGCCTTGGCCGCACCGTCGGCGCTCGTCGCCTCGCCGTCGAGATAGACGTCGCGCCCGTCGACCTTGACCGAGATGGCGCGCGTGCCCGGGGCCGTCTCGGCCAGGGCGCCGGCGGCAAGCGCCCGCCCCTCGACATCGCGGCGGACCGCCTCGCTCTGGATCAGATTGGCGGAAGCCCACAGCACCGCCAGCGGAACGAGCCCCCAAAGCCAACCGGCCTGCTGCGCCATGCCCCGATCTCCGCCCCTGCCACCGATTCGAACCGATTCTGGTTTCCCGGCACCTGCGGAATCAGGCCCTATCCCCTGGCCAAGTCAAGCAAGCACGCCCCTCGATCGACTGAAATCGCCCAATACCCGCCGGGGCGCAAAAATCCGGCCGCCTGCCGGCCACCGGCAGCGGACGACGGAACGCGGGATCCGGCCGCGTCCGGCCAAAACGAAAAGAAGCCCCGGGTTTCCCCGGGGCTTCCATCGTCACGATCGGAAGATCGATCAGAAGTCGCGCTGGATGCGGAAGCGACCAGCCCAGGCGTCGTCGGCGGAGACGAGCGAGCCGCCAGCGCCAACCGCGAGGCGCGTGCCGCCGTTGTTCGCGGCCAGAACCGGCTGACGCAGATCGGTGCGGGTGTAGAGCACTTCGACACCGATATCGAGACCCGAAACCGGCGACCAGATCAGGTTACCAGCAACGATGAGCTCCTTCGGATCCAGCGGCGCGGCGACGAAGCCGAGACCGTTAGCCTGGTTGGCGAGCACGTAGCCGAGCTTCAGCTCGGAGTACGAACCATAGAGCTCCGAACGCAGGGTCGGGGTCCAGAAGTGACGCAGACCGGCAACGATCGACCAACCGGTCGAGGAGTCCGTGCCGCCGATGCCGTTCACGCCGAAGTCACCAACCGCCAGCGGAGTGGTCGCGGAGGCGATGCGGCCCGAACCGAAGTTGCCGCTCCAGCCGAGATAGCCGAGAGCGCCGTCGGCGTAGGCAGCCTGCAGGAACAGGACGTCACCAGCCGCAAGCATCGGCAGGTTGATCTTCACGCCACCCTGAATCGCCCAGCCGTTCTCGTCACGATTGGCAACGCCGAGAGCAGCGTTGTTGATGCCGCGCTGGGTAAGAGCGCCCGACAACTGAGCCGAGCCCCAGCCCTGGTCGACGCGCAGCGAAGCGACGACGTCCGGATAGTCCTGGCCGAGATAGCTGGAGAGAGCACCGGGGCTGATGAGAGCCGCTTCGCGCGAACCCGTGCCGGAGACACGATCTTCGAGCGAGAGGGTGGCCGAGAAGCCCGAACCGAAGGTGGCGGTGTAGGCCAACAGGTTCAGACGGCTATCAGCCGTACGCAGCGTCGAGAAGCCGAAGTCGTTCGCATAGAAGTCGAAGAACGACTGCGCGCGACCAGCGGTGATCGGGCCGAACTGGATGAAGGCCAGGTCGACGTTGGCCGACGACGAGACCGACGGAGCGGTCGTGCGAGCGTTGCCGGGGACGACGATGCCCTGGTTGCCGCCGAGCGTGCCGTTGTAGAGGCCCGTGCTGTTGGTCAGCTCGTAGCGGAAGAAGGCGCGCAGCGTGCCGAAAGCGGTCGCGGTGCGGGCGTCGACGTTCAAACGGCCACGAGCGCGGCTGCCGTAGGCATCGTTGATATCGCCATAGCGCGAACCGATGGCGTACTCAGCGCGGACACGGCCACCAACGCGGAGGCAGGTGTCGGTGCCGGGGATGTAGAAGAAGCCTGCGCCATAGGCGGAGCAGACGCGGACGTATTCGACCGGAGCGGCCTTCCGCGAGGGAAGGTCGGCGGCCTGAGCCCCGGCAACCGCGGCGATACCGGCGGCAGAACCGAGGAGGAGGCTCTTAACGAGCTTCATTTGATAACCTCCAAAAGAGTTTCGAGACCCTCGGGCTTCGGCGCATTCGCGATCCGGACGGCCCCAGGAGACCAAACCGGCGAACCCGCCTATCCCGGTCTTTCACCCGCATCCCTGAACCACTCAGAGGTGAAGGTGAAAAACAGCGACCGGGAACGTCCCGCCGCAAACTCACCATTACGAATGCCCGCCTCGCGATCAACCGTCATCACGGCCGGGCCGGTGCGGGGCGGGCGCTTTGCCCCCCGGTGTTGCATGCCGGCCACGCTTTGAGCGCGGAACTTAGCGAGCTGTTAACCAGCGCGGCCCGGATCGCCCCCGCAACAGCCTCCGCGGCCGCCGCCTCCAGCCGCCTGACGGGGCGAATCTCCGGCGTCGGCCGTCCGCTGATTCCCCGCCGCGGCGCCGACTCAGTATTCCCACTCGGCCCCGACACCGACGGCGGCGCTGCCGTCGGCATTGGTTTCGGCCTGCAGCTTCAGCCGCCGCGTCACGTCGATGCCGATCGAGACGCCGCTGTCCTCGGGCTTGGTCCCGGCCTTCACGCCGAGCGTGACATTGTCGGAGAGCGCGCGCGAAACGCCGACCGTCGGTCCGTCGGGGCCGACCTGGACGTCGAGATTGTCGACGCCGAGCTGGCGCCGCAGCCTCTCGAACACGTCATCGCCGCCGGCGCCGGAGAACTGCGCCGCCGTCTGGGCGAGCTGCAGCGCCTGGAAGGGCGAGAGCGAGCCCGAGGCGCGGGCGAAGAGCAGGCGCGAGAGCACCTCGTCGGGCGGCAGCTCGGGCGAGGAGGTGAAGGCGAATTCCGGCGCCGAGGCCGGGCCGCTGACGATGATGCGAGCGGTGACCTCGGCGGCGCGCGTCTCGGCGACGAAATCGAGCTCCGGCACGATGCCCCCTGCGAAGGTCAGGCGGCCGCGGCTGAAGTCGAGGCGCTGGCTCAGCACGCTCAGGCGGCCGCGACGCAGATCGAAGCCGCCGTTCAGCACGGGATTCGCCGAAGTGCCGCCGACGCGCAGCTCGCCGCCGAGCTCGGCGTCGATGCCGCGGCCGCGGATGAAGACGCGTCCCGGTGCCGAGACGGTGATGTCGAGCGCGACATCGAAGGCCGGGGCACGGGCGCCCTTGCGGCTGGCGGCGGCGCGCGCCTTGCGCTGGGCTTCGAGGCGCGCCGCCGCCTGGCCCTTGGCGTTGACGTGGCGGATGCCGTCCACCGGCCGCAGGCTCGAGGGCAGTCGGTCCGGTACCGTCACCTCGATCCGGACCACGCCGATTCGCCCGGCGACGCGCGGCCGCTGCGTCAGCGGCCCGGACAGGTCGAGCGCGAGATCGGCCACCGCCGTGACCAGGCCGTTGGCGACGAGCTGCGCGCGCTGGCCCTCGATGCGGATCGTCCCCGGGAACCCGGCCGCCGGATCGAGCCGGACATTGCCGCGCGCCGAGAGCGTGCCGCCGCCCGGCGTCTGGGCAGAGAAGCGCTCGATCGAAAGCTCGGGGCCGTTGGCGACGAGGCGCGCCTCGAGCCCGGTCAACCTCACGCCCTGGAGTGCGTCGCTGAAGTTGCCGCCGGAGAGCGTCGCGCCACCCGAGAGCCGCGGCGCCGCCAACGTGCCGCCGGCCCGCATGTCGATCGCGACCTGCCCGGTCAGGCGCCGGCCGTCGGCGGCGAGCTGGGTGTTGGCGAGCGCCGCGTCGACACGGCCCTGCACGGCGAGGTCGAGCGCGCCGGCGCCGCCGAGCGGCGCCGTGCCCTTCACCGTCAGCGCGACGAAGCGCCCGGCATTGAGGCTGGCATCGACGCTGGTCTGGCGGCCGTTCAGGACGCCCTGCCCGGCGATCTCGATCGGCGGCAGGCCGGCCTGGCGGGTCTGCGGCGCGACGAGCCGCGCGATCTTCAGCCGCCAGGGGCCGGTCGGGGCTTCCGGGGTTCCCTTGATGGTCGCCTCGGCGTCGAGCGTGCCGGCGATGTCGAGCGAGGGCACCGCGAGCTTCGCCGCCGAGAGCGGCACGTTCTGCGCCTGGAAGCGCAGGTCGAGCCGGCTCCCAGCCTCGCCGTCGAGCGCGATTCGGCCGCCGTCGACGGCGATGGCGAGATCGCGGATGGCGACGCCGCCCTCGATCGCCGTGAAGCTCGCCGGCCGCGACAGCGCGATCTTGCGCCCGTTCCGCGTCGCCTCGAAGCTGGCGAGATCGAAGCGCAGCGGCTCGCTGACCGAGAGCCTGCCCTTCGCCGCGAGCGCAAAGCCCCGCGCGGTCGCATCGAGGCTGATGTCGCTGGCTTGCGCGGCGCCCTTCGAGACCAGGCGGATCGCGCTGATCGGTTCGCCGGCGATCACCGCGCGGTCGATCTGGACGTTGCCGTCGATCAGCGGCTTGCGCAGGGCGTCGACGATGGCGAGCGTCGCGTCGAGCTTGTCGATCGTCAGGTTCGGCGCGGAGAGCCGCTGGGCATTGGCCGTCAGGTCGATGTTCTGGCCGCCATTCGGCCGCGCCAGGCGCAGATCGGCATCGAGGCGGCCTCCGAGCTTCGCCAGCGCCAGGGCCGAGAGATCGTCGAGATTGCGGGCGACGAGCTTGAGATTGCCCTCCGCGAGGTTGGCGGCGTCGAGGTCGAGCGCGCCATTGAGCGCGACCGAGCCGATGCCGATATCGAGCTGCGGCAGGCTCCAGCCGCCGGGCTCGCGCCTGGCGAAGCGCAGCGTGCCATTGGCCGGCTTGCCTTCGACCTCGCCCGAGAGCCTGGCCTCGCCGGTCAGCGCGCCCTGCAGGTCGCGCAGCGTCGCGTCGATGGCGAGGCGCGGCACCGGCCGGCCGAGCGCCGTCGCATTGCTGATCCCGGCGCGAAGCGTCGCGTCGAGCTTGTCGAGCGGGCCGGACAGGGTGGCGTCGAAAGCGCCCTGCCCCGACAGCCTGGGATCGGCGCGGCGCAGGTCGGGAATGGCGATGTTGGCGCGCAGATCCGAGCCCTGCGCCCCGAGCGCGCCATCGGCGGTGGCGGTGACATGCGTGCCGGCGATGCGCAGGCCGTTGACGACGAGCCCGCCGCTGCCGGGTACCCGGATCTCGCCGCCGAGCGTCAGCTTGCCGGCGAGGAGCCGGTCGAGCGCCTCCTGGTCGAGGCCGAGCGCCTCGGCCGAGCCGTCGAGCTTGACTGCATAGCTCTTGCGGTGCGGCTCGGCGTCGATGGCGGCGGCGAGCGTCGCCGCGCCCTTGAGCTCGCGGCCGGCGAGCCGGCTCAGGCGGGAAAGATCGGGCAGCCGCGCCTCGGCCTTGCCGAGGATGCGCTTCGGGCCGAGCTGGCCGACATAGTCGAGCTCCGCCCCGCCGAAGGCGAGCTTCAGCGTCTCGAACTCGCCGCCGCCGCCCTCGCTGGCCGCGCCGCGCAAAGTGAAGCGCACACGCTCGCCGATGAAGCGCGCCAGCCCCTCATCGGCGAGCGCGATCCCCGAAGCCTCGCCGTCGGAGACCAGCACGGTGCGGGTCGCCGGATTGCCGAGCGGGCCGTTCGGCGTCGCGGTGAAGGTCAGGCCAAGCTTGCCGAACCGGCCGGCGGGGACCGAGGCGTTTTCGGCCTCCAGCTTCGCATCGACGCGCGGGCCGGCGGCCGGACCCTGGATCCTCGCATCGAAGGCGAGCTTGCCGATCTCGGCGCCGGAGGCGACGGTGCGCCCGTTGGCATTGGGCCGCGCCGCCGCCGTCACCGTGAAATCGAGGTTCTTGTCGGCGCCGTAGAGCCCCTTCACGTCGAGCCGCGCCAGGGCCGAGACCAGCGCCAGCTCCTCGACCGCGATCGCGCCGTCATCGGCGAAGCCGACCGCGCCGTCGAGCCGGGTCGAGCCCGCGAAGACCGGGGCGATCGGCGGCGGCATCAGGCCGGCGACACGCGAGTCGAGGGCGAGCAGCAGCCGGCGCCCGGCGCCGCGGCGCGAGAGGTCGGCGGTGCCGTCGGCACCGATGGTCGGGCCGGCGCTGAAGGCGAGCTTCGCCTTGAAGCGGTCGAGCGGGCCGTCGCCGGTCAGGTCGAGCTTGACCGGCGGGCGATCCGGCAGATCGGCGATGGTCGCGAGCAGGCCGCCCTGCGGCTCGTCCAGCTTCAGCGCGAGCTGGAGCTGCGTCGTCTGCGGCACGAAACGGGCATTGACGTCGAGGCTGCCGGCCATGTCGAGGCGGCGGCCGGCAAGGCGCAGGTCGAGCCCCTCATTGGGCGGGCCGAGCCGGGCCGCGCCCGTGGCCGAAAGCCGCGCCGGTGCGCCGATGACGGTCGGGCCGAGCACGAGCTCGCCGAGTTGGAAGGCCTCGATGATCACCTTGAGCGGCAGTTCGGGCAGGAGCGGTGCGTCGTTTGCCTGCGCCGCCGCGGCGGCCGGGTTCGGCAACGGCCTGCGCAGGATCTCGAGCTTGCCGATCTCGAGCCGGTTGACCTCGAGCCGGCGCAGCAGCAACGCGCTGCGCGTCCAGATCAGCCGCGCCCGGTCGAGCCGGAGCCAGGGGCCGTCGCGATCGGAGATGACGATGTCGCGGATCGTCGCGTCGGAGGAGAGCGCGCCGTCGACCGCGCCGATCGAGACCTGGCTGCCATCGGTCGAGAGCGCCTTCGAGATCAGATCGGCGAGCACGCCGCGCTCGCCGGCGTTCTGGGCGAGGCCGCCGAGGCCGGTGAAAAGCACGGCAGCTGCGATGGCGAGAGCGGCGAAGCCGGCCAGCAGCCGAGGGAAGCGGAGCGCGCCCATCAGAATGCCTGCCCGATGCTGATATAGAGCGCGACCGGCTTGTCGCCCTTGCGCGGGTTGAGCGGAGCCGCGACATCGACGCGGATCGGCCCGATCGGCGTATAATAGCGCAGGCCTAGGCCGGCGGCGAGCTGGAGCCGCTCCTTGAAGTTCGGGATCTGCGATTCGAAAGCCATGCCGGCATCGAAGAAGGGCACGATGCCGATGGTGTTGGTGATCTTGATGCGCGCCTCGGCCGAGGCCTCGAACAGGCTGCGCCCGCCGGTGAGGTGGTTGAGCGGCCCGAGCGGCGAGAGCGTGCGGTAGGCATAGCCACGCACCGAGCCGCCGCCGCCGGCATAGAAGCGCCGAGTCGCCGGGATCTCGTCGAGATCGGCGCCGGAGACCGAGCCGAGCCCGATGCGGCCGGCAAGGACATAGCGCCCGTCCTCGTCGAGCGAATAATAGCCGGAAAGCGAGGCCTTGCCCTGGACGAAGGGTGCATCCGAACCGCCAAAGGCGGCATAGGGCGCGACCGAGGCGGTCAGGCGGATGCCGCGCGTCGGGTCGAGCAGGTTGTCGGTCGAATCGTAGCGCAGCGAGAGCGGCACGCCGACCAGCGTGTAGTCGACCGGGCCGAGCACGTCGCTGGTCTGGCCGCGCTCGGCCTCCAGCCCGGCCTGGATCGAGAAGACGTCGCTGAAGCGATGACGCAGGCCCGCGGTCAGGTTGATGTAGCGGGCGGTGTAGCCGCCGAAGCGGTTGGTGCCGACTCGCTCGCGCGTGCCCGTGAGATCGATCAGAAGGTCGTTGCGGCTGCCGCCCAGCGCCGGCTTGAGGAAGCCGACCGAGAAGCGCGCGCCGATATCCGACGGCAGGAAGTCGCCGAAGCGCTGGATCTTGGTGCCGTCGATGCGCGGCGCGAGGAAGATACTTCCTTCGAGCCGCAGGCGTTCGGCCCCGCCGAACAGGTTGCGGTGCTCCCAATAGGTCTTCACCGCCGGCCCGTCGATGGTCGAATAGCGGGCGGAGAAGCCGATCAGCCGCTTCGGCCGCTCGGCGACCTCGACGAAGACCGGCAGGTTGCCGCGGGCGTCGAGCGCGGTGCCTTCGCGCATCCGCACCGCGCCGACCGCGGGGATCGTCGCGATCGACTTGCGCGTATCGGCCAGCGCCTTGGGCGAATAGGGATCGCCCGGCTCGAGATAGATGAAGGAGCGGATCACCGGCTCCGGGATGTCGCCGGTCTCGCCGATGCCGAACTCGCCGAACCCGGCGACCGGACCGGGATCGACGACCAGCGCGACATCCATGATCTTGGCGGCATGGTCGACCACCGGGCGGATCTCGACGACTTTGGCGAGCGGGCGCGAGCGGGCGCGCCAATAGTCGACCAGTGCGGCCTGCGCCGCGCGCAGCGAGGCCGAGGTCGCGGGATCGCCGGGCTTCAACCCCGAGACCTTGGCGGGGTCGGCGATCACCGCGGTGGGATCGCGCCGGCCGCCGGGGACGATGTCGACCTTGCGCAGGGCGAAGACCGGCCCCGGGTTGACCGTGACCACGACCGGGGCCGGGCTGCGGTTGCGATGGCGTTCGGCGGCGGCGGCGAGACCAGGAGGCGGCTCGCCGGCCCGGCGGACGGCGACGCCGTCGACCGCGATCGTGACATCGGCGTTGAAATAGCCGCGCGCCCAGAGCGCGTCGAGCAGCGGGTCGATATCGGCGGTGGCGCGGCGCGCCAGGGTCTCGCCGTCGGGCGGCGCATCCTGGCGCAGGCGATAGAGCAGCGAGGCGTCCTGCAGGGTGCGGGTCAGGGCGCTGGCGTCGGGAGCATCGCCCAGTTCGAAACGCAGTTCGTAAGGCAGCGTCGCGGCCCCGACGGGCGGCGGCTTCTCCTTGGAACCGAACAGACCGAAGACATCGAGCGAGGACAGGTCAAAGGCGCGTGCCGGCGTGGTTTCGGCCGCAAGCATCGCCACGACAGCGCATGCGCTCCCGCCCGCAATACCGAGCCCCCGCCTTCGCCATGACCGCATCAAACCTCCAACGCAACCCAACTAAAATGCAAAAAATGAGTTCTTTTTGTGATCCCGCCCTCAGTTGACCACAATTCAACGCTGCGGGGCGGCGACGTAATCGTCGCGCGCCGGAAGTAAACGTGCCGTTACGCCGCGACGCAACCCCTCGCGGAAAGGCCGAGGCGCCGGCGGACGGCGCACCGCCCTCAGGCCAGCGCGAAAGAGATCGCGGTAATGGGATCGAGCCTGGCGATCACCGGCCCGAGCGACGGCGCCAGCACGCCGCCGCAGAGGCTGCCGGTGGTGATGATCTGGCCGGCCTTGAGCCCGCCGAGCGGCGTCTCGGCCGGGCGGTTGGCCCAGGCGAGCGCCGTCACCAGCGGGTCGCCATTGGCGTGCTCGGCCGGGCGCTCATAGAGCAGGTCGCCATCGAGCTCGACGGTGCAGGTCAGCGCCGGGATGTCGTCGAAGATGCTGAACGGCACCTCCGGCCCGAGCAGATAGGCGCCATGGCCCAGCGCATCGGCGAGCCAGAGCGGAAAGGCGACATGGGTCCAGTCGGCGATGCGGCTCTCGACGATCTCGATGCCGACCAGGGCCGCATCGCAATGGTCGATCAGCTCGGCGCGCGTATAGGGCTGGCCGGGCCGGCGCGGCATGTCGCGGCCGAGGCGCACCGCGAGCTCGATCTCGACGCGCAACTCGGCACCATGGGCGGAGCGATGCGTGTCGCCCGATCTGAGATAGGGCCCCGGCATCAGGCCGGCGATCGGCTGGCCGCCCTCGGCGATCGAGACCTTCCAGCCGGCATCGGCATAGCCCATGGCCCGGTTGACCTGCGCCTGGACCGCCAGCGCGGCATCGACATCGGCCGGTACCGGCAGGGTTTCGATGTCGAGCAGGCCATGGCCGCGGCGGGCGCCGATCAGCGCCTCGGCAAGATTCTCAGTCATCATCGTCGCCATGGTCCTGGATTCCTGTCGCAGCGGCCTCGTCAGTTTCCTTGGCTACAGCATCGGTCGGCGAATGGGAATTCGTCAGGAGCGGGTACCACTGCCGCCATGCGCAGGCCGGCGTTGCGGTAAGGAGTGCGGCCGGGGGCAAAGAGGAGAACATCGATGGCCAGTTCCGAAAACGACTGCCGCATCGACTATGTCGAATTCGTCGTCGCCGATATCGGCAAGGCACGCGCCTTCTACGAAAGCGCCTTCGGCTGGAAGATGACCGATTACGGCCCGGAATATTGCGCCTTCGCCGATGGCCGGCTCGAAGGCGGCTTCACCACGCAGGGCACGCCGAAGCCGGGCGGGCCGCTCATCGTGCTCTATGCCGACGACCTTGCCGCCACGCAGAAGACGATCGAGGCGGCCGGCGGCAGGATCGTTCGGCCGGCCTTCGATTTCCCCGGCGGCCGGCGTTTCCACTTCACCGACCCGGACGGCTACGAGCTCGCGGTCTGGACGAAGGGGTAAGGCGCGCCGTCATTCCCGGGCGGAGCCCTCGGGTCCGACCTTCGGTCGGCCCAAGGACGAACTCCGTGCCGACCCGGGAAGCTCTTGGCCGACCCGGGAAGCTCTTGCAGGAAACGGCGCGCTTTTGCGACCGCAGCCAAGCCCAAGAGATGCCCGGGTCAAGCCCGGGCATGACGGCAGCGGCCCCGCTCACTTGCCCCAGCGCAGCGCCAGCGGATCGAGCTCGCGCGCCAGCTCGATCAGGCCCTCGCGGGTCTTCGGATGCAGCGGCGCCAGCGGGTGGCGAACCGCCTCCGACCTGATGACGCCTCCCTCCTTCATCACCGCCTTGGCCGAGCGCAGGCCGCATTGCCGGTTCTCGTAGTTGATGATCGGCAGAAGCTCGCGATAGATCGCCGCCGCCTGCTTGCGGTCGCCGGCGGCGTGCGCCGCCAGGATCGGCTTGATCAGATCGGGGATCATCGCGCTGGTCATCGTGCCGGTGGCGCCGGCGTCGAGATCGGCCATCAACGTGATCGCCTCCTCGCCGTCGAAGGGGCCGGCGATGGCGTCGCCGCCGGCCTCGATCAGAGCGCGCAGCTTGCCTGCCGCCCCCGGTACCTCGATCTTGAAATAGCTGACGAGGGGGACCTCCCTGGCCAGCCTGACCATGAAGGGCACGGTCATCGTCACGCCCGAGAGCGGCGCGTCCTGCAGGATGATCGGAATGCCGCAGGCTTCGGCGACGATCTTGAAGTGCTCGATCATGCCCTGCTCGTCGGCCTTGAGCAGCGCACCGTGATAGGGCGGCATCATCATCAGCATCCTGGCGCCGGCATCGGCCGCGGCCCGGGCACGCTGCGCCGCGATCCGGGTCGAGAAATGCGAAGTGGTGACGATCACCGGAACGCGCCCCGCCACCTGCTCGATCGACAGCCGCATCAGGTGATGGCGCTCCTCGTCGGTGAGCAGGAACTGCTCGGAGAAGTTCGCCAGGATGCAGATGCCGTCGACGCCCTGGTCGACCATCAGGTCCATGACGCGCTTGTTGCCCTCGATGTCGAGGTCGCCATTGTCGCGGAAGATCGTCGGCGCGATCGGCAGGATGCCCTTGTACGGTTCGGTCATGGCCAGGCTCTCAGCGGTTCGGGGCTGGAAGATATCGGGAATCACTGCGGCCGATGATGGCCCAGTTCGGCGAGCTCGCCATGATAGACGGCGAGATCCTCGGGCGAGAAGCAGCAGAAGATGATCTCCTGCGGTCCGGCCCCGGTGCGCGATGCGCTGTCGACCGTCGCCACCGCGATCTTCGCCGCGGCCGCGATCGGATAGCCGTAGATACCGGTGCTGATGCTCGGAAAGGCGATCGTCTCCACCCCCGCCCCTGCGGCAACCGCCAGCGAGCGGCGATAGCAGGAGGCCAGCAATTCCGCTTCCCTCTGCCCGCCGCCTTGCCAGATCGGTCCGACCGTGTGGATCACGAAGCGAGCCGGCAGGCGGTAGGCCCTGGTCAGCTTGGCGTAGCCGGTCTGGCAGCCGCCGAGCTGGCGGCATTCCTGCAGGAGCTCGGGCCCTGCGGCACGGTGGATCGCGCCATCGACGCCGCCTCCCCCCACCAGCGCGTTGTTCGCCGCATTGACGATAGCGTCGACGGCGAACGTCGTGATGTCGGCCCGGATCGCGTGCAACCTCGCGCCTGTCATCGGCGGATCACCTCGGCTCGGTTTCGGACGGGCGCACCATAACTTCGCAGGCAGCTATCCGGCAGTGCGCCTGGATCAAGCCTTCGCCGCCCGGGCGGTCGTCAGCTTGCGGACGCCGCGCCTGGCCGAACCCAACAGCGGGAAGAGCAGGAGCGCAAGGCCGATCGCCATCAGCGTCGAGACCAGCGGGTTCGACCAGAAGATCGAGAGCGAGCCTTGGCTGAAGATCATCGACTGGCGGAAGGCGTCCTCCGCCTTGTCGCCGATGACCATGGCGAGCACCAGCGGCGCGATCGGGTAGTCGAGCTTCTTGAAGACGTAGCCGACGATGCCGAAGGCGAGCGCCAGCCAGATGTCGAACTCCTTGCTGCCGACCGTGTAGGCGCCGATGAAGCAGATGACCACGATCACCGGCCCGACGATCGAGAACGGGATGCGCAGGATCGAGGCGAAGAGCGGCACGGTGGCCAGCACGACGACGACCGCGACGACATTGCCGAGATACATCGAGGCGATCAGGCCCCAGACGAAATCCGGCCGCTCGGTGAACAGGGTCGGGCCGGGGTTCAGGCCCCAGATCATCAGCCCGCCCATCATCACCGCGGCGGTCGCCGAGCCCGGGATGCCGAGCGCGAGCATCGGCAGCATGGCGGCCGAGCCGGCGGCATGATCGGCGGTTTCCGGCGCGATGACGCCCTCCGGCTCGCCCTTGCCGAACTTGTCCGGATCGCGCGATGAACGCTTGGCCATGGCGTAGCTCATGAAGGAGGCCGCGGTCGGCCCGCCCGGGGTGATGCCCATCCAGATGCCGATGGCGCTCGAGCGCAGCAGCGCCAGCCAGTAGCGCGGCATCTGCCTCGCCGTCTTGAGCACGTCGCCGACGCGGACCTTGGCGGCGACGCCGTCGAAGCGCAGCCCTTCCTCCATGGTCAGCAGCAATTCGCCGATGCCGAACAGGCCGATGACCGCGATCAGGAAGCTGATGCCGGCCAGCAGCACGTCGAAATCATAGGTCAGACGGATGTTGCCGGAGACCGAATCCATGCCGATCGAGGCGAGCGTGAAGCCGATGCCCATCGAGACGATCGCCTTCAGCGGCGAGGAGCCGCTGAGCCCGACGAAGCTGGCGAAGGTCATGAAATAGACGGCGAAATACTCGGGCGATGAGAACTTCAGCGCAAAGCGCGCGACCCAGCCCGAGAGCAGGGTGATCAGGATGACGCCGGCCATGGCGCCGAAGCCGGCGGAGAGGAAGGCGAAGGACAGCGCCTCGGCCGCCCTGCCCTGCTTGGCCATCGGATGGCCGTCGAATGTCGTCGCTACCGATGAGGGTTCGCCGGGAATGTTGAACAGGATCGAGGTGGTCGAGCCGCCGAACAGCGCGCCCCAGTAGAGCGAGGTCAGCAGGATGATCGCGGAGACCGGATCCATCGAGAAGGTCAGCGGCAGCAGCAGCGAGACGCCGTTGGGCGCGCCGAGGCCGGGCAGCACGCCGACCAGGATGCCGAGCAGGACGCCCGCCATCATCAGCGCGATATGGTGCGCGGTGAGCGCGACCGAGAAGCCATGCATCAGCGAGGCGACGTTTTCCATGGGCGAGACCGCTCCGCTCGTAAAGGTTCAGAGCCCGAAAAAGGCCTCGACGGGCCCTTTCAGCAGGCCCAACTGGAAGAACTTCTCCAGCGCGACATAGAAGAAGACGGCGGTGCCGAGGGAGACCGCCAGCGTCGGCAGCCAGCCATAGCGGCCCTGGAAGCGCATGGTGAAGACGAGATAGAGCACCATCGCCACATACATGCCGAGCCCGGCGCTGAGCGCGACGAAGCCGATCAGCGGGACGAAGAAGGCGGCGATGCGCTTCGCCCGGGCGCCGTCGAGGAAGCTTTCGGCGAGGGCGGCGCTGCCGGCGATCCGGCGGCCGACGGCGCCCAGGATCGTGCCGGCGCTGGCGAGCGCGATCAGCATTCCGACATAGAACGGAAAGGCGCCCGGCTGCGGGCCCGAGGAATCCCAGCCGATGCCGAATTCGCGTGCGCCCTGGACGATGACGAGCCCGAAGGCGAGCGTCGCCAGCGCGGTCGCGACCTCGGCTTGAAAGCGGGTGATCATCGGGACGCTCCTGTCTTCGGCAGCCGGCCTACCCACGGCACGTCATTCCGGACGCCCGCGGGGCATCCCGAAATCCATCGTAGAACGTCGAAGCCTACGATGGATTCCGGCGCTCCGCGGAGCCTGTCCTTGGCCCGGCCAAGAGGCCGGACCCTAGAGCCGGATCCGATCAGATTGAACCGATCTGATCGGATCCGGCTCTAAACTTGAGATGAGAGACCGTTTTACCGATCAGCTTGCGGTGCAAGCTGATCGGAACGGGCTTCCGGCTACCGCCGGAATGACGGCGCGCTTGCGGTCGTCAGTTCACCACCCAGCCTTCGGCCTTGAAGACCTTGGCGTTGGCGGCCTCGTCCTTGGCGATGAAATCGGTGAACTCCTTGCCCTTCATGAAGCGGCCGGTCTGGGCCGTGCGGGCGATGAACTCGGCCCATTCCGGCGTCTTGCTGACCTTCTCGAGCACGCCCTCATAGAAGGCGGCCGCACCGGCCGGCATATCGGCCGGCAGCCAGACGGTACGCGGCATCTGGAAGGAATCGATCGGCAGGCCGGCCTCCTTGCAGGTCGGGATGTCGCCCCAGCCCTTGCCGCCGAAGACCGGGTCGCTCTTGGCCAGGCGCGCCGGCGAGAAGACGCAGAGCGGCTTGACCTGCCCGGCCTTCCACTGGCCGATGTTCTCGTTCGGATTGTTGGTGTTGGAGTCGACATGGCCGCCGGCGAGCTGCACCGCCGCCTGGCCGCCACCCTGGAAGGGAATGTAGATCCACTTCGCGCCGACCGAATCCTGGATCAGCGAGGTCAGGGTCTGGTCGGTGTCCTTCGACTGGCTGCCCGCCATCTTGAAGCTGCCCGGCTTGGCCTTGACCGCGTCGATATAGGACTTGGCGTCGTTATAGGGCGAATTGCCGTTGACCCAGATCAGGAACTCGTCGAGCGCCAGCGCCGCGACCGGCGTCAGGTCGGAAGTCTTGAAGCCGAGCTTGGCGACATAGGGCAGCAGATAGGCGTTGTTGGTGCCGAAGACGACGCGGTGGGCGTCGCCCTTGCCGCCCTTGCCGTAGATATAGCCCTCGGCGCCGCTGCCGCCGCCCTTGTTGAGCACCACGATCGGCTGCTCGATCAGCTTGTGCTTGGTGATGATCGACTGGACCATGCGGGCGAAATTGTCGGTGCCGCCGCCGGCACCGGAGGTGACGACGAACTCGATCGGCTTGGTCGGCTCCCAGGCATTGGCCGGTGCCGCCATCGCGAAGGATGCCGCGACGAACGTCGCCGCGATGCTGAACTTCCTCATTCTTCTCTCTCCCTTGCTTCGATTGATCGGACGGCTCTTTTGCGGCCGCCCTGCCGGAACGCTCAGGCCGCGGCCTTGCGCGCCGCCTTTCCTTCACTCGCCATCTTGATGGCGAGCGACAGCGCCGCGCGGGTCGCGCCGAGATTGGCGATCCCCTTGCCGGCGATCTCATAGGCCGTGCCATGGGCCGGCGTGCAGATCGGGAACGGGAAGCCGCCGATCAGGGTGACGCCGCGGTCGAAGCCCATCAGCTTCATCGCGATCTGGCCCTGGTCGTGATACATCGTCAGAACGGCGTCGAAATCGCCATTCTTCGCCCGCAGGAAGACGGTGTCCGACGGGAACGGCCCCTCGACGGTATAGCCCTTGGCCTTCGCGGCCTTCACCGCCGGCTCGATCGTGTCGATCTCGTCGCGGCCGAAATTGCCGCCGTCGCCGGCATGAGGATTGATGCCCGCGACCGCGATGCGCGGCGGGTTGAAACCGGCGGCGCGCAGGTTCCTGTCGGCGAGGTCGAGCGCCCGCAGGATGCGCTCCTGGCTGATATTGGCGGCGACCTCGGAGAGCGGGATATGCGAGGTCACCCGCGCATTCCAGAGCTTCTCCAGCACGTTGAACTCGCTCGCCGGCCCGTCGAAGGCGATCGCGTCGCGCACGAAGCGGATCTCGTCGTCATAGCCCGGATAGGCGAAGCGCATCGCCGCCTTGTTGAAGGGCGTGAAGAACACCGCATCGGCCTTGCCGGCGGCGGCATGCTGCAACGCCCGGCGGAAATTGTCCGTCGCCGCCTTGCCGCCGGCGAGCGTCGCCTTGCCGCGCTGAAGATCGGCGGGATCGTGGTTGGCGAGGTCGACGAAGACCGGCTTGCCGGCATCGGCAGGCAGGGCATCGCCCTCCCCGACCACGTGCAGGTCCGGCGTCAGGCCGGCATCGGCCGCGCCAAGCTGGAAGAGGCGAAGATCGCCGAAGACGACATAGCGCGCCGCCGAACGCAGATCGGATTCGGCGAGAATGCGCGCGGTCAGCTCGGGGCTGATGCCTGAAGGGTCGCCCATCGCGACCGCGATCACCGGCAAGGAGGCCTGCGCCTGCGTTTCCATCCTGTCCTCCCTCGATCCGGCCATGAGCCGGCCACTTGCCCTTGGCCTAACATGCGGCAGATAGGCGAGCAAGTATTCTGTATGCAGCATAATTTGACTCGCATAAGATGCCCACCGAGCGCGGCGCGCCGCAAGCGGCGCCACGGCAGGAGACCGGCCTTTCCACAGCTTCGGTGGCGGCGCGCCAGCCTCGCCGGCCCTGCCGCGGGCAGTCGCGTTGACAGCGGAGAAGCACCATGCCGTACAGGATGACGAAGAGGGAGCGGCGATGACGAGCGAAGCCGGAACGTCGGGCGAAGCGGCAGAGGCCTATCCGCGCATCCAGCGCCGGACGCTGCACGACGAGGTGCTCGAGCGCCTGCGCGACATGATCATAGAAGGCCGGTTCGCGCCGGGCCAGCGCATCAACGAAGGCCTCGTCGGCGCCCAGCTCGGCGTCTCGCGGACGCCCCTGCGCGAGGCGATCAAGACGCTCGCCAGCGAAGGCCTGGTCGAGATCCAGCCGGCCAAGGGCGCGATCGTCCGGAAGTTCACGGCGCAGGACCTGCTCCAGATCCTCGAAGTGCTGAAGGCGCTGGAGCAGCTCGGCGGCCGCACGGCCTGCGCCCAGGCCAGCGACGCCGCCATCGCCGCCATCAAGGCCCTGCACGACGCGATGATGGAGCTCTACCGGACGCGCAACCGCCTCGAATATTTCAAGCTCAACCAGGCGATCCACAGCGCCGTCGTCGCCGCCTCCGGCAACGACGTGCTGGTCGAGATGCATGCGACGCTGCAGGCCAGGATCAAGCGCCTGCGCTTCATCGGCAATGAGGGCCCGGAGAAATGGGCCGGCGCCGTCGCCGAGCACGAGGAGATGATCGAGGCGCTGACGAAACGCGACGGCGAGGCGCTCGCCGCGGCCATCGGCAAGCACATGGATTCGACGCTGGTCCGGGTGCGCGGCGTGCTCTGACCCTGCCCGACGGCAGCCATATCCGGAAAACCGATCCGTCGCGGGTGCGGTCGCGGACGCTGCATGCCTGCCCTTCCGGCATCGCAGGCCGCGCAGCAAGTTTCCATTTAACAAACCCGCGGGCGAATGCTATTTTAGATCGCTCGATATCTATCAAAATTTTCAACTAATTGGTCGCGCGAGCATCTGGACAGTAGAGATCCCGGCGAACAGACAGAACAACACGACCGGCTGCCGAAGGCGTTTCGATGTCGGGGGAAGCGACCATGTCCCGGCTCCATGCCGTGTCGGACCAGTCGCCCGGGTCGCGTTGCTCCCGTCGCTGGCGAGTTCCGGGATCGACAGTGAGCAGGGGAGAACGCCGTTGATCCAACGGGTCGTTGCCGGCGCGCTCGGCGCGCTTTTCATCGCCGCCTTCGGCGGCAGCGTCGGGATAAGCCCGGCCGCCGCCTGCAACAGGATGGACGGCTGCGTGCACGACTTCCAGAACGAGAACTACGACATGATGCATGACGGCCGCATGGACGGCATGATGCACAGCGGCGCGGCCAATATCGAGGCGTTCCGGTTGCCCGGCGCCGCGGCACGACCACAGGAGAGCGCCCCGCGACCCGCCCTAGGGCGACCCCGCCGACGCCCCTGAAACCCGCCTGAAGCGGCATTCCGCCGGCCCACCCGGCGGGATCAGTGCCCGCTGAGGACGAGCGTCTTGATCGGCAGCACCTGCGCCTGGATGCGCAGCAGCAGGGCATGCACCAGCCCGACCGCGTCCACCGCATGCAGGACGATGCGTCGTAAGGTGCCGGTATCCTTCGCGGCGATCACGTCATGGTTGCTGGTATAGGCGTTGGCGATGCAGCTCGAGCCCGGCATCACCCCGTCGAGCCCGCCCGGATGGAGCGGCTCGAGATAGGTGAGGATCGTTCCTGGCCGCGCCACCTGCTGGGCGTCGATCAGTTGCTCGCCGCTGCGGATCTGGCCGGCGGCGATGAAGTCCTGCACGCCCGTCACCACCAACGGGATCACCGTCCACGGCTTCGAGACGCAGGTGGCCTCGGCAACCATGCCGACCTTGATCACCTGCGCCTCGATCTGGCCGAAACCGGCCTGCAGCCCGACCCGGCCGGCCTCTGCCGGAATGATGGTCCCGGCCGGACGCATGAACGGGTTGACGACATCGCCGGCCCGCAGCGCGAACTGCTCGACGCGCCCGGCGAAACCTGCCCGGATGACCGTCTTCTGCAGTTCGGCCTCGGCCTGGGCCAGAGCGGCTTCGGCACTGGCACGTTCGGCCGGAAGAAGCGTCACGATCTTGGCCTGGGCTGCGTCCTTGGAAGCGGTCGCAGAAAAGACCGCTGCCTCGCGACCGGTCACGAGATTTTCGAGCCGTTCGATCTCGCGTTCTGCAACGGTACCCGAGTTGCGTTGCCGCAGCTCGCGCTTCGTCTCCAACTCGTCCAGCGCCTGCTGCAAGGCGCTCTTCGCCTCCTGGATCTTGCCTTCATCGGCGAGAATGTCGGCCTTGGCGACGACCAGCGCCGCATCGGCTTCGACGATCTTGCGGCGAGCGGACTCGGCGGCGGCCCGTTGTGTACTGCTGTCGAGCGTGAAGAGCGGCGTGCCTTTCTCGACGGCCTGGCTATAGCCGACATGGACCTCCGCAACGCGGCCGTTGATCTCCGGCACGATCGGCACGCTCCGGAAGAAGATCGTGGCGCTGGTCGTCGACGGGTGATTGTAGAAGATCACCGTGATCAGGCCGACCGTCAGCATGAAGCAGGTGACGATGCCCCAGCGCAGCTCGAACCAGACCGAGTAGAGCGTGATCTCCTTGCCGAGCCGCTTGCCCTGGCCGTAGCGGCGGTAGAGGTAGTCCGGGACGATGGTGAAGAGCGCGCAGACGAGAAGCTCGAGCATCGCTGATCTCCTCAGTGCTGGCCGGACTGGACGGCGGTGGCTTCCGGCACGATCGGCGGCTCCTCGACCGGCGCGGCATCCGCTTCCGCCGCAGCCTGGCCGCCGCGCCCCGGCGCGATGCCCGCGATCTTCTCCAGCGCCCCCGCCATCCGGCCGAACATCCCGGAAATGTCGGGGATGTCGATCAGAGCGAGCAGCAGGCCGAGGACCCAGAAGATATGCATATGCGTGAACAGGGCGAGCAGCCCGAGCACGGCGACGATCTCGAATTGCAGCTTGTGCGCCCGGTGCGCCATGCGCTCCGGCAGGGTGTGCAGGCGCAGGAAGAGCAGGCCGACGCCCAGGACCGCCGCGACGAGGATCGCCCCCGCGGCGACCATCAGATAGTCCGTATCGCCGGGGCTGGTGATGAACGCCGGCAGGTGATGCGGCGCCGCGGGATGAAGTGCTTCAGCCATACCGACTTCCCCCTGTAACGCAGGGGCATTTCATCATGGCAAACCCCATCGATGTCAATTCGCCGCGCACCATTCAGGTGGCCGGCCGTGTCCGCTTGACAGCGTCTCCGCCCTCGCCTCCGCTGGCGTAACGAAACCGGCGCGAGGAGACGTCCATCTATGCTGACGCTGCGCCAGATCGAGGTGATCCGCGCGATCATGATCACCGGCACCATCGCCGGCGCCGCGAAGCTCCTCAACGTCTCGGCGCCGGGCATCAGCCGGCTGATGAAGCACACCGAGCGGACGCTACGCCTCAAGCTGTTCGAGCGCAGGCACGGCCGCTATGTGCCGACGCCCGAGGCCAACGACATCTTCGAGCAGATCAACGGCGTCTACCGCAAGGTCGACGACCTGCACTATACGCTGGCGCGGATCGAGCGCGGCGGCGGGGTCGAGCTCAGGCTCGGCTCGGTGCCGAGCATCTGCCATGTCATGGTGCCGCGCGCGATCGAGCGGCTGAAGCGCAAGCATCCCGACCTGCGCATCGAGATCAACATCCTGAAGATTGAGGAGGCGCTCGACTACCTCCTGCTCGGCAAGGGCGAGATCGCGGCGATGAGCTACCGGCTCGACCATCCCGGCCTCGACTTCATGCCGCTGGCGATGGGCGAGTTGCTCTGCATCGTGCCGCAGGGCCATGAACTTGCCGGCCGCACCCGGATCTCGGCCCGCGAGATCGCCGCCCATCCGCTGATCGGCATCGATCCGAACGACCCCTATGGCCGGATCATGAGCGAGATCTTCACCCGGCAGGACCTCGGCTACGACATGGCGATCAAGGCGCGCTTCGGCAGCACGGTCTGCGCGCTGGTCAAGGCCGGGCTCGGCATCGCCATCATCGACCAGTTCACCGTGGCGCATGGCGCGATGCCGGGCATCGTCGCGATCCCAATCGAGGAGCCGACGCAGTTCCAGACCTATGTCGCGATCAAGAACGACAAGGCGCCCTCGCTCTACGCCGAGAGCTTCGTCCGGCTGCTGCGCGAGGAGATGAATGCCGTGGTGGTTCCGCGCCCCGGAAACCAGCCGGCAACGCCGGAGAAAACATAACTTCAAGTTAGGTAGAAGCGATGATTTGGTTATCGCGTTAGCGCCCGGGATGGGTTTATGTGACCCATCGCGCAGCCCGCCGAGACGGGCGCGCCGGGGAAGGGACGAACATGTCGGCCAGCGTCAGCGCCAGGAAAGCGAAGCGGGTCCTGCTCGGGCTGATCGGCTTCCCGATCGCCCATTCGGCGACGCCGGCGATGCAGGAGGCCGCGGCCCGCGCCGCCGGCTTCGAGGCGCACTACCACCTGATCGAGGTCGAGGGCGCCGGCCGCGATGATCTTGCCGCCATGCTGGAAGGCGTGCGCCGGCTCGGCTTCTCCGGCATCAATGTCACCTATCCCTACAAGGAGGCGGTGGTGCCGTTGCTCGACGCGCTTTCACCGGAAGCGGCGGCGATGGGCGCGGTCAACACCATCACCGTCGCCGACGGCCGGCTCACCGGCCATAACACCGATGCCAGCGGCTTTGCCGCCGCCTATCGCAAGCTCGGCCGCCGCAACGAAGGCCGCCCGGTCGCGATCATCGGCACCGGCGGCGTCGGCAAGGCGATCGCCTTCGCGCTTGCCGGCTGCGGCGTCGAGAGCCTGCGGCTCTACGATATCGAGCGCGGCCAATGCGAGGCGCTGGCGCAGGCGCTGGGCACGCGCACCCGAATCGAGATCACGGCGAGCGCGACCATGGCGGCCGAGGGGGTCGCCGGCATCGTCAACGGCACGCCGCTCGGCATGGCGCCCAATCGCGAGATGCCGCTGCCGGCGGCCGCATTGCAGCCATCGCACTGGGTCGCGGATTCGGTCTACCATCCGCTCTGGACACCGTTGCTGAAGGCTGCGCAAAGCATCGGCGCGACAGTGATGACCGGGCGCGAGCTCGCCATCCACCAGGCACTCGACGCCTTCACGCTGTTCACCGGCGCGGAAGCGTCGGAAAGCGCGATGAGCGAAGCGTTCGACGCCGTGATGGCGGAGCGCGCCGGCGAACGTGCGGCATAGAGAGACGATCCGGCACGAACGGGTCGGCAAGAAACGGACCTATCGGAGGAGAACGAAGACCATGAAGTCGCATTGGATCATCGCCGCGGCGCTCAGCGCCGGGCTCAGCCTGCCCGCCTCGGCCCAGGACAAGGTCAAGCTCGTCGACGTCGTCGAGCTTTCCGGCGCCGGCGCCACCGCAGGCACCAACTGGAAGAACGGCATCGACCTCGCCGTCGCCGAGATCAACGCCAAGGGCGGCCTGCTCGGCAAGCAGATCGAGATCGTCCACTACGATACGCAGACCAATCCGGGCAACACCCGCGCCGCCGTGCAGCGCGCCATCGACGAAGGCACCTATGCCGTGCTCGGCCCGGTCTTCTCCGGCCCGATCGGCGCCTCGATGCAGATCGCCCAACGCGCCGAGATCGCCCAGATTGTCGGCGGCGAAGCTGCCGGCCTGACCAAGCAGGGCAACCAGTACCTCTTCCGGACTTCGCTCAGCCAGGCGGCGGCGATGCCGAAGATCGCCAACTATCTCAAGAACACGGTCAAGGCCGGCTCGGTCGCCGTGGTCTGGGTCAACAACGACTTCGGCAAGGGCGGCCGCGACGCGATCCTGCCCGAACTCGAGAAGGCCGGCATCAAGGTCGTGGCCGACGTCTCGACCGAGCAGGGCCAGGCCGATTTCTCGGCCGATGCGATCAAGATCAAGAACGCCAACGCCGACGCCGTCTTCGTCTACCTGAACGAGGAGGAGAGCGCCCGCTTCCTGCGCGCCGCCAAGCAGCAGGGCGTCAACAAGCCGATGGTCGGCGAGACGACGCTGCTCGGCGCCAAGGTGATCGAGCTCGCCGGCGAGGCCGCCAACGGCGTCAAGGGCCATGTCGGCCTCTCGATCGACGCGCCGATCCCGGCCTTCCAGACCTTCGGCAAGAACTTCCAGGCCAAGTACGGCTACGCCTCCGACCATAACGGCATGAAGGGCTATATGGGCGTCTACATGATCAAGTGGGCGACCGAGAAGCAGAAGAAGTTCGACAAGAAGGGCCTTGCCGACACCCTGCGCGGCGCCACGATCAAGCCCTCCGAGGAGCCTGGAATCCTGATGGAGACCACGATCGAGAGCAATGGCGACCTCGACCGCGTCAGCTTCATCGCCGAGGTCATCGACGGCAAGCAGGTGATCAACGCGACGCTGCCGAAGATCAAGCCGTAAGCCGGAGTACGCCACTTCGTCATTGCGAGCGCAGCGAAGCAATCCAGGGGCGGCAGCGCTCCACGTCCTACTGGATTGCTTCGTCGCTGCGCTCCTCGCAATGACGGAAACGGCTCATTCCAGAGATGGTCGGGTCAGGCCCGACCATGACGCCCCATCGCGAGGCACGCAGCCATGGCCGAATTCGTCGCCTATCTCATCGCCGGCATCGCCACGGGCGCGATCTACGCGCTCGCCGCCATCGGCTTTACCCTGGTCTGGCAGACCTCGCAGACCATCAACTTCGCCCAGGGCGAGTTCGTGATGCTGCCGGCGGTGCTGGTCCTGCTGGCGATCAAGCTGTTCGGCGCGCCGATCTGGCTGGGCGCGTTGATCGGCATCGCCGCCTTCATCCTGATCTTCGGCGTCGGCTTCAAGCTCGCCGTGGTCGACCCGATGATCCGCCATGGCGTGCTGCCGCTGGCCATCGCCACCATGGCGCTGTCGATCATCATGAAGGAAGGCGCCAAGGACGGCTTCTCGGCCGAGGCGCAGAACTTCCCCTCCTTCGTGCCGACCGACACGCTCTCGGTGTTCGGCGCCGCGATCTCGCTGCAGCATCTCGCCATCATCGCGGTCGCCTTCGCCGTCATCGGCGCGCTGCAATGGTTCGTCGGCGGCACCAGGCTCGGCCGCCAGATGCAGGCGACGGCGCAGAACCCGACGGTGGCGCGCATCCTCGGCATCCCGGTCGAGCGCATGGTGCTGCTGACTTTCGTCATCAACGCCGCGCTCGCCGTCGTCGCCTCGGTGCTGATCTCGCCGATCTACCTCGCCAAGTTCTCGAATGGCGAGGTCATCGGCCTGTTCGCCTTCATCGCCGCCATCGTCGGCGGCTTCAACCAGGTGCGCGGCGCCCTCGTCGGCGGGCTGATCGTCGGCATCGTCGACAGCCTCGCGGCCGGCTATTTCTCGAGCCAGTACAAGCTCGCCGTGCCGCTGGTCCTGCTCATCGTCATCATCCTGCTCAAGCCGGAAGGCCTGATGGGCCGCAGAGAGGAGCGCCGCGTATGACCGCGCCCGCAACCCAAGGCGCCGCCAGCGTCCAAGGCGCCGCCAGCATGCAAGGCGCCGCCGGCGTGCAGGCCGGCCCCGCCCGGTCGCCGGCCCTCGGCGGCTTCGCCGACGGCACGCTGATCACCCTCGCCATCGGCGCCGTCATCCTCTGGTTCGCGCCCTCCGGCATGGGCCGCTACGGCACCTATGTGCTCTCGCTCTGGCTGGTGATGGCCATCGCCGTGATGGGCCTGAACCTGACGCTCGGCTATGCCGGCCTGAAGTCGCTGGCGCAGGCCGCCTTCATGGGCATCGGCGCCTATGCCACGGCGCTGCTGACCACCAAGGCCGGGCTGAACTGGTACGCCGCCTTCGCGATCTCCGGCCTCCTCACCTTCGCGGTCGGGCTGCTGCTCGGCTTCCCGGCGCTGCGGGTCAAGGCGCATTATCTCGCCTTCGTGACGCTCGCCTTCTCGACGCTGGTCTGGCTGGTGATGCGAAACGAGCAATGGCTCACCGGCGGCGTCTTCGGCCTCTCCAACATCCCGCGCCCTTCCCTGCTGGGCTTCAAGCTCGACGGGGCGCTGGCCTTCCACCGCTTCGTCGTGGTGGTGACCTTCCTGCTCGCGGTCGCGCTCTGGTGGATGATCCGCTCGCCCTGGGGCCGGGCCTTCACGGCGCTGCGCGAGAATCCGATCCGGGCCGCAAGCCTCGGCATCGACACCCGCATGTATACGCTGCTCGCCTTCGCCATCGGCTCGGCCTATGCGGGCTTTGCCGGTGCGCTCTACGCGCCGCTGGTCGAGTTCATCGACCCCTCGCCGTTCTCGCTGTCGCAGAGCTTCTTCCTGCTGCTGATGGTGGTGGCCGGCGGGGCCGGCTATCTGCTCGGGCCGTTCATCGGCGCGCTGCTCGGCGTCGTGCTGCCGGAATGGCTGCGCTTTGCCGGCTCGCTCTACCTGATCATCTTCGCCGGCATCGTGATGCTGCTGCTGATCGCCTGCCCGCAGGGCATGAGCGGCTTGCTCGAGCGCGGCTGGGCCTGGATCACCGGCAAGTTCCGGGCGGGAGGCCGCTGATGGGCCAGGTCCTCGAAGCAAACAAGGTTCTGGAAGTCAGCAACCTGCACAAGGCCTTCGGCGGCATCAAGGCGGTGAACGGCGTCTCGTTCTCGGTCAACGAGGGCGAGATCCTCGGCATCATCGGCCCCAATGGCTGCGGCAAGTCGACCCTGTTCAACTGCATCCTCGGCCAGCTCGAGCCGACGGAAGGCTCGGTGAAGCTCGACGGGCGCGACGTCACCAACCTGCGCCCCTCGGAGCTCAACCGGCTCGGCGTCAGCCGCACCTTCCAGCTCCTGCAAGTCTTCCCCGAGCTCTCGGTGCGCGAGAACCTGATCCTCGCGGGCCAGGAGCACCAGGGCTCGATGCTGTCGCGCTTCTTCGGGGCGCGCGATGCCGGGCTCGGCCCAGCCGCCGACCGGATGATCAGCTTCTTCAAGCTCGGCCATCTGATCGACGCCAAGGCCGGCGGGCTGAGCTACGGCCAGCAGAAGCTGCTCGACGCCGCCATGGCCTTCATGGCCGGGCCGCGCCTCGTCCTGCTCGACGAGCCGGCCGGCGGCGTCAACCTGACCATGCTCGGCGACCTGAAGGAGCGCCTGCGCGCCATCAATGCCGAGCAGGGCTCGACCTTCGTGGTCATCGAGCACAACATGGATTTCGTCATGTCGCTGTGCTCGCGGGTCATCGTGCTGGCCGAGGGCAAGGTCCTGGCCGAGGGCACGCCGGCGGAAGTCAGGGCCAACCGCCAAGTCATCGAAGCCTATCTGGGGCACTAGCTCGTCATGCCCGGGCTTGACCCGGGCATCTCACAGAGATTCTCGGGCCTGCGCTTCGCTCCGCCCGAGAATGACGCGAACGGGAACGGAGGCATTGATGACCACACCCATCCTCGAACTCGACGGCGTGGTCGGCGGCTATGGCGCCATGACCATCCTCAACGGCACGAGCTTCAAGGTCAGGCGCGCCGCGATCACCACCGTGATCGGCCCGAACGGGGCCGGCAAGTCGACGGTGTTCAAGGCGATCTTCGGCCTGCTCAAAGTGCGCGAGGGCCAGATCCGGCTCGAAGGCAAGGACATCACCAACTGGAACCAGCGCAAGCTGCTGGAAGCCGGCATCTGCTATGTGCCGCAGGGGCGCAACATCTTCCCCGAGCTCTCGGTACGCCACAATATCGAGCTCGGCAGCGTCGCCGCCGGCGCCGGCATCACCGACATGCCGAAGCGGCTGGAGGCGGCGCTCGACCGCTTCCCGGCACTCAGGCGCAAGGCCGACCAGCAGGCTTCGACGCTGTCCGGCGGCGAGCAAAAGCAGCTCGAGATCGTCCGCGGACTGCTGCTCGATCCTCGGCTGGTCCTGATCGACGAGCCCTCGATCGGGCTCTCGCCGATGCTGGTGCAGGAGACGTTCTCGATTCTGATGGAGCTTCGGTCGAAAGGCGTCACCATCCTGATGGTCGAGCAGAACGCCCGCTCGGCGCTGGAGATCTCGGATGAAGGCCTCGTGCTCGAACTCGGCCAGACCCGGATGCAGGGCCCTGCCGCCGAGATCCTCGCCGATCCGCGCGTCGGCCAGCTCTTCCTCGGCGGCGCCATGACGGAAGCGGCCTGATGGCTGCGCTCATCCGTCATGGCGAGGAGGCGAAGCCGACGAAGCAATCCAGAGAGGCTCGCTCGACGGCCCCTGGATTGCTTCGCTGCGCTCGCAATGACGGCGGCAGGCAGCAACGAGGAACCCCATGAACCCGACCTCGATCGCCACCGTCTCGATCAGCGGCGACCTCGCCGAAAAGCTCGCCGCCATCGCCGCCGCCGGCTTCGAGGGCATCGAGGTCTTCGAGAACGACTTCCTGACCTTCGACGGCGGCCCGCGCGAGGTCGGACAGATGGTCGCCGATCTCGGCCTGAAGATCTACGCTTTCCAGCCGTTCCGCGACTTCGAGGGCATGCCGGAGCCGCTGCGCGCCCGCACCTTCGCCAGGGCGGGGCGCAAGTTCGAGGTGATGAACGAGCTCGGCGCCGAGCTGATGCTGATCTGCTCCAATGTCTCGCCGCAGGCGCTGGGCGGGATCGACCGGGCGGCAGCCGACCTCGCCGAACTCGGCGAGCTGGCCGGGAAGCATGGCGTCAGGGTCGGCTATGAGGCGCTGGCCTGGGGAAGGCACGTCAACGATTATCGCGATGCCTGGGAGATCGTGCGCCGGGCCAATCACGGGCGCATCGGGCTGATCCTCGATTCCTTCCACACGCTGGCGCGGCGCTCGCCGCTGGAGCCGATCGCCGCGATACCGGGCGACCGCATCTTCCTGGTCCAGCTCGCCGATGCGCCGAAGCTCGACATGGACGTGCTGAGCTGGAGCCGGCACTTCCGCAACTTCCCCGGCCAGGGCGACCTGCCCGTCGCCGACTTCGTCAAGGCGGTCGAGGCGACCGGCTATGCCGGCCCGCTCTCGCTTGAGATCTTCAACGACCAGTTCCGCGCCGGCTCGACCCGGCGGCTCGCCACCGACGGCCTGCGCTCGCTGATCCAGCTCGCCGACAGGGTGGCGCGGCAGGATACGCCGGCCCGGGTGCAGATGCCCGACCGCTCACCCTGCATCGGCGTCGAGTTCATCGAGTTCGCGCTCGACGAGGAGCCGGCCCATGAGCTCGCCGCGCTGTTCGCCGCGCTCGGCTTCCGCCAGACCGGGACGCATCGCAGCAAGGCGGTGACGCGCTGGAGCCAGGGCGGCATCAACCTGATCATCAACACCGAGAAGGACGGTTTTGCCCAGTCGCATGCGATCATGCACGGGCCCGGCGTCTGCGCGCTGGCGCTGCGGGTCGCCGATGTCGAGGCGACGATGGCGCGGGCGCGGGCGCTGAAGGTGCAGACCTTCGAGCAGCGCGTCGGGCGTGGCGAGATGGAGATCCCGGCCATCCGCGGCGTCGGCGGCAGCCTGATCTATTTCACCGAGCCCACCGGAGACCGGGCCCATAGCTGGGAGAACGACTTCGTCGCCCCCAGTGGCGATACGGGCAGCACCCCTGCCCTGCTCGCCGGCGTCGACCACATCTCGCAGTCGATGGACTATGACGAGATGCTGTCCTGGCTCCTGTTCTACACCTCGCTGTTTGCGCTCGAGCGCATCCCGCAGCTCGCCATCGCCGATCCGGCGGGCCTCGTCGAGAGCCGGCCGCTGGTCAATGCCGAGGGCAGCCTGCGCTTCGTGCTCAACGGCTCGCAGGCGACGCGCACCCTGTCGTCGCGCTTCGTCTCCGAGCATTTCGGCTCCGGCGTACAGCACATCGCCTTCTCGGCGCCCGATATCTTCGCGGCGGTGACGGCGATGCGCGAGGCCGGCCTCTCCTTCCTCGACATCCCCGAGAACTACTATGACGACGTCGAGGCCCGCTACGACCTGGAGCCGGACTTCATCGAGCGCCTGCGCGAGCACCACATCCTCTACGACCGCGACGGCGAGGCCGAGTTCCTGCAGGTCTACACCCATGTCTTCGCGCAGCGCTTCTTCTTCGAGATCACCGAGCGCCGCGGCGGCTATTCCGGCTTCGGCGCGGTCAACGCCCCGGTCAGGCTGGCGGCCCAGGCGCGGGAGGCGCGACCGGTGACGGTGCCGCGCCCCCTGCGCGAGGATTGACGCCGCGCCCTAAGCCCTCAGCGTCTCCAGCCCCTGCCAGTCGAAGGCGATGCCATGGCCCGGCCGCGCGGGCGCCAGCGCGAATCCTTCTTCGATGCGCAGCGGCTCGGCGATGTAGCGGTCCAGCCCAAAACCATGCGCCTCCAGGAAGGCGCCGTTCGGGGCCGCCGCGAGCAGGTGCACCGTCACGTCATGGGCGCCGTGCGAGGTGACCGGCAGGTTGAAGGCCTCGGCGAGGTGGACGATCTTCTGGAAGGCGGTGACGCCGCCGCAATTGGTGACGTCGGGCTCGGGGAAGGTGACGCCGCCGGTGGCGACGAGCTGCTTGAATTCCCAGAGCGTGCGCAGGTTCTCCCCGGCCGCGACCGGCAGGCCGCCCTCGCGGACGATGCGGGCATGGCCGGCGACATCGTCGGGGATGATCGGCTCCTCCAGCCAGGTGAGCTCATAGGGCTGGAAGGCGCGCGCGGCGCGGATCGCCTCGTCGACGCTCCATTTCATATTGGCGTCGACCATCAGCGGGAAGCCGTCGCCGAGATGCTTGCGCATCGCCGCGACCCGCTCGACATCCTCCGAGAGCCGCTTGCGGCCGACCTTCATCTTGATGGCGCGGAAGCCCTTCTTCAGGTTGCCGTCGGTCTGCGCCAGCAGCTTCTCCAGCGGGTAGTCGAGATCGATGCCGCCGGCATAGCAGGAGACGCGGTCGGCATTGCCGCCGAGCAGCTTCCAGAGCGGCTGGGCGAGGCGCACGCCCTTCAGATCCCAGAGCGCGATATCGGCCGCCGAAAGCGCGAGCACGGTCGGCCCGCCGCGGCCGCCATAGTGCTGCGCCCACCAGACCTTGTTCCAGAGATGCTCGATGCGGTCGGCATCCTCGCCGACCAGCAGCTCCGGCAGCTCGCGGCGCAGGATCGCGTCGACGGCAGCGCCGTTGCGGCCGCAGGTATAGGTGTAGCCGACCCCGGTCGCGCCGTCGGCATCGGTGATGCGGACCGTGTTGAGCTCGAAGGCGCTCATCTCGCCATGGGTGCTGTCGCTGACGGCGACCTCGAGCGGAATGCGATAGAAACCGGCCTCGACCTTGGTGATGACAGCCATGGAACCTCCCTTGGGCACGCCCGGACACGGCCGGGCATCGTTGGGAGGGAAGCCTAAGGAGGCCGGGGCGCCGCCGGAAGGCGCCCCGGTGCATGCAGGCTCGCGCCAGGACGCGGGGCTGTCGAACCGGGCCGCGATGCCGCGACGGGCTGCCGAAATCCTGGCGGCGTCACCAGGACCGGCCGACGACCGAAACCTTCGACGCCATCGGGAAGGTTTCTTCGGTTTCGAGCCGGATCTTTGCCACCTGCCCGCGCGACGGGGGACGAAAGGCACGCTGGAACTCCGCCGGGAGCGGCACCGTGATCGGCTGGATTTCGGAGATCGTCCCCTCCGTATGCTTGAATCCGTCCGCGATCGCCACCGGATCGCCGACCTTGACCTCGTACAGGGTCCCGGTTTCCAGATAGACCAGCGCGTATTTGGTACCGACATAGAGCTGCATCAGATTGTCGCCCGGCCTGAGGACATCGCCCTGCACCGCCGTCTTGGGCCCGACCGTCCCGTCGGCTGGCGCCGTGATGACGCCGTCATTGTAGCTGAGACGCAGCTGCTCCAAGGCCGCCCTGGCTTCGCCGAGCGACAGGTCCAGCTGCGCGAGCTGCTGGATCGTGCCGCGCCGCTCGGCCTCGCGCGATACCTTCTCCTGCATGGCGGCATAGCGGTCCTTCTGGACATTCGCGGCAAAGGCGTCCGAGACGAAGCCCAGCCCGGCGCGGGAGGTGTTGACCTTCCGAAGCTGCAACTCCGTCTCCTTGAGCCGCTCCTCGGCCGTCTTCATGACCGCGTTGGCGACCTCCAGCTTGATCGCGAGCTCGGCTTGCCGCGCTGTCGTCTCGGCCGCCTTGGAGGTGAGCGTCGCCATGGCTTCCATGATCTGCGGAGAGCTGACCTTGGCCAGGAGATCGCCCTGTTTCACCAGCTGCCCCGGCTGCACCGCCATCCTGGTGACCTGAACGGCATAGGGCGAGGCGACGATGACATGATCCGACAGGATCAGGCCTTCAGCCTTCAGCCATAGAAGGTTGCCAAAGAAGATGTTCGCCAGATAAACGAAGGTGGCGATCACGGCTGCGATGTAAAAATACCGGCCGTAATTTCGCCGAGCCTTCTGATTGGCCCGAACATCGTTCAGGAACCGGTCTGCGCGTGTATGATCTCGCAATTGGGTGATCATGCCATTCACCGCCTATAATACGCTTGGCGCGAGACCCGCGATGGTGAGTAGGAATCGCGAGCGGACGCCCGGTAAATCCACTCTTCGCAATAAGCGTACAACCGCACGCACCTCATGAAGATGCCATTGTATATTCCGAATGTAAGAATATAGGGCGCGATCGTCCAAACCATTCCTGAATTATAACGCCGGCAAATGCACAGAGCCATCAGGAAGCCGATAGCATCCAGGACAAGATAAACGATCGCAACCGCGATCAATATATTCAGCGCCCCCTCTCCAAAGTACCAGAATACCCACAAGACATAGGCAGGAAACACCACGGTCACGAGCACGTTCATGACCATCCATTCGCACTGCTCGAACGTTTCAAGCAGGATGAATTTCCGCCGACCCGGGCTGAACGTGTCGCGAAACTTGCGCATGCGGATGCGCAATGTATCGCGATCCCAGCGCCGCCGCTGCCGGATGATCGCCGCGAATGTCGCGGGGGTATCGGTGAAGCACCAGGAATCCGCGGCAAACCGGATCTTCCAGCCGCTGCGCCGCAGGCGAAGGGTCAGGTCGAAGTCCTCGCCCGGGCCGGCAGCAAGGTGCCCGACCTGATGGAGGGCCTCGCGGCGGAACGCGCCAAAGGCTCCGGATGCACAGACCACCATGTCGAGCATGTCGAGAGCACGTTTGCCCATGCCGATCGAGACGATGTATTCGATCGCCTGGTAGCCCGTGACGGCCGAGTAATCATAATTGCGCACGCCGAGCGCACCCGTCGTGGCTCCGACCCGGGGATCCGTGAAAGGCTCGATGAGCTTTGCGATGGCGTCGCAGTCGTAGGAGCAGTCCGCGTCCAGGTTGACGATGATATCCCCCTTTGCGAGGGAAAACCCCAGGTTGCACGAGGCCGGCTTGCCGCATCGAACCTGATTGGACAATGCAATGTCGATCTGGCCCAATTGCCGGTATTTGTTGATGATCTCGCGCATCCCGTCGGTCGAACCGTCATCGATGAAGATGATCTCATCAATTCTGCGGGTCTGCTCGCCGAGGGACCTCAGACAGCGTTCGATCGCGTCCGCCTCGTTATGGCCCGCGATGACGACGCTGATCTTCAGGCTGTCGAGGTAACGGGTCTCGCTCGCCGTTGGCGCGTGCTTCCTGGTGAAGCTCGAAATGAAGATCGCGACCGCCGAGAGCGTGTAGCGCGGAACCTCCAGGACGATCATGAACCAGAACATGGTGAGCCACGCGGCCCAGTCGAGCTGCACAAGCATCAACAGGGGGGTGTCCAGATCGATCATGATCAAACCTGCTGACTAACGACACTCCTGGCAGCCATGTCCGCAATCAAGACATACTGAAACCCCGGGTCTACCTTCAGCACTGCCTTGATCCTGGCGGCGACCAGCTCCATGGCGCGCGCCGCATCTTCCGGACCGGTTCGCGGCATCAGCACCAGAAAGCCATCGGCCTGGGCCCGCACGGCATCGACCTCGCGCAGCGCGCTGTGCAGCGCATCGCCGACCAGAAGCAGGCTCTGCTCCCAGAGCCGGACATTCTCCGCTTCGATCAGGTCCCGATGCGCGAAGCTGATCCTGGCGACCTGATAGGGAGAGCCGAACTCCCGCTGTTCCTTTCGGGTATGCTCGAGAAGGATCCGGAACCTGTCGGGGCCGGCGCTCACCAATGCGCTCGCCCCGTCATTCCCCTGCAGGATCCGGCGTGGGCCGGCGGCGGTCAGGCTGTAGGAATACCACGTCCGGACCGCGACCTGATCGGGCGCGTGGTGGGCGCCGCAATCGACACATTTGAACCCGACCGAGGGCTTGTCGTTGATCGCGCCGCAATCATCGCATCGGGTGACCGATCCGGGCTTGTCGTAGTCGAGGCCGATATGCCGCAAGGGCCGCGCGCATTTTGGGCATTCGAAGCCGGAATGGCTGCGAAATTGCGATTCCGGCGCCTCATGGGCGCATTGGAAGTGATGAACGACGACTTCTTCGCTGATATTGGCCGATCTGCAGGAATGGCACTCTTCGCGAACCGACAAATGCCCCGAGCGGCATTGGGGGCAGCAGAAGATGCGATCGAAGAAGCCGCGCGCCAGATATCCCTTGCTGTAGAGGCCCGTCGCCAGCTCGGCCACGTTGTCCAGCGTTCCGGCAACCGGATACCGAACCAGATCGCGCGAGGACGGATCGTAGATCGCGTTCAGCCCCTCGCCCCGCGAGTAGATTCTGGCCAGCAAGATGTCTTCGGGCTGCGTGCTGTGGCGGATGGAAGGCGGCATCTCGCGAAGGCGCGCCTGGATCGCGTAGGCCCGCGCCCAGGCGAGCTGCTCGCCTTGCCCGGCGGCATCGATACCCTGCCGGTCATCGGCCACCAGGCTGACGATCGGGACCAGCGGATCGCCGATATTGCTCAGGATGGTCTTGAAGGCGTGGTCCGGAACCGAGGTCGTCAGCACCACCGCATCGACCGGATCGCCCCGCCCTGCCGGAAGCCAGCCTTGAGGGAGGCGGTATTCCTCATGAAACCTTGGATATGCAACGAAGTTCGCCGTCGGCGTCAGGGCAAAGCCGTCAACTCCCATGAGCATGACAATACTCCATGCGGCAGAGACATGACTTGCCTCACCCCCGACGGCTTCGGGTCGATCTGGAATTTTGGTAACACATCTTAACCATTGGAGAACCGTAATCGGCCCGCGCCGGGCAGGAGCATTCGGGCTACCCCGATGAGAAGCGTTCCAGGGCCCCGTCGGCAGGCGATGCGGCGTCGGGCCGGGCCTCCCCAGCGCCAGGAGCCCAGGGGCCGGGACGCCGCCGGAAGGCGCCCCGGCGCACGGTTCCTGCGCGATCGGGCGCAGCTCAGCCGCGCAGCATCTGCATCGGCGCCGGGTAGTAGCGGAAGCCTTCGCCCGCCCTGGCGAGATTGCCGAAGCCCGGCCAGGCGAAGTGATAGGACATCACCGGCGTCTTGTTCTCGGCCAGCGTGCCGAGCAGCCGCACCCGCGACTGCGCCGCCTGCTTGGGGTCGCTGTCATAGGCGAACTCCATCAGCGGCTTTTCCAGCAGCAGAACCGCATGATGGGTCAGGTCGCCGAGGAAGGCGAAGGACTTTCCGCCCGACGAGACCATGAAGATGTGGTGGCCGACGGTATGGCCCGGCGCTGCGATGGCCTGCACGCCCGGAAGGAGCTCCTGCCCGTCCTTGAAGAAGACGATACGGTCGCGCACCGGGAGAAGATTGGCGCGGGCATGCTCGATGAAGACCTTGAGCGGCGAGCCGAGCTTGCTCTCATCGGTCCAGAAATCGAAGTCGGCCTGGCTGAGATGAATCTGGGCGTTGGGGAACAGGGCCTTGCCCTCGGCCGAGCAGATGCCGCCGATATGGTCGATATGGGCATGGCTGCAGACGATGGCGTCGATGTCGCCCGGGCTGATGCCCGCCTCCTGCAGGCTCTTCTGCAGACGCCCCGTCGTCGGCCCGAACGCCTTGGAGAAGCCCATGCCGGTATCGAACATCACCAGCCGATCACCGAAGTTCACGATCGGAATGTTCTGCTCGAGGACGACATTGTCCTTGGGCAGGAAATTCGTCTCCAGCATCCTGTAGACCTCGTCCTTGGAGACGCCGGCGAAACTGGCACCCGGATCGCCGAGCGGCAGCGGCCCGTCGGAGACCACCGTGACCTCGGCCTGGCCGAGCATGAAGCGGTAGAAATACGGCACCTGGCTGTTGGCCAGCGGCGCCTTCGCCAGTGCCGGTCCGGCGGACGGCAACGCGGCGCCAGCGGCCAGGGCGGCCGCGCCGGAGAGAAAACCGCGGCGGCTGGTCGGGGGAAGGAGCAGGTTCGACATGTCTACCTCCTGATGCGAGGGCGGCGTGGGAGATCGTCTGCTTCATGCAAGGCCGGGCGACGCACCTTAGCCCTGCCGGAACGGAAGGATGCACGCCGGCGCAGTGGACGGCCAATAAGCGTTCGCTCTAGTCTGCATAAGCGAAAGCTGCGGCCGCCCGCCGGGCCGGACGCCGGCACGAACACCGGACAGGGAGGCTGGAGCGGCGATGGATTTGCGCCAGTTGCGCTATTTCACGGCCATCGTCGAACAGGGCTCTTTCTCGAAGGCGGCGACCAAGCTGCGCGTGGCGCAGCCGGCGCTGAGCCAGCATCTGCGCCATATGGAGGACGAGCTCGGCGTCGCCCTGCTGCATCGCGGCACGCGCGGCGTCGTGGCGACGGAAGCCGGCGAGCGCCTGCTGGGACGGGCCCGCACCATCCTGGCCGAATTCGCCGAGTTGCCCGACTGCGTGCGCGGCGAGACGGTGGCCCCGGCCGGCGAGGTCCGCATCGGGCTGCCGGGCACGGTCAGCGAGCAATTCAGCGTGCCGCTGATCGAGGCGGCGAAGGAGCGCTATCCGGCGGTGCGCATCCGCATCGCCGAGGCGATGAGCGGCTTCGTGCTCGACTGGCTGCGCCGCGGCGAGGTCGACCTCGCGGTGATCTACTCGACCTCGGACCCGAAGGGCCTCGGCATCCACCATGTCCTGACCGAGGAGCTCTGCCTGTTCGGCGCCCCGTCGCTGAGCGCCGTCGCCGCCGCGCCGGGCAGCGCCGTGCGGCTGGCCGAGGCGGCGGGGCTCGACCTGATCCTGCCCGGCCCCGGCCATGGCCTGCGCGACCAGATCGACGAGGCCGCGGCCGGCGTCGGCGCCACGGTCCATGCCGCGATCGAGATCGAATCCTATGCGCAGATCAAGCGCCTGGCCGAGCGCGGCCTCGGCTACGGCATCCTGCCGCGCATGGCGGTCCGGGCGCAGGAGAAGGCCGGCATCTTCCGGACCTGGGCCATCGAGCAGCCCTCGCTCTACCGCAAGGTCTACCTCGCCTATTCGACCGAGCGGCCGATGCCGGCGGCGGCGCGCGCCATCGGACAGCTCTCCTGGGAGATCCTGCGCGGCCTCGTCGCCGATGAGAGCTGGACGGCGACGCTGGGCGAAGACGGCGATCAGCCGACCTTATATGGCTGATCGGGATTTCGTCTTTGACAGGTGGACGGGTGCAGGCCGAACATCCCCTGCTCGCGAGCAAAGAAGCTCCGTCATTCCGGACAAGCGGCGAAGCCGCGCAGCTCCGGAATCCATCGAAGGGCGTCGCACTCTACGATGGATTCCGGCGCTCCGCTTCGCTGCGGCCGGAATAACGGCGCAGTGAACGCCAGCTGCCGGCGACCACTGATCGCCGAACCACGAACGAAACGAGGAAACGCCTTGAAGACCCGCGCCGCCGTCCTCCATGCCAGCCCCGTCGCCGCGCCCTATGCGCAATCGAAGCCGCTCCGCATCGAGGAGGTCGAGCTCGCGCCGCCCGGCATGGGCGAGGTGCTGGTTCGGGTCCGGGCCGCGGGCCTGTGCCATTCCGACCTCTCGGTGATCGACGGCAACCGGCCGCGCCCGGTGCCGATGGTGCTCGGCCACGAGGCCGCCGGCGAGGTCGAGGAGGTCGGCCCCGGCGTCACCGACCTGAAGAAGGGCGACCGCGTCGTCATGGTCTTCGTGCCCTCCTGCGGCCATTGCGCGCCGTGCAGCGAGGGCCGCCCTGCCCTGTGCGAACCGGGCAATGCCGCGAACGGCGTCGGCGAGCTGATGGGCGGCGTGCGCCGGCTGTCGCAGGGGGGCAAGCCGGTGCACCACCATGTCGGCGTCTCGGCCTTCGCCGAGCACGCGGTGATGTCGCGCCATTCGCTGGTGAAGATCGAGGCCGAGATCCCGCACGAGATCGCGGCCCTGTTCGGCTGCGCCGTGCTGACCGGCGTCGGCGCGGCGGTGAACACCGCCAAGGTCCGCGCCGGCGAGAGCGTCGCCGTGGTCGGCCTCGGCGGCGTCGGGCTCTCGGCGCTGCTCGGGGCCGCGGCCTGCGGCGCGGCCCGCGTCATCGCCGTCGATCTCTCCGACGAGAAGCTGAGGATCGCCCGCGAGCTCGGCGCGACCGACACCTTCAATGCCGGCGCGCCCGATGTGGTCGAGGCGATCCGGGCCGCGACTAGGGGCGGCGTCGATCACGGGCTGGAGATGGCGGGCTCCGTCAAGGCGCTCGAACTCGCCTACCAGATCACGCGCCGCGGCGGCACGACCACCACCGCCGGCCTCGCCCACCCGGCCCATACCATGGCGCTGGCGCCGGTCAGGCTGGTCGGCGAGGAGCGCACGCTGAAGGGCTCCTATGTCGGCTCCTGCATCCCGGTGCGCGACATTCCCCGCTTCATCGACCTTTATCAGCGCGGCAAGCTGCCGGTCGACAAGCTCTGGACCAGCTCGAGCCCGCTCGAAGGCATCAACGAGGGCTTCGACGCGCTGCACGAGGGCCGCACCATCCGGCACGTCATCCAAATGTAGCGGGATTGACGACCGGGTGCGGCCCGACCGGCACCTTGAGATGGTGCAGCCGGAGCGGCTGGTGCAGCAGATAGCCGCCGGCGGCGTGCTCCGACAAGGTCTCGAAGCGCGCCAGCAGCTTCTCCTGCGCCTCCAGCGCCCGCTCCCTGCGGGCGGGATCGGCGGCGACGGCGCGCGCGATGAAGGACCCGGCATCCGGAAATGCCTCGATGCGGTCGTACTCGATCCGCCGGCTTTCGCTCAGGATGCCGCGGCGCATCGCGCGGACGATCGCGCCCTGCGCCTCCTGCCTGACGACGGTCTCGTCCTCGATCAGGCGCAGCGCGTCGAAGAAGGAGCCCTCCGACAGCGGTTCGACGATGATGACGCTGCCGCCCTTGCCGACGACGCGGGCTGCCTCCTCCAGAGCGAGCAGCATGTCCGGGACCGGGATATGGTGCAGGCTGTTGAGGAAGATCGCGGCATGCATGGTGCCGTCGCCCCAGGGCAGCAGCTGTGCGCCGCCCTGCCGGAGCGAGGCCTTGGGCGCGAGCTCGTGCGCGGCTTCCAGCGCCGCCTCGTCCGGATCGACGCCGGCGACGCGGGCGCCGCGCTCGGCCAGCGCCTGCAGCAGCTGCCCCTTGCCGCAGCCGACATCGAGGATGCGCCGGCCCTCCAGGGGGGCCAGCAGCTTTGCGAGGATATCGACGGTGTCGCCTGCCGCCCGGGTGCTCATGGTGGAGCAATGGTTACCCTAGCGGCAAGCCGGCGCAAGGGCCGTTCTTGCTCGGTCCAACGCCGGCGGCGTCAGCCATGCTTGTGCACGATGGTCTTGGTGACGGCGAACTCCTCCAGCGCGATGAAGCCCTTCTCGCGGCCATGGCCGCTCTTGCCGGTGCCGCCGAAGGGCAATTCGATGCCGCCGCCGGCACCATAGCCGTTGATGAAGACCTGGCCGGCGCGGACCTTCTTCGCCACGCGCTGCTGGCGCCCGCCATTGCCGGTCCAGACGCCGGCGACGAGGCCGTAGGGCGTCGCATTGGCGAGCTTGATCGCGTCCTCCTCGTCCTCGAAGGAAAAGGCGGCGAGCACCGGGCCGAAGACCTCTTCCTGCTCGAGCCGGTTGCCGCGCGGCACCTGGCCGAACAGGGTCGGCGTGACGTAAAAGCCGCCATTCGGGACGCCCTGGGCGATCTGCCCTTCGGCGAGAACCGGAATCCCCTGTTCGCGGGCCTGGTCGACGAAGCTCTGGACCCGGCCGCGCTGCTTGGCGTTGATCACCGGCCCGCAGTCGAGATCCATTTCCGGCGTGCCGGCGCGCAGCTTGGCGAACTGCTTGGCGACGGCGCCGACGAAATCGTCATAGACGTTCTTCTGGACCAGCACGCGGCTGCCGGCCGAACAGGTCTGCCCGGTGTTCTGGACGATGGCCTTGCAGACGATCGGCACGGCGGCATCGAAATCGGCGTCGTCGAAGACGATCTGGGGCGACTTGCCGCCGAGTTCCAGCGTGCAGGTGATGAAGTTGTCGGCGCAGGCCTTCTGGATGATCTGGCCGACCTGCGGCGAGCCGGTGAAGGAGATGAAGCCGACGCCGGGATTGCGGCAGAGCGCCTCGCCCGCCTCATGGCCGCGGCCGGTGACGATGTTGATCGCCCCGTCGGGGAAGCCGACCTCCGAGGCGAGCACGGCGAGGCGCAGCGCGGTCTGGCAGGCATCCTCGGCCGGCTTGAGCACGACCGCATTGCCCATGGCGAGCGAGGCGGTGAGCGAGCGGCCGAACATCTGCGCCGGATAATTCCAGGGCAGGATATGGCCGGTGACGCCAAAAGGCTCGTGCACGACGTTGACGCTGTAGCCGTTGAGGAACGGGATGACATGGCCGTGGACCTTGTCGGCGGCGCCACCATAGAACTCGAAATAGCGGGCCGTCGCCTCGATATCGGCCCTGGCCTGCGCCATTGGCTTGCCGGTGTCCTGCGCCTCGATCTGCGCCAACTCGTCGAAATGGTCCTGGACCTTGAGGCCGAGCTTCGCGATCAGCCGGCCGCGCTCGGCCGCCGTCAGCCTGCCCCAGGCGCCCTCATAGGCGGCGCGCGCCGCCTTGACCGCATCGTCGACATCGTCGGCATTGCCGCAGGCGATGCGGGTGAATTCCTCGCCGGTCGCCGGCGCGAGCACGGCCATGGTTTCGCCAGTGCGGCCAGCGACATGGCGGCCGTTGATGAAGTGCTGAGTCATGTGATCGTCCTTCCAAGTCCTTCGAGGCGAGCCTCGACCTGTCCTCTCCCCCCTTGTGGGGGAGAGTTAGAGAGGGGGTAGTCAGCTGTACGGTCGGACGCCTTGCATTCGTCGCACGTCAAATCATCTGAGGCGGCGGGTTGCATACCCCCCCTCCCAACCCTCCCCCACAAGGGGGAGGGCTTATCCTTGGCTTTCAATGCAGCCCGGCCGCGGCGAGCGAACTCTCGGCCAGGGCCGCCTCGCTGACTTCGCCGCGCTCGATCGCATAGGTCTTCTCGGCGAAGCTGCGCAGCAGACTGGGGTTGGATTCGGTGATCAGCAAGGCGATGTCGGGATGGCTGTCGCGCAAGGCGCGCAGGGCGGCGGCATAGCGGTTGGCCAGGACCGGGGCGAGGCCCTGGAAGGGCTCGTCGAGCAGGATCACCCGGCTGCCGACCATCAGGGCGCGGGCGAGCGCGGCCATCTTGCCCTGCCCGCCGGAAAGCCCCGCCGCCGGCCGGTGGCGCAGTTCGGCGAGCTCGGGCAGCACCGGATAGATGGCTTCCAGCCGGCGCGCGATCTCGGCCGCAGGCAGCTTCATGACCTCGGCCGGCAGGCGGATGTTCTCCTCGATGGTGAAGGCCGGAAACAGGCGCCGGTCCTCGGGCGCATAGCCGATGCCGAGGCGCGGGCGCCGATGCGGCTTGACGGCGAGCAGCGAGCGGCCGTCGAAGCCGATCTCGCCCTCGGTCACCTTCACGAAGCCCATGATGGCGCGCAGCAGGCTGGTCTTGCCGGCGCCGTTGCGGCCGATCAGCGCGACGGTCGCGCCCTCGGCCAGCGACAGGTTCGCCCGGCGCAGCACCTGCACGCCCTCGATCTCGGCCGACAATCCCCTGATCTCCAGCATGATCAGACTCCCACTCCGATCACCGTCTCGCGCACCTCGGGATGATTCAGGATCTCCTCCGGCGTGCCTTCGAGGGCGATCCGGCCGCCCGACCAGACCGCGACGCGGCTGGCATAGCGGGCGACCACGTCCATATCGTGCTCGACGAAGATCGCCGTGGTCGCGCGCGCGTCGAGCGCCCGCGTCAGCGTGTCCATGACCTGGAACTTCTCGGTCGAGGAGACGCCGCTGGTCGGCTCGTCCATGAAGATCAGCTTCGGCTCGAGCGCCAGCGCGACCGCGATGTCGACGAGCTTGCGCATGCCCTCGGGCAGTTCGCGCACGGTCCGGCCGCCGATCTCCTTGAGGCCGACCATGTCGAGCAGCGCCCACATCTCTTCGGCCTTCGGGTGTCGCTCCATGACCAGGAAGGGCGACCAGGAGCCCTCGCGGGCGCTGAGCGCCAGCAGAAGGTTCTCCATCACCGTGTTCTCGAGGAAGAGCTGCGGGATCTGGAAGGAGCGGCCGATGCCGAGGCGGGTGATGGCGCGCGGCGACAGCGCGGTGACGTCCTGCCCAGCGAAGACGACGCGGCCGGATTGCGGCTTGAGATAGCCGGTGCAGAGGTTGATGAAGGTGGTCTTGCCGGCGCCGTTGGGCCCGATGATGGCGATGCGCTCGTTGGCGGCGACCTTGAGCGAGGCGCCGTTCGCCGCCTGCACCCCGCCGAAGCGCAGATGCAGGTCGTCAGCCTCGAGGATGAAGCCGCTCATCGCCTGCCCTCCTTGCGCCGCGAGCCGGTCAGGATGCCGTAGAGCCCCGCCGGCGCCAGGAAGATGATGGCGAGCAGCATGATGCCGAGCACGGCATGCCAGGTCTCGGGCGCGTAGACCGCCGCATAGCCACGGATGATCTGGAACATCAGCGCGCCGAGGAAGGGGCCGGCGACGCCGCCGATGCCGCCGAGGATGGCGATGAAGACAAACTCGCCCGAGCGCACCCAATAGGCCAGCTCCGGGGTGACATGGCCAGAGACCAGCGCGATGATCGCGCCGCCCAGCCCCGCCAGCAGGCCGGAAAGCAGATAGGCGCCGAAAAGCACCTTGCGCGGCGAGACGCCGAGATATTCGAGCCGGGTCTCGTTCGACTTGATCGCCTCCAGCGCCTTGCCGCCGGGCGAGACGAGATAGCGGGCGACGAACAGCGCCGCGACGAGGCAGAGCGCGAGCGTGATGTAGAAGGTCCAGAGCTCGAACTGCTCGCGGCCGAACTCCATGCCGGCCAGCGTCGGGCGCGGCACGCGCTTGCCGTCGGCGCCGCCGGTGATCGAGAACAGCTTCTCCAGCAAGGAGAAGAACACCATCGAGATGGCGAGGTTGAGCATGCCGAAGAAGATCGCCCGGTAGCGCACGATGAACAGGCCGACGACAGCCGCGAGCAGGCCCGAGGCCGCGGTGGCGACCGGGATCAGGATCAGCGCCTCGTGGCCGAGCTTCGCCGCCGCCATGAAGGCGACGACATAGGCGCTGAACGAGAAGAACAGGCCGTGGCCGAAGGAGACCTGGCCGGCCCGCAGCAGCACCATGATGCCGAGCGCCGCCAGTCCTTCGCAGAGCGCCACGGTGAGGATCACCGTCGACCAGGGCGAGAACAGCGGGAAGATGGCGAGTGCGATGATGAGCGCCGCGCCGAGGACGAGTTGGCGCGCCATCAGACCTTCCTCGTCTGCACGGTCGAGAACAGGCCCTGCGGCCTGACCAGCAGCACCAGCATCATGATGAGATACGGGATCAGCACGTCGAACTCGGGTGCGAAATAGACCGCGGCCGAGCGGCCGAGCCCGATCAGCAGCGCCGCGACCGCCGCGCCCTCGATCCGGCCGAGACCGGCAGTGGCGGCGACCGCGAAGGAGAGCACCAGCGTGCCGGCGCCGATTCCCGGCGTCAGCGAGGTGGTGGCAGAGGCAAGCGCGCCGCCGAGCGCCGCCAGCGAGGCGCCGATGATGAAGGTGATCAGGTAGACGCGGGCAGCGTCGATGCCCATCGCGGTCGCGGCCTCGCGGTCCTGCGTCACCGCGACGATGGCGCGGCCGAAGCTGGTGCGGCGCAGGAAGGCGCGCAGGCCGACAAGCACGGCGAGCGCGACCAGCGGCATCAGGATGAGCTGGTACTTCGTATAGAAGATGCCGAAGACCTCGACCGTGCCGAGCCAGTTCATCGGGGCGTTGGCGAAATAGGGCTGCACCCCGAACACCACCTTCTGCGCGTCCTCCAGGATCATGAAGACGGCGAAGGTGACGATGAGCTGCAGCACCTCCTCCTTGCCGTAGATATGGCGCAGCAGCGCGATCTCGACCAGCCCGCCGACGACCGTGCCGACCAGCGCCGCGGCGACCAGCAGGAAGGGGAAGGCGAGCCAGGCCGGCAGCCCCATCGCGCCCATGGCGATGACGCCGGCGGCCGCGACATAGGCGCCGATCGCATAGAACGAGCCATGGGCGACGTTGATGATGCCGAGCACGCCGAAGATCAGCGACAAGCCCACCGCGACCAGGAAGATCAGCGAGCCATAGGCCAGGCCGTCGAGCGCGGCGAGAAGAAGCATTTCAGGAGGCATGCGTTCCGTTCTTCAGAAACTGATTCAAGATGCGCGCGATCCATCGACGGTCGTCCCGGGCGAGCGCAGCGAGACCCGGGACCCATGCCGGAACGGTTCAGGCATGGGTCCCGGATCGGCGCCGCTTCGCGGCTTGTCCGGGACGACCAGCGCCCGAAGCCAATCTCACTTCGCGTAGTCGAAGGTCTCGATCGACTTGTCGTTGACCAGCGCCGGCGTCGCCTTGGCGAACCAGTCGAGCGACTTCTCGCCGACCGGCGTCGTCACCAGCTTGCCGGGATAGAGCGCCATCTTGTCGTAGACGGCGAAGGGATATTCCGGCACGCGCTTGGTCGTGCCGAGCATCTGGTCCTCCAGCCCCTGATGGTCGGAGCGGATCGAGATCGTCCCGGTCAGGGTCTTGAACTCCAGCCCCTCGAAGGCGGCGATGACCTGCTCCTTGCTCGGCCATTTGCCGCCGGCGGCGGCGCCGGCCTTCTCATAAGCCTTGGTCAGCCCGGTCAGGGCCTGCTGCATGTGGAAGGTCGGGTAGATCGGGTACACCCCGGTCTTCTCCTTGTACTTCTTGACGAAAGCCTGCATCTCCGGCGTATTCTTGGTCTTCGGGTGCAGCCAGTAATGGTCGCCGCGCCCGCCGATGATGACGCCTTCCGGCAGCACGTTGCCGAGCCGCTCGACCGAGCTTTCCGCCAGCGGCAGCACGAAGGTCGACTGCTTCAGCAGGCCGCGCGCCGCCGCCTGCTGGACGAAGGTGTCGAGGTCGCCGCCCCAGGAGGTCGAGAGCACGACATCGGGCCGCAGCGCCGAGAGCCTGGTGATCTCGGTCGAGAAATCGGGCGCGCCGAACTTCGGGAAGAGCTCGGCGACGACCTTCACATCCGGCTTCAGCGCCTTCAGCCCGGCCTCGAACAACGCCCAGGATTCGCGGCCCCAGGCGTAGTCCTGGTTGACCACCGCGATCGACTTGAAGTCGGGCTTCACCTTCATCAGGTAGAGCAGCGTCGCCATCATCTCGGCGCCGGCATGCCCTTGCGTGCGGACGGAATATTTCCACTTGCCGTCCTCGAAGATGGTCTGCGTGCCGCAGTCCCACATCACGTTGACGACCTTGAGGTCCTCGGCGACGGGGGCGAGCGCGTTGCAGGAGCCGGACGAGATCGCGCCGAGCATGACCGGCGCGCCCTGCTCCTGCACGACGCGGCGATATTCGGAGAGCAGCTGGTTGGTGCCGGCGCCCTCGTCGACATAGACCGGCTTCACCGGCACGCCGAGGATGCCGCCCCTGGCGTTGATCTCCTCGATCAACAGGTCGGCGGCGTGCTTGCCCGGCACGCCGAAGACCGAGGCCGGGCCGGAGAGGAAGGTCGTGATGCCGACCACGAGCTCCTTCGGCTTGTCCTGCGCCATCGCCGGCAGCGACAGCAGCGTGCCGGCCAGGGCGGCAGCCGCCAGTTTCATCCTCACCATGGTGCTTCTCCCTGAGACGCGGACAGGCACGGCGCTCTTTTTCGGCGCTTCGCCAAGGCCGGAAAGGGGCGCATAGGCGCTGCCGGGCGACAAGTAGGATAAAGCGATGAACCCCATAGGGTTTTTCTATAGTCGCTCGCGCGGCCTGCGAGCCGGCGGCGCTATGGCCGCCATCGCAAAAGGTTATTTGACTTGAGCGCGACGAAGGGCCCGTTTCTCGCGAGGCCACCAGCCCGCATCCTGAGACGCCGCTACACGGCGTCTCAGGATGCGGGCTCGCGCGGGACATGCGACGAATTCAGGCAAGCGGATTGAAATGACGGACGCTCTCGAAGGAATCCTGGTGGTGGCGCTGGAGCAGGCGGTGGCGGCACCGATCGCGAGCTGCCGGCTCGCCGATGCCGGGGCGCGCATCATCAAGCTCGAGCGGGCCGAAGGCGATTTCTCGCGCGGCTATGACGATTATGCCGAGGGGCTGTCCTCCTATTTCGTCTGGATCAACCGCGGCAAGGAATCCTGCCGGGTCGATCTCAAGAACCCGCAGGACCTCGCCATGGTCGAGGCGATGCTGGCGGAGGCCGATGTCTTCATCCAGAACCTCGCGCCCGGCGCCACCGGCCGGCTCGGCATCGGCAGCGCCGAGCTGCGCCAGCGCCATCGCAAGCTGATCACCTGCGACATCTCCGGCTATGCGCCCGGCACGCCGCACTACAGCCGCAAGGCCTATGACCTGCTGATCCAGGCCGAGGCCGGCCTCTCGGCCGTCACCGGCAGCGAGAGTTCGGGGCCGATGCGCATCGGCGTCTCGATCGCCGACATCGCCACCGGCAATGCCGCCTATGCCGCGATCCTCGAGGCGCTGCTGCGGCGCGCGCGCACCGGCGAAGGCTCGCAGATCCAGCTCTCGCTGTTCGACACCATCGCCGACCTGATGAATGTGCCCTATCTGACGCGGCGCTATGGCGGCATCGAGCCGCCACGGCTCGGCCTCGCCCACCCTTCCATCGCCCCCTATGGCGTCTTCCGGCTGGCCGATGCCGAAGTCCTGCTCGCCGTGCAGAGCGAGCCGGAATGGCGCATCCTCGCCCGCGAGGTCCTGCTCGACGACGGCCTCGCCGAGGATCCGCGCTTCGCGACCAATGTCCTGCGCGTGCGCAACCGCGCCGCGCTCGACCAGGCGATCCAGGCCATCCTCGCGCCGCGCAGCTTCGCAGAGACGACGGCGGCGCTCGACAAGGCCCGCATCGCCTATGGCACCGTCTCCAGCGTCGGCGACCTGATCAGTCACCCGGCCGCAACCGCCCTGCCGGTCGAGACGGCGAACGGGACGGTCGAGGTGCTGGCGCCGCCGGCGATCGTCGACGGCAAGCGCGCGAGGATGCGACGCGTGCCGGCGCTGGGCGAGCACGAGGCGGCGCTGCGGAGCGAGTTCGCGCCGAAGGCGGCGCGTTCAGCCTGATGCCTTCTGGATTCACACGTCGAATGGCAAACCACAGCCGTCATTCCGGACAAGCGGCGAAGCCGCGCAGCTCCGGAATCCATCGTAGAGCGCCGCAGCCTTGCGATGGATTCCGGCGCTCCGCTTCGCTACGGCCGGAATGACGGCAGAGGAAACGGGACTGGCCGTCAAGGCGAACGATGAGCAACAATCCTGACCACACCGACATCCGCGACGCCGTCGCAAGACTCTGCGCCGATTTCCCCGGCGAGTACTGGCGCAAGCTCGATCGCGAGATGGCCTATCCGACCGCGTTCGTCGCGGCGCTGACGCAGAGCGGCTTCCTTTCGGCGCTGATCCCGGAGGATCATGGCGGCGCCGGCCTGCCGCTCTCGGCCGCCGCCGTCATCATGGAGGAAATCCAGCGCCAGGGCTGCAACGGCGCCGCCTGCCATGCCCAGATGTATGTGATGGGCACGCTGCTGCGCCATGGCTCGGATGCCCAGAAGCGCGCCTATCTGCCGAAGATCGCCTCGGGCGAACTGCGCCTGCAGGCCTTCGGCGTCACCGAGCCGACCAGCGGCACGGACACCACCTCGCTGCGCACCACCGCGAAGCGCGACGGCGACCACTACATCGTCAACGGCCAGAAGATCTGGACCAGCCGCGCTGCCCAGTCCGACCTGATGCTGCTGCTCGCCCGCACCACGCCGCGCGACGAGGTCGCCAAGCGCACCGAGGGGCTCTCGGTCTTCATCCTCGACATGCGCGAGGCGCTGGGGGCCGGCCTGACCATCCGGCCGATCCGCACGATGATGAACCACGCCACCACCGAGGTCTTCTTCGACAACGTCAAGGTGCCGGCGGAGAACCTCGTCGGCGAGGAGGGCAAGGGCTTTCGCTACATTCTCTCGGGCATGAACGCCGAGCGCATCCTGATCGCGGCCGAATGCGTCGGCGATGCGAAATGGTTCATCGAGAAGGCGTCGGGCTATGCGAAGGAGCGCCAGGTCTTCGGCCGGCCGATCGGCCAGAATCAGGGCATCCAGTTCCCGATCGCCCGCGCCTACGCCAATATGCGCGCCGCCGAGCTGATGGTGCGCGAGGCGGTCAGGCTCTACGAGGCCGGCGAGAATTGCGGGGCGGAGGCGAACATGGCCAAGATGCTGGCGGCGGACGCTTCCTTCGAGGCGGCCAATGCCTGCATCCAGACGCATGGCGGCTTCGGCTTCGCCGAGGAATACGACATCGAGCGCAAGTTCCGCGAGACGCGGCTCTACCAGGTCGCGCCGATCTCGACCAACCTGATCCTGTCCTATCTCGCCGAGCATGTACTCGGCATGCCGAGGTCGTATTGAAGGCCGCAACGTCAATCGCAAACGCGCGGGGAACCCCTCTCCTGTAAGGAGAGGGGCAGGGGTGAGGTGTTCAGACTGGAAATACTGGCCTGAACCCGACCGCGCGGTGAGCGCTCGCGGAACTGGTCCAACGGCCTACACCTCACCCTGCCCTCTCCTTCCAGGAGAGGGTTCCCCGCGCCCTTTCTCGCAGGGAGCACCATGAACATCGCCCACCTCAAATCCTGGATCGGCAAGACCGAAGAAGCCTCCGACCTGATCACCCCGCGGCTCGTCGCGAGCTATGAAGCGACCTTCGCGCCGCATCTGGCGCCCTATGTGCAAGGCGAGGCGCCGCTCGCTTTGCACTGGTGCCTGGCTCCGCCGATCGCGCCGATGGCGGCGCTCGGCGAAGACGGGCATGCCGCCAAGGGCGAGTTCCTGCCGCCGGTCGAACTGCCGCGGCGGATGTGGGCCGGCGGCAGGATCGAGACCATCGCCCCCTTGCGCACCGGCGACGAGGTCACCCGCCGCTCCGCCATCGGCGATATCGCCTACAAGGAAGGCCGCAGCGGCCCGCTCTGCTTCGTCGCCATCGACCACGAGATCGTCACGCCGCGCGGCGTGGCGCTGCGCGAGCGCCACAACATCGTCTATCGCGAGGCTGCCAGCTCCGGCGGCGAGCCGGCTCCCGCCCCGGTCCCCGCCGAGCCCCGCCCGGCCGATTTGACCTGGACCGTCGAGGCCTCGCCGGTGCTGCTGTTCCGCTATTCGGCCATCACCTTCAACGGCCACCGCATCCATTACGACCAGCCCTATGCCACCGGGGTCGAGGGCTATGCCGGGCTCGTCGTGCACGGGCCGATCCAGGCGACGCTGATCCTCAACCTCATCGCGACGCTCAACGGCGGCGAACCGATCCGGCTCGACTATCGCGGCCTTGCGCCGCTGATCGCCGGCGAGGCCTTCCAGGTCAAGGCGAAGCGGCTGCCGGACGGCGCCATCGCCGCCTGGACGGAAGGCGCGGATGGCCGCGTGCGGATGGAGGGCGTGAGCCGGTAGCACCCCTCGTCATTCTCGGGCGGAGCGAAGCGGAGACCCGAGAATCTCGTGCGGGATAAGGCGCCCTCGCGTCATGAGATGCTCGGGTCAAGCCCGAGCATGACGGCGACCCTCCATCTTCCCGCGTGTCACTCTCCCGCCACGGTGCTAGCGTCTTTCGCGCGGGCCAGACGCAGGAGCCGACGATGGATCGCGAACGCCGTTTCAACCGCCGCGAAACCCTCAAGGCCGGCGCCGCCATCGCCGCGGCTGGCGTGCTCCCCGCCCCGCTCGCGGCGCAGGGCCCGGCGCGGCTGAAACTGCGCCTGCTCGAAACGACCGACCTGCACGTCAATGTCGTGCCTTACGACTATTTCCGCGACGCGGCCGACGACACGGTCGGCCTCGCCAAGACGGCGCATCTGATCAAGGCGGCGCAGGCCGAGGCGAAGAACAGCCTGCTCTTCGACAATGGCGACTTCCTGCAGGGCTCCTCGCTCGGCGACTATGTCGCCTACAAGAAGGGGCTGAAGGCCGGTGAGATCCATCCGATGATCGCCGCGATGAACGCCCTGCCCTATCAATGCGGCACGCTCGGCAACCACGAGTTCAACTACGGGCTGGAGTTTCTCGAGCACGGCTTGGCCGGCGCCGAATTCCCGATCGTCTGCGCCAATGTCGAGCGCTTCGGCGGCGGCACGCTGATCGAACCCTGGCGCATCTTCGAACAGAGCTTCGAGGACGATGCCGGGGCCAAGCACGTCCTCAACATCGCCGTGATCGGCTTCGTGCCGCCGCAGATCATGCAATGGGACAAGGCCAATCTCGACCGCAAGGTCACCGCGACCGACATCGTCGACGCAGCGGAGAAATACCTGCCCGAGATCGCGCTCGCCCATCCAGACCTTACCATCGCGCTCTGCCATTCCGGCATCGCAGGCGGCGAGCGCCGGGGGATGGAGGAGAACGCGGCGCTGCATCTGGCGAAGCTCGACGGCATCGACGTCATCCTGACCGGGCACCAGCACCTGGTCTTCCCCGGCGGCAAAACCTTCGACGGCATCGCGGGCGTCGACAACAAGAAGGGCTCGCTGCATGGCAAGCCGGCCTGCCAGCCCGGTTTCTGGGGCTCGCATGTCGGCATCCTCGACCTCGATCTGGAGAAGCGCGACGGGCGCTGGGAGATCGCCGACTTCAAGGTCGATCCCAGGCCGATCTTCGAGCGCACGCCCGAGCGGAAGATCGTGCCGAAAGCAGAGGCCGAGCCCGCCATCCTCGCCACGGTCAAGGTCGACCATGAAGCGACGCTGGCCTATATGCGCGAGCCGGTCGGCGCGACCGCGGCGCCGATCAACAGCTTCTTCGCGCTGGTCGCTGACGACCCCTCGGTACAGATCGTCGCCGACGCCCAGATCGCCTATGCCAGGCCGCTGCTGGCGCAGACGCCGCACAAGGCCCTGCCGATCCTCTCGGCCGCCGCGCCGTTCAAATCGGGCGGGCGAGCCGGACCGGCCTTCTTCACCGACATCCCGGCCGGGCCGCTGGCGATCAAGAACGTCGCCGACATCTATCTCTACCCGAACACGGTACAGGTCGTGAAAGTCAGCGGCGCGCAACTGCGCGAATGGCTCGAGCGCTCGGCCGGCATCTTCAACCGCATCGATGTCGGCAAGATCGAGGAGCAGAAGCTGATCAATCCGGGCTTCCCGGCCTTCAATTTCGACGTGATCGACGGCGTCACCTACCAGATCGACGTGACGCAACCCTCGCGCTACGACCTCGACGGCAAGCTGGTGGCGCCCGAGGCGCGGCGCATCGTCGAGCTCAGCCATCAGGGCCGGCCGGTCGACGAGGCGGCCGAGTTCATCGTCGTCACCAATAATTACCGGGCCTCGGGCGGCGGCAATTTCCCCGGCACGAAGACGACGATCGTGCTGGAGGCGCCCGACCTCAACCGCGACGTTGTGGTGCGCTACATCCTGGAGAAGAAGACGATCAACCCGGAGGCGGACGGCAACTGGTCGCTGAAGCCGCTGCCGGCGAACCTCAACGTCACCTTCCCGACCGCGCCGGCGGCGGCGGGCAAGAAGCCGGAGGGGTTGAATGCGGAACCCGTTGGTGACGCGGGCGAAGGCTTCGTGAAGTATCGGCTGGGCGGGTGAGGCTTACGCCGGACGGGCGTCAGGCGCGGGGAACCCCTCTCCGGAAGGAGAGGGGCAGGGGTGAGGTGTTCGGAAGGGAATTCGCTAGCCTGAACCTGACCGCGCGATGAACGCTCGCGGAACTGGTCGAACGGCCTACCCCTCACCCTGCCCTCTCCCTTCGGGAGAGGGTTCCCCGCGCCCTTCGCCATCTGAAGCGCCCTCCCCTGCATCCCGCTCATGGCCCCTCGCCCGGCCCCGTGCTAATCCGCCGGCCATGCTCAAGCGCTTCTTCGCCTATTACCGGCCCCACCGCGGACTCTTCCTGCTCGATTTCTCCTGTGCGGTGATCTCGGGGCTGCTCGAGCTCGGCTTCCCGATCGCGGTGAAGCTGTTCATCGACAAGCTGCTGCCCGGCGGCGACTGGGCCCTGATCGTGCTCGCCTCGCTCGGCCTGCTGGCGATCTATCTGGTCAATACCGGCTTGATGGTGGTGGTGACCTATTGGGGGCACATGCTCGGCATCAACATCGAGACCGAGATGCGCCGCAAGGCCTTCGACCATCTGCAGAAGCTCTCCTTCGGCTGGTTCGACAACCAGAAGACCGGCCATCTCGTCGGCCGGCTGACCAAGGATCTCGAGGAGATCGGCGAGGTCGCCCATCACGGGCCGGAAGACCTGTTCATCGCGGTGATGACCTTCATCGGCGCCTTCCTGCTGATGCTGATGGTGCATGTCGAGCTGGCGCTGATCACCGCCACGATCGTGCCGCTGATGGCCTGGCTGACCAGCCGCTATGGCAGGCGGATGACCAGGACCTGGCAGAGCCTGTTCGGCCGGGTCGGCGCCTTCAATGCCCGCATCGAGGAGAATGTCGGCGGCATCCGCGTCGTCCAGGCCTTTGCCAATGAGGATCATGAGCGCAGCCTGTTCGCCGAGGACAACCAGCGCTATCGCCGCACCAAGCTCGACGCCTACCGGCTGATGGCGGCCTCGACCTCGCTTTCCTATTTCGGCATGCGCCTGACCCAGATGGCGGTGATGGTCGCCGGCAGCTATTTCGTGCTGACCGGCGGCCTCAGCGCCGGCGGCTTCGTCGGCTTCCTCCTGCTGGTCAACGTCTTCTTCCGGCCGATCGAGAAGATCAATTCGGTGATCGAGACCTATCCGAAGGGCATTGCCGGCTTCCGCCGCTATACCGAGTTCCTCGACACGCGGCCCGATATCGAAGACCTGCCCGGCGCGCTCGCGGTCTGCGGCCTCAAGGGCGACATCGCCTATGAGAATGTGAGCTTCGGCTACACGCCGGACCGCAAGATCCTGAAGGGCATCGACCTTGCGATCCGCGCCGGCGAAACCATCGCCTTCGTCGGCCCGTCCGGCGCCGGCAAGACCACGATCTGCTCGCTCTTGCCGCGCTTCTACGATGTCGAGGGCGGTGGCATCAGCATCGACGGCATCGACATCCGCGCGATGACACTTGCCTCGCTGCGCAGCCAGATCGGCATCGTCCAGCAGGATGTCTTCCTGTTCGCCGGCACGATCCGCGAGAACATCGCCTATGGAAGGCTCGGCGCGAGCGAGGCCGAGATCGCCGACGCCGCCCGCCGCGCCAGGCTCGACGAGATGATCGCGCGGCTGCCGGACGGGCTCGACACGGTGATCGGCGAGCGCGGCGTCAAGCTCTCGGGCGGGCAGAAGCAGCGCCTCGCCATCGCCCGGATGTTCCTGAAGAACCCGCCGATCCTGATCCTCGACGAGGCGACCTCGGCGCTCGACACCGAGACCGAGCGCGCGATCCAGGCCTCGCTCGCCGAGCTCGCGAAGGGCCGCACGACGCTCGTCATCGCGCATCGGCTGGCGACGATCCAGGACGCCGACCGCATCGTCGTCATCGACGAGAGCGGCGTCGCCGAGCAGGGCCGCCATCAGGAGCTGGTCACGCAGCCCGGCATCTACCGCCGCCTGCACGAGGCGCAATATGGCGGGCGGCGAGGCTAGCGAGTTGCGCCCCGCGCGTCATGCTCGGGCTTGACCCGAGCATCTCCTGCAAGAGATTCTCGGGTCTCCGCGGAGTTTATCCTTGGGCCGACCGAAGGTCGGACCCGAGGGCTTCGCCCGAGAATGACGGCTGGGAATCGGCTTACGCCAGCGCCGCCGCAATCGCCGCCGTATCGTAATAGAACGGCGTGCCCTCGATCAGGCGCCCACCCTCGAAACGCAGCAGCTCGGCGAAGGGCTGCTCGATCACCACGCCGTTGCGGCGCGCGGTCAGGCGCAAGGCGCAGGCCATGAAGACGGTGTCGCCTGCCTTGGCGGCCTGCATGCCGTCGACGGCAAGATCGCTCCAGGTCTCGCGCATCGCCCTGAACAGCCGGCCGATGCCGCCCAGCCCGCGCCAGTCGCCGGCATAGGGCAAGGACGCCGGCTCATGCACCACGACATCGGGATGAAAGGCGGTGGCGAGCAGATCGAGATCGGTCTCCGGCTGTTGCAGGAAGCGCATCTCGACGGCGAACATGCGTTCGAGCAGGTCCATGGCGGACGGGTCGGCGGGAGCGTTGATGTTCATGATGGGCCTCGGGACTGACGCGGCCGATAACGACCGCCAATGCTTCAAGCCTGGCCTGCTCAACGCCTATGGTGACACCCGGATTCTGTCCTCACGCGAGGTGCCGGCGATGACGATCTTGCAGAGGACACTGACCTATGCCGCCGATTCCGGCGATGTCGAAGTGCCGGTGAGCGTGGGAGCGCCGTGCAGGGGCGAGCGCGACTGGTCCTGCGCCTACGAGATCGGCTGGCCGGGCGAGCCCCGCCGCGGCTTCGGCCATGGCGTCGATGCGACCCAGGCGACGCTGCTCGCGCTGAAGGCGATCGGCACCGACCTCTACACCAGCGATTACCACCGCTCGGGCCGGCTCAGATGGCTGGAGCCCGGCGACGGCGATGGCTATCCAGTGCCGAAGGTCATCGGCCACCTTCTGATCGGCGGCGATGCCGCGGACGAGGGATAGTTGCCCCTCACCCCTCGACCAGCCGCCGGGCGATCACCTGCGCCTGGATCTCGGCCGCGCCCTCGAAGATGTTGAGGATGCGGGCGTCGCAGAGGACGCGGCTGATCGGGTATTCCAGCGCAAAGCCGTTGCCGCCATGGATCTGCAGGGCATTGTCGGCCGCCGCCCAGGCGACGCGGGCGCCGAGCAGCTTGGCCATGCCGGCCTCGAGGTCGCAGCGGCGCTCGGCGTCCTTCTCGCGGGCGGCGAAATAGGTGAGCTGGCGGGCGATGACAAGCTCGGCCGCCATCATGGCGAGCTTGTCGGCGACACGCGGGAAGGCGATCAGCGGCTTGCCGAACTGGATGCGCTCCTGGGCGTAGCGCAGGCCGAGGTCGAAGGCGCATTGGGCGACGCCGAGGGCGCGTGCCGCCGTCTGGATGCGGGCCGCCTCGAAGGTCTGCATGAGCTGCTTGAAGCCCTGGCCCTCGACGCCGCCGAGCAGGTTCTCAGCCCTCACCTCGAAACCGTCGAAGGCGAGCTCGTATTCCTTCATGCCGCGATAGCCGAGCACCTCGATCTCGCCGCCGGTCAGGCCGGCGACCGGGAACGGGTCCTCGTCGCTGCCGCGCGGCTTCTCGGCGATCAGCATGGAGAGGCCGCGATAGCCCGGCGCGTCCGGGTCGGTGCGGACCAGCAGCGTCATGATGTCGGCGCGGACGGGGTGGGTGATCCAGGTCTTGTTGCCGGAGACCCTCCAGACAGCCGCATCCCCTTCGCCGTCCTTCACCGCTTTGGTCCGGAGCGAGGCGAGGTCGGAGCCGGTGTTCGGCTCGGTGAAGACGGCGGTCGGCAGGATCTCGCCGGAAGCGATCTTCGGCAGCCAGTATTCCTTCTGCGCGTCGGTGCCGCCGCAGAGGATCAGCTCGGCGGCGATCTCGGAGCGGGTGCCGAGCGAGCCGACGCCGATATAGCCGCGCGACAGTTCCTCGGAGACGACGCACATCGAGACTTTCGAGAGCCCCATGCCGCCGAATTCCTCGGGAATGGTCAGGCCGAAGACGCCGAGCTCGGCCATCTGCTCGACCACCGGCATCGGGATGTACCGGTTCTCGAGATGCCATTCATGGGCGTGCGGCGTCACCTGCGCCTCGCAGAAGCGGCGCATCTCGGTGCGGATCGCCTCCAGCGTCTCATCGAGGCCGGGGTCGCCGACGCTGGCGAGGCCCTGGCTCTGGCTGAACAGCGCGACGAAGCGGGCCCGGTTCTCCGGCGTGTTGCCCTCGGCGATCAGCGCGTCGGCGGCGTCCGAGCAGGCATCGGCGACGGCCCCGGCCGAAAGGCCGAGCGCCGGGAGACGCACGATCTCGCCCTGGCTCATCGGGATGCCGCCGAAGATCTGCGCGGCATATTCGCCGGCGCCGATCCTGATGGCGTAGTCCTCTATGGCGCCGTAGCGATCCTCGGCCTGCAGGCGCTCGCCATAGGCCTTGAGCTCACGCAGGGCCATGACATAGGTCGCGAGCCAGGACAGGCCATGGGCGGCGTGCTGCTCCTGCTCCAGCTTCGCCGCCGAGACCCGGCCCTCGACCACGACCTTCCGGCGCACCGCGGCGACGGCCTGCTCCAGCAGGGTCTCGAAGCCGGGCAGCGCGGCGCCGATCAGCTCGATGGCGCTGGCCTGCGCGGCGGTCTCGAGGGCGGCGTTGGCGCTCATGGTCTCTCTCCCTTTTATTGCGGCGCAGCATAAGGGAGATTCCGGCGGTTACGGAAGTCGTCTTTTTGGCGGAGAATCGTCATTGCGAGGAGGCGCAGCCGACGAAGCAATCCAGGGGGCGTCGAGCGAGCCCTCCTGGATTGCTTCGCTGCGCTCGCAAAGACGACGGCTACTTTCGGCTGGCGAGGACGACGCCGAGCACCGCGACCGCCATGCCGAGAAGCTGGACCGGCGACAATGTCTCGCCGAAGAGCAGCCAGGCCTCGATCGCGACCGCCGGCGGCACGAGGTAGAGGAAGGTCGCGGTGCGCGAGACCTGGCCGCGACGGATCAGCAGAAGATAGAGCCCGATGCCGCCGAGCGAGAGGGCGAGCACCGACCAGGCGAGCACCAGCGCCATGGTCAGGTTCCACTCGATCCGCATCGGCTCGAGCAGGAAGGCGAAGGGCAGCGTGACCAGGAAGGCGGCGGCATACTGCACCGCCGTCACCGTGCGCAGATCGCCCGAGACGATGCGCGCCTTCTGCCAGAACGAGCCGAAGGTAACGGCGAACATGCCGACAACGTTGACGACGACCGGCACGAGCACCGCCCGCAGCGCCTCGGGCGCGACGCCGACAAGCTTCGGTTCCAGCACGAGCCCGATACCGATGAAGCCGCAGACGATGCCGGCCCAGCGCACGGCCGAGATCCGCTCGCCGACGATGAGCGGCGCGAACAGCGCCGTCAGCACCGGCTGCAGGCCGGCGATCAGGCCGGAGACGCCGGCAGGAAGGCCGTGGCGCACCGCCCACCAGACGCCGCCAAGGTAGATCGCGTGCAGCAGGATGCCGGCGATGGCGCAGTCGAGCAAAGCCCGCCGGCCCTTCGGCCAGGGCGCCCCGACCGCGAGCGCGATCGCCGCGATGGCGATGCCGGCGCAGGCATAGCGCAGCGACAGGAAGGTCAGCGCGTCGGAATAGCGCGCCGAATAGCCGGCGACGATCCAGCCGCTCGACCAGAGGAAGACGAAGAGCACCGGCGAGAGGCGCAGGAAGAGCGGGGAGTCGAACATGGCACCGACTTTCTAGAGCCGGATGCTTTCAGACGGAATCGCGAAGCGCTTCCGTCTGAAAGCTGAATCCGTCTCTCATCAAGGAGTGAGAGCAGGATGATCGCGAAAAACCGGTTCCCACTTTTTCGCATCCTG
>NZ_JAKFED010000156.1:0-1964 GCF_036675845.1 Allobosea sp. | reverse complement strand
GCGCAAACTCCGCTCGACCGGATGGCGGCGCAGGTGCTCCTGTCTCGTGCTGCAAGGCGAGTGCGGCCGAGCGCTGACCTTCAGTCCGACGCGGTCGACCTGGTCGAGTCGCTGCTCGCCGGCGGCTTCGACCGTGAGGCGGCGCGCTGGGCGCCAGTGATCGGCGACCTGGATGACCAGCAGGCCGATGCGGTCTGGGCGATGCTGGCGCTTGGCGCGCCCAATGCGGAACCGCTGGGCATCGACATGAGCCGGATCGAAGATTTCGCCGACCGCGACGAGAGCGAAGGCAAGCAGCGGACCGCATTGCTGATCGCCGGCCTCGCCGGGCTTGGCCGGATCGACGCCATGGAGGCGGGCCGACTGAGCCGCGAATATCGGCTGGCACTTGGCGCCGAGACCAGCTGGACCCGGCTGATCGACGGAGCGATGCGGCGGAGGCAAGGCGGCACATCGCTGCTGCTGGCCGCTAGCGGACTTCAGGGCCGAGAGTTCGACGAGGTCGGGGCGATCTACCTGTTTCATAGCATCAATGCGCTTCGCGCCACGGGCCAAGATTATCTGGCGCGGATGGTTGCCGCCGAGGCGCTGGCACGGACGTGAGGGAGGGCGACCGCGCGCTGGTCGACCGCTTCTGCGACATGATGGCGGCGGAGGCGGGCGCGGCGCGCAATACGCTGCTCGCCTATCGTCGGGACCTGGAGGCGGCGGCGGAGGTTGTCGGATCGCTTGAGACCGCCGATGCCGTGGCCTTGCGGAAGCTGGGTGAGGCATGGTCGGCGCTTGCCGCCTCGACGGTGGCGCGCCGCTCGGCCGCGTTGAGGCGGTTCTACGGCTTCATCTTCGACGAAGGCTTGCGTGGTGACGATCCCTCGGCGGCGCTGCCCCGGCCGCGGCTCGAGCGCCCCTTGCCGAGAATCCTCGATACCGGAGAAGTCGAGGCGATGTTCGCGTCGGCCGAGGAACGGGCGGCGAGCGGCGAGCCGCTGGCACTGCGCAACCTCGCGCTGCTGGAGTTGCTATACGGGTCGGGGCTTCGGGCGACCGAGCTCGTGTCCCTGCCGCGCCGGGCGCTTCGTTCGGGCCAGCCCTTCCTGATATTGCGGGGCAAGGGGGGCAAGGAGCGGATGGCGCCGGTATCCGAGCGGGCGGCCGAGGCGGTTCGGCAATGGCTGCCCCATGTGCCCGAGGGCAGCGCCTGGCTTTTCCCGAGCGGCAAATCCCATTTAAGCCGGGTGCGCCTGTTCCAGCTGGTGCGCTCGATGGCCGGGCTCGCCGGGATCGCGCCCGACCGGGTCAGCCCGCATGTCCTGCGCCATGCATTCGCGACCCATTTGCTGGCGGGCGGGGCCGACCTTCGCGTGCTTCAGTCCCTGCTCGGCCATGCCGACATCGCGACCACACAAATCTACACCCATGTCGACGCCGCGCGGCTGGTCGAGCTGGTCAACAGCCGCCACCCGCTCGCCACCGACCATCGTTGACGGAAAGCCCCCCGCCGCTTACCCCGCGCCACCAATGCTCACCTACCTTGAATTTGAAAAGCCGATCGCCGCGCTCGACGCGAAGATCAGCGAATTGCGCGAAACGGCGACCGCCGGCGACATCGACATCGACAGCGAGGTCGCCAAGCTGGAGGCCAAGTCGGCCAAACTCCTCAAGGAAACCTACGCCAAGCTGACGCCGTGGCAGAAGACTATGGTCGCCCGCCATCCGGACCGGCCGCACTTCAAACATTATGTCGCGGGCCTGACCGACGATTTCATGCCGCTGTCGGGGGATCGGGCCTTCGCCGACGATCCCGCGATCATCGGCGGGCTGGCGCGGATCGACGGACATCGCGTCCTACTGATCGGGCATGAGAAGGGCGACGATACCGCCAGCCGCCTCAAGCATAATTTCGGCATGGCCAAGCCCGAGGGCTATCGAAAGGCGATCCGCCTGATGCAGCTCGCCGACCGCTT
>NZ_JAKFED010000118.1:0-1965 GCF_036675845.1 Allobosea sp. | reverse complement strand
CTGAAAAGCCGCGCAGCGGCGTCTCGAAGGATGATCCAGTTGGTTCCGGAGCCTCAGCGAGCATCCTTCCAGACGCCATGCCAGACGACATGGCTCCTCGGGATGAGGGGCGAAACCCCCGCCATCAGAGCGCGCCCTTGGTCGAGGGCACGCGTCCGCCCTCGCGCGGATCGACCTCGAGCGCTTGGCGCAGCGCCCGCGCCAGGCCCTTGAAGCAGCTCTCGGCGATATGGTGGGCGTTGTCGCCATAGAGCGTCTCGACATGCAGGGTGATGCCGGCGTTCATGGCGAAGGCCTGGAAGAACTCGCGCACCAGCTCGGTGTCGAAGCTGCCGATCTTCTCCGCCTTGAACTGCGTGCGGAAGACCAGGAAGGGCCGGCCCGAGACATCGACCGCGACACGGGTCAGCGTCTCGTCCATCGGCAGGTGGACGTCGGCATAGCGCCGGATGCCCTTCTTGTCGCCGAGCGCTGCCTTGAGCGCCTCGCCGAGTGCGATGCCGGCATCCTCGACCGAATGATGGTCGTCGATATGGGTATCGCCCTTCACCGCGATCGTGGTGTCGATCAGCGAATGCCGCGCGAACAGGTCGAGCATATGGTCGAAGAAGCCGACGCCGGTTGAAATCTCGGCCTTGCCCGTGCCGTCGAGCACGAGCTTCACCGAAATATCGGTCTCGTTGGTGCGGCGCTTGACCTCGCCCGAACGCATGCTGGCCTCTGTCTCTCGCGGATTTGGCGTCGCTTTAGCAGGCAGGAGGCGGGATGGCCATCGCCAAGCCGGCGGGCAACGAATACGCCTGCCGCTCTTGCGCGCGTCATCCCGGACAAGCCGCAAAGCGGCGCCGATCCGGAATCCATGCCGGAGCCTTCCCGAAAAAGGTTCAGGCATGGGTCCCGGGTCTCCCTTCGGTCGCCCGGGATGACCCGCGCATGATCGACAAACCGGGTCTAAAACTTGTCGAAACGAGGCTTGCCCTTGATACCGGGCGCCGGCCTGAACATGTTGGCGGCACCTGTTCCGATCGAGACTGAATCGCAAATGTCAGAGACCTCAAGCATTCCCAGCATGCACGCCACCACGATCCTGATGGTGCGCAAGGGCGGCCGCGTCGTGATCGGCGGCGATGGCCAGGTCTCGCTCGGCCCGACGATCATGAAGGGCAATGCGAAGAAGGTGCGCCGCCTCGCCAAGGGCTCGGTGATCGCCGGTTTCGCCGGCGCCACCGCCGACGCCTTCACGCTGTTCGAGCGGCTCGAGGCCAAGCTCGAGCAATACCCGACCCAGCTCCTGCGCGCCTGCGTCGAGCTCGCCAAGGACTGGCGCACCGACCGCTATCTGCGCCGGCTCGAGGCGATGCTGCTCGTCGCCGACAAGGAGGTCTCGCTCTTGATCTCGGGCACCGGCGATGTGCTGGAGCCGGAAGCGGGCGAGCACGGCTCGGTGATGGCGATCGGCTCCGGCGGCAATTTCGCGCTGGCCGCGGCCCGCGCTTTGGCCGATGTCGAGGCCGATGCCGAGACGATCGTGCGCAAGGCGATGAAGATCGCCGGCGACATCTGCGTCTACACCAATCACAGCCTGGTCATCGAGAGCCTGGAGGCGGCATGAGCTTCGCCGACGGCTATGCCTTCGCCCCGGCGACGCCGGACGACTTCCCGCTGCTCGCCCGCTGGCTGGCGCAGGAGCATGTCCAACGCTGGTGGGGCGATCCGGATGCGGAACTCGCCGAGATCGCTCGCATCTTCGGCGATCCCAGCATGGAGGCCCTGATCGTCAGCCATGACGGCCGCCCCTTCGCGCATCAGCAGAGCTGGACTCCTTCGCTCTGGCCGGACTACCCGCTGCAGGACCAGCCGCCCGGAACCCGCGGCATCGACCAGTTCATCGGCGAGGCCGACATGCTCGGAAAGGGCCACGGCCCGCGCTTCATCGCGGCCTTTGTCGCGCGGCTGTTTGCGGAA
>NZ_JAKFED010000018.1:0-10155 GCF_036675845.1 Allobosea sp. | reverse complement strand
GAAGGCGATGTAGCGCGGGTTCTGATAGGCGGCGAGGCGCTGGCCGAGCCAGTGCGACAGCTCGGCTGCGTCGAGGGCGGCGCCGGGCTTGCGCTTGACCAGGAGCTTGATCTCCTGCTCGCCGATCTCGGCCGCGACGCCGACCATGGCGCAGGCCTCGATGGCCTCGTGCTCGGCGGCGACATGCTCGACCTCGAAGGCCGAGACGTTCTCGCCGCGGCAGCGCACGCTGTCGGTCATCCGGCCATGGAAGCGCAGATTGCCGGAGGCGTCGAAGGAGCCGAGATCGCCGGTATGGAGCGCGCCGCCGCGCAGCGCCCTGGCGGTGGCCTCGGGATTGTCGAGATAGCCGGGGAAGATCGCGCCCGGCTTGCTGGTGCGCACCACGATCTCGCCGCGCTCGCCCGGCGCGACCGGCCTGCCGGCAGGGTCCTGGAGTTCCACGGTGAACCAGGGCATCGGCAGGCCGACAGCGCCGACGACGCCGCTGTCATTGCAGGTCGTGATGCTCGAGGCCTCGGTCATGCCGTAGCATTCGCGGATCGCGATGCCGAAGCGCTGCTCGAATTGCGGCCAGATATCCGGCGGGCAGCCGCCGCCCCAGGCGATGCGCACGCCATGGCCGCGGTCGAGCGGGCCGGGCGGCTGCTTCAGCAGGATCTGCAGGATGCCGCCGAGATAGTGGATATGGCTGGCGCCCTCGGCCTTGACCTGGTCCCAGAAGCGCGTCGCGCTGAAACGGTCGACCATGGCCAGCGTGACGTCGCGGAGCATCGGCAGCGGCAGCAGCTGCGCGCCGCCGATATGATAGAGCGGCTCCCAGACGAACAGGACCTCGCCGGGCTTGGCCGCCGAGACCAGGCCGACGCCCTCCGCCGCCAGCCGCAGCATCCGGTGCGAGACGATGACGCCCTTGGGGCGGCCGGTCGTGCCGGAGGTGTACATGATCGCGAAGGGATCATCGGCGGCGGGTTCAGGCTCGTCGAAGCTTTCGCCGGATTGCAAGATCGCCTCGAGCGCGCCGCCCTTGGCATGGATCAGGAGCGCCGGCGCGCGCTCCTCCGGACCCGCCTGCGCGACCAGTTCCGCCAGCTCGGCATCGGCCACGACCAGCCGCGGCCCGGAATGGCCGAGCAGGTAGCGCAGCCCCTCGCCGCGCTGCTGGGCATTGACCGGGACCCAGGCGACGCCGGCCTTGGCGAGGCCGAAGATCACGGCCAGCGTCGCGATGCTGTTGCGCATCATCACCGCGACGCGCTCGCCCGGCCCGATCCCCAGCCGCCGCAGATGGGCGGCGAAGGCGCTGGCCCGGGCGTCGAGCGCGGCATAGCTCAGCGGCCCGCCCTCGAAGCGCGCGTAGAGGCCGTCGGGGTCGCGCCCGGCCCGCTCCCGCAGGAGCCCGACAAATCCCTCGTCGTCGAATGCCATTGGAATTCCAGAACTCGCTCAGTTGGCGCGGCGGAAGCGTTCGGCCAGCAGCAGCAGGCTGGTCACGACCACGAAGACGACGACCGAGACCGCGGCCAGCGTCGGGTTGAGCTGCAGGATCATGTCGTCCCACATCTGCTTGGGCAGCGTCGTCTTGATGCCGCCGCTGACGAAGATCGCGATGGTCAGTTCGTCGAAGGAGGTGATGAAGGCGAACAGGAAGGCGGCGACCAGCCCGCCCTTGACCAGCGGCACGGTGACGAAGCCGAGCGTCCGCAGCCGGTTGGCGCCGAGCGTCGCCGCCGCCTGGTCGAGGCGCTGGTCATAGGTCTTCAGCACGGCCGAGATCGTCACCATGGTGAAGGGGATGGCGAGCACGGTATGGCCGATGATCAGGCCGAGATCGGTCGCGACCAGGCCGATCCGCGCGAACAGGTAGAACAGGCCGACCGCTATGACGATGCGCGGCACGATCATCGGCGCCAGGAAGAGGGCGAAGATCAGCCCGCCCCAGCGCGTGCGGCTGTTCGCCAGCGCCAGCGCCGCAAAGCCGCCGATCGCGGTCGCGGCCAGCGCGGTGGCGAAGGCGACGGCGAAGGAGCGGATCGTCGCCTGGATCCAGAGCGGCGAGTCGAAATAGGTCTTGAACCATTGCAGGCTGTAGCCCGGCGGCGGGAACTCCAGGAACTGCGAGGAGGTGAAGGCGAGCGGGATGACGAGCAGCGTCGGCAGCACCAGGAAGGCGATGGCGAGCCAGGCGAAGGCGGGCAGGATGAGGCCGTTGCCGCGCTTGCCGAGGATGCGGCGGCTGAGATCGGCCAGTCCGGCGCTCGCCTGCGCGATCGCGCCGAGGACCTTCAGGCCGAGTGCACGGATCAGGCCGCTGCCTTCATGGGCCGCGCCGCCCGAGATCGTCGAGAGGCCGAAGAGCCGGTCGTAGAACCAGCAGGAGAGCAGCGCCGCCGCCAGCATCATCGCCGCCAGCGCCCCGGCGAAGGGCCAGTTCAGCAGCTCCTGCACCTGGGTGATGATGAGCTGCGCCAGCATCGTCTCGCGCCGGCCGCCGAGGAAGGCCGGCACGATGAAGAAGCCGAGCGAGGAGATGAAGACGAGCAGCCCCGCCGCCGTGACGCCGGGCAAGGAGAGCTTGAAATAGACCAGCCAGAAGGCACGCGCCGGCGCGGCGCCGAGCGTCTGCGCCGCCTGCACCAGGCGCTGGTCGATGCCGCTCATCACCGGCAGCATGGTCATCACCGCCAGCGGCACCATGGCGTGGACCATGCCGACCATGACGCCGAACTCGTTGTGCAGCAGGCTGAGCGGCTGGTCGGTGACGCCGCTGCCCAGGACCAGCGTGTTGATCAGGCCGCTGCGGCCGAGCACGATCATCCAGGCGAAGGTCTTGACCAGATAGCTCGTCCAGAACGGGATCATCACGAAGAGCAGCATGCGGCCGCGGAAGAGCTCGGGCATGCGCGCCAGCCAATAGGCCAGCGGGTAGCCGATCGCCAGCGAGGCCAGCGCCGTGTAGCCGGCGATCCTGAAGGTGATGCCGAGCACGCGCAGATAGACGTCGGTCGCGGCGATGCGCTGATAGGTCGCCGTCGAGAAGCCGGTCTCGGCGCTCCACAGGCTCAGGCCTAGAAGCTGCGCGACCGGGTAGACGAAGAACACCGCCAGGAAGGCGAGCCCCGGCGCCGCCAGCCAGAGCGCTCCCAGCCGCGGCAGCCTGCGGGCGGTGGCCGGCGCTGTCGCGGCGGCGCTCATGCGACCAGCACCGCCCGCTCGCGCGCCCAGCCGGCGACGATCTCCTCGCCGAGCCGAGGCACCGGCTCGTCCGGGCCGAGCCGCAGCACGAACTGCTCGTCCTCGCCGAACGCCGCGATCACCCTTGTCTCCGAGCCGGCATAGACGATCTCGGCGACGCGGCCGCGGATATGGTTGTCGTCGCGCTGGCCGAGGCGCAGATGCTCGGGGCGGATCACCAGCGCACCCTCGCCATTGGCGCAGCGCACACCCTCCGGCAGGGTGAAGCGGCCGTGCTCGGTCGCCAGCGTGCCGTCGGCTTCCGCCTTGCCGCGCAGGATGTTCGAGATGCCGATGAAGTCGGCCGCGAAGGCGGTGCGCGGCCGTTCATAGATCTCGCGCGGCGTGCCGAGCTGCTCGATCCTGGCATGGTTCATCAGGCAGATGCGGTCGGAGAGCGCCAGCGCCTCTTCCTGATCATGCGTGACATAGATGATCGTCGCGCCGCTTTCGCGGTGCAGGCGCTTGATCTCGATCTGCATCTGCTCGCGCAGCTTCTTGTCGAGGGCGCCGAGCGGCTCGTCCATCAGGATGATCGAGGGCTGGTAGACGAAGCAGCGCGCCAGGGCGACGCGCTGCTGCTGGCCGCCCGACAATTCACGCGGGAAGCGCGCGCCGAGATGGCCGAGATGGACCATGTCGAGCGCGCCCTTGACCCGGCTTTCGATCTCGTCCGCCGAGCGGCCGCGCATCTTCAGCGGAAAGGCGATGTTCTCGGCGACGGTGAGGTGCGGGAACAGTGCGTAGTGCTGGAACACCAGCCCGATATCGCGCTGGTGGACCGGCATGTCGGACTGGTCGCGGCCGTCGATGACGACGCGCCCCTGCGTCGCCTCGACCAGGCCGCAGATCAGCTGCAGCAGCGTGGTCTTGCCGGAGCCGGAGGGCCCCAGCAAGGTGAGGAACTCGCCCTCGGACACGCGCAGCGAGCTCGGCTCGAGCGCCGTCGTCGCACCGTAGCGCTTCGACAGGCCCTCGATCTCGAGCTTCGGCGGCGAGCCATCGGTCTGGCGCGTCGTCACGGCGCGGCCGCGTCAGCTCAGGAGCCAGGCATTGAAACGCTCGGTCACCGCCGAGCGGTTGGCGGCCCACCACTCCTCGTTGGCGATCTGCATGTGCTTCAGGTTCTGCGGCGAGGTCGGCAGGTCGGCGGCGCGTTTCTCGGGGATCGACTTGAAGGCGTCGAGATTGGTCGGCCCATAGGCCAGCGTCTCGGTGTACAGCGCCTGGCGCTTGGCGTCGGCGCAGAAGCGGATGAACTGGCGCCCGACCTCGGAGCGCGGCCCGCCCTTCGGCATCGACCAACCCTCGATTGAGTAAAGGCCCTGGTTCCAGAGGATCTTGGCCGGGGTGCCGCCGTCGATCGCTGCCTGGAAGCGGGCATTCCAACCCGGGATCATGTCGACCTCACCGCTTTGCAGCAGCTGCGTCGACTGGGCGCCGCCGGTCCACCAGACCGCGATATGCGGCTTGATCTTGTCGAGCGCCTTGAAGGCGCGCTCGACATCGAGCGGGTAGAGCTTGTCGGGGCTGACCCCGTCGGCCAGCAGCGCCTGCTCCAGCGTGTCGATCGGGTTCTTGCGCATGGCCCGGCGGCCGGGGAATTTCTCGACATTGAAGAAGTCGGCCCAGCTCGTCGGCGCGTTCTTGACCCGGTCGGTGCGGTAGGCGAGCACGGTCGAATAGACGTCGGTGCCCATCCACAAGGGCGAGACGGCTTCGGGCATCATGCCCGGCACGTCGGCATGGCTGAAGCCGATCGGCTCGAGCAGGCCCTGCTTGGCCAGGATGTCGCGCGCCGAGAGCGTCAGCGTGCAGACGTCCCAGGTGTAGGTCTTGGTCTCGACCATCGCCTTGAACTGGGCGGTCGGCTCGGCCTCACGCGCGACGTTGACGACCTTGTTGCCGGTCTCCTTCTCGAACGGGTCGTAGAAAGCCTTGCGGAAAGCCTGGCCGAACGGGCCACCGGGGTCGGCCACGGTGATCTGCGTCGCCGCCATCGCCCGGTGCGCCAGCGCGGGGGCGAAGATTCCGGCCGCCGCGGCGCCCGCCGTCAGCTTCATCACGTCGCGTCTGCTGGTCGTCTGCTTCGTCGTCATGGCTTTCTCCCGTTATTGCGGGTTTCCCCCGCGTTCCCCTCGTCGGAAGGCATGGATCAGTGCAGTGTCAGGCGTTCTCCTGCCGTTGTGTCAGCCGTTCTCGGCCTCAGATGTTCTTGCGTGCCGCCCGCTTGGCCAGGAATTCCTCCATCATGCGCGCCGGCTCGCCCGTGGCATAGGCCTCGCGCTGGTTGCGGATTCCCGCCTTGAGACAGTCGTGGAAGCCCTCCTCGGTGACCTCGCGGAAGCGGGCGCGGTTGAGCCGCATGGCGACCGGCGGCTTGCCGGCGAGCTCGTTGGCGAGCTCCAGTGCCGCCGCCATCACCTTCTCCTGCGGCACCAGCCGGTTGATCACGCCGATGCGGTAGCACTCCTCGGCATCCATCATCCGGCCGGTGAGGGTGAGGTCGATGGTGCGGCCGAGCCCTATCAGCTCGCGCATGATCCAGGGGCCGGTGGTCGAGGCGATGCCGGAATTGATCTCGGGCTGGCCCATGGTGACGCCGGCATGGCCGACGCGCAGGTCGCAGAGCAGAGCGACCTGGAAGGCCGAGCCGGCGGCGACGCCGTTGAGCGCCGCGACGATCGGCTTGGTGAGCGAGCGGATGCGGTCATAGAGCCGCTTCCACTCGCCCATCCAGAGTTCGGCCCGGTCGGGGTCGAAGGTCTTGGTCTCGTTCAGGTCCTGACCGGCGCCGAAGGCGCGCTCGCCGGCTCCGGTCAGGATGATGGCGCGGACCGACTGGTTCGCCTCGAGCTCGTCCAGCGCCTCGACGAGTCGGGTGCGCATCGGCGTGTTCCAGGCATTGAGCTTGTCGGGACGGTTCAGCGTCAGGATGCCGACAGGACCCCGGATTTCGCTGAGGACCGATTCCTTCATGGCTGCTCTCCCGAGATTATTTTATCGCGATGCGCTAATTTCTATTGAATGATCGAATCGGAACGGCGAGCTTGTCAACTGGGCTTCGCGCAACCATTGATCCGGCCAAGGAGAGATCAGGCATGACGACGCTGGATGCGGGCCGCCCTTCGAGCCGAAAGCGCGGCGCGACAGCGGCGGAGAAGGCCGACGACCCGCTGATGGTGATGTCGGTCGACAAGGCGTTCCGCGTGCTCTCGGCTTTCGGCCGGCAATACCCGACGCTGAACCTGTCGCAGGTCGCATCGGTCACCGGCATGGACATCAGCTCGGCGCAGCGCTTCAGCCATACGCTGACGCGGCTCGGCTATCTGCGGAAGGATCCGGAGACGAAGCGCTTCGAGCTCACCGCCAAGACGCTCGAGGTCGGCCATCATTTCATCCGCGGCAGCCGTTTCATCGACCGGGCGCTGCCCTATCTCCTGCATCTCAGCAAGGAGACCGAGGAGACGGTCAACCTGACGGTGCTCGAAGACACCTCGATCATCTTCGTCTCGCGCTTCCTCAGCCGGCACATGCTGAACACCGACGTCGTCATCGGCAGCCGGATGCCGGTCTATTGCTCGGGGCCCGGCATCGCCATGCTCTCGCGCCTGCCGGAGGACGAGGCGATGGCGATCCTCGACCGCTGCGATCTCGAGCCGCACACGCCCGCCACCACCTGGCAGCGCGAGGCGCTGGCCGCCAAGGTCAGGCAGGCGCGTGCCCAGGGCTACGCCACCGCCTTCGAGGAGTTCTATCTCGGCGACGGCTCGATCGCCGCGCCGATCCTCGACCATCGCGGCAGGCCGGAAGGAGCCGTCAACATCGCGGTCTCGCTGTCGCGCTATTCGCCGGAAGAGGTCGCCAGCCGCTTCTCCTCGCTGATCATCGCCACCGCACACGCGATTTCGCGCGTCTGACCGGCAGGGCGCGCTACAGCTTGACGACGCATGGCAACTGCGTGAATATTTTCATACGAGAAGATTTATCTCATAGCGATAAAAGCTACTTCGCCTGAGAGAGGGCGGCCATGACGTGGAGCGACGAAGGCGCAACCACTGCGGCAGGGGAGAGGTCCCGCGGGGAGCGGGGCCAGTTCCTCCGCGTCGCCCGGCATGACGGCGACCCGGTCGAGCTCAGCTTCGACGGCGAAATGATCCCGGCCATCGCCGGACAGAGCGTGCTCTCCGCTTTGCTCGCCCATCGCCATTTTCTGCGGCATTCCGAGTTCGACGACGCGCCGCGCGCCGGCTTCTGCCTGATGGGCGCCTGCCAGGATTGCTGGGTCTGGTCGGATGCCGGCGGGCGGCTGCGCGCCTGCACGACCCCCGTGGCGCCCGGCATGGTCCTCGCCAGCCGGCCGTCGCTGGCGGCTCTCGCCCCGCATGGCTGAGATCGTCATCGTCGGCGCCGGCCCCGCCGGCATCGCCGCCGCCGGGCTGCTGGCCGGCCATGGCCGGAGCGTGACCCTGATCGACGAGGGCCTGCAGGCCGGCGGCCAGGGCTATCGGCGTCCCGCCCCGGGGCTTGCGCTCGACATGCCGGCGCTGATGGGCAGCGAGGCCGCCCGCTATCGCAGCCTGCACGCCCGCTTTTCCGCCCTGCGGCCGCGTCTCGACTATCGGCCGGGCACGCTGGTCTGGGCGGTCGAGGGCAGGACGCTGCATCTGCTGAGCGCCGGGGTGGCGACGACGCTGCCTTTCGAGGTGCTGATCCTCGCCACCGGCGCCATGGACCGGGTCGCGCCTTTTCCGGGCTGGGCGAAGCCGGGCGTCTTCACCCTCGGCGGCGCCCAGGTCGCGCTCAAGGACCAGGGCTGCCTGATCGGCCGGCGCGTCGCCTTCCTCGGTTCCTCGCCGCTGCTCGGGCTCGCCGCGCAGCAATACCGCAAGCTCGGCGGCGAGGTCGCGGTGATCGCCGACACCACGCCCTTCCGGCGCAAGTTCTCCGCCCTGCCGGGGCTGCTGCGCTCGCCGCGGACCCTGCTGCGCGGCGCGTCCTATCTCGGCGGTGCATTGCTGGCGGGCGTGCCGCTGCTGCAGGGGGTGACGCCGCTCGCCGCCGAGGGTGGCGAGCATGTCGAGGGACTGCTGCTGCGTGACGGGCGCGGCCGGGAGCGCCGCTACGCCTGCGATGCGATCGCGCTGGGCTATGGGCTGAAACCGGAGACGCAGCTCGCCGAATTGGCGGGCGCGGCGCTGATCTTCGACGAGGACTACCGGCTCTGGCTGCCGCAGGCCGATGCCGAGGGCCGGGCGGCGCCGGGGCTCTATCTCGCCGGCGACGGCATGACGATCGGCGGCGCCGATGCGGCCGAGGCCAGTGGCACCGTCGTTGCCGCCGCCGTGCTGGCCGATCTCGGCGAAACCGTCTTGGCGAGCGAAGTCGCCGCCAGCCACCGGCGCCTCCACCGGCTGCGCCGTTTCCAGAAGAGCCTTGCCGCGGCCTTCGCCTGGCCGGTGGCGCAGATACGGGCGCTGCCGGACGAGGTTTTGCTCTGCCGCTGCGAGAATGTCAGCCTCGGCGAGGTGCGCGCCGCCATGGCGCGCGAGCTCGGCCCGGCCGAGGTCAACCGCGTCAAGGCGATCACCCGCTGCGGCATGGGCCGCTGCCAGGGCCGGGTCTGCGGTCCGGCGCTGCAGGAAATCGTCGCGGGCGCGGCCGACCTGCCCGGAGCGGCCGCCGGCCGCCTGCGCGCCCAGGCGCCGGTGAAGCCGGTCGCGCTCTCGGCAGCGGGAGAGGCGCCGTGAGCCGGTTGACCGCCGATGTCGCGATCATCGGTGGCGGGCTGGTCGGTTGCTGGACGGCCTTCTTCCTGGCGCGGCGCGGCCAGCGCGTCGTCATCGTGGAGAAGGGCGTGGTCGGCGCCCAGTCGAGCGGCGTCAACTTCGGCAATCTGCGCCTGCAGGGCCGCTTTCCCGGGCAGTATCCGCTGTCGCTGCGCTCGCAGGAACTCTGGGAACGGCTCAAGGAGCTGATCGGCGAAAGCTGCGAGTTCGAGCGCAGCGGCCATCTCTATCTCGCCTATGACGAGGCGGAGGCGCAGAAGCTCGCAGGCTATGCCGCGGTGAGCGAATCCTACGGGCTTGCGATCGAACGCCCCGGCCCGGCCGAGCTCAGGCGGCGCTGGCCCTGGCTCGGCCGGCAGGTTGCGGCCGCGACCTATTCGGCCCGCGACGCCACGGCCAATCCGCGCCTGGTGACGCCGGCCGTGGCGCGCGCCGCCAGGGCGCTCGGCGTCACCGTCGTCGAGAACGCTCGCGTCATCGAGGTCGCGGCGGCCGGCCAGGGCTTTGCGCTGCGCACCGATACCGGCCTCGCCATCGATTGCGGCCAGCTGGTCAATGCGGCAGGCGCCTGGGCGGTCGAGATCGCCGAGCGCTTCGGCGAGACGGCGCCGCTGTTTCCCGCCGGCCCGCCGCAATTCGTCACCGAGCCCTTTCCTTATCTGATCGAGCCTTCCGTCCAGGCGATCGACGGCTCGGTCATCTTCCGCCAGATCCCGCGCGGCAACGTCATCCTCGCCGGCTATCCGCGCACCGCGGCCGATCCGGTCGCCAATCGCGCCCCGGTGCCGCCGGGCAAGACGCTGGCGGCGATGCGGGCGCTCGCCAGGGTGGCGCCGGTACTGGCCGGTTGCCATGTCATCCGCGTCTGGTCGGGCATCGAGGGCTATCTGCCCGACATGATCCCGGTGATCGGGCCGAGCCTGAGCACGCCCGGCCTGTTCCACGCCTTCGGCTTCTGCGGCCATGGCTTCCAGATCGGCCCCGGCGTCGGCCTGTGCCTGAGCGAGCTCGTCCTGGACGGCGCCACGCCGACGCCGCTCGCGCCGTTCTCGATCGGCCGCTTCAAGGCGGCGGTCGAGGTCAGCGCCAAGTTCAGCAGCGAGTTCGACGCGCTCGAGCCGCCAGCGGCAGC
>NZ_JAKFED010000064.1:0-43465 GCF_036675845.1 Allobosea sp. | reverse complement strand
GAGAGCTTCGGTCCCGATCACGCCCGGCTCGAGGCGGCGCTGGCGCGTTATCGCGAAACGCCGGACGCGGCCGCCGTGGCGCAGCTCCACCTTGCTTCCGAGCCGCGCCGGCAGGAGCTGTTCCGCCGCCTCAACCTGGCGCCCGGCGGCACCCATGTGCTGGTCAGGATGCGCGAGAGCCTGTTCGAGGCGCTCGAGGCCGAGCCCGGGCTTTCGGTGGTCGATGCCGATTTCCGGCATCTCTTCGCCTCCTGGTTCAATCGCGGCTTCTTGGTGCTGCGCCGGATCGACTGGCGAACTCCCGCCAATGTGCTGGAGAAGATCATCCGCTATGAGGCGGTCCACGCCATCGAGGACTGGGACGATCTGCGCCGCCGGCTGGAGCCGGCCGACCGGCGCTGCTTCGCCTTCTTCCATCCGCAATTGGTCGACGAGCCGCTGATCTTCGTCGAGGTGGCGCTGACCGGCGAGATCCCGCGCGGGATCGACGATCTGCTCGGCGAGCAGCGCGAGATCATGCCGGCCTCGGCCGCGACCACCGCGGTGTTCTATTCGATCTCGAACTGCCAGGAGGGCCTGCGCGGCATCTCCTTCGGCAACTTCCTGATCAAGCAGGTGGCCGAGGACCTGAAGCGCGAATTGCCGGGGCTCGACGTCTTCGTGACGCTCTCGCCGGTGCCGGGCTTCGCGCGCTGGCTCGACCGGGCGCTGGCCGAGCCGGCGGCGCTCGGGCTCGGCAATGAGGAGGCGGCGCTGCTGACCGCCACGCCGGCCGAGGTCGCGGAGTTCGACAGTGCCGGCCGGGCAAGGCGCGACAAGCTGCTCGGCCAGATGATGGCGCAATACATGCTGCGGGAGCGGACCGGTTCGGGCCGGGTGATCGATCCGGTCGCGCGCTTCCATCTCGGCAATGGCGCCAGGCTGGAGCGCATCAATGTCGGCGGCAATCTGGCGGAGCGGGGCGTGCGCGAGTCGCATGGCGTGATGGTCAATTACCGCTATGAGCTCGCCGATATCGAGGCCAATCACGAGGCCTTCGCCAGCCGCACCACGGTGGTCGCCTCCGCCTCGGTCAAGAAGCTGCTGCGCCCGGCCGGCGCTTGAGGCAAAAGCGCCTGAACCAAGAACTGTCTGACAAGACTGCCTGAAAGGACCCGGTATCATGGGTAATCACCTGTTCGACCTCGTCAGGGCGCGGATTCCAGCGCCGGAAGCCCGCTTCGCGCTGATCGATGACGGCCGGGTCTTCAGCTATGCCGACATGGTCGAGGCCTCGGCCCGCTATGCCGGAGCGCTCGTTTCGCTCGGGGTAAAGCCCGGGGACCGGGTGGCGGTTCAGGTCGAGAAGAGCATCGAGGCCCTGATGCTCTATCTCGGCACGGTCAGGGCCGGCGCGATCTTCCTGCCGCTCAACACCGGCTACACGCCGGCCGAGATCGAGTATTTCCTCGGCGATGCCGAGCCCTCGGTCTTCGTCTGCGATCCGTCGAAGGCCGATGCCTTGCGTCCCTATGCCGAGAAGGCCGGGGCAAGGCTGGAGACGCTCGGCGTCTGGCGCTCGCACGATGTCTGGGCCGGGACCCTGCCGGATCGGGCGCTGGCCTCGCCGGCGCAGTTCGCCGATGTCGCGCGCGGGCCCGACGATCTCGCCGCCATCCTCTACACCTCGGGCACCACCGGGCGCTCCAAGGGCGCGATGCTCAGCCACGACAACCTCGCCTCGAACGCTTTGGCGCTGGTCGACTACTGGCGCTTCACGAAGGACGACGTGCTCCTGCACGCGCTGCCGATCTTCCACACCCACGGGCTCTTCGTCGCCACCAACACCGTGCTGCTGGCCGGCGCCGCGATGATCCTGCTGCCGAAATTCGATCCGGAGCAGGTCTTCAAATACATGGCCCAGGCGACGGCGATGATGGGCGTGCCGACCTTCTATGTCCGGCTGCTCCAGGACAAGCGCCTGGGCAAGGAAACGACCGCGCATATGCGGCTCTTCGTCTCCGGCTCGGCGCCGCTGCTCGCCGAGACCCATCGCGAATGGCGCGAGCGCACCGGCCACGCCATCCTCGAGCGCTACGGCATGACCGAGACCAATATGAACACCTCGAACCCCTATGATGGCGAACGCGTCGCCGGCACGGTCGGCTTCCCGCTGCCGGGCGTCTCGGCCCGGGTGGTCGATCCGGAAACCGGCAAGGCCCTGGGGCGTGACGAGATCGGCATGATCGAGGTCAAGGGCCCCAATGTCTTCAAGGGCTACTGGCGCAATCCCGAGAAGACCGCGGCCGAGTTCAGGGCCGACGGCTTCTTCATCACCGGCGATCTCGGCAAGATCGACCCCGCCGGCTACGTCCACATCGTCGGGCGCGGCAAGGACCTGATCATCACCGGCGGCTACAACGTCTATCCCAAGGAGGTCGAGGTCGAGATCGACGAGATGCAGGGCGTGGTCGAGAGCGCGGTCTTCGGCTGCGCCCATCCCGATTTCGGCGAGGGCGTCACCGCGGTGGTGGTGGTCAGGCCCGGCGCCGAGGTGACGGCGGCTTCGATCCAGAAGGCGCTCGACCAGCGCCTCGCCAAGTTCAAGCTGCCCAAGCAGGTCTTCGTCGTCGGCGACCTGCCGCGCAACACCATGGGCAAGGTCCAGAAGAACCTGCTGCGCGAGCAGTACAAGGACATTTACCTCAGCCGGAAGGCGGGGGAGTAGGCAACTTCAGCAAGCCATCGCTCGCCCAAAGCAGCACCGTCATTCCGGACAAGCCGCGTGAGCGGCGCAGCTCCGGAATCCATCGAGGGGCGCTGCGCTTTACGATGGATTCCGGCACTCCGCTGCGCTGCGGCCGGAATGACGGAGCGCGGCGCTGCTGCATTGCCGGAATCCTTGCCCGGCGGGATGCTTTCAGGCGCCCGCCCGCGCCGGCGCGCTGATCACCAGCGTCTCGCCATCTGCCGGTATCAGCAGCCGGTTGTGCCCGATGCCCTGCGCGTCCGCCGCCTGCCGCAGGGCCTCGCGGCTGACGGTCGCGTGGTCGAGCGCTTCCATATGGGTCGCGATCACGGTGGCATGCGGCTGGGCGGCGCAGAGATCCAGCGTCTGCTGCGCGTCCATGACGATCAGCGTGTCGTCCCAGTGCGCGCCGCAGGAATGCGTGACGATGATGTCGGGATCGGTCGCGGCGACGGCGTCGCGCAGCGGGGGATAGAGCACGCTGTCGCCGCACCAGTACAGCGTCGGCTCGCCCGGCGCCTCGAAGGTCAGCCCCATCACCGGTCCCATCTTCTCGACCACGGCGCCGGTGCCGTGCTGTGCCGGCTGGCGCTTGATCACGATCGAGCCCAGCCGCAGGAAGTGGTCGAGCGGCGTCACTTCGGTGAACCCTGCCTCCCGGATCGCCTCCTCGTCGCCCGGCTGGCAGAGCAGCGGCAGGTGCTTGGGAATCCGCTCCTTGGCGACCTCGTCGAAATGGTCGGCGTGCAGATGCGAGACGATGAGCTGGTCGACGCCGGCGAGGATGGTTTCGATCGGCTCCGGCAGCTCCACCATCGGATTCGGCGATCGGCCGGTGAAGGAAGGCCGGCGGTGTCGCGGGCCGAAATCGGGGTCGATCAGCAGCGTCCTGCCGGCATAGGTGAGCTTGAGCAGGGCGTTGCGCAGGAGCTGGAGCTGCATGGCGGTTCCTCGGCAGGTGGATCGGCTCGGGCCGATCCTTCCGTCAAAGCCCCGCCGCGACCAGTTCCGATTTGTGAAGGAAACTGCATCGCGGCGTTGGATGCCGGCTCTGGTTTCCCTCTGCCCTCATCCTGGGGAGCGCCCGTAGGGCGCGTCTCGAAGGATGGTCCAGTTGTCTCCCGAGCCTCCTGAAGCATCCTTCGAGACGCCGCTGCGCGGCTCCTCAGGATGAGGTGGAAAGGGGGGCTGCGTATCAGGCCGCGAATTGCCCATAGGGAACCGTATTGCGCGCCGCGCGGAGCGCGCTCGCCCACCAGTGCAACTGGCCGAGCGTCGTCGCCATCGCCCGCTCGGCCCGCTCCGCATCGGCGAGCCGGCCGGTCTCGTCGAACTGGTTCCAGGCATTGGCGAAGCAGACGCCGTCGCGGATCGTCGCGGCGTGCAGCTCGGCGAAGACGAGGCGCAGCTGCTCGACGGCGCGCAGGCCGGCGGAGACGCCGCCATAGGAGACGAAGGCGACCGGCTTGCCGCGCCATTCGGGGCCCGTGGCATCGATCATCGCCTTCAGCGGGGCGGGGAAGCTGCGATTGTATTCGGGCGTCACCACGATGAAGGCGTCGGCGCGGCCGAGCCGGGCCCTGACCTCGTCGACGTCGAGCGCGGCCGGGTCGACCGCCTCGACGGAAAACGGACCTTCGCCCTCGACCTGAGTCAGCGCCCAGCCGGCGACCTTGTCGCAGAGGCGGCCCTGGCGGGCGCTGCCGTAGATCACGGCGAGATTGATGGCGGGCGTGAGCCTTCGATGCATGGGGACGCTCCTTGGGCTGGCGAACCAGCGGAGCACCTCGTATAAAACCTCAACTAAGGTTAAGGTCAAGCGCAAATGGTCGGAACGGCACGCAGCGTCTTTGCGGAGGATCTGAGCGTCGGCGAGGTCGCAAGGCGCAGCGGCCTTGCGGTCTCGGCGCTGCATTTCTACGAGGCGGAGGGGCTGATCCGCAGCCGCCGCAATGCCGGCAACCAGCGCCGCTATGCGCGCGAAGTGCTGCGCCGGGTCGCGATCATCAAGGTGGCGCAGCGAACCGGCATCCCGCTCAAGACCATCCGCGAGGCCTTCAAGACGCTGCCGGCCGAGCGCACGCCGACGGCACAGGACTGGAGCCGGCTCTCGGCCGCCTGGAAGCAGGAACTGGAGCGCCGCATCGACCGACTGACCCGGCTGCGCGACCACCTCAGCGACTGCATCGGTTGCGGCTGCCTTTCGGTGAAGAGCTGCCCCTTGCACAACCCCTGGGACGAACTCGGCAAGCAGGGGGCAGGGCCGCGCCTGCTCGATCCGGATTGAGCTCGCGCCGTCATTCTCGGGCGCAGCGAAGCGCAGACCCGAGAATCTCTTGTCACGAGATGCTCGGGGGTCAAGCCCGAGCATGACGCGGCAGATCACCCCGCCTTGTGCAGCTTTGCCAGCGGGAATTTCGCGACGTCGGCGAGCAGTTCGACGAAGCCTTTGGCCTGAAACGCCGCCGTCGCCTCGCCCTTCGCTGCAGTCGCCAGTCCCGCATCGCCGACGGCGCCCGAGGGGTGCACGTCCTGCGCCATCCAGGCGAAGGGATGCGGGCCGGTCGGCCGCAGCCATTTGTAGTCCTGCGCCATTGCGACCGTCAGTGGCTCGAAGCGGCCTGCCGCCGTCATGTCGACCAGGTCGGGCCGGAAATGCAGCATCAGCGAGGTCTCGACGTCGCCGCCATGGATGCCGTGCAGCGCGTCCATGCTCTCGAACATGCCCGGCGGCAGGCCGAAATTGCTCCAGGAGGTGGTCACCGCCAGCATGCCATGGCTGACGCGCAGCTCGCGCGCGACGACCTTCATCGGGTCGACATTGCCGCCATGCGAGGTGACGATGACGAGCTTGCGCAGGCCGGCGCGCTTCACGCTCTCGCCGATCTCGATCCAGCTGCGCGTCGCGCTTTCCCAGGAGAGCGTCAGCGTGCCCGGCGAATGCAGGTGCTCGTTCGACTTGCAGATGGCCAGCGTCGGCAGGACGAGCACCTCGAGCCCGGCCGGGACGAGCGGCATCGCCTGGGCCAGCATCGCGTTCATCACGGTGGTGTCGACCGAGACCGGCAGATGCGGGCCATGCTGCTCGATCGCCGCCAGCGGCAGCACGGCGACGGTGCTGTCGGGCGAAAGCCCATGGAATTCGGTGGTCTTCAGGTCGCCCCAGAAGCGCGCGCTCATCTCGTCTGGTCCTTGCAGTCGGTTGCAGGCGGTCGCTGTCTTCTACATCGCAAACGAGGCGCGGGAACCCGCCTTCGCATTGGCCTGGCGCGCACGCGGCGGCGATCGGCTGTCAGGCTACACCGCCCGCCGCATAGCTGTGGATCGAGCCGGCCGAGGCATTGCCTTGCAGTGACAACCATAAGCACAGCCTGTCTCCGATGCTTGTGCGCGAGCCGGCCAGGGGGCATTCTTGGCGGGTCGCCGCCCGGTGCTGCTGCCTCACCCGCCGCGGATGGTCACCACAGTCAGTCGCGGAAGGGGTTTGAGTCATGACGATGAAGTATCGCCTGAACCGGCGCGCCGCGCTCGGGCTGATCGGCGGCTCGGCAGCCTCGGTGCTGGTTCCGGTGCCCGGTGCCCGCGTCAATGCGCAGACGCTCGACAAGGTCAGCTACCAGACCAACTGGCGGGCCCAGGCCGAGCATGGCGGCTTCTATCTCGCCTCGGCCAACGGCATCTACAAGAAATACGGCCTCGACGTCGACATCCGCCCGGGTGGCCCGCAGCAGAACCCGACCCAGCTCCTGCTCGGCGGCCGGGTCGACATGATCATGGGCAACTCGCTGGAAGCCCTGCATTTCGCCCAGGAGGGCATCCCCTTCCTCTGCATCGCCTCGATCTTCCAGAAGGACCCGCAGGTCCTGATCTCGCATCCGAACCAGGGCAATGATTCGCTTGCCGCCCTCAAGGACAAGCCGATCCTGATCGGCGCGCAGGGCAGGGTCGGCTTCTGGCCGTTCCTGAAGCTCAAATTCGGCTACCGCGACGAGCAGATCAGGCCCTACACCTTCAACATGGCGCCCTTCCTGGCCGACAAGAAGATCTCGCAGCAGGGCTTCCTCTCCTCGGAACCCTTCGCCATCCGCAAGGCCGGGGTCGAGCCGGTCGTCCATCTCCTCGCCGATGCCGGCTTCGAGAACTACAACACCACCATCACCATCTCGCAGAAGATGGTCGACGAGAAGAAGGACCTGGTGCAGCGCTTCGTCACCGCTTCGCTCGAAGGCTGGGCCGAATACATGAAGGGCGGGCCGGGCATCGCCGCCGCCGATGCCCGGATCCTGAAGGACAACCCCGACATGGACCAGGAGAAGCTCGACTATGCTCTCAAGGTCATGCGGGACAACGGCATCGTGCTGTCCGGCGACGCCCTGACGCTCGGAGTCGGCGCCATGACCGATGCGCGCTGGGCGAGCTTCACCAAGAGCATGACCGAGGCGGGCGTCGTTCCGGCCGGCGTCGACTTTCGCAAGGCCTACAGCCTCGAATTCGTCAACAAGGGCGTCGGCAAGGCTTGACCTTCGCTGCGCGCTTCCGTCATTCCGGGCAAACAAGGCACAGCCCGGATTGACGAAGCGCGACCGCCAATCTTCACCGATCGGACCATCAGGCTTTGGACACAGCCTATCTGAGCAAACCCCCGGCTGAATCGGCGAGCGGCGCGAGCCCGCTCGTCAGCGTCCGCCGGGTCTCCAAGCAGTTCGGCAACGGCACGCTCGCCGTCCGCGACGTCGATCTCGACCTCGGCGCCGGCGAGTTCGTCAGCCTGCTCGGGCCGTCTGGCTGCGGCAAGTCGACCTTGTTGCGCATGATCGCCGGCCTCGCCGCCCCGAGTACGGGCGCGATCGAATGGCGGGATGGGGCGTCGGCCGCGGCGCGGCCCGATCTCGGCTTCGTCTTCCAGGACCCGACCCTGATGCCCTGGGCGAACGCGCTCGCCAACGTCATGCTGCCGCTCGCCCTCAAGCATGTGCCGAAGCGCGAGGCGCAGGAACGCGCCGCCGAGATGCTGGCACTGGTCGGCCTCAAGGGCTTCGAGCGCTCCTATCCGCGCGAGCTCTCCGGCGGCATGAAGATGCGCGTCTCGATCGCCCGCGCTTTGGTGATGCGGCCGAAGATCCTGCTGATGGACGAGCCCTTCGCCGCCCTCGACGAGATCACCCGCCACCGCCTCAACGACGACCTGCTGCAGCTCTGGTGGAAGGAGCGCTTCACCGCGGTGTTCGTGACGCATTCGGTCTTCGAATCGGTCTATCTCTCGCAGCGCATCGTGGTGATGGCGGCAAGGCCCGGCCGCGTCATGGCCGATTTCCCGGTCGATGCGCCTTATCCGCGCGACGAACTGTTCCGCACCTCGGCCGATTACGCCAGCCTTTGCAGGCTCGCTTCCGGCCGGCTCAAGGAGGCGATCGGCTCATGAGCGCGCCATCGATGGGCGCCGTCGCCCCGCCCCATGCTCCTGCCCATGACGGCACCGACGCCGAGGCGCGCCCGGTTCTCGCGACGGAGCCGTATCTGCTCGGCCTGCCGGCCAGCGCCTGGCCGCGCCTGCTCGCGCCGCTCTGCATCGGCGCCCTGGCGCTCGGCCTCTGGGAAGTGCTGGTGCGCTGGTACGCGGTCCCGTCCTATGTCCTGCCGGGGCCGCTGCTGATCGGCCAGACGCTGATCGCCGACTGGGGCACGCTCTCGGGCTCGCTCTGGATCACGCTGCGCATCACCTTCATGGCGCTGGCGGCGGCGGTCGTCGTCGGCGTCACGCTGGCTGTGCTGTTCACCCAGTCGAAATGGCTGGAGATGGCGCTGCTGCCCTATGCGGTGATCCTGCAGGTGACGCCGATCGTGGCGATCGCGCCGCTGATCATCATCTGGGCCGGCGATATCGACCTCTCGCTGCTGATCTGCGCCTGGATCGTCGCCTTCTTCCCGATCCTCTCCAACACGATCCTCGGCCTGAACTCGGCCGACCACAACCTGATCGACTACTTCAAGCTCCATGGCGCGACGCGCTGGCAGACGCTGCGCTATCTCAAGCTGCCGGCCGCCTTGCCCTATTTCCTGGCGGGGCTGAAGATCTCGGGCGGGCTGGCGCTGATCGGCGCCGTCGTCGCCGAGTTCGTCGCCGGCACCGGCGGCAGCGCCTCGGGGCTCGCCTACCGCATTCTCGAGGCCGGCTACCAGCTCAAGATTCCGCGCGTCTTCGCGGCGCTGATCATGATCTCGCTGACCGGCGTCGCGATCTTCCTGGTGACGAGCTGGATCTCGCACCTGTCGCTGCGGCGCTGGCATGAGAGCGCCCTGAAGCGCGAGAGCTGAGTCGCGAGAGCTGAGTCGACGGAAAAGCGCGGGCTGCTCAGGCGAAGAACTTCAGCCGGTCCTCGATCGGCAGCGTATCGATTGCGCGCAGGTCGGCTTCCGAATAGCTGATCTCGAGGCGGGCCGAGCTGCTCGGCGGCGCTGCGGGGATTTCCTCTGCCGGTGCGCCGATATCGGTGAAGACGATGTCCTCGTCGACGATAGGGCCGCCGCTGAAGCGGCGAAGGCCGGATGCCTTGGCCGGCTGCCCGCCATCCTGCGTCAGGGGCGCCCGCTTCTGCGTGTCGATCTCGACGATGTCGATGTCGCCGGGATCGGTCAGCGACGGCCGCATGAGCGTCTGCGGCCGCGGCTCGTAGGCCTCGGCTTTCGCCGGAGCGGGAGGAGCCTCGAGCGAGAAGCTCGCCCCGTCGACCACGGCGCGCAGGCTCGAATCGAGCATGGCGACGGTATCGGCCATCTTCTCGATCTGGTCGGCGGCGGCCTCGACGGCGGCGGTGGCGCTGTAGATCTCGGTGGCCCGGCGATCGAGGCTGTCGCAGATATCGGCCGCGGCGCCGCTCTCGCGCAGCGTCCAGGCCGCTTCCTGAATACCTTCGGCGGCGCCGAGGATGTTCGATGCGGCCTCGTGCACCTGCCCCGACAGCCGCGACGGCGAAGCGCTGCCGACGCCGGCGCGATCGAGGTCCCCGCGCAGCTCGGCGATCGCCCGCGCCGCTTCCGGGAAGTCGAGGCTGGCTTCGAAGGCCGGCGCAGGCGCCGGCGCGCCGAAGAGCCGTTCGAGCCGGGCGATGGCGGACAGCACCATCTCGGTATCGGCCTGGCGATTGCGTTTGGCGTATTCGGCGAGGAACCAGCGGCCGCGCCCGGTCTCCATCACTGCCGCGGCGATGGTCTCATAGTCCATCTCGCTCAGCGGGGTCGGCGAACGCGCGTCGCTCATGGCAGGACTGCTCTCCACGGGCTGGTCGAATCGCGTCTCGCCGATCGAAGATGCCCGCACGGCAATCTGCTGGTGATTCTTTAAGAAATCGCTGCCAAGGGCATGTCCTCCTCCCCCCATCCCGGGTCGGGTCCAAGGCGTCGGCTGGCTGCGCGCCTGTCGCTGATGCACGGGCTGAACTTCGTCGGCATCGGCTTCTACCTGCCGTTCTTTCCGATCTGGCTCGGCTCGAAGGGGCTGAGCGATGTCGATATCGGCTATGTCCTCGCCGTCCCGATCCTGGTGCGCGTGCTGGCGGCGTCCTGGATCACCGGCCTCGCCGACAGGCATATCCCGCCGGTGCTGCTGCTGGCGCTGCTGAATGCCTGCGCGGCAACAGCCTATTTCGGGCTTTCCAGGCTGGATACGCTCGTTCCGATCGCGCTCGTGACCACGCTGGCGGCCGTCGCGCTCTCGGGCGTCGTGCCGCTCGCCGACATCCTGACCACGACGCAGGTCCGGGCCGGCAGGCTGCGCGACTACGGCCGCGTCCGGCTCTGGGGCTCGATCACCTTCGTGCTGGGCAATCTCGCCGGCGGCTATCTGGTGGCGCGCCATGGCGCCTGGCCGATTCCGCTGGTGCTGGCGGGCTGCAGCCTGCTGGCGGCGCTCTCTGCCCTGCAGGCGCCGCCGCCTCCGGCCGCAGCGCTCCCGCCGGTGGACCAGGCCGGGTCGTCGCGCGGCTTCCCGCCTGCCTTCTGGCTGGCGGTGGCCGCTGCCGCCTGCGTCAACGCCACCCATGCCGCGCTTTATGCCTTCGGCTCGCTGCATTGGCGCAGCCTCGGCTTCAGCGACGAGAGCATCGGCTTTCTCTGGGCCATTGCCGTCGTCGCCGAGATCGGCGTCTTCCTGTTCGCCGGAGGCATCGCCGCCCGCGGCGCCGGTGGCCTGCGCTGGACCATCATTGCTGCGATGGCGGCCGCGTTGCGTTTCGGGCTGATGGCGCTCGACCCCGGCTTCGGCGTGACGATCGCGCTCCAGCTCCTGCATGGCGTGACCTTCGCCTGCGCCCATCTCGGCGCGCTCGCGGCGGTCTCGGCCCTGGCGCCGGACACGCGCCGCGCGGCGGCGCAGGGCCGGCTGGTCGCCGTGGGTGCGCTGGCCATGGGCACCCTGACCGTGCTCGCCGGCTATCTCTACCGGCTGCTGGGCTCCGGTGTCTTCCTGGCCATGGTCCCGGTCGCGCTGCTCGGCGCCGGCCTTGCCGCGCTTGCCATTGCAAGGTTGCGCGGCGATACAGGCCGGGGGTAGCGAATCTGATCGCAAGGGGCGGGTAGACCCTCATGGCTGTCGTCGACGACGCTGAACCGCAGGCGATCTATCGCGATGATGGCGGCGTGCTGGCGGTCACCCTGGCGGGCAGCTGGAGCGCCGATCGCGCGCCGCGTCTCGAAGAACTGATCGCCGAGATGGGCGAGCGCGTCGGCGCCGTCCGGCAGGCGCGGCTCGATCTCTCCGCCATCGAGCGCCTCGACACGCTCGGCGCCTATCTTCTCGCCCGCCTCAAGGAGAGCGGGGAGGCGGCCGGCGCCGCCGTCGAGCTGGCGAGCCGCCGTCCCGAGCATGCCGTGCTGCTGCGCGAGGTCGATCTGCGCGCCGCCGAATACGAGCCTCCGGCGCGGCCGATCGGCCTTGTCACCGTGCTCGTCAACATCGGCAGTGCCGTCACCAGTTTTGGGCGCGACCTGGTCGGCGGCGCCGTCTTCCTCGGCGAGGTGATGATCGCCTGCGGCGGCGTTCTGTTCGGGCCGCGCAGGTTCCGCGGGCCGTCTCTGATCAACCAGATCGAGCTGATCGCCTTCAGCGGCGCGCCGATCATCATACTCATCTCGTTCCTGGTCGGCTGCATCGTTGCCCAGCAGGGCATCTTCCAGCTCCAGCAGTTCGGCGCGACGGCGTTCGTGGTCAACCTGACCGGCATCCTGATCCTGCGCGAGCTCGCCGTGCTCCTGACCTCGATCATGGTCGCCGGCCGCTCGGGCTCGGCCTTCACCGCCGAGATCGGCTCGATGAAGATGCGCGAGGAGATCGACGCGCTCCGGGTCATGGGGCTGGAGCCGATCGAGGTGCTGGTGGTGCCGCGCATCCTGGCCTTGGTGATCTCGCTGCCGATCCTGACCTTCATCTCGGCCATGTCGGGGCTGACGGGGGCGGGCCTGGTCGCCTGGCTTTATGGCGGCATCGGCCTGGACACTTTCCTGGCCAGGCTGAAATCGGTGATCACCTGGCAGCATTTCGCGGTCGGCCTCATCAAGGCCCCGTTCATGGCGTTCGTGATCGGGCTCATCGCCTCGATCGAGGGACTGGCGGTCAAGGGCTCGGCCGAATCGCTTGGCCATCAGGTCACCGCCTCGGTGGTGAAGTCGATCTTCATGGTCATCGTCGTCGACGGGCTGTTCGCCATGTTCTTCGCCTCGATCCGGTTCTGAAAGGGCAGGCGGCCGCGATGCAGGACGATCTGGCGACGCCGGAAACCGCTTCCAGGACGCCCGCCGACGCGGGCGAGGCCGTGATTCGCGTGCGCAACCTCAAGGTCGCGTTTGGCGACAAGGTGATCATGGAGGGGCTCGACCTCGACGTGATGCGCGGCGAGATCCTCGGTTTCGTCGGCGGCTCGGGACAGGGCAAGTCGGTGCTGACGCGCACGATCCTCGGCCTGGTACGCAAGCAGCGCGGGACGATCGAGGTCTTCGGCGAAGATGTCGACCGGCTCGATCCGCGCGGCCGGCGGGCGCTGGAACGGCGCTTTGGCGTGATGTTCCAGCACGGAGCGCTGTTCTCGGCGCTGAGCGTCAAGCAGAACATCCAGCTGCCGATGCGCGAATATCTCAAGCTTTCGCCGCGGCTGCTGGAAGATCTGGCCATGCTCAAGATCGAGATGGTCGGCTTGAGCCCCGATGCCGCCGACAAGGCGCCCTCGGAGCTCTCCGGCGGCATGGTCAAGCGCGCGGCGCTCGCCCGCGCCTTGGCGCTCGACCCGGAAGTCGTCTTCCTCGACGAGCCGACATCCGGGCTCGACCCGATCGGCGCCGCCGAGTTCGACGAGTTGATCATGACCCTGAAGCAGACTTTGGGACTGACCGTGTTCATGGTAACCCATGATTTGGACAGTCTCTATGTTGCGTGCGACAGAATAGCCGCCCTGGCGGACAAGCGTGTCATCGCGGTCGGTCCGCTCGCCACCATGCTGGCCTCCGACCATCCCTGGCTGAAAGCCTATTTCGGTGGCGAACGGGCGCGCGCCCGGCTGCCGAAGGACAATGTGAGGACCTGACGGAGCATCATGGAGTCTCGTGCCAACTATGCTCTGGTCGGCCTGTTCACGCTCGCGGTGATCGCGGCGATGTTCGGCTTCGTCTACTGGTTCGGCAGCGGCGGCTCCGGCCGCAAGCAGGATGTCCGGGTGATCTTCACCGGCACGGTCACCGGGCTGGCGCGCGGCTCCAGCGTGCTGTTCAACGGCCTGCGCGTCGGCGAGGTCAAGCAGATCGGCCTTCAGCCCGATGATCCGCGCCGCATCTACGGCGTGATCGAGGTCGAGAACACGACGCCGCTGCGGGTCGACACCCGTGCCCGCATCGAGGCGCAGGGCCTGGCCGGCGTGGTCGCCCTGCAATTGATCGGCGGCGAGCCGAATGCGGCGATCCTCGAACCCCAGCCGGGCGAGACCGTGCCGACGATCTTCGCCGAGCGCTCGGAATTCCAGGACATCATCGAATCGGTGCGCAACGTCGCCAAGAAGGCGGACGAGGTGCTCGGCAGCCTGGACGGGCTGATCAAGGAGAACTCCGGCTCGATCACCGCGACCGTCCGCAATGTCGAGAAATTCTCGGCCGCGCTCGGCAACAATGCGGACGGCATCGACAAGCTGATGGCGAGCTTCGGGCAGATCGCCGAGACGATCTCGCCGCTGACGCAGAAGCTTGGCGTGCTCAGCGAGGAACTGACCCTGGTCGTCCGCTCCGTCGACGAGCAGAAGATCTCCAGCATCATCGGCAATATCGACAAGTTCACCGCGGCGCTCGGCGGCTCGAGCAACGACGTTTCGAAGGTGGTCAGCGACGTGGCCTCGATCACCGAGAAGCTCAACAAGGCCGCCGATCAGGTCGAGGGCGTGCTCAAGGCGGCGCAGTCCTTCCTGAACGCGGAGGACGGGCAGGGCGCTCTCGCCGAGGTCGGCAATGCCGCGAAGTCGATTCGCGTCCTGGCTGAGAATCTCGACAAGCGTACCGCCGAGATCACCACCGGAATCAGCCGCTTCACCGGCCCCGGACTGCGCGATCTCGAATCGCTGGCCTCGGACGGCAAGCGCACTTTGGCCGACGTGAATCGAACTTTGCGCAGCTTCGAGCGTAATCCCCAGCAGTTCATCTTCGGCGGCCGCCCGCCGCTTCCCCAATACGGTGGTTCGCGCTAGTTCGATGCTGATGCCCAGCCCGCTTTCGACGCTCCCCGCTCGCGCGCGCGCCGTTTCCAGCGCAGTCACGGTCGCCTTGCTGCTGGCGGCCTGCGGCGCCGGGCCGGTCCCGACGACCTACGACCTCTCGGCGCCGCGCGGTTTCGGCCGGGTCGGCGGTTCGCAGGCGGCCCTCGTCGTCGCCGAGCCGACCACGGTTCAGGCGCTCGATTCCGACCGGCTCATCGTCAAGGATGCGGCCGGGGCGCTGTCCTTCGTCGGCAGCGTCCAATGGGCGGACCGGGTGCCGCGGCTGGTCCAGACCCGCCTGATCCAGACTTTCGAGAACGGCAGCCGGATCGCCGCCGTCAGCCGGCCGGGCGAGCGCATGGTCCCCGACGTCCAGCTCAACACCGATATCCGGAGCTTCAACATCGACGCCGCCAGCGGCCAGGCCGTGGTTGAGATCACCGCCAAGCTGGTCGGCGACCGCTCGGGCAAGATCCAGCGCGCAAAACTCTTCTCGGCGCGCGTACCGGCCAGCGCCGCCGACGGCGGGACGGCCGCCCATGCGCTCGACCGGGCGCTGTCGCAGGTGCTGATCGAGATCGTGCGCTGGGCCGGGCGGGGGTGAGCGCGGCAGGGGGCGCACATCGCCTCGGTACGCGGGCGGCCGCGTCCGCCTGCACAGGCTCATGAGCGAGACCGGGATGCCGGGCGACGCCATCCGGACGCTTCGGCTGGCCCCCGAATTCGCCGACGAGGCTGCACGCGTCCTGCGCGCCTCCTTCGACGATCGGCTGCCATGGCTCGCGAGCCTTCACACGCCGGAGGAGGATCGCTGGTTCCTCCACAACCGGGTTTTCGCGGAATGCGCGGTGTGGGGCGCGACCGACGGTGCAGTTCTGCTCGGCTTCGTCGCCTTTCGGCCGGGGTGGATCGACCAGATCTATGTCCTGCCGGAGCGGCAAGGGTACGGCATCGGCGCTTCGCTCCTGGCCATCGCCAAGGCCGGCGAATCGGAGCTGTCGCTCTGGACCTTCCAGCGCAACGCGCCGGCTCGGCGCTTCTATGAGAAGCATGGCTTCATCGCGGTCGAAGAGACCGATGGCAGCCGCAACGAGGAACGGGAGCCGGACATCCGCTATCGCTGGCGGCGCGGCGACTGAAGCGCCGGGGCCTTCGCGTCAGCGCCGGCATTCTTCCGCGGTCACGCCATCACCTGAAAACCAGACTCCAATGAAAAGGCCGCCCGAAGGGGGCGGCCTTTTCCTTACTGACAGGCGAGGGCGCCTACTCGAAGCGCCCGCTGGCATGGGCCAGCATGGTGTAGACCTTGCCGGTCTCCGAGGTCAGGTAGGTCTTGGCCACCATCGAGTCGCGGTCGTCCTTGGCCGCCTCGCCGAGCAGGCGCTCGAACTCCTCGATATAGCGGTCGACCGTCTCCTTGAACTCGGCGTCCCGGCGATATTTGCGCCGGATCTCGTCGAAGGTCTGCTGGCCCTGCAGGGTGTAGAGCCGGCGCGTGAAGACGTTGCGCTCGCCACGCTTGTAGCGGTCCCAGAGCTCGACGGCAGCGTCATGGTCGATCATCCGGGCGATGTCGACCGAGAGCGAGTCGAGCTTCTCGATGCTGTGGGCGGTCGGCTTGGGCGCCTCCGACGCACGGTCTTCGCGCGAGGCCCGGTTGAGCAGATCGGAGAGCCAGCCGGACTTGGCGGGGGCGGGCTCCGGCTGCCGGCGTGCCGCTTCCGCCCGTGGCACCTCCTGGCGCACCGGTTCGGCCGCCGGTTCCGGCCGCGCCGGCTCGGGCGTCGGGTCGATCGAGGCGCGCAGCGGCTCCATCAGCGCCGGCATGCGGGCGCCTTGCACGGCGACCGGGGCCGGTGTGGGCGCGCCCGCCTGCTGGAAGCCACCGGAGCGGCGGCTGCCGCCATCGGCTGGCGGCCGGCCGACATCGCTGCTGCGGCCGGAGCGGGTCACGATCTCGGTCAGCTCGTTCAGCGCCTTGATCTGGTCGGCGACGACGCGGCGCATGGCGGCGGTCGATTCCTGCGTCTCGCGCGGCAGGTCGAGCACGCCGCGCTTGAGCTCGGAACGGGTCGCCTCCAGCTCCTGCTGGATCTCGGCCGACATGGTGCGCATGTCCTCGGCCGCGCTCTGGAAGCGCTCCGTTACCTTGGCGATCTCGGCGCCGACCTCGCTGACCACCTGCTCATAGGAGGAGCGCAGCGTCTGCGTGATGCGCTCGCGCTCGCGGCCGCTGGCAGCGCGGATCGTGTCGAACTGCGCTGCGATCGCGTTGGTGGTCGTCTCGGCGGATTCGCTGAGGACGCCGCCGATCTGGCGGGTGCGCGTCTCGGCGGCACTGAGCGAATCGTCGAGCGTCGACGAGAAGGAGCGGGTGATCTGCTCGATGTCGTCGGTGCGGGTGGCGATCAGCCCGTGCAGGTGCTCGAGCGCCTCCTTGCGGTCGGCAAGGGCATTGCCGACGCGCGCCTCGACCTGCTCGAGCCGCGCCGCGACCGAGTTCAGTGCCGCGGCGTTGGTCTGCGTGGTCTCGGTCATCGCCGAGCCCTGCTCGTCGATCTTGGCGATCAGGGCGACGGTGTCGCGCAAGGTGCCTTCCGAGAAGCCCTTCAGCGTCTCGATCTGGCTCGCGACCTGCAGGGAGGCGCGGCCGGTTTCCTCGACCACCGTCGAGAGCACGGTCTGCAACTCCTCGACGCGGCCAGACAGGCTACCCTCGATCGCGACCAGGTTCTTGTTCGCTCCGGTGACGATCTGCTGCATCAGCTTGTTCGCCTCGCCGAGGCGGCCGAGCATGCCGCCGAGCTCGTTGCGCAGCTGGTCGTTGGTCTTGAGCAGGGCCTCGACCGAATGGCTGGTGCCGCTCTCGAGCGTGTCGCGCAGCTGGCTCGACGCGGTTTCGAGCGCGCCGGTGATGTCGGCACCACGCTCGCGCAGCCCCTCGATGATCGAGGTGCCGCGGCTTGCGAGGGTACGCACCACCGCTTCGCCGACATTTGCGACCTCGCCGGCGATCGCCTCGCCCTTCTGGCTGAGCGCTTCGATCATGCCGCCGCCGGCCTGCTCGAACAGGGCGCGCAGTTCCTCGGTGCGGGAGCCGAGCGTCGTTGCGAGTTCGCCGGACTTCATCTCGAGCGTCTGCGCGATCTGGGCGCCGCGCCGGTCGAGCGTGCTGATCACGCCGCCGCCCTTCTCGTCGAACAGGGCACGCAGCTCCTCGGTGCTGACGCCGAGCGCGGCGGTGATCTCGTCCGACTTCGACTGCAGGGTGTGGGCGATCATCGAGCCGCGCTGGCCCAGCGCGCTGATGACGCCGCCGCCCGTCTCATCGAACAGGGCGCGCAACTGCTCGTTGCTGGCGCCGAGCGCGGCGGCGATCTCGTCCGACTTGGTCTGCAGGGTGAGCGCGATCTGCGAGCCGTGCTGGCCGAGCGCGTTGATCATGCCGCTGCCCTTGTCGTCGAACAGGGCGCGCAGTTCGTCGGCGCGGGCGCCGAGGGTGACCGAGATCGCGTCGGAGGTGCCCTGCAGCCGCTCGGCAATCTCGGTGCCGCGCGAATCCAGCGTGCCGGAGACGGTGTCGAGCCGATCGACGACGCGCTCCTCGAAGCGCGCGACGCTCTGGTCGAGCGTGTCGGCGATCTGGAGGGCGCGCCCGCCCAGCGTCGCGTTGATGTTGTCGGCCTTGTCGGCGAGGGTGCGGGTCAGCGCCTCGCTCTTCGAGGTGACGACCTCGCCGATCTCGTCGGCCTTGGCCGCAAGGGCGCGGGTGACCTCGCGCCCGCCCTCGGCCATGACGCGGGCGATGTCGACGGTGCGCTCGACCAGCGCCTCGTTGAGCGCCGTGGCGCGCGAGCCGAGATTGCCGTCGATGCGTGCGATCAGCCCGTCGAGCGAGCCGGCGATCTCGGCGCTCTTGGCGCTGGAGCGCTCCTCGAAGATGCGGATCTGGTTCTCCATCGCCGCGGCCGCTTCCTGCGTCCGCGAGCTCATGATCTCGGCCGCATGCTGCGAGCGCTCGCCAATGCGCTCGGCCAGCGCCTGGCCTTCCTCGCCGAGCAGTTTCTCGACCTGGCCCAGGCGCAGCGTCACCGAGTCGGTGAAGGAGCGGGCATCGTTGGCGAGCTTCGAGGCCAGTGTGCCGCCACGGGTGACGACGATCTCCTCGAAGGCGCCGAGGCGGGCGCCGAGCGAGGCCTCGATCTCGCGGCCCTGGACGTCGAAGAGCCGGTTCAGCGCGTCATGGCGCCCGGCCAGCAATTCGTTCAGCGCCTGCGAGCGCGCCTCGACCGAGCGCATCAGCGACTCGGCATTGGCGGCCAGCGCCTCGTTGACGCGCCCGCCCTGCTGGGTCAGCGCGATCACCACGTCCTTGCCGGTCGCGGCGAGCAGGCTGCTCGCCTGGTCGGCCTGGATGGTGAAGGTCTCGCGCAGCGCCACCGTCGCCTCGCTGACGCGGTCGGCGACGTGGCGGCCGTCGACATTGATCGTCTCGGCCAGCGTGCGGGCAGCCTCGCCGAGGCGCTCGGCCAGCTTCTCGCTCTGCTCGCCGAGCAGGCCATGGACCTCGCGGCCGGTGCTCGTCAGGTCGGCGATCAGGCCCTCGCGCTGCGAGCCGATCAGGCCGTGGACCTCGCGCCCGGTCGCGGTGAGGCCGGCGATGATGCTCTCGCGCTGGGAGCCGAGCGCGCCGGCGACCTCGTCACCGGTCTGCGCCAGGCGCGCGATGAAGCCGGCCTGCTGGTCGTCGAATACCGCCCTGGCGCTGTCGCTCGCCGCGTTGATGCGGGCCGCGATCGCCTCGCCCTGTTCGCCGAGGCGCTCGTGCAGCGATTGGCCGGCCTCCGAGAGCTGGCTGATCAGCGCGCCGCTGCGCTCGGCGAGCAGGCCGTGCACGGAGCGGCCGACATCGGCGACGCGCGTGACCAGCGCCTGGCTCTGCCCGGTGAGCAGTTCCTGCATGTCCTGCCCGGTGGCGACCACGCGCCCGCTCAGGGCCTCGCTTTCCGCGATCAGCAGGCTGCGCACGCCCGAGCCCGCCTCGGCGAGCTGCAGGATCAGGTTCTCGCGCTGCTCGCCGATGGCGGCCTGGACGTCGGCGCCGACTTCGGACAGACGCGCCACAAGGCTTTCGCCACGCTCGCCGAGCGAGGCCTGGACTTCGCGGCCGACATCCGAGAGCCGCGTCACCAGTCCGCCGCCGCGCTCGTCGATCGCCGCCTCGACCTCGCGGGTGACGTCGGCGAGGCGTGCGACCAGCCCGTCGCCGCGGGCTCCGATGGAATTCTCGACCTCGCGGGTGACGTCGGCGAGACGCGCGACCAGTCCGTCGCCGCGGGCGCCGATGGTGTCCTCGACCTCGCGGGTGACGTTGGCGAGGCGGCTGACCAGGCCGCCGCCGCGCTCGTCGATCGCGGCCTCGACCTCGCGGGTGACCTCGGCCAGGCGGGTGACCAGCCCGTCGCCGCGTGCGCCGATGGCGTCCTCGACCTCGCGGGTGACATTGGCCAGCCGTGCGACGAGACCGTCGCCGCGCTCGCCGAGAGCCTCCTGCATGCCCTTGCCGACTTCCGACAGGCGCTCGATCAGCGTGTCGCCCTGCGTGCCGATGGCGCCGCGGACGTCGTGGCCGATATCCGAAAGGCGGGTGACCAGGCTGCCGGCCTCCTCGGAGAACAGGCTGTGCACGGTCGCGCCGACGGCGGAGATCCGCGCGGTCAGTTCCTCGCCGCGCTCGCCGATCAGCGTGTTGAGGCCTTTTCCGGCCTCGTCGAAGCGCACGATGATCGAATCGCTCTGCTCGCGCAGCAGCCCGTCGACGGTCTGCACCGTCTCGGTCAGCCGCTCGACCAGCGTCTCGCCCTGCCGGCCGAGCAGGCTGTGGACGGTGTCGCCGGCCTCCTGGATGCGCGTGGCGACCAGTTCGTTCTGCTTGCTGAGCAGCATGTGCACGCCGCGGCCGACCTCGGCGAGGCGGGTGGTGACGCTCTCGCCCTCGTCCGAGATGGTGGTGCGCAGCGTCTCGCCGGTTTCGGCGAGGCGCTGGGTCAGGTTGTCGCTCTGCTGGTCGATCAGTCCGACCAGGGTGCGCCCGCTCTGCTCGAAGCGCTCGGCGACGGTCGTGCCGCGCTGGGAAATCTCCTGCGCCAGCGTTTCGCCGGTGACGCGCAGCGTCTCGTTGACGGTCTCGGCCCGGCTCGCCAGCGTCTCGGCGACCTGCGCGCCGGTTTCGCTGATCGCGCGGGTGACGTCGCGGGCGCCGGCGCTGAGGCCCTCGGTCAGCACCGAGCCGGTGCGCTCGAGCGAGCTCGCGATCTCCTGGACCCGGCTGTCGATCAGGCCGGTGACGCTGTGGCTGGCGCCGGCGAGCCGTTCGCCGACCTCGCTCGAGGTGAGCTGCAGGCGCTCGACCATCTCGTTGCCGCGGCCGCTGATCTCGTCGACCATGCGCTCGCCGGCGCGTCCGAGCGCCAGGGTGATCTGGTCGCCCTTGTCGCTGAGCGTCACGGTGACGCGTTCGCCCGCCTGCGCCACCGCCTCCGTGATCGAGCGGCTGGCGTTCTCGAGATCCTTGCTGATGTTCTCATGGGCGCCGCTGATGGCGAACTTGACCCGCTCGGCATTGCCGACCACGGATTCGCGCTGCGTCACCAGTTCGTCGATCAGCGAGCGCAGCCGGATCTCATTGTCGGCATAGGCGCGCTCCAGCGTCGCGATCTCGCCGCGCACGATGGTCTCGAGCTCGCCGGCCCGCGCCACGGCGCGCTCGATGCCGTCGCCCATCGCGGCGACCTCGCGGCGGATGGTCTGGCTCAGCGAGAGCACGGAATCGGTGGCCACGACCTCGGGCTCGGCCAGGCGCAGCGCGACCTCGGTCATCGCCCGCGACACCAGGCGCATTTCCTGGGTGCGGCGATAGAGCGCCGCCAGGACGAAGAAGAACACCACCGGCGTGCCCGCGCCGAGCACCAGCAGCGCCCATTGCCCGGGGCCGAAGGCGGCGATGCCGGGGGGAAGGCCCTCGGCGAAGGAGCCATAGCGGCTGACCAGGGTGAAGCCGACACCGCCGAGCCAGACGAGGGCGGCGAGCGCCGCCAGCCAGTAGGGCCTGCCGGAGGGGCGGACGGAGAAGGCCTGGACCAGCGAGCTGGAATCGCGGCGGTCGTCATTGGCGACGCGGCTGGTGTCGGGGGCGATGGCCGGGCGCGGCGGCGGCGCGGGCTCGGCCGCTTCCGGCTTCGGCGGGGCCGCCTCGACATGCGGCAGCTCGAACTTGAGATCGCTGTCGGCGGCGGAAGGCAGCTTCAGCTCCGCGTCGGCCGCGGGATCGTCGCTCTTGGGCTGATCGAGCCTCAGCGCTTCCTCTATCGCCGACATGGCGGCCTCGGTCGGATCCTGGAGCTTGTTCTGCCGGGTCATGAATGCCGCCTCGCTACGCCACTGGCGATGAGGCGTCGTCCCGCGCCGCATGACTGGAACCGGCTGCCTCAAGCCGGAAAGCCGCCAAGCGACACGACGCCCATCGTTTACCGTCTCGAAGGGTAGTTGAGGCAAGCAGTGATTGAAATCCTTTTCCCCCTCCGATTCACAAACGTCGTTAACGCCTCATTCACCATGTTCGCGCTTCCTAGAAGGTTGTGAGGCTGCGTCGCAATGCTGCCACCGAGCTTGAAACTGAGTTCCCTGATGACCCAGACAGCCATCGATCTCGAGCATCTCGCCCGCCAGACCGGCGGCGATCTCGCGCTGGAGCGCGAGCTGCTCGTCCTGTTCTCCCAGCAATGCGCCCGCCATCTGCGCACCATCCATGGCAGCGCCGACGATGGTGCCAGGCGCGACGCGGCCCACACCCTGAAGGGCGCGGCGCAGGCGATCGGGGCCTGGCAGGTGGCCGAGGCGGCCGACCTGATCGAACAGCAGCTCGCCGCGCCGGGCGCGCATCCGCAGGAGGCGACGATGGACGCGCTGGCGCTGGCGGCGGCCGAGGCGCGGGCCGCCATTGCGCGGTTCGACTGCGCCGCCTGAAATCGCCGTTTCGCGCGCTTTCGAAATCCTCTAGATCACATCGCGTCCGGGCCAAACCGTCCGGATGCCAATGGCCCGATCGTCAGCAGCGAGCGGGAACGCGGTTCCCGCGAAAGGCCGGCCCCGGTTCTCGCGCCATGTCCCGGAGACGGGCTGGTCCGGGCCTCTCGGCGCCGATCCTCCTTGCGGGCGAACGGCGCGCCACCGCTCGACAGGCGGGCGGGCTCCGCCGGACATCGAAGCAGAAGAGCCGCCAGGACGGCGCGCCGGAGTTCACCATGCCGAAGATCGTTTTCATCGACGCCCAGGGGGCGAGCCGCGAGGTCGAGGCGGAGACCGGCTCGACCGTGATGGAGGTCGCCGTCCGCAACGGCGTGCCGGGCATCGAGGCCGAGTGCGGCGGCGCCTGCGCCTGCGCCACCTGCCATGTCTATGTCGACGATGCCTGGCTCGCGGCGACCGGGCAGGCCGAGCCGATGGAGGAGGACATGCTCGACTTCGCCTTCGACGTGCGCCCGAATTCGCGCCTGTCCTGCCAGATCAGGGTCCGCGACGATCTCGACGGCCTGACCGTGCGCACGCCGGCCCGCCAGGGCTGAGCGGCAGAGGGCCGAGCGGCTGCCGGCTCTTTATTCCGCCGGGGCCGCTGCCGCCGGCGCGAGCGTCGTCTCGTGCCCTGCCATGGGATGGCGCGGCACCAGCAGCGACAGGGTGAGCGAGACCGTCGCCACGCCTGCGCCGATATAGAAGACGAGCGCCGGGTCGCGGATCCAGATCAGCCCGAAGGTGATCGGCAGGAACACCGCCGCGATGTGGTTGATGGTGAAGGCGACGGCCGAGGTCGGTGCGATGTCGGCCGGGTCGGCGATCTTCTGGAAATAGGTGCGCTGGGCCAGGATCAGCGTGAAGAAGACGCCGTCGACGACGAACAGGGCGCCCGCCACCAGCGCCCCCCAATCGCCGAAATGGCCATGGCTCGCCAGCGCGTAGCCGACGAAGACGGCGATCAGCGAGACGTTCTCGAGCTGGATCGTGGCGCGCTCGCCGATGCGGCCGACCAGGCTGCCGAGCAGCGGCCCGGCGAAGGTGTTGACGCCATAGGTCGCCAGCAGCAGCGTCGCCGTCGCCGCGACGTCGTAGCCGAAGCGCTCGACCAGCAGGAAGCCGCCGAAGGCCATGAAGATCTGCCGGCGGGCGCCGGACATGAAGGTCAGCGCATAATACAGCCAGTAGCGCTTGCGCAGCACGAAGCCCTTGTTCTGCGGCACCTCGCCCTGGAAGCGTGGGAACAGCGCCATGGCGACGACGGTCAGCGCCATGGTGGCGACGCCGGCCCAGAGGAAGACGGTGGCGTAGCTCGGCTGCAAGGTCCGCCAGATCAGCGCGATCGAGCCGAACGCCAGTAGCTGGGCGACGGCCGAGGCGCCGGCGATCCGGCCGAGCAGGCGCGGTGCCTCCGATTTCGGCAGCAGCTGCAATTGCAGGGATTGCTGCGCGGTCTCGTAATAGTGGAAGCCGAGCGACATGATCATCGTCGTCAGCAGCAAGCCGCCGAGGCTCGGAAAGAAGCCGGTGAGGGCGACGCCGAGGCCCAGCGTCAGCAGGCTGAGATAGGCCAGCATCTGCTCGCGCATGATCCAGAACAGGATGATGGCGGTGAAGGCCAGGAAGCCCGGAATCTCGCGCACCGACTGCAGGATGCCGATGTCCTGCCCGGTGAAGCCTGCGGCCTCCTTGGCGAAGTTGTTCAGCAGCGCGGTCCAGCTCGCGTAGCCGAACCAGTTGACGAAGGCGAGCGCCATCAGGAAGCTGGTCGGCGAGGCGAGCAGCCCGGTCAGCCGGCGAGGAGGGTAGGCTTCGGACATCGGCACACCCGGGAAGGAGAAAGTCGCGGCGGGGCGACCGATGCCGCGACAAGGCGGCTTCCGCCGGACTGTTAAACTCATGCCGATCGGCGTCAAATTCCGCGGCATCATGACGACCATGCGTAGGCCCGATTGATCGAGCGCAATGACCCGGCGGGCGCCCGGTGCGAGAACGTCCCTGGTCCGGCGAAGTGAGGAGGATGCGATGTACAAGTCGATTCTGGTTCCGGTCGACCTCGCCGAGGCCGATCTTGCCGCCCCGGCCATCACGGCGGCGGAGTCCTTCGCCACGGCTTCGGACGGCACGATCCGGCTGGTCTATGTCCGCTCGCTGGTGCCGATCACCTACATGGAATTCGTCCCGGCCGATTTCGACGCCGGCCAGCAGAACGAGGCGGAGGCGAAGCTCGCCGAGATCGCGGCCGCGGTGAAGCTGCCGGCCGACCGCGTCTCGGCCAAGGTGCTGGTCGGCTCGGTGCATGGCGAGGTGCTGGCGGAAGCCGATGCCAGCGGCGCCGACCTGATCGTGATCGGCTCGCACGAGCCCGGCATGCTCGCCTATGTCATCGGCTCCAACGCCTCGACCATCGTCCGGCGGGCGAAGTGCTCGGTGCTGGTGGTCCGCTAGAGACCGCTTTACCGATCAGATTGGTTTAATCTGATCGGATCCGGCTCTGGCGCTGCTCCATCGGCGCGGAACCGGGCGGTCATTCCGGGCTCGACCCTGCGGGCCGCCCCGGAATGACCGCGTGGTTCCGGGAAAACGCATCCTGTTCGAGGCGCTGAACTCGCATGCGGTCTCCCGGCGGGAGATTTTTCAAGGATCGGGAACCTCTCGGCGTTGCGGCCGTTGAAGCTTTGGGCCGCAATTCGGGAGGACATCGTGGGCATCCTTTGGACCATCATCATCGGCTTCGTCGCGGGCGTCGTCGCCAAATTCGTGATGCCCGGGCCGAATGAGCCGTCGGGCTTCGTGCTGACGACGATCCTCGGCATCGTCGGAGCGTTCGTCGCCTCGTATCTGGGGCAGGCGCTCGGCTGGTACGCGCCAGGCGAAGGCGCCGGCATCATCGGCGCCATCATCGGCGCGATCATCGTTCTGGCGGTCTGGGCTTTTCTTTCGAAGCGTCGAAGCGCCGTCTGATCGGACCGACCCGTACGTCCCGATCACTTCGCAACCGCCAATCACTTCGCACCCGCCAGGAGACGCCCCATGAGCGAGAATCGCCTGCCGTCGATGACCGCCCTGCTCGGATTGCTGGCCCTCGCCGGCTACCAGAACCGGGACAAGATCGCCGAGTGGCTGAACAGCGCCAAGCAGCCCGATAGCGCCTCGCCGCCGGCTTCCGACATGCCATCCCAGGCGGGAGGCATCCTCGGCGGCTTGGCTGGCGCCGGCGGGATCGGCGGCCTGTTGAATGGCGGGCTCGGAGAGCTGATCGACCGCTTCAAGCAGGCAGGCCATGCGGAGAAGGCCGATTCCTGGGTCCGGCAGGGACCAAATCAGGAAGTCGCACCGCAGGAATTCGAAAGCGCCATCGGTCCCGATGTCATCGATGCCCTGGTCCGGCAGACCGGCCTTTCGAAGGACGAGCTGCTCTCCCGCCTGTCGCGACAGGTTCCCGAGGCGGTCGACCGCTATACGCCGGACGGGCGGCTCGGCACGGCCGGCGCCTGAACCGATCGCGTCGCAGACGTGGCTGCGGGGCGCCTTTCGGGGCGCCGCCGCTTCTTCACTTGCGATCGCTGCCCGGCACCAGTTCGTCCGGCACCTCGCCGGTGGCGAGTTCGCGCGGACGGTTGAGCCGGATCATCGGCCAGACCTGCCAGAACGAGGCGGCGCCCAGCAGCAGGCCGAGCCAGCCGGCGGCGCTCGATCCGTGCTGGAAGGCGCGCAGGCTGAACCAGGCGAGCATGACGAGCGAGAGCCCGCCGACCAGCGCCAGCGCCAGCCAGAGCGCGAACGGCTTGCCGGCGACGAAGCGGGCGCGCGGACTGGCCCGCCGGATCGCGGCCGACAGAGCCGTGACGAAGGCGTGGTAGCGCGGATCGTCGCGGTCGACATCGGTCAGCGAGCGCCAGGACAGGTTGCCGAAGGTGACGCTCTTGCCGTCGCTGAGCCGCAGCTGCACCCGGTAGCTCTTCGAGGTCACGTTGCTCGGCGCGTAGACGAAGCGCACCTGCTCGACGGCCGCGAGCCTGACCCGGTCGATCTTGCGGGTGGTGTCGATCTCCAGTTCATCGCCGTCCAGACGATAGGCGATCTCGAAGCCGATCGGCTTCGGGCGCTGGCGCCAGGAGGGCAGGGGCGTATCGTCTTCGGCTTGCATGTCTTCGGCTTGCATGGTGGCGAGCCTTAACCGCTTGCCACCGCCAGCGCTACCGTGTCAGCGCCTTCATCGCGCCGTCGAGCCCGTCCAGCGTCAGCGGGAACATCCGCCCGCCCATCAGCCCGCCGATCTGGCGGATCGACTGGGTGTAGCTCCACAGATGCTGTTGCACCGGGTTGAGCCAGACCGATTTTTGGAAGCGCTCGGTCAGCCGCCGCATCCAGACCTCGCCCGGCTCCTCGTTCCAGTGCTCGACCGAGCCGCCTGGCATCGCGATCTCATAGGGGCTCATCGAGGCGTCGCCGACGAAGACCAGCCGGTAGTCGGGCGGATAGGTGCGCAGGATGTCGAAGGTCGGGATGACCTGGTCGTGCCGGCGCCGGTTCTCGCGCCAGACCCGTTCATAAGGGCAGTTGTGGAAGTAGAAATGCTCGAAATGCTTGAACTCGGCCCGCGCCGCCGAGAACAGCTCCTCGGCCAGCTCGATATGCCAGTCCATCGAGCCGCCGACATCGAGGAAGAGCAGCACCTTGACCGCGTTGCGTCGCTCCGGCCGCAGCTTGACGTCGAGATAGCCATGCCGGGCGGTCTCGGAGATCGTCTGGTCGAGGTCGAGTTCCTCGGCCGCGCCGGTGCGGGCGAATTTGCGCAGGCGGCGCAGCGCGATGCGCAGGTTGCGGACGCCGAGCTCGCGGCTGTCGTCAAAATCCTTGAACTCGCGCTTGTCCCAGACCTTCACCGCCCGGAAGTTGCGGTTGCCGTCCTGGCCGATGCGGATGCCTTCGGGATTGTAGCCATAGGCGCCATAGGGCGAGGTGCCGGCGGTGCCGATCCATTTCGAGCCGCCCTGATGGCGCCCCTTCTGCTCGGCGAGGCGTGCTTTGAGCGTCTCGAGCAGCTTGTCCCAGCCGAGCGCCTCGATCTGGCGCTTCTCGTCCTCGGTCAGGAATTTCTCGGCGAGCTTGCGCAGCCATTCCTCGGGGATGCCGGCCTGCTCGAAGGCCTGGCCGAGCGTCTCCATGCCCTTGAACACCTGGGCAAAGACCTGGTCGAAGCGGTCGAGATGGCGCTCGTCCTTGACCAGGCAGGTGCGGGCGAGATGGTAGAACTCGTCGACGCGGTGCTCGGCGAGGTCGGCTTCGACGCCCTCGAGCAAGGCAAGGTACTCCCGCAGGGTCACGGGCACCTTGGCGGCGCGCAGGTCGGTGAAAAGGCGCAGGAACATCGCGCTACTGTGGGCAGCGGCGCGCGCCGGTCAAGCAGCAGCGGCAGCAACCGGTGCTGCCGCTGCTCGCCAGACCACTCAGGCGACGGCGTCGGCGAGGTCCTTGGTGACCTTGAACTTCACGACGGTCTTGGCGGGAACCTTGATCATCGCGCCGGTGGACGGGTTGCGGGCTTCCCGGGCTTCGCGCTTGGCCGCCGCCAGCTTGCCGACGCCGCCGAGCGTGACGTCGCCACCCGACTTCAGGGTCTTGGCGACGACACCGGCGAGCGAGCCGAGAATGGCGGAGACATCGGCCTTGGTCTTGCCGGTCTCGTCGGCGATGGCGGCGATCAGTTCGTTCTTGGTCATACAACCCTCCTGGAAAAACGATGATGAAAGTGACTTCACACCGGCGCCGCTCTTGAGAGGCCGGAGCATCGCGGCGAATCGGAGCGCTATCGCGCGCGAACTCGCCGTGTCGCATGGCTGCCATCCAAAAACGACAGCATTGGGCCTAGATACGCACAGAATATGGCTTCGTTCCGCCAAAAAAAGCACTTGGGCAGTTCAGGGGGCTCCGGCTGCACCGGCCGAGGACCGATTGACAAGCTTCGGCTTGATATTTCAAGCTTGAAATAATCAGGGCTTGAAATAGTCAGGGGTGGGGCGGAGCGCGCATGAAGGTCATCATCGTTGGCGGCGGCATTGGCGGTCTCACGCTGGCGCTCATGCTGCACGCGCGCGGCATCGCGGCGACGGTCTATGAGCAGTCGGGCGATATCCGCGAGGTCGGCGTCGGCATCAACACGCTGCCGCACGCCATTCGCGAGCTCGCCAAGCTCGACCTGCTGCCGGCGCTCGACAAGGTCGCGATCCGCACCCGCGAGCTGATCTACATGAACCGCTTCGGGCAGACGGTCTGGCGCGAGCCGCGCGGGGTGCATGCCGGCTCGCCGGTGCCGCAGTTCTCGATCCATCGCGGCCGGCTCCAGGGGGTGATCCGCGATGCCGTGGTGGCGCGGCTCGGGCCCGATGCCCTGCGCTGCGGCCGGCGCCTGCAGGGCTTCGCCCAGGATGAGGGCGGGGTCACGGCGCATTTCGCCGATTCGCGCCGCGGCGAGGCCGGCGAGACCGCGCGTGCCGATCTGATGATCGCGGCCGACGGCATCCACTCGACCGTGCGCGCCCACTACTTCCCGGATCAGGGCCCGCCGCACTGGAACGGCGTGCAGATGTGGCGCGGCGCCTGCGACTGGCCGGTGTTCCTCGACGGCGAGAGCATGATCATCGCCGGCGGCATGGCCGGCAAGCTGGTGCTCTACCCGATCGCGCCGGGCGCGACGCCGGGCACGCGGCTGACCAACTGGGTGGTCAATATCCGCACCGGCGATCCCGCCAGGCCGCCCCCGAAGGAAGCCTGGTCGAAGCCCGGCCGGCTCGAGGACGTGCTGCCCTTCGCCCGCCGCTTCACGGTGCCGGACGTCGACGTCCTCGCCTTGATCCAGGCGACGCCGGGCTTCTGGGACTATCCGATGTGCGACCGCGATCCGCTGCCGCGCTGGACGCATGGGCGGGTGACCCTGCTCGGCGATGCCGCCCATCCGATGTACCCGGTCGGCTCGAACGGCGCCTCGCAGGCGATCCTCGATGCGCGCTGCCTGGCCGACCTGCTGGTCAGGGCCGAGCACCCGCGCCAGGCGCTGTCCGCCTATGAGGCCCAGCGCCTGCCGGCGACGGCCGAGATCGTGGCGATGAACCGGGCGGGCGGGCCGGAACGCGTCATCGACGCCGTCGAGGAACTGGCGCCGAACGGCTTCGACGATGTCGAGCGCGTGCTCTCCTATGCCAGGCGCGAGATGATCGTGAAGACCTATGCCGGCAAGGCCGGCTTCGCCAAGGAACAGCTGGCGCGGCGATAATGGGCGCCGCGAGGCGGGGGGCGTTCAGCCTTCGGTGAGCTGGGCGATCCGCGCCTTCAGGGCCGTGTTCTCCTGCTCGAGACGCTTCAGCCGGCGCACGAGATCGAGCGGGACGGGATCCTTGTCCGGCCTGCCCGCGCCGGTGAACTCGACGCCCTGGCGCGCGCCGTCGTGCCAGCGCGCCCGGACCATGCGGCTCTCGCGCTTCAGCGGAAAGTAGAGCTCGAACAGTTCGGGCGTGGCGACGGCATCGGAGAGCACGAGCAGCGCCCCCTGCTCCGAGAGGTTTCTGACGGTGCAGTCCAGCGTCGACTGGCGCTGGTTGAAGATGATCTGCGCGCCGATGAAGGTGCGGTTGCGGGCTTGCAGGCGGCGCTCTGTCGTTCCGGCGGCGGGCATCGACCTAGCCTTCTTGCTGGTTGCGGTCCAACCATGCGCCCGCGAGCGGCTCCTGACACGCATAAGCCCCGGTTAACCCTAATGCCGGGGCTGGGGCCAGGAGCGCGCTTGCCTCAGCCCGCGTCGGGCGGCGGCGGCAGGAAGTCGATCTCGTAGCGCGCCGCCAGGGCGACGACCTCGGCGGGGTTCTGTTCCTTCATCGAATGGATCGCCCAGAACAGATCGTAGAGCCGGCCCGTCGGCGCGACCCAGAACAGGCACTTCACCGGCGCGTCGCTCTTGTTGAACAGCCCGTGCGGGACATTGCGCGGCAGCCGGATCAGGTCGCCCGGCAGCGCGTGCGATTCCTGGCCGTCGAGCACGAGGTCGAGCCGGCCCTCCAGCATGTAGATGAACTCTTCCTGGGTCGGATGGATGTGCGGCGGCACGAAGGTGCCGGGCGGGAAGGTGGCGTGCCAGGAGAAGCTGCTCTCGGTCAGCATCTTGGGCACATAGGTCTGGCCCAGGATGTTCCAGGTAATCGCGTCGAGGCCCTCATTGGCGCGGGTCACGCCGGCGGTCAGCGGCTTCATGGTCGGTTCTCCATCGTCGGCTCCGGATGAGTATCCCGTCATTGCGAGCGAAGCGAAGCAATCCGGAAGGTCTCGCTCGACATTCCCCGGATTGCTTCGTCGGCTTCGCCTCCTTGCAATGACGGCAGGCGGTTCTCAAAGATTCAAGAAGCGGTCCTTGACCGCGCTATCGCTGCGCAACTCCTCGCTCGAGCCGCGCCAGACGACGCGGCCTTTCTCCAGCACGATATGCCGGTCGGCGATCCGCGCCAGCGCGTCGACATTCTTGTCGATCACCAGGATCGACTCGCCTTCGGCCTTCAGCGCCGCGAGGCAGGACCAGATCTCCTGGCGGATGATCGGGGCCAGCCCCTCCGTCGCCTCGTCGAGGATGACGAGCTTCGGATTGGTCATCAGTGCCCGGCCGATCGCCAGCATCTGCTGCTCGCCGCCGGAAAGCTGGTTGCCGCGATTGCCGCGCCGCTCCTTCAGCCGCGGCAGGAAGGCGTAGAGCCGCTCCAGCGTCCAGCGCGGCTTGCCGAAGCGGCTGGCGGCCGTCGCGATCAGGTTCTCCTCGACGGAGAGCGTCGGGAAGATCTGGCGGCCTTCGGGCACCAGCCCGATGCCGGCCTGGGCGAGGCGGAAAGGCGCGCTGCCGGTCAGGTCGATGTCATTGAGGCTGACCCGCCCGGCCCAGGGCTTGATCAGGCCCATGATGGCGCGGATCGTCGTGGTCTTGCCCATGCCGTTGCGGCCGAGCAGCGTCACCACCTCGCCGGCGCCGACGGCAAGATCGACGCCGAACAGGATCTGCGCCTCGCCATAGCCGGCATCGAGCCCCTCGACCGTCAGCACGGTTCAGCCCTCCTCGCCGAGATAGGCTTCGCGCACGGCGGCATCCGCCCGCACCGCGGCCGGCGCGCCGGAGGCGATGACCCGGCCATAGACCAGCACGCTGACCGTGTCGGCCAGCGCGAAGACTGCCGCCATGTCGTGCTCGACCAGCAGCATGGCGTAGCGCCCCTTCAGGCTGGCGAGCAGCTCGATCAGCCGCTCGCCCTCCTCGCGGCCGACGCCGGCGAGCGGCTCGTCGAGCAGGATCGCGGCCGGCTCCAGCGCCAGCGCCATGGCAAGTTCCAGCGCCCGCTTTTCGCCATGCGAGAGCCGCCCGGCCAGGACCTGCGCGCGGTCGATGAGCCCGACGGCCTCCAGCGCCGCGCGGGCAGGGCGGTTCAGCCGCTCGTCGCGCGCCGCATTGCGGAACAGCGAGAGCGGGTGCGCCGCCTTGGCCTGAACGCCGAGCGCGACGTTCTCCAGCACCGTCAGCGAGGCGATGGTCGAGGTGATCTGGAAGGTGCGGGCGAGACCACGGCGAGCCCGCTTCTCCGGCGTCAGCGCCGTGATGTCCTGGCCGCGGAAGCGGATGGCGCCGCTGTCGGGCGTCAGCATGCCGGAGATCTGGTGGACGAGCGTCGTCTTGCCGGCGCCGTTGGGCCCGATCAGCGCATGCAGCTCGCCCGGTGCGAGGCTCAGGCTGACATCGTCCGTCACCTTGAGCGCGCCGAAGGATTTGCGCACGGATTGCAGGGCGAGCACCGGTTCGCTCATGCCTCGCGGTCTCCGCCGAGCCGGCGCAGCATGCCGACGATGCCGCCGCGGGTGAACAGCACGAAGAGCACGATCAGCGGCCCGAAGATCACCCGCCAGTGCTCGGTCAGGTGCGACAGCGCGTCCTCGGCGATGAGATAGGCGATGGCGCCGATGATCGCACCGTGCAGCGAGCCGACGCCGCCGAGCACGGCCATGAAGATCAGCTCGCCCGAGCGCTGCCAGGACATGAAGGCCGGGCTGACGAAATCGGTGTGATTGGCGAGGAAGAAGCCGGACAGTCCGGCGATCATCCCGCTGATCACATAGGCGACGAGGCGGATGCGGGTGACGTCGAAGCCGGTGACCGACACCCGGACTGGGTTTTCGCGCGCCGCGCGCAAGGCGCGCCCGAAGCGCGAGGCGACCAGGATGCGGACCAGGACGTAGCAGCCGATGAGCGCGGCGAGCACGCAGTAGAAGAGGCCGCTGCGGCTCGAAAACAGGTCGAAGCCGGCAACGGTGCTCTTGCTGTAGAGCGTCAGCCCGTCATCGCCGCCATAGGCCGAGAGCGCCTGGGCCAGGAAATAGACCATCTGGCCGAAGGCCAGCGTGATCATGATGAAGGTGACGCCGCTTGTGCGCAGGCAGACCGCCCCGGTGACGGCGGCGAAGAGGGCGCACAGGCCGAGCAGCACCGGCAGGATCACCAGTGCGTCGCCATGGCCCTCGGTGATCATGATGCCGGTGACATAGGTGCCGATGCCGAGGAAGGCGGCATGGCCGAAGGAAACCAGCCCGCCGACGCCGAGGATCAGGTCGAGCGAGAGCGCCGCGATGGCGAAGATCATCGCCCGGGTCAGCAGGCGCAGCCAGGCGGCCGGCATGCCGAGATCGGCCGCGAACGGTGCCAGCGCCAGCGCCGCGAAGAGCAGCACGGGCAGCAGCAGCCTGCCGCGCCGGCGCGGGGCCGGGCTTGCCGCCGTCTCGGCCAGCGCCGGTGCCGCGCTCATGTCCGGCCCCGGGAGGGCAGCAGCCCCTCCGGCCGGACGAAGAGCACCACCGCCATCAGAAGGTAGATCAGCATCGAGGACAGGGCGGCGCCGGTGGCGCGGGCGGAAGGGGCGCTCATGAACAGGCGCAGCAGGTCGTTCATGAAGGAGCGGCCGAGCGTGTCGACCAGGCCGACGATCAGGGCCGCGACGAAGGCGCCGCGGATCGAGCCGATGCCGCCGATGACGATGACGACGAAGGCGAGGATCAGCACGGTGTCGCCCATGCCGGGCTCGACCGAGAGGATCGGCGCCGCCATCGCCCCGGCGAAGCCCGCCAGCATGGTGCCGAAGGCGAAGACGATCATGAACAGCTTGCGGATGTCGACGCCGAGCGCCGAGACCATCGGCGCGTTCGAGGCGCCGGCGCGCAGCAGCATGCCGGTGCGGGTGCGGTCGACGACGAACCAGAGCAGCAAAGCGACGCCGAGGCCGGCGCCGATCAGCGCGAAGCGATAGGTCGGGTAGAGGATGCCGTCCAGCAGCGGGACATTGCCGGAGAGGAATTCGGGCAGCGGCACGGAGAGCGGCGCGGCCCCCCAGATGATCTTGACGCCCTGATTGAGCAGCAGGATCAGCCCGAAGGTCGCCAGCACCTGGTCGAGATGGTCGCGTTCGTAGAGATGGCGGAAGACCAGGAATTCGAGCGCCAGCCCGAACGCCAGCGCCGCCGCCAGCGCGAGCACAAGCCCGAGCACGAAGCTGCCGGTGAGCGAGACGAAGGTCACCGCCAGATAGGCGCCGAGCATGTACTGCACGCCATGCGCCAGGTTGATGAAGTCCATCACCCCGAAGACCAGTGTCAGCCCCGCCGCCACCAGGAACAGCAGGATACCGAATTGGAGCCCGTTCAGGATCTGGACGATGAGGAGGCCGGTGGTCATGGCAAAGTCGCCCCGTCATGCTCGGGCTTGACCCGAGCATCTCTTGCAGGAGATCCCCGGGTCGAAGCTGCGCTTCGCCCGGGGATGACGCTTCGCGTCACTTCAGCGCGCAATCCTTGGCGTGCGGGTCGGCATAGTCCGTGAACACCTTCTGGGCGATCTCGGTCTGGAACTTGCCGTCCGGCCGCTTGGCGACCTTGACCAGGTAGAAGTCCTGGATCGGGTAGCCATTGGTGTTGAACTTGAACTTGCCGCGCAGCGAGGTGAAGTCCGCCTTCTTGATGGCGGCGCGCAGCTTGTCCTTGTCGCCGGTGCCGCCGGCGGCCTTGACCGCCGAGTCGATCAGCAGCGCGGCGTCATAGGCCTGCATGGCATAGGAGCCGGGCACGATCTTGAAGGCCGCCTCATAGTCCGCGACGAACTTCTTGCTCTGCGGATTGTCCATGTTCGGCGCCCAGGTCATGCCGCCGAACAGGCCGACCGCCGCGTCCTGCTGCGCCGGCAGGGTCGATTCATCGACCGTGAAGGCGGAGAGGAAGGGAATCTTGCCCTGCAGGCCGGCCTGCGACCACTGCTTGACGAAGTTGACGCCCAGCCCGCCGGGCAGGAAGGCGAAGACGACGTCGGGCTTGGCCGAGGCGATCTTGGCGAGCTCGGCCGAGAAGTCGAGCGAGGACAGCGGGACATAGACCTCGTCGATGACCTCGCCCTTGAAGTGGTTCTTGAAGCCGGCGAGCGAGTCCTTACCCGCCTGATAGTTCGGCGCGATGATGTAGGCCTTCTTGTAGCCTTGGTCCTGCGCGTACTTGCCGAGCACCTCGTGGACCTGGTCGTTCTGGTAGGAGGTCACGAAGAAGTTCTGGTGACAGCCCTTGCCGGCGAGCGTCGAGGGGCCGGCATTGGGGCTGATCAGGAAGGCGCCGCTGTCGAGCACCGGCTTGGCGATGGCGCCGAGGATGTTCGAGAACACCGGGCCGACGACGAAGTCGACCTTGCCGCCCTCGACGAAGCTGCGGACCTTGCCGACCGCGACATCGGGCTTCAGCTCGTCGTCGATCACCGTGATCTGCACCGGTACGCCGCCGAGCTTGCCGCCGTTCTTGTCGACCGCGAGCTGGAAGCCGTCGCGGACCTGCTGGCCGAGCGCTGCCGCCGGCCCGGTCAGCACGGCGACGACGCCGATCTTCAGCGGCTCCTGCGCCTGGGCGCCGGAGAGGCTGAGCGCGACGATGCCGGCGCTGAGCGACAAGGTCGATTTCAATGTCGTGGCGAACTTCAGTGTCATGTCGGATGTCCTCCCGGGACCTTTTGGAAGCCGTCTGCGGAAGGGATCCCCATCCCGGCCCGCGCAGCGTCACGGCCATATTGTTTCAAGCTTAAAATATCTGCAAGGGGTGCGGGGCAGGGAATTTTCGAGCGCGGACCGCTTGCGTCATTCTCGGGCGAAGCGAAGCGCAGACCCGAGAATCTCTGTCAGGAGATGCTCGGGTCAGGTCCGAGCATGACGCGAACGGCCAGTTGGGGGCGCCGCCTTACGCCTGCACGCCGTCGACATACCAGTCCATCTTGGACAGCATCTCGTCGCTCGCCGTCTCGCCGGCCTTGAGCCGGACCACGCCCTTCTGGTCCTTGAGCTCGCCGGTGAAGGGGTGGAGCGTTCCGGCGATGATGCCCTTCTGGAGCTCGTCGGCGGCGGCGCGTGCGGCCGGCGTCACCGCAGCGTTGTAGGGCGCCATCTTGACCATGCCCTCCTTGAGGCCGCCCCAGATATCGCCAGTCTTCCAGCTCCCGTCCATGACCTCCTTGACACGCTTGATGTAGTAGCCCGACCAGTCGTCGACGATCGCGGTGAGGTGGGCTTTCGGCGCGAAGGCGCTCATGTCGGAGGCCTGGCCGAAGGCGAAGACGCCGCGCTGCTCGGCCGCCTGCAGCGGGGCGGCGGAATCGGTGTGCTGGGTGATCATGTCGGCGCCCTGGTCGATCAGCGCCTTGGCGGCGTCGGCTTCCTTGGCCGGGTCGTACCAGGTCGAGGCCCAGATCACCTTGGTCTTGAAATTGGGGTTCACCTTCTTCGCCGCCAGATGGAAGGCGTTGATGCCCATCACCACCTCGGGGATCGGGAAGGAGGCGACATAGCCGGCCTGGCCCGATTTCGACATATGCCCGGCGATGGCGCCGATCACGGCGCGCCCTTCATAGAAGCGGGCATTATAGGTCGCGACGTTATCGGCGCGCTGATAGCCGGTGGCGTGCTCGAACTTGATCTTCGGGAACTGCTTCGCGACCTGGATCGTCGGGTTCATGAAGCCGAACGAGGTGGTGAAGATGAGCTGGTTGCCGGCCTGGGCGAGCTGGCGGATGGCGCGCGCCGCGTCCGGCCCCTCGGCGACGTTCTCGATGAAGCTGGTCTTGATCTTGGCGCCGTATTCCTTCTCGAGCGCCAACCGGCCCTGGTCATGGGTCCAGGTCCAGCCATGGTCGCCGATCGGGCCGACATAGATGAAGCCGATGCCGAGCGGCGCCTGCGCTTGCGCTCCGCCGAGGAGCGGCAGCGCCGAGGTTGCGGCCGCGCCGGCGAGCAGCGTCCTGCGGGTGATGATGGTCGACATGTGTATGCTCCCCGTTATTTGCTTGCGGCGTCGCTCAGGACGCCGGGAAGGGCTTGCCAAGGCAGGAAGGCGCGTTGCGCCCGCCGGTCCTCTTTCCTAGCGACATCATCGTCAGAACCACAATCGTCGCAAGGTAGGGGGTCATCGCCAGCACCTCCGGCGCGATCCAGTTGACGCCCGCCGCCTTGGCCTGCAATTCGAAGGTCGCGACCGCGCCGAAGAGATAGGCGCCGAGCAGCAGCCGCCCCGGCCGCCAGGCGGCGAAGACGACGAGCGCAAGCGCGATCCAGCCGCGCCCGGCGGTCAGCCGGTCGGCCCACATCGGCGTCAGCGCCAGCGAGAAATAGGCGCCGCCCAGGCCCGCCAGCGCGCCGCCGAAGGCGGTTGCCGCGGTGCGGATGGCGAGCACGCGATAGCCGATCGCATGGGCGGAATCGGCGTTCTCGCCGACCGCGCGCAGGATCAGGCCGGCCCGCGTGCGGCGCAGGAACAGGCTGACGCCAAGCACCAGCAGCAGCGAGAGATAGATCAGCGCATCATGGCCGAAGACGAGGCGCAGCCAGGGATGCGTCGCGAAATCTGCCGGAAAGATCGGCCCGAGCCGATGGATGGTGCGGCCGACGAAGCCGGCGCCGAACAGCGAGGAGACGCCGACGCCGAAGATCGTCAGGGCGAGGCCCGTCGCGACCTGGTTGGCGCCGAGGCCGAGCGTCAGCAGGGCGAAGATCATCGCGGCGAGGAGCCCGGCCAGCGCCGCCGCAACGAGCCCGAGCGTGACGCTGCCGCTGCCATAGGCGACCGCGAAACCGGTGACCGCGCCGCACAGCATCATGCCTTCGACGCCGAGATTGAGCACGCCGGCCTTCTCGGTGACGAGTTCGCCCAGCCCCGCCAGCAGGATCGGCGTCGCCGCCGCCGCCAGCGTCATGAAGATCGAGACGAGGATGACGCTGGTCATGGCGCGGCCTTCGCCGGGCCACGGCGGAGGACGAGCCGCCAGCGTACCAGCACATCGGTTGCGAGCAGGAAGAACAGCAGCATCGCCTGGAACATGCCGGTCGCCGCCTGCGGCAGCCTGACCGTGCTCTGCGCGATCTCGCCGCCGACATAGGTGACCGCCAGCACCAGCCCGCCGAAGACGATGCCGACCGGCGAGAGGCGACCGAGAAAGGCGACGATGATCGCGGTGAAGCCGTAGCCGACCGGGAATTGCGGGGTGAGCTGGCCGAACGGGCCTGCCGCCTCGAACAGGCCGGCGAGCCCGGCGAGCCCGCCGCCCGCGAGCAGCGCCGCCCAGGTGACGCGGTCGGCGTCGAAGCCGCCATGACGGGCGGCGGCCGGCGCGCGCCCGACCACCCTGACGGCGTAGCCGGCGACGGTCTTGCCCAGCACGAACCAGGCGGCGAGCGCCAGCAGCAGCGCGACGGGGATGCCGAGATGGACGAGCGAGCCCTCGGCCATCGCCGGCAGTGTCTGATCGGCGCTGAACATCCTGGTCTGCGGGAAGTTGAAGCCTTCCGGATCCTTCCAGGGGCCGCGCACGAGGTAGTAGAGGAACTGGATCGCGACATAGCTCAGCATCAGGCTGGTCAGGATCTCGCTGACCTGCAGCCGGACCTTGAGGAAGGCGGGGATCGCCGCCCAGGCGGCGCCCCCGAGGATGCCGGCGAGCGCCATGGCGGGCAGGATCCACCAGCCGGTCATGTCATGGGTGAGCAGCGCCACGCCGGTGCCGGCGATGGCACCCATCACATATTGCCCCTCGGCGCCGATGTTCCAGACATTGGCGCGGAAGCCGATGGCGAGGCCGAGCGCGATCATCACCAGCGGCGCCGCCTTGACGCCGAGATCGGGCCAGCGCTGCGGCTCGATCAGCGGCGTGACGAAGATCGCCTGCACCGCCCGCACGCCGTCATAGCCGATCGCGCCGAAGACGATCATGCCGGTCGCCATGGTGAGCGCAATGGCGATCAGCGGGCTCAGATAGAGCATCGCCCGGCTCGGTTCGCTCCTGGGGCGCCATTCAAGCATGGGCGTGGTCCGCTGCGGCGGCCTCGCCGTGGACGCCGCCCATCAGCAGGCCGATCTCCTCCAGCTTCAGCCCGGCGACCGGCCGTGCTTCCGACAACTGGCCGTCATTGATGACGCAGAGCCGGTCGGCCAGTTCGAGCAGCTCGTCGAGATCCTGCGAGATCACCACGATCGCCGAGCCTTGCGCCGCCAGGTCGACCAGCGCCTGCCGGATCGCGGCCGCGGCGCCGGCATCGACGCCCCAGGTCGGCTGTTCCACGACCAGGACCTCGGGCTGCTGGCCGATCTCGCGGCCCATGATGAACTTCTGCAGGTTGCCGCCGGAGAGCGCCCCGGCCAGCGCCGCCGGCCCGCTGGTGCGCACGTCGAAGCGCTGGATCACCGCGCTTGCATAGGCGTCGACCGCGCCTTGCCGGATCAGGCCGGACGGCGCCAGCGGCAGGCGATGGCGCGCGGTCAGCACGACATTCTCGGCGAGCGAGAACTCCGGCACGGCGGCATGGCCGTTGCGCTCTTCGGGCACGCAGGCGAGGCCGGCCGCGCGCCGGGCGCCGGCATCGGCATGGCCGATCGGCCGGCCGTCGAGCTTGATGGCGGCGTCCGAAGCGGCGCGGCGCTCGCCCGACAACGCCATCAGCAGCTCGGCCTGGCCGTTACCGGCGACCCCGGCGATGCCGAGGATCTCGCCGGCATGGGCGGTGAAGCTGATGCGCTTCAGGCGGGTGCCGAAGGGCGGCTCGCCCGGCATGTCGAGCCGGTCGACCGCGAGGCGCGGACGGCGCGCCTCGCCGGACGGCGCCGGGCGCTCGATGTTCTTGAGCTCGGAGCCGATCATCAGCTCGGCCATGCGCCGCGTCGTCTCGCGGCGCGGGTCGCAGGTCGCCACGACGCGCCCGCCACGCAGGATGGTCGCGGCCTCGCACAGGGCTTTGATCTCGTGCAGCTTGTGGCTGATGTAGAGGATCGAGCAGCCCTGTGCCGCGATCCGGCGCAGCGTGTCGAACAGCCGCTCGACCTCCTGCGGCGTCAGCACCGAGGTCGGCTCGTCCATGATCAGCAGCTTCGGCTTCTGCAGCAGGCAGCGCACGATCTCGATCCGCTGGCGCTCGCCGACCGAGAGCGTGTGTACTTCGCGGTCGGGGTCGAGCGGCAGCGAATAGCTGTCGAGGATCGCCCTGATCCGCTGCTTCAGCTCCTCCGCCGGGACCTTCTCGTCGAGCCCGAGCGCGATGTTTTCCAGCACCGTCATCGCGTCGAACAGCGAGAAATGCTGGAAGACCATGCCGATGCCGAGCCGGCGCGCCGCCTTGGGCGAGGGGATTTCGACGGGGCTGCCATCCCAGCTGATCTCGCCCTCGTCGGCGCGCTGCACGCCATAGATGATCTTGACCAGGGTCGACTTGCCGGCGCCGTTCTCGCCGAGCAGCGCATGGATCTCGCCCGGCCGCACGCCGAAGCTGATGTCCTGATTGGCCTTCACGCCCGGAAAGCTCTTCGAGACATGGGCGAGCGCCAGACGTAAGGGGGCCGTCTGTTCAGGCGGCTGCGTCATGGTCGCCCCGGTCTCCGTCTGGCGCTGCGGCGCCCTTCCTCGCGAAGGCCGCCTTCCTGCCAAGCAAGCAACGCACCAGCTCGGCTGCCGTCAAGGCCGCGATCACCTCCGGACGCTTGTCATGCACATCCGATCCACCGATCGGGCAGGTCAGCCCTTCAAGCGCGGTGCTCGCCGGGTGCCGGCGGCGAAAGCTGGCCTCGAACCGCGCGCGCTTGGTGCCCGAGCCGATCATGCCGACATAGGCCGCATCGCCGCGCAGCAGCGCCGTCTCCACCAGCCGGTAGTCGAGGGCATGGCTGTGGGTCAGGACGACGAAGGCGGAGTCAGGCGCCGCCGCCGCCAGCGCCTGTTCGGGATCGTCGAGCTCGAGGCAGGCGAGGTTCTCCGGCAGCCCCTCGAACTGGCCCGGCCGGTCGTCGACGAGCGTCACCGCGAGCGGCAGAAGCGACAGGCAGCGGGCCAGCGCCCGGCCGGTATGGCCGGCGCCGAAGATCAGGACCTGCGGCCGGGCGGCGCTCGCCTTCGCTTCGCTGGCGCGCAAAGCCGCGAGATCGGGCGGCGTGGCGCGCGCGAGAGCGACCTGCACGCGCCCGCCGCAGCACTGGCCCATTTGCGGGCCGAGCGGAATCTCGACGCGGCGCGCCGGCTCGCCGCTGGCCAGCATCTCTCGGGCGAGATCGATGCAGTGAAATTCGAGCTGGCCGCCGCCGATCGTGCCGGCGGTCCCGGTGGCGCCGACGATCATCGCCACGCCGGTCTCGCGCGGCGTCGAGCCCTGCGCCCGCGCGATCCGGACCAGGATGGCGCCGTCGCCGAGAGTGACGGCGAGGAATTCGGCGGGGCTCATGACAGTGCCTCCCGGCCCGCCGCCTGCGCCCGCACGCGCTCGACCGCGTCCAGTACGCGCTCCGGCGTCGCCGGCGCGTCGAGACGGGGGCAGATGCGATGATCGCCGACGCTGGCGACCGCGTCCGAAAGCGCATGCAGCACGCTGATCGCCAGCATCAAGGGCGGCTCGCCGACCGCCTTGGAGCGGTGGATCGTATGCTCGCGATTGGGCGCGTTCTCCAGCAAAGCGACGTTGAAGATCCGCGGCCGGTCGGAGGCGACGGGGATCTTGTAGGTCGAGGGCGCGTGCGTCGCGAGCCGGCCCTTATCGTCCCAGACCAGTTCCTCGGTGGTCAGCCAGCCCACGCCCTGGACGAAGCCGCCCTCGATCTGGCCTCGGTCGATCGCCGGGTTCAACGAGTTGCCGCAATCGTGCAGGATGTCGACGCGTTCGACCTTGTACTCGCCGGTCAGCGTGTCGACCGCGACCTCGGCGGCGGCGGCGCCATAGGCGAAATAGTAGAACGGGTGGCCTCTGCCGGCCTCGCGGTCCCAATGGATCTTCGGCGTCGCATAGAAACCGGTGGCAGAGAGCTGGACGCGGGCCATATAGGCCGCCTTCGCCAACTCGGCGAAGCCGATTTCGCGCGCACCGATCCGGACGCGGCCCGGCAGGAAGGCGATGGCGTCGGGCTGCTCCTGCCAATGCTCGGCCGCGAAGGCGGTAAGCCGCGCCTTGATCGTCTCGCAGGCGTCGAGCGCCGCCATGCCGTTGAGGTCCGAGCCGGAGGAGGCGGCCGTCGCGGAGGTGTTGGGCACCTTGCCGGTCGTCGTCGCGGTGATCCTGATCTGGCCGAGGCCGATCCCGAAGGCCTGGGCCGCGACCTGCGCCACCTTCTGGTAGAGCCCCTGGCCCATCTCGGTGCCGCCATGGTTCAGCGCAACCGTGCCGTCGGTATAGACATGCACCAGCGCGCCGGCCTGATTGTACCAGGTCGCGGTGAAGGAGATGCCGAACTTGACCGGGGTCAGCGCGATGCCGCGCTTGATCACCGGGCTTTCGCGGTTGAACGCGCGGATCGCCTGCTGCCGGGCGCTGTAGTGGCAGTCGCGTTCCAGCTCGTCGATGATCTCGCCGGCGATCATGTCCTCGACCGGCTGGTGATAGGGCGTGATCGCGCGCTCCTCGCCGCCATAGAGATTGCGCTTGCGGACCTCGAGCGGGTCGAGCCCGGTGGCGTAGGCGATCTCCTCGATGAAGCGCTCGGCCCCGACCATGCCCTGCGGCCCGCCAAAACCGCGGAAGGCGGTGTTGGAGACCGTATGGGTGCGCAAGGGCTCGGAGCGGGCGCGCACCGCCGGGTAGAAATAGCAGTTGTCCATATGGAACAACGCCCTGTCCGTCACCGGGCCGGAGAGATCGGCATTCCAACCGCAGCGCGCGGCATAGGCGGCATCGACAGCGCGGATTCTGCCCTCGTCGTCGAAGCCGATCTCGTAGTCGACGACGAAGTCGTGGCGCTTGCCTGTGATCATCATGTCGTCGTCACGGTCGGGCCGGAGCTTGACCGGGCGGCCAAGCTTGCGGGCGGCAAGCGCCGCGACGCAGGCGAAGAGATTGGCCTGCGTCTCCTTGCCGCCGAAGCCGCCGCCCATGCGCCTGACCTCGACCGTGACCGCATGGGCGCCGATGCCGAGCACGGCCGAGACCATGTGCTGGACCTCGCTCGGATGCTGGGTCGAGGACAGGACCAGCATGTCCTGGTCCTCGCCGGGAATGGCGAGGGCGATCTGGCCTTCGAGATAGAAATGGTCCTGCCCGCCGATCGCCATCGTGCCTTTCAGCCGGCGCGGGCTGCTCGCGAGCGCAGTCGCCACGTCACCGCGTTCGAGCTTCAGTGGCTGGGTGACGAGGTCGCCGCCGGCAGCGCGCGCGGTCGCGACGTCGAGCAGGGGAGGCGCCTCCTCATAATCCGCCTGCGCCAGCGTCGCAGCGTGGCGGGCCTGCTCGCGCGTCGTCGCGATCACGGCGAAGAGCGGCTGGCCGTGATGCAGGATCCTCTCCGTCGCAAAGACCGGCTCGTCGTGCTTGTGCGTCGAGGAAATGTCGTTCTGGCCGGGGATGTCGGCGGCGGTCAGTATGCCGAGCACGCCGGGTGCGGCCGCGACCGC
>NZ_JAKFED010000075.1:0-2008 GCF_036675845.1 Allobosea sp. | reverse complement strand
AGGGCGAGCTGGCGGCACAGGCTGTCGTGCGTTTCGAGGTTGCCGATCGTGAAACCGCCGCCGTGCAGGTACAGCAGCATGGGCAGGCGCTCGTGCGAGTTGGCGTACAGCCGGGCGCGCAGCGAGGTGCCATCGCGCGCCGGCACCTGAAGGTCCTCGATTCTTGCCAGCGGCGCGCGCGGCAGATCCATGATCTCGGCGCCGATCTCGTAGGCGAGGCGCGCTTCCTCGACGGCCAGCGTGTACAGCGGCGGGCGGCCGGCACGATGAATGCGCTGCAGCACGCTGCGCGTGGCGGGGGTCAGTGCATCGGGGATCATGAGGCGGTGCGAGATCGGCCGGCAGGGCGGCGGCGCCATGGCTTGCGGGCCACGAGCATACTGGCTCGGTCTGCGCTGCGTCGACTCCGGGTGCCGCCGCAGCGAGCCGGTTTCGCCTTGCCCTCCACGTCCGTTTCTCGAGCCCGTTTCACCATGGCCAGCATCTTCTACATCACGCAAGTCCAGTTCGATTTCGGCGCCGTGCGAGAGCTCCGCGCCGAGTGCGCCCGCGTCGGCATCACGCGCCCGCTCGTCATCACCGATGCCGGCGTGCGCGCGGCCGGCGTGCTGCAGAAGGCGCTCGACGCACTGGCAGAGTTGCCGGTGGCGATTTTCGACGGCACGCCTTCGAATCCGACCGAAGCCGCGGTGCGCGCCGCGCGCGAGATCTGGAACGCGCACCGCGCCGACGGCCTGGTGGCAGTGGGCGGGGGCTCGAGCATCGACCTGGCCAAGGGCCTGGCCATCCTCGCCACGCATCCGGGCGAGCTGAAAACCTACGCCACCATCGAAGGCGGCTCGGCGAGGATCACCGCCGCCGTGGCGCCGATCATCGCGGTGCCGACCACGTCCGGCACCGGCAGCGAAGTCGCGCGCGGCGCCATCGTCATCGTCGACGATCACCGCAAGCTGGGCTTTCACTCCTGGCACCTCGTGCCGAAGGGGGCCATCTGCGACCCGGATCTCACGCTCGGCCTGCCGGCCGGCCTGACCGCGGCCACAGGCATGGACGCGATCGCGCACTGCATGGAGACCTTCATGTCGTCGGCCTTCAACCCGCCCGCCGACGGCATCGCGCTCGACGGCCTGGAGCGCGCCTGGGCTCACATCGAACGCGCCACGAGTGATGGCAGCGACCGCGAGGCCCGAAAGCAGATGATGAGTGCGTCGATGCAGGGCGCCATGGCCTTCCAGAAGGGCCTGGGCTGCGTGCATTCGCTCAGCCATGCACTCGGCGGCGTGAACCCCCGGCTGCACCACGGCACGCTCAACGCGATGTTCCTGCCGGCCGTCGTGCGCTTCAATGCCGAGGCCGAAAGCGTCAGGACCGAGCGCCGCCTGGAGCGCATGGCACACGCGATGGGGCTGGCGTCGGCGGCCGACATTCCCGAAGCCATCGTGGCGATGAACGCTCGCCTCGGCCTCGCGTCCGGTCTCGCTGCGCTCGGCGTCGAGCGCGACTGCTTCGACAAGGTGATCGAAGGCGCGCTGGCCGACCATTGCCACAAGACCAATCCGCGCCTCGCCAGCGCCGAGGACTACCGGGCCATGCTCGAAGCGGCGATGTAGCTCGCGGGGCGCGGGCTCGCCGAATGTTCGCGCGCTTCAGCCCGATTTATCCGGTGCCTCGGGCGTGAAGCGCGGCCGCCGTGGGACATGGCGCGATTGTGATGCCGAGAAGCGATTGCACAGTCGGGGGCTCGCTTCACAGCGGCTCGACTCGCATGCCCGAGCCTCGCTGCAGTGCCTCGGCCAGTTCGTCGGCCAGCCGCTCGCTTTCGGCGGCGGCCCGGCCCCAGTTGCGCACGCGATCTTCGAACCGGTCGGCGTAGCGTTTGAAGTCGCTGCGGTCGGGCAACTTGCCGCCGGGAAGCGTCTTCACCCAATCGGGATCAGGTGCGAGCACGACCACGTTGTCGAGAAAGGGCGTGCAGCGGTGGCGGCGGGTCCAGGCCTTGTCGAGCCAG
>NZ_JAKFED010000082.1:0-43624 GCF_036675845.1 Allobosea sp. | reverse complement strand
CCTGCTGCTGATCGCGCCGGGCCTGAGCCGCGGCTGGCTCTGGGACAAGGCGATCCGGCCCTTCACCATCCTGTTCGTGCTGATGGTGCTGTTCTCGCTCGGGCGCTACACGCCGTTCTTCCACCTGGCCTATGAGTATCTGCCCGGCGTCAAGGCGTTCCGGCGGCCGGCCGACGCGACCTTCCTGATCGGCGCGCTCGGCGCGCTGCTCTCGGGCTATCTGCTGCACCGGCTGCTGACCGAGGAGAAGCCCGGGGCGCCCTGGCGCGATCTCGGCATCGTGGTCGCAACCCTCGCCGTGCTGGTCGGCGGCGGCCTGCTGGTGGCGCGGCAGGAGGGCCATCTCGGCGATGCCTGGTGGCCGAGCGCGATGGCCGGCTTCTGGTTCGCGGTCGCAGCCGCGATCGTCGTCGTGCTGACGAAATGGCGTGCCGCGATCGGCCCGCTGGCGGCGAGCCTGATCGTCACCGGCGCGGTCGGCGCCGACCTGGCCTTCAACAACGGCCCCAATGAATCGACGGCGCTGGCGCCCGAGCTCTACGACGTGCTGCGGCCCGAGACCCAGAACGAGACGGTACGGGTCCTGAAGCGGCTGACGGCGCAGCCGGCCGACTCGCCGCGGCGCGACCGGGTCGAGCTGCTCGGCATGGGCTTCGAATGGCCCAATGCCGGCATGATCCACGGCTTCGACCATACGCTGGGCTACAACCCCCTACGGCTGGCCGATTTTTCCGACGCCGTCGGCACGCGCGATTCGATCGCGGGGCCGGACCAGCGCGTCTTCACCCCGCTTTTCCCGTCCTATCGCTGCCGGCTCGCGGACTTCCTCGGCCTGCGCTACATCGCCTCACGCGTGCCGATCGGGCAGGTCGACCGGACCCTGCGCGCCGGCGACCTCAAGCTCGTCGCCTATACTGCGGACGGCTTCATCTACGAGAATCCGCGGGCGCTGCCGCGGGTGCAGTTCGTCGGCGGCTGGCAGCTTGCCGATTTCGAGGCGATGAAGACGGCGGGCCAATGGCCGGATGCCGATCCGCAGCAGGTGGTGCTGCTCGACAGCGAGCCCGGCGAGGGGGTCACCGAGGGGCCGAGCCGCGCCCGCGGCGAGGTCAAGCTGAAGCGCTATGGCAATACGCAGGTCGATATCGAGGTCGAGAGCGCGCAGCCGGGCTTCGTCGTGCTCAACGACATCTGGCATCCGTGGTGGCGCGCCGAGCTCGACGGCGTCGAGGTCGAGATCCTGAAGGCCAATGTGCTGTTCCGGGCGGTCAAGGTGCCGGCCGGCAAGCACAAGGTGCGCTTCGTCTTCAGGCCGCTGGAAGGGGCGATCGCCGAACTGCGCGACCGTGTCGGCGAGCCGGAAGAGGAAGAGGACGAGGCCGTCGCCGAGCAGGCGCCTGCCGCCCCGCCCGCCGCGCCGGCGAGCCTGCCGGACATCCGGCCGCAGAAGCCGCTGCGCCCCGCGCCCGATCTCACCGCCTCGACGCTGAGGCCGGTGTCGGAGCCCGCACCCTTTCCGCAGTGAATTCCCGCGTCATTCCGGTTTCTTCGCTTTCGCGAAGCGCCGGAAAGACCGGGCGGTTTCCTCTCCACCGATGACCGCCCGGCTCAGGCGACGCCGAGCTTCTTCTGCAGCGAGGTCGACGAGGTGGTGTACTGGAAGGTCAGCCGCTTCTCCGGATAGACGTAGCGGTGTACCTTCTGGGCGGCGAGCGCCGCCTCGTGGAAGCCGGAGAGGATGAGCTTCAGCTTGCCCGGATAGGTGTTGATGTCGCCGATGGCGAAGATGCCGGGCACATTGGTCTCGAACTTCTCGGTATCGGCCGGGATCAGGTTCTCGTGCAGGTTCAGGCCCCAGTCGGCGATCGGCCCGAGCTTCATGGTCAGCCCGAAGAAGGGCAGCAGCGTATCGCAGGCGATCTCGAAGCTCTCGCCGGCGGTGTCGCGGCAGATCGCGCCCTGAAGGGTCGAGCCCTCGCCCCGCAGCCCGGTGACCTGGCCGATCCTCAGATCCATGGCGCCGGAGGCGACGAGGGCGCGCATCTGCTCGACGGAGTGCGGCGCGGCGCGGAAGTCGTCGCGACGGTGCATCAGGGTGACGCGCCTGGCGATCGGCTGCAGGTTGAGCGTCCAGTCGAGGGCTGAATCGCCGCCGCCGACGATCAGGATATAGCGGTCGCGGAACGCCTCCATCCGGCGGACCGCATAGTGCACGCCGGCACCGTCGCTGTGGCCTTCATAGGCCTCGATGCCGGGGATCGGGGGCTTCTTCGGCAGGAACGAGCCGCCGCCGGCGGCGATCATCACCGTCTTGGCCACAAACACCGTGCCGGCATCGGTCCTGACCCGGAAGCGCGGCGCCTCGGGCGTGCCCAGCACCTCGATCGCCTCGATCATCTGGTTGAGATGGAAGGTCGCGCCGAACGGCTTGATCTGGTCCATCAGATTGTCGACCAGCTGCTGGCCGGTGACGAGCGGGAAGCCGGGAATGTCGTAGATCGGCTTCTCGGGATAGAGTTCCGCACATTGCCCGCCGACCTTGGGCAGGATGTCGACCAGATGCGCCCTGATGTCGAGCAGTCCGAGCTCGAACACGGCGAACAGGCCGCAGGGGCCGGCGCCGACGATCAGCACGTCGGTCTCGACGGTCTCGCTGGCGGGCATGTTCTCGTTGGCGGTCGCGGCGGTCATGATGCATTCCCTGTCGAGGCAGGCGGGAGGTGCGCTCCCGAACGTATTCTATGTAAGCATGAGAGACGGATCAGGCTTCAGATGGGGTCGCTCTGCGCTCCCATCTGAAATCGCCCGCCTCTGGCGGCACCCGTTGCCGCAAATCCCGGCGCGTTGCAATGCGAAGCGCCGCAATGCGGCCGTGGCATGGCCGCATGGGCGAGCGCCTCGCTCAGGCTCCGGTTTCGGCGACGAGCCCGGCCGCGGCGATGCCGGCGAGCGCGGCTGCCTCGTCATTGTCGGAGGTGTCGCCGGAGACGCCGATGACGCCGAGCAGGGTGCCGTCGGCGTTGCGGATCAGGGCGCCGCCCGGGACCGCGACCAGCGAGCCGCCGATGGCGAGCGTGGCGCCGGCGATGAAATGCGGGCGCTCCAGCGCCATCTTGTTCAAGGTGCGCGGGCCGACGCCGAGCGCGATCGCGCCATTGGCCTTGCCGAGCGCGATCTCGCCGCGCTTCAGGCTGCTGCCATCCTGCGCCAGGAAGAGCTTCTGCGCGCCGCGCGCATCGAGCACGGCGATGGCGAGCGGCTTGAAGCCCTGCTCGCGTGCGTGCTTCAGGGCGGCGTCGACGATGGTGCGGGCCTGGTCGAGAGTCAGCATGGTCATGGCGGTGTCCCCTTCGGACGGAACGGCTCGCGACGGCGAGCGCGCTCCGGCGCCGGCATGGCGCCAGGGGCTTCTGCCAGTCTTCGGCGCCGCGCGGAAGCGCCTGCCGGGCAAAAGCCGCGGTTCGGCGCAATGCGGCTTGAACTTGGCGCGATCAGCGGGCTTGATGTCCGCCTAGCCACAGGAGAGAGCCTCATGGGTCTGTTCAGTTTCATCAAGGAAGCCGGTTCGAAGATCTTCGGGTCGAGCCCTGCCAAGGCGGCGACGGCCGAGACCCTGCAGAAGGAGCTCGAGAGCCATGGCCTGCCGGCCGGTGTCGAGGTCAAGGTCGAGGGCGACAAGGTCAAGGTCAGCGGCAAGGCCGTCTCCACCGAGGAAGCCGAGAAGATCATCCTGGCGCTCGGCAACACCGCAGGCGTCGCCTCGGTGGAATCGGAGCTGATCGTCAACAAGGAGGCGCCGGCCGCGGTGTTCTATACGGTCAAGAAGGGCGACACGCTCTGGAAGATCGCCGAGGTGCATTACGGCAAGGGCCAGGGCGCGAAATACACCGAGATCGTCAAGGCCAACACGCCGCCGGTCAAGGATCCCGACCTGATCCTGCCCGGCTGGGTGCTGCGCATCCCGCCGGCGGCCTGACGCGGCCGGACCCAGCCCTGCCTGGATCGCGCGTTCCTTATCACCAGTTTGGAGGCGGATCCGCCTCTAGCTGCGGGGCGCATCGCCAATTCGTCGCGCAAGCCCGGTTTCGCAGGAAGCCGGGCTTGCGCCGCGCCGGGTTTAGTTCTCATGTGACGAGATGAGACGGCGCGCGACGGTAAGAGTCGCGCAAGCGCCGCGAGGGGCATAACGAGACGACCGCGATTCCGGGAGGGGACCGATGAATTTTGACCGCCGCAAGTTCTTGACGCTGGCCGGCTCGGCCGTCGCCGCGCCGGCCGTGCTGCGCGCGACCCGGGCCAACGCCCAGGAAGTGACGCTGCGCATGCACCACTTCCTGCCGCCGGTGGCGAACGGGCACGCCAAGTTCCTGAAGCCCTGGGCCGACAAGGTCGGCGCCGATTCGAACGGGCGCATCAAGATCGACATCTTCCCCTCGATGCAACTCGGCGGCACGCCGCCGCAGCTCTTCGACCAGGCGCGCGACGGCGTCGTCGACATCGTCTGGACGCTGCCCGGCAACACGCCCGGCCGCTTCACCGGGATCGAGGCGTTCGAGCTGCCCTTCGTGCCGAACAAGCGCGCCCTGGTGAACTCGCTGGCGCTGACCGACTATGCCGAGCAGAACCTCAAGGACGAGTTCAAGGAGATCAAGCCGATCTGCTTCTGGGCGCATGATCACGGGCTGATCCACGCCAACAAGCAGGTGAAGACGATGGAGGACCTGAAGGGTCTGAAATTGCGCTTCCCGACCCGGCTCGCCGGCGAGGCGCTGCGCGCGCTCGGCGCCAACGCCATCGGCATGCCGATCCCGCAGGTGCCGGAATCGCTGGCCCAGCGCGTCATCGACGGCTGCGTCGTGCCCTGGGAGGTGGTGCCCTCGATCAAGGTGCAGGAGCTCGTCAAGTACCATACCGAGATCCCGGGCTCGCCGACCCTCTATGTCGCGACCTTCGTGCTCGCCATGAACCGCGCGAAATATGATGGGCTCGCGCCCGATCTGAAGGCGATCATCGACAAGAACTCCGGCGCCGCCGCGGCCGCGATGGCCGGCAAGATGTGGGACGAGCAGGCCGTCGTCGTCGCCGAGATGGTCAAGAAGCGCGGCAACACCATCACCTTGCTGGACGAGGCGGAGGCGGCGCGCTGGCGCAAGACCACCGAGCCGGTGATCGAGGGCTGGCTGAAGACGGCCAAGGAGAAGGGCCTCGACGGCGACAAGCTCCTGGCGAGCGCCCGCGCCGCCCTGGCCAAGCACCAGAACGCGGCCTGACCCGACGGATGACCGACGGGCGGGGCGATAGGCCGCCAGCGCGGATCGACGCGGTGGCGGAAGCGGTGGCGCTCATCGGCGGGGCGCTGCTGGTGGCGCTGGCGACCATGGTCGTGGTCAGCGTCACGCTGCGCAGCGATCTCGTCGGGGCCGCCGGCGTGCCGGGCGATTTCGAGCTGGTGCAGATGGCGACGGCCGTCGCCGCCTTCTGCTTCCTGCCGCTGTGCCAGCTCCGGCGCGGCAACATCTTCGTCGACACCTTCACGCTGAAACTGCCGCAGGCCTGGCGCGACCGTCTCGATGCGCTCTGGGACGTGGTCTACGGCCTGGCCATGGCGCTGATCGCCTGGCGGCTCGCCGTCGGCGCGCGCTCGGCCTTCGCCAGCGGCGAGAACACCATGGTGCTGCAGGTGCCGAGCTATCTGCCGATCGCCACCTGCGCGGTGCTCGCCGCCTTCGTCGCGCTCGCCGCCTTCGTCAGCGCCAGCCGCCTGCTGAGGGTTCGATGAGCGGCTTTTCGCTGGCCCTCGCCGGCTTCGGCGTCATGCTGGCGCTGATGGCGCTGCGCCTGCCGATCGGGCTCGCCATGCTCGTCGTCGGCAGTGCCGGCTATGTCCAGCTCAACGGGCTCGAGCCGTTCCTCAACTATATCCGGACGACGCCCTACCAGATCTTCGCCAATTACACGCTTTCGGTGATCCCGCTCTTCGTGCTGATGGGGGCTTTCGCCGAGCGCTCGGGGCTCGCCGGCGACCTGTTCAAGGCGGCCTTGGCCTTTGTCGGCCATCGCCGCGGCGGGCTTGCCATGGCGGTGATCGGCGCCTGCACCGGCTTCGGCGCGATCTGCGGCTCCTCGGTGGCGACGGCGGCGACCTTCGCCCGCTCGGCCCTGCCGGAACTGCGGCGTTATGGCTACGACCCCGGCTATTCGAGCGGCGTCATCGCGGTCGGCGGCACGCTCGGCCTCTTGATCCCGCCTTCGGTCATCCTCGTCGTCTATGCGATCTCGACCCAGCAGAACATCGCCAAGCTGTTCCAGGCGGCGCTGATCCCGGGACTGCTCGCGACGCTGATGTACTGCATCACCATCGCGATCACGGTGCGCCGCGATGCCAGCCTGGCGCCGGCGCATGAGCGCATTGCCTGGGCCGAGCGGCTTCGGCCGCTGCTTGGCGTGATCCCGGCCCTGCTCGTCGCGATCATCGTCGTCGGCGGCATCTATGGCGGCATCTTCACGCCGACCGAGGGCGCCTCGGTCGGGGCCTTCGTCATGCTGGCGATCGGCGTCCTGCGCGGCACGCTCGGCCTTTCCGGGATCAAGCAGGCGATCATCCAGACGGCCGAGACCTCGGCGATGATCTTCGCCATTCTGCTCGGCGCCGAGGTGTTCAACGCCTTTCTCGCCCTGACGCAGGTGCCGACCGCCGCGGCCGAGATGATCGCGGCCTCGGGCTGGCAGCCCTATACGGTGCTGGTCGGGCTGCTCTTGTTCTACATCGTGCTCGGCGGCGTCATGGACGAGCTCGCCATGATCCTTTTGACGCTGCCGGTGTTCTTCCCGATCGTGACCGCGCTCGATTTCGGCATGCCGGCGGACGACATCGCGATCTGGTTCGGCATCCTCGTGCTGATCGTCGTCGGCATCGGCATGACCTGTCCGCCCATCGGCCTCAACGTCTTCGTCGTCGCCTCGCTGGCGCGCGACGTGCCGATCATGCGGATCTATCGCGGCGTCCTGCCCTTCGTCGCCTCCGACCTCATTCGTCTCGGCATCGTCGTGGCATTTCCGGCCTTGAGCCTCTATCTGGTGAAGCTCCTGAACTAGCATTGCCGGAGCGATGGGCATGATCGTGAACGACCTCGAGATCGACGAGATCAAGGCCGGGCTGGCCGAGGGCTCGATCCTGCTCGTCGATGTGCGCGAGCCGCATGAATTCGCCGCCGGGCATATTCCGGGCTCGGTCTCGCGACCGCTTTCGCAATTCGACCCTGCCGACCTGCCGAACGAGCCGGGCAAGCGCCTGGTGCTCTCCTGCGCCGCCGGGGTGCGTTCGCTGCGCGCCATGGAATTCGCCCAATCGGCTGGCCTCGACGTCGACAGCCATTATATTGGCGGCTTCAAGGACTGGGTCCTGCATGGCGAGCCGGTCGAGCGCTGACGCCGTCATTTTTTGTATCGTTGTCGGCTTGCGCTGCGTGCAACGCAGCACGCCCCGGCCGGGGGCTGACTGTCGGCCGGCCCTGTTCCAGACTCGCTTTCGAATAATTCCGAGGATACCGCCATGCGCCCCATGAAATTCGGAGTAGGCCAGCCGGTTCGCCGGGTCGAGGACCAGCGCCTGACCACCGGCACCGGTCGCTATACCGACGACACGGCAGTGGAGGGCGCGCTGCACGGCTATGTTCTGCGTTCCTCGCACGCCCATGCCAGGTTCAGGATCATCGACAAGGAGGCGGCGCGGAAGCTCAAGGGCGTCAAGCTGATCCTGACCGGCGAGGACGTCGCCCATCTCGGCGACATCCCCTGCAAGGGGCTGATCCAGGAGGTCTCGGGCGAGAACGTGAAGCCGACCGATGTCCCGGTGCTGCCGGTCGACACGGTGCGCCATGTCGGCGAGGCGATCGCCTTCATCGTCGCCGAGACGCTCGCCCAGGCGCGCGACGCCGCCGAGGCGATCGAGATCGAGTTCGAGACGCTGCCCTCCATCACCGGCATCGCCGCGGCGCTCGACGCCAAGGCGCCGCAGGTCTGGCCGGGCCGCGCCGGCAACGTCGCCTTCGAGGCCGAGCAGGGCAATCGCGAGAAGGCTGAGAAGGCCTTCGCCAAGGCCGACCGCACCGTCTCGGTCACCATCGTCAACAACCGGCTCGCCTCCAACTACATGGAGACGCGGGCCTGCATCGCCGAGTTCGACAAGGCGACCAAGCGCTGGACGCTGACGCTGGGCAGCCAGGGCAGCCATGGCATGCGCGAGACCCTCGCCGACTACATCTTCAAGATCGATCCGGCGCGCATCCGGGTGATCACGCCGGATGTCGGCGGCGGCTTCGGCACCAAGATCTTCATGTACCGCGAATACCCGCTGACCATGGTGGCGGCCGAGAAGCTGAGGCGGCCGGTGCGCTGGGTCGCCGACCGCACCGAGCATTTCCTCGCCGACACCCATGGCCGCGCCAATCTGACCACCGCGACGATGGCGCTCGACAAGCGGGGCAAGTTCATCGGCCTCAAGGTCGATCTTGCCGCCGATATGGGCGCCTATCTCTCGCAGTATGGGCCCTTCATCCCCTGGGTCGGCACCACGATGACGCCGGGCTGCTACAATATCCCGGCGGTGCATGTGCGCTTCCGCGGCGTCTTCACCAACACCACACCCGTCGACGCCTATCGCGGCGCCGGGCGGCCCGAGGCCGCCTATCTGATCGAGCGGCTGGTCGATGCCGTGGCGCGCGAGACCGGCAAGACGCCGGATGCGGTCCGGGCGCTGAACTTCGTCAAGCCGCAGGAGATGCCGCACAAGACCCAGACCGGGCCGGTCTACGATTCCGGCGAGTTCGAGGGCCATATGCGCCGCGCCATGGAGGTGGCGGACTGGAAGGGCTTCAAGGCCCGGCTGAAGGCCTCGACCAAAGCCGGCCGGATCCGCGGCATCGGGCTCGCCTGCTATATCGAGGCCTGCGGCGGCGGCGGGCCGGAGAGCTCGACCGTGATCCTGGAGAAGGACGGCACCGTCACCGTGCTGATCGGCACCCAGTCGAACGGGCAGGGCCACGAGACTGCCTATTCGCAGCTCGTCGCGCAGCATCTCGACATTCCGATGGAGCGCATCCGCGTCATCCAGGGTGACACCGACAGGGTCGCGACCGGTTCCGGGACCGGCGGCTCGCGCTCGATTCCGGTCGGCGGCGCGGCGCTGAACCAGGCCACCGGCATGCTCGCCGACAATCTCAAGAACCTTGCCTCCGAGGCGCTGGAGACCAGCGCGGGCGATCTTGAGATCGTCGACGGGGCGGTGCGCATCGTCGGCACCGACAAGTCGCTCGACCTGAAGGCCATCGCCAACCTGCCCGGCGCCAAGGCCGAGATGCTCAGCGTCCATCAGAGCTGGACGCCACCGGAGGCGACCTATCCGAACGGCACCCATGTCGTCGAGCTGGAGGTCGACCCTGCTACCGGCGCGACCGAGATCCTGAACTATGTCGTGGTCGACGATTTCGGCGTGACGCTGAACCCGATCATGCTGCAGGGCCAGGTCCATGGCGGCGCGGCGCAGGGCATCGGCCAGGCGTTGATGGAGGAGATCCGCTTCGACGATTCGGGGCAGATGCTGACCGCGACCTTCATGGACTATGCGCTGCCGCGGGCGGCCGACATCCCGAACTTCCATTTCGAGACCCGCAATGTGCCCTGCGTCACCAACGCCATCGGCGTGAAGGGCGCCGGCGAAGCGGGCGCGATCGGGGCCTGTCCGGCGGTGATGAACGCCATGGTCGATGCGCTGCACCGCGCCGCCGGCATCGGCGCGATCGACATGCCGGCGACGCCGGTCAAGGTGTTCACGGCGCTGAAGGCGGCAGGGTACGAGGCTTGATGCAAAGTCCGATTTGCATCGACGCAAACTCCCTCACGCGAATGCGATTTGGCGCCGTCACGATCATCGGCTGATCTGGAAGGGTTCCAAACGGCGCCCATCCGGCGCCTGCCTGCCAGAGGAAATCACCGTATGATCCGCACCGTTCTCGTCGCCCTTGGCCTCGCCATCGGCGTCTCCGCCGTCGTCGCGCAATCGAACCCGATCGCGGAGCGCAAGGAGGCGATGAAAGGCGTCGGCGCGGCGACCCGCCAGGCTGCGGCCATCGCCAAGGGCGAGGCGCCATTCGACGCGGCCAAGGTGCAGGCCGTCTTCAAGACCTATGGCGAGGCCGCGAAGAAGGTTCCGACGCTGTTTCCGGAGAGCTCCAGGAGCGGCGGCGAAACCACCGCAGCGGCGAAGATCTGGGAGGACCATGCCGGCTTCAAGGCGGCCTTCGCCAAGTTCGACGCCGATGTCACCAAGGCTTCTGCCACGGCGACCGACCTCGCTTCCTTCCGCACCGCCTTCGGCGACGTCACCAAGAATTGCGGCGCCTGCCACGAGACCTATCGCATCAAGAAGTGAGCCGGCACGGCCACCAGATCCCTTCACCGGTCATTCCGGACAAGCCGCGTAGCGGTGCAGGTCCGGAATCCATCGTAGAGCGCTGAGCGCTACAATGGATTCCGGCGCTCCGCTTCGCTGCGGCCGGAATGACGGGGTGTATGTGATTTGATCTGGCGGCTTCATTTCCGTCCATCAGGCTTTTCGACCGAACTTTATTGGCCAAGAATGCGTTGGACATGACGGGCAACAGATGAGGAACCGATGCGCCGCTTGCTGATCACGCTTCTGGTCTTCATCGCGCTCGGTGTCGCCGGCTTCTTCGTTCTGACCGATCCGCGGGTGGTCTCGCCGGGGCCCGAGATCGGCACGCTGCCGGCGCCAGATGTCGAGAACGGCAAGCTGCTCTTCGCTGCCGGCGGCTGCGCCTCCTGCCATGCGACGCCTGGCCAGGACGACAAGCTGAGGCTCGGTGGCGGGCTTGTGCTCGGCTCGCCCTTCGGCAGGTTCCATGTCCCGAACATCTCGCCGCATACGCGCGACGGCATCGGCAACTGGGGCACGGCCGATTTCATCCAGGCGATGACGGCGGGCGTCTCGCCCTCGGGCCAGCACTATTATCCGGCCTTCCCCTACACCTCCTACCGGCTGATGCCGGTGAAGGCGGTGGCCGATCTGCTGGCCTATATCCGTACCTTGCCGGCGGTCGAGGGCCGGACGCCGGCGCATGAACTCGCCTTCCCCTTGAATATCCGCCGCATCGTCGGCGGCTGGAAGCTGCTCTTCTTCGACGGCGCGCCGTTCAAGGCCGACCCGTCCAAGAGCGAGGAATGGAATCGCGGCGCCTATCTGGTGCAGGGCCCGGGCCATTGCGCCGAATGCCATTCCAGCCGCAACGGGCTCGGCGCCATCGTCCAGGCGACGCGCTTCGCCGGCGGGCCGGATCCGGAAGGCAAGGGCTGGGTGCCGAACATCACGCAAGCCGAGGATGGCCTCGGCAAATGGTCGAAGGCCGAGATCGCCGAGCTGCTGAAGAGCGGCTTCACGCCGGATTTCGACAGCGTCGGCGGCCTGATGGCGGCGGTGGTGCGCAATACCGCGCAGCTCTCCGACGCCGACCGGCTGGCGATGGCGGAGTTCCTGAAGTCGCTGCCGGCGGTGCAGGGCCCGCCGCGTCCGCAAAAGCCGGCAGGCGAGGCTGGAGCCGGAGCCGGTTGAAACCGGCTCCGATCGAGCCTGTTGCTTCGCCCGGAATGGCTGCCTCGTGCCGCGGAAAACGGCCCTCTGTCAGTCCATCACCGCCGCCTTGAGGATGCAGACCATCAACGCGGCTGCGGGCTTGTCGCCGATGCAGCGCACGATATGGGGGCGGTCACAGCGATAGCGCAGGGTCTCGCCGGCCTTGGCGCGCTGGGTGACGCCGCCGACCTCGACCTCGAATTCGCCGGCGCTGACCGAGAGCGACTCGATCGAGCCGCGCTGATGGCCTTCCGAATCGAGCTCGCCGCCGGGCTCGGCGCTGACCTCGTACCATTGCAGCCATTCGACGGTCTTGATCCAGCCGATGATGGCGAGCCGGAGCTTGCCGTCCTCGGAGACCAGGATCGGGGTGTCCGGCCGGACGGTCTTCTCGATGAAGGCCTCTTCCTCATTGGAGGAGAGCACGCGCTCGATCGAGACATCGAGCGCCTGCGACAGCCGCCAGATCGTCGCCAGCGTCGGATTGGTCTCGTTGCGCTCGATCTGGCTGATGATCGACTTGGCGACGCCGGACTGCTCGGCGAGCTCCGAAAGCGAGAGGTTATAGGCCTTGCGCAGGCGCTGGATCGTCTTGCCGAGCTGGCCGGAGATGACCTGCGCGCCGGATTCCATCTCGCGGCCGCCACGTTCCCTGGTTTCGATGCCCATCGCGTCCCTGCCTATCCTGCCTGGCCTGTCCCGCTTGCTCCGCCGTTTGGGAAAGCGAACGATCGTTTGTAATGGCGGACATTGCCTTGGATTGCTCCAGGCGGCAAGCGAACGCTGCGGTTCAGGTCGAGCGCGAGGGGCCGACCTCGCGGGTCTCGCGCTTCAGCAGGCCGAGCTGCTGCTCGCGCAGGATCACATAGATTCCCGAGGCGATGACGATCAGCGAACCGGTGATCACGGCCGTCACCGGCCATTCCCCGAAGACGAACCAGCCGAGCGCCGTCGCCCAGATCATCGTCGAGTATTCGAAGGGCGCGACCAGCGAGGCGTCGCCATAGCGATAGGCCTGCACCACCAGGATCTGCCCGAGCCCGCCGAGGACGCCGATGGTGACGAGCAGCAGCAGTTCCTGCCAGTTGGGCACCGTCCAGCCCAGCGTGATGGTGAGCAGGCCGAGCAGCGAGGTCAGCGACATGAAGTAGAAGACGATGGCGCCGGTCTTCTCGGTGCGGGTCAGCATGCGCACCTCGACCGAGGCGAAGGCGGAACAGAAGGCGCCGCCGAGCGCCAGCAGGGCGCCGATGGCGGGGCCGCCGGACAGGCCCTGCACCAGCGCATCCGCCTTCATATGCGGCGAGAGCATCAGCAGGACGCCGAAGAAGCCGACGCAGACGGCGGTCCAGCGATAGATGCGCACCCGCTCCTTCAGGATCAGCGCCGCCAGCGCCACCAGGATCAGCGGGGCGGCGTAGCCGATCGCGACCGCGTCCGACAGCGGCAGGAACTGCAGCGCGCTGAAGCCGAGGAACATGCCGATCGAGCCGATGAGGCCGCGCTTGAGATGGCCGCGCAGATTGCCCGTCTTCAACGCGCCGGGGAATTCGTGGCGCCAGGAAAGCCAGATCACCAGCGGGATCAGCGCGAAGAACGAGCGGAAGAACACGATCTCGCCCGTCGGATAGCGTGCCGCGAGCGCCTTGATTCCTGCCGACATCAGCGTGAAGGCGAAGGCCGAGAGCAGCTTGAAGCTGATGCCGAGGAGAGGGGACAAAGCGAGGGTCGGGCGCGAGGAACGGGGAGGTCTTGTACAGGACTCCTTAGACCACGAGGTTGGAGGCGTTCAAAGCGTTGATCTTGCAGGGCCGACCGGCGGGACGCGGGAGGCTCGCGCCGGGATCGCGGGGCGGCGGAGGTCCCGATGCCTGTTCGGTCGCGCCCGCCTTACGTCGGCACGTACTCGAGAACTTCATCATTGGCTGCGTCGACCGTGCCCGTCGATCGCCAGCCGAGATGCCGGTAGAATCCATAGGAGCGAACCCTGGGATCGGGCGAGCAGCCGAGGAAGAGCCTGGTGAATCCAAGCTCGCGCAACTCTTCGACGACGAGGCCGAGGAGCGCCTTTCCGATGCCCTTGCCCTCATATTCCGGCAGCAGCGCCAGGACGACGATTTCGCCGGTGGCGCGATCGCCGAAGCAATAGCCGACGATCTCCTCGCCGACGGTGCCGACATGGCCGGGCAGGGTGCCGCTGCTGATGCCGCCCTGCCAGCTCTCTAGCGTGACACCGGCCGCGGCCAGGCGCTCGACCGAGAAGGCGTTTTCCCTCGTCCTGCCGCGCAGGATGATGCAGGCGGGCGTGTCCTCGGGAACCGCCTTGCGATAGCTTATCGTCGCGCCTCGGCCCTGCATCTGCCTGCCCTCCACCTCCGCCGCTCGCGCCGGAGGCCTCAGAAATTCGCCCGGAAGGAGCCCCCGTCGATCAGGAAGTTCTGGCCGGTGATGTAGCCGGCATGGGCGCTGGCGATGAAGGCGCAGAGCTTGCCGAATTCCGCGGCGTCGCCGAAGCGGCCGGCCGGAATCTCGGAACGGCGCAGCTTCATCACTTCCTCCTCCGAGATGCCTTTCATCGTCGCGACGCGCTTGGTCGAGGTGGTGAGGCGGTCGGTGGCGAAGACGCCCGGCAGGATGTTGTTGATGGTGACATTGGCATGGGCGATCTCGCGCGCCACGCCGGAAAGGAAGGCGGTGAGGCCGGCGCGAGCGGCCGAGGAGACGTCGAGCCCGGTCAGAGGCGTGAGCACGCTCGCCGAGGTGATGTTGACGATGCGGCCGAAGCCGCGGGCGATCATGCCGTCGACGACGGCTTGCGTCAGCTCCAGCGGCGTCGCCAGGTTCTGGGTGACGCCTTCCAGCAGCGCCTCGCGCGTCACCTCGCGGAAGGGCTTTGGCGGCGGGCCGCCATTGTTGTTGACCAGGATGTCGGGGTTCGGCGCCGCGGCGAGCAGCGCTTGCTGGCCGGCTTTGGTCGAGACGTCGGCGACCACCGAGATCACGGTCGCGCCGGTGCTGGCCCTGATCTGGCTCGCGGTCTCCTCCAGCGTCGTGGCGTTGCGCCCGTTGACGACGACGATGCAGCCGGCCTCGGCCAGCGCCTGGGCGCAGCCGCGGCCGAGCCCCTTGCTCGAGGCACAGACGATGGCGGTGCGGCCGGCGATTCCCAGATCCATGACTTTCTCCCGAAGTTCCTGCGTGTGTCCGAGGCAAAGCACGGTTTCGCCGCCGCGTCATCAAAGCGCAATGCAAATCAGCCACACGCCGCTGGAGCCCGCTCCGATCGGCTTGTCCCAATCTGATCGGCGAATCCGGCTCCAGCATCGCAACAGGATGGGCCGGCGGGCATGAGCGACGACGACGCCAAGCAGGTGCGCAGCATCTTCATCTCCGACCTGCATCTCGGCACAAGGGGGGCGCAGGCCGATCTGGTGCTGGCGTTCCTGCGTGCCTATGACGCGCCGCAAATCTATCTGGTCGGCGACATCATCGACGGCTGGCGCCTGAAGAACGGCTGGTATTTCCCGCAGGCGCATAACGACGTGGTGCAGAAGCTGCTGCGCAAGGTCCGCAAGGGCTCGAAGCTGGTCTATGTCACCGGCAACCATGACGATTTCCTGCGCGACTATGCCGGCCTGCAGTTCGGCGGCATCACGCTGGTCGACGACGTCATCCACGAGACGGCCGACGGCAAGCGCCTGCTGGTGATCCATGGCGACCTGTTCGACCTCGTCGTGCGCAACGCCAAATGGCTCGCCTTGCTCGGCGACTGGGCCTATACGGTCGCGCTCGCCTCGAACCATGTGATCAACAAGGTCCGCCGGACCTTGCACCTGCCGCACTGGTCGCTTTCGGCCTGGGCCAAGCTCAAGGTCAAGAACGCGGTCAACTATATCGGCGAGTTCGAGCAATGCCTCGCCGCCGAGGCGCGCCGGCACGGCGCCGACGGCGTGATCTGCGGCCATATCCATCATGCCGCGCAGCGCGAGATCGACGGGCTGGCCTATATCAACACCGGCGACTGGGTCGAGAGCTGCACCGCCGTGGTCGAGCACCATGACGGCCGTTTCGAGATCGTCCGCTGGCCGCAGCACCGGCTCGAGCGCGAGCGTCCGGCCTTGCCGGCGGCTGGGGCCAAGCGTCCCGCGCCGGAGCTGGTCGGCGAGGCCGCCTGATGCGCGTCCTGATCGCGACGGACGCCTGGCGGCCGCAGATCAACGGGGTCGTACGCTCGCTGGAGCGGATGTTCGAGGCCGCCCCCGATTTCGGCGTCACGGCGCATATGTTGACGCCGGAGGGCTTCCGGCAGGTCGGCCTGCCCTCCTATCCCGACATCCGCATCGCGCTCGCCAGCCGCCGCCATGTCGCCAGGCGGATCGCCGAGTTCCAGCCGGACCATGTCCATATCGCCACCGAAGGGCCGATAGGCTGGCTGACGCGGGCGGTCTGCCTCGCCCGCAAGCAGGCCTTCACCACGAGCTATCACACCCGCTTCCCGCAATATGTCGCGGCACGCTGGCCGATCCCAGAAAGCTGGAGCTATGGCTTCCTGCGCCGTTTCCACGCGCCGGCGGCGGGCGTCATGGTCTCGACCGGGACGGTCGAGGCCGAATTGCGGGCCCATGGCTTCGAGCGCATCCTGCGCTGGGGCCGCGGCGTCGATCTTCGCCTGTTCCATCCGCGCCCGGCGAGCGTGCTCGACCTGCCGCGGCCGATCTTCCTCAGCGTCGGGCGCGTCGCCGTCGAGAAGAACCTCGAGGCCTTCCTGTCGCTGCGCCTGCCCGGCAGCAAGGTCGTGGTCGGCGACGGGCCGGCGCGAGGCGACCTGCAGCGCGCCTTCCCCGAGGCGCATTTCCTGGGGCTGCGCGAGGGCGAGGAGCTTGCGGCGATCTACGCCTCCTCGGACGTCTTCGTCTTCCCGAGCCTGACCGACACCTTCGGCATCGTCCTGCTCGAGGCCGCGGCCAGCGGACTGCCGGTCGCCGCCTTCCCGGTCCAGGGGCCGAGCGACGTCTTCGCCGGCAGCAATGCGGCCGTGCTGCACGAGGATCTGCGCCAGGCGGCGCTTTCGGCGCTCAGGCTGCCGCGGGAGGCCGGGCCGGAACTCGCCGCGCGCCATAGCTGGCAGAGCAGCGCCGAACAGTTCTACGGGCATATCCGCCGCGTCGGCCAGGGCCCGGTCTCGCGGCCGGTCCCGACACAGAACGTCACAGCCTTCGCGAGCGCGCGTGGCGCGGAAGCGAGCGCCCGGGAGCGTTCGCCGGCTTGAGCTCGCTGCGGAAGTCGTCGCGGCGCTGATGTATCGAGGCGATGACGAGCCCCATCGGCACGCCGAGCCCAACGAGCGCGGCCTCCGACAATTGCAGGCTGGCCTCGATCGTCTCCGGCACCGCGTAGTCGACGCCGATCTCGTAGAGATGCCGGGCATGTTTCGCTTCGCGGGCGCGGGCGACGATGACGAGGTCGGAACGCAGGGCACGGGCGGCGAGGACGATGTCGTCGACGGCGCGCGGCGTGTCGATGGTGACGATCAGCGCCGTCGCCTCCCCGAGGCCGCAGAGCTTGAGGAAGTCCGGCGCGGTCGCGTCGCCGAAGAAGGCGGGCTTGCCGGCGCGGCGCTGGCTGGCGATCAGGACCGGGTCGGCATCGACCGCGATATACGGCATCTTGTGCTGCTCCAGCATCTCGCCGACCAGCCGGCCGACGCGGCCGCAGCCGACGACGATGGCGCGCGCCGAATGATCGTCCGGCGGCAGGATGGTCGCCTCCGCAGGCAGCTTGACCGGCGGGGCGAGGCGGGCCGCCAGCGACCGCGCCAGCCTGGCGGCGAGAGGGAGCGAGACCATGGTCAGGGAGACGGCGGTGAGCACGAGCGCCGCGGCATTCTGCTCGACCAGCTTGGCGGCGACCGAGGCGGTCAGCAGCACGAAGGCGAACTCGCCGCCCGGGCCGATCATGATCCCCGTCTCCAGCGCCGTCGCCACCGAAAGCCGGAAGTAGCGCGCCAGCAGGAAGGTGATCGCGACCTTGCTCAGGAAGAGCCCGGCCGCGATCGCCAGGATCGTCATGGGTTGGGCGGCGAGGGCAGCAGGGTTCACGCCCATGCCGACGGTGAGGAAGAAGACGCCGATCAGCAGCGATTTGAACGGCTCGATCGTCACCTCGATGGCGCGGCGATACTCCGTCTCGGCGAGCAGGAGTCCGGCGATGAAGGCGCCCAGCCCCATGGAGAGGCCGGCGACGGCGGCGATCAGGCCGGTGCCGAGCGCGACCAGAAGGGTCGCAGCCATGAAGCTCTCCGAGGAATCGGTCGAAGCCACCAGCCGGAACAAGGGCCGCATCGCGACGCGCCCGATCACCACGATCGCCGCGATCGCCACGAGCGCCTGGAGCACGGCCTGGAGGAGGCTGGCCAGCAGCGAGCCGTTGCTCTGCGCCCCGAGTACGCTGACGAGGAAGAGCAGCGGGATGACCGCGAGGTCCTGGAACAGCAGGATCGCGAAGCTGGCGCGCCCGGCCGAGGAGGTGATGCGCCGGTTGGCCGAGAGCAGCTCGACCACCATCGCCGTCGACGAGAGCGCCAGGGCCGTGCCGATGATCAGCGCCGCGGCAGCAGGTTGGCCGAAACCGTAGGCGACGGCGCCGATGACGCAGGCCGAGAGCGCGACCTGGCCGAGCCCGAGGCCGAAGACGAGGCGGCGCATCGTCATCAGTCGGTCATAGGAGAGCTCGAGCCCGATGACGAAGAGCAGGAAGGCGACGCCGAGCTCGGCCGGCCCGGACAGCGCCTCGGCGTGCGAGACGGTGACTGTGCGCAGCAGGGGGATCTGGGCGACGAGGCCGCCGAGGCCGAAAGGCCCGAGCAGCGCGCCGCAGGCCATGAAGGCGACGATCGAGTTGACCTTGAAGCGCTTGGCAAAGGGGACGACGACGCCGGCGGTGGCCAGCACGACTATGGCGTCGTGATAGGTGGAAGGATCGATCGTTCCGGCCACGTAACCCCCAGGTGAATTTGCGATTCTGTCGGTGCCTGGAATTTTGCGTGCGGCGCCGCGGCAACACAACAAAATCACGTGGCTACTTTGCGGAAACTTGCCCGGTCGGTATCCGGCGACTAGATCACCATGCAGCTCGCGGCGATGCGGGCCGGGCGCCGCAGGCTATCGGCGCGCTCCGTCACGCGAAGGGTTCCGCATGCGCTTTACCGGCACCGCCTCCTATGTCGCCACCGAAGACCTCACCGTCGCCGTCAATGCCGCCATCCGCCTGGAGCGGCCGTTGCTGGTGAAGGGCGAGCCGGGTACCGGCAAGACGGTCCTGGCCGAGGAGATCGCTTCGGCGCTCGGTGCGCCTTTGATCACCTGGCACGTCAAATCGACGACCAAGGCACAGCAGGGGCTCTACGAATACGATGCGGTCAGCCGCCTGCGCGACAGCCAGCTCGGCGATGCCCGCGTCTCCGAGATCGCCAACTACATCAAGCGCGGCAAGCTCTGGGAGGCGTTCGTCGCGCCGCAGCGGCCGGTGCTGCTGATCGACGAGATCGACAAGGCCGATATCGAGTTCCCCAACGACCTGCTGCTCGAGCTCGACCGCATGGAGTTCCATGTCTACGAGACCGGCGAGACCATCCGCGCCGCGCAACGCCCGGTGATGATCATCACCTCCAACAATGAGAAGGAGCTGCCGGACGCCTTCCTGCGCCGCTGCTTCTTCCACTATATCCGCTTCCCGGACACCGAGACCATGCAGGCGATCGTCGAGGTGCATTTCCCGGGCATCAAGAAGCGGCTGATGGAGGAGGCGCTGCGGCTGTTCTTCGAGGTGCGCGAGGTGCCGGGCATCAAGAAGAAGCCCTCGACCTCCGAACTGCTCGACTGGCTGAAGCTGCTGGTCGCCGAGGATATCGGGCCCGAGGTGCTGCGCGAGCGCGATCCGCGCAAGCTGATCCCGCCCCTGCACGGCGCCCTGCTGAAGAACGAGCAGGACGTCTCGCTGTTCGAGAAGCTCGCCTTCATGGTGCGGCGGGAGAGCCGCTGAGCGTTCGCATTCGTTAGTTGTCATTCCGGCTGGAGCCCTCGGGTCCGACCTTCGGTCGGCCCAAGGATAAACTCCGCGGAACGCTTAGAATCCATCCTAGGGCTCCGGTGCTCTACGATGGATTCCGGATCTGCGCCGCTGCGCGGCTTGTCCGGAATGACGAGCCGGCGGGCGATGGACCATTGCTCAACCGAGCCCCAATAGCGGCCTGGCGTTCAGCGCCGCCAGCAGGGCGACCGCGGTGAAGCCGAGATAGGCGGCCGAGAAGGTTCCGAGCGCAATCAGTCCTGCCCGCGTTTCGCGCATCGCGAGCCAGAGGACGAGCCCGAAGGCCGGGACGATCTGCAGCGCGTGCAGGCTGAGGAAATGGGCGAGGCGCAGGTCGCCGATCGCCAGCGACCAGCCGAAGAGCGGGATCGTCGGATGCAGCGCGGGCGGCGTGCCGACGAAATGGCCGCTCAGGTTGTTGGCGAGCACGAATCCGCTCAGCAGGCCGAGCACGCAGGTAAGCGCCAGGCCGATGACCAGCGACAGGCGCAGCACCGGCGGGAGAGGGGCGGCATCGCGCCGGGCGATGCCATAGGCCAGGACGCCGGCGGCCAGCGTGAACATCACCGCGCCGACGCCCATGGCGTTGTATAGCGCCTGGCCGAGCCAGTTGTCGCGATTGTAGTGGGACGCTTGCGCCCGCGAGGCCCGCCAGGCGATGTAGAGCACCTCGAGCACGATCGGCGCGATCACCGGCCAGATCAGGTAGCGGCCGGCGAAACTGGCGCGGAAGCGCTCGCTGGTCAGCGGCACGAAGAGCGCCAGAGTCAGCAGGTAGAAGGCAGTCGAGAGCTCGAATTTCAGCGGCTTCACCCAGACATTGACGCCCTGGAACAGGCGCGGGTCGAGGGCAGCGGCGAGCAGGGTCGGCAGCGCCAAAGCGAGCATGGCGAAACCGGCCGCCGTCAGCCGCGGCTCGAATTCGAGGTCGCGCAGCCAGGCCGGCAATTTCGCCTGGAAGCGGGCGATCCGGTCGTCGCGGCCGAGCAGGACGCTGGCGCGCAGCAGTAGGAAGGCGAGATAGCCGGCCGGGCCGAACAGGAAGGTCAAGAACAGGATCGGCACCATCAGCCAATGGGGCAGGGCGGCTTCCTGCGAGCGGCGCAGGATCCAGTTGCCGAGGAACAGGTCGAAGGCGAGGTAGTGCACCCAGCCCGCGAGCAGCAGCGGTTTCGAGGCGAACAGGCTGGCGACGGCGTCGAGCGAGGCGAAGCCGCCTTCCGCGTCGTGCCAGAACACGGCGATCAGCACGAGATAGACGAGCGAGAGCAGGGCGGGAATGATCCAGCCGGCGAGCGCAGCCGAGACGCCGCGCCAGCGCGGCAGCAGGATCAGAGCCAGCCAGCCAATGATGGCGAGGCGGCCGGCGAGCGTGAAGGCGTCGTCGAACGTGAAGACGTCGTCGAGAAAGCCCGGCATTGCAACCTCCGATCTTTACGCTGTTAAGTTGCCGCCTTGACCTATTGCGTTATCTTAACGGCGTCAAGTTTGATTTGGACGGTGTCAAGATGAGGTGCGTGGCACGGAGGGCTCGCCGTGACATGAAGGGCTTGCCGTGGCGCGAAGGGCCTGGCGAAGCGCAAGAGGTCTGGCGAAGCGCGGGCCGCGCAGCAGGGGTATGGAGGGACGGAAGGTGGCGCGGGGCGGGGGAACGGACGTGGCAAAGGGCAGGGTAAAGGATCTGGCAAAGGGCTTGGCGAAGGACCTGGCCAAGGGGCCGGCCAAGGATACTGCAAAGAGCGGGGCCGGGCGCGGCGGCTATCACCACGGCGATCTGCGCCAGGCGATGATCGACGCGGCCGAGGCGGTGCTGGCCGAGAAGGGCGTCGACGGCTTCACCTTACGCGAATGCGCGCGCCGGGCCGGGGTTTCGCCGGCGGCGCCGGCACATCATTTCGGCAATCTGGTCGGGCTGCTGACGGCCGTGGCGGCGCTGGGCTTCGAAGACCTCTCGAATGCGATGGAAGCTGCCGTCACGGAGGCGGCCCGCACCGGCGGCGACCGGCTCGCCGCGATCGCCGAAGCCTATCTGACCGTTGCGCTGGAGCGGCCGGGACGGTTTCGCGTCGTCTTCGGGCGGCTCGGCCTGAAGCGGGAGGATGAGGCCCTGCGGCTGGCCGGCATTCGCGCCTTCGGCATCCTGGTGCGGGAGACCAAGCTGGCGCTCGGCCGGCAGGAGACGGAGGATCCGCCGACGCGACTGCCTTCGAGCTTTGCCGAGGATGCCGACCTGGGAACCATCCTCTTCGTCTGGTCGCTGACACACGGCTTCTCGACAATGCTGATCGACGGGCAGCTCGCGCCGTTCGAGGCGCAACCCGGTGGGCGCGAGCGCCTGCTGAAGCTCTATTCGCAGCAGCTCGTCGGGCTGCTCGTCGCGGCCGTGCGCCAGCCGCGCACCGCTGCCGGCGCATAGCTCTCGCAAATCCCGGCAGGCATGGTTAGATGGCGGCCATGCGCCGCCTGATGCTTCTGCGCCATGCCAAGTCGAGCTGGCCCGCCAATACCGTCGACCGCGACCGGCCGCTCGCCGTGCGCGGACGCGAGGCAGCCCCGGTGATGGGGCGCTATCTCGCCGAGGAGCTGCTGTTCCCCGATCTCGTGCTGATCTCGCCGGCGAAGCGCACGGCCGAGACCTGGGAGCTGGTGCGGCCGATGTTGCCCGAGAAGCCCGGCACGCATTTCGAGCCGCGCATCTACGAGTCGCCGTCGGAGCGCCTGCTCAAGGTGGTGCAGGAGGTCGAGCCCACCGTCCGGACCTTGCTGATGATCGGCCACAATCCCGGCTTCGAGGAGCTCGCCACCAGGCTCGCGAGCCATGGCGACCGCTATGCCGCGGCCCGCATGACGCAGAAATACCCGACCTGCGGGCTGGCCGTGCTCGATTTCGACATCGAGGACTGGCGCGACCTTGTCCCCCGTTCCGGCCGGCTCGACCGTTTCGTCACGCCCGCCTCGCTGGGCGAGGGGCCCGACGAATAATGCGGCCGACCTGATGGCGTCGCCCTCCTATCTCGACGGCGCGCGCGATGCGGCGCTGGCCTTCGGCGACAGCCTGCTCGGACTGGCGCGGCCGCGCTTGCGCATCGGCGTCACCGGTCTGTCGCGCTCGGGCAAGACCGTCTTCACCACGGCGCTGATCCAGAACCTGGTCGAAGGTGCGCGGCTGCCGGTGCTGAAGGCTGCCGCCGAGGGTCGCATCGCCCGCGTCCGGCTGGCGCCGCAACCCGACGCGGATGTGCCGCGCTTTCCCTATGAGGCGCATCGCGCCGCTCTGTCGGGGCCGGACCGGCGCTGGCCGGATTCGACGCGGCGGATCTCCGAGCTGCGGCTGGAGATCGACTATGAGCGGGCGCAGGGCTGGTTCAGGGGACCGGCGACGCTGACGCTCGACATCGTCGACTATCCCGGCGAATGGCTGCTCGACCTCGCTCTGATCGGGCAGGATTATGCCGGCTGGTCGGCGCAGGCGATCACCGACGCGCGAAAATCCCACCGACTCGCCGTCGCAGCGCCCTGGCTCGAAGACCTGAAGACGCGCGATCCGGCCGGGCCGGTCGACGAGATGGCGGCGGAGGCGGCGAGCGAGCGCTTCAAGGCCTATCTCGCCGCGCTCAGGGCCGATCCCGAGGCGGTCGCGGTGACGCCGCCCGGGCGCTTCCTGATGCCGGGCGATCTCGACGGCTCGCCGGCGCTGACCTTCGCGCCGCTCGAGCTTGCGCCCGGCGTCATGCCGGCGCCGGGTACGCTCGCCGGGCTGATGGCGGAGCGCTTCGAGGCCTATAAGCGGCTCGTGGTGACGCCGTTCTTCCGCGAGCATTTCGCCAGGCTCGACCGGCAGATCGTGCTCGTCGATGCGCTCGCCGCACTCGATGCCGGGCCGGCCGCGCTCGCCGATCTCGAGACGGCGCTCGGCCAGGCGCTTTCCGCCTTCGCGGTCGGCCGCAATTCCTGGCTTTCCAGCCTGTTCGCGCCGCGCATCGAGCGCGTGCTCTTCGCCGCGACCAAGGCCGACCATATCCACCACACCAGCCATGACCGGCTCGCCAATGTGATGTCGCATCTGGTGGCGCGCGCTGCCGGCAAGGCGCAAGGCGCCGGCGCCAAGGTCGAGGCGATGGCCTTCGCCGCGATCCGCGCTACCCGCGAGGTCCGCATCCGCGAGGGGCGCGACGAGCTGCCGGCGATCGCCGGCGTGCCCGAGGCCGGGGAAGTCGTCGACGGCGAGGTTTTCGACGGAAAGACCGAGGCCGCGATCTTTCCGGGCGAGCTGCCGCAGCGGCCCGAGGCGATCTTCGACCCGGAGACGCCGCGCTGGCAGGTGCGCGCGCCGCGCTTCCGGCCGCCGCTGGTCAAGCCCGATGCCGGCGGCCGGCTTGCGCCGCCGCCGCAGATCCGCCTCGACCGCGCGCTCGAATTCCTGATCGGCGACAGGCTGGCATGAGGGGAGGGCAAGGGTGAGCAAGGCGCCACGAGCCATCCGCCTCGACCCGCCGGGGTCGGCATCCGACGCGTCCGAGCGGGTCTTCGCCGGTGGCGATGTCGCGATCATGCCGGAGCTGGAGCCGATCGAGCCGGAGGCCACGCTTGCCGCGCCGGCGCCGCGCCGGAGGCGGTTCAGCTGGGGCAGCCTGTTCGTCGCCGGGCTTTCCGGCCTGCTGGCGCTGTCGGTCGGGGTCTGGGCCGAGCGGACGATCATGGCGCTCCTGAACCAGAACCCCGCCATCGGGCTTGCGGCGCTCGCCTGTGCCGCCGTGGCGGCGCTGGCGCTGCTCGTGATGCTCGCCCGGGTGCTGCGCGACATCCTGCGCGAACGCCGGATCGAGGCGTTGCGCGAGCGCGCCGTCGCCGCGCTGGCGGAAAGCGACCTCGCCAAGGCGCGCGCGGTCGCCGCGGATCTCGAGCGGCTCTATGCCGGGCGGCCGGAAACGGCGAAGGGCCGGGCCGAGCTTGCGGCTCATACCCCGCAACTGCTGGCGGCCCGCGACCTGCTCACCGTCGCCGAGCGCAGCCTGATGGCGCCGCTCGACGCGCTCGCCCAGGCGCAGGTGGCGCAGGCGGCGCGGCGGGTCTCGCTGGTCACGGCGGTGAGCCCGCGGGCGCTGATCGACGTCGTCTTCGTGCTGGTCGCCTGTGCGCGGCTGCTGCGTGCTGTCGCCAGCGTCTATGCCGGCCGGCCGGGCGCGCTCGGCCTGCTCAGGCTGGCGCGGCAGGTGCTCGGCCATCTCGTCGTCACCGGCGGCATCGCGGCGGGCGACGCCGTGATCCAGCAGGTGCTCGGCCAGGGGCTGGCGGCCAGGCTCTCGGCCAAGCTCGGCGAGGGCGTGCTCAATGGCTTGCTGACGGCGCGCATCGGGCTCGCCGCCATCGCGGTCTGCCGGCCGCTGCCCTTCGTCGAGGCGCAGCCGCCCGGCCTGTCGGATGTGGCGGGCGACCTTTCGGGCTGGGGCGGCGGCAAGGACGGATAGCACCCTGCCGTTTACATGCGGAACCACGCCGTCATCCCGGGCAAGCGCAGCGCAGACCCGGGATCCATCCTAGGGCGCCGAGCCATACGATGGATCCCGGAGCGGCGCGGCTGCGCCGCTTGTCCGGGATGACGGAGAGTTTCCGAGCGAAAGCAGCATGGGTCCGCGCTGCCTTTCCTGCGCAGCCGACCGTTACAGCCCCGGCAGATTTTGCCGGCCGGCGCCCGAATCTGCCCGGTCAAACCCGCCGGAAACGCTTCGGAAACCATCTAAGCTCTTGAATTAGCTCAGGCATGACCGTGGCATGGCGCGTGCAGTGCAGCCCTCGCTTCGACATGCCGCCCGTGGGGGGCGCCGTCCAGGTCGGATTGCCAGGTGAGGTTGCGATGGGTGTTTTCAGTGCTCTGACGACGGCGGTTTCGGGCCTGCAGGCCCAGTCCTACGCCCTCGAGAATATTTCCGGCAACATCGCGAACTCCCGCACCGCCGGCTTCAAGCGGGTCGATACCAGCTTCTCCGACCTCGTGCCGGATTCGGCGCTGAACCGCCAGATCTCCGGCTCGGTCGCCTCCTACAGCCGCGCCACCAACACGACGCAGGGCGACCTGTCGGCGACGCGCATCGACACCAATGTCGCGATCAACGGCGATGGCTTCTTCGTCGTCGACCAGCGCCAGAGCGGCGTTGGCGCCAACACGCAGTTCTCCAACAGCAACCTCTATACGCGCCGCGGCGACTTCGATTTCGACGCCGACGGCTATCTCGTCAACGGCGCCGGCTACTACCTCAAGGGCCAGAAGATCGACCAGGTCACCGGGCAGGTGATCGGCACCCAGCCCGAGGTGCTGCGCATCACCAAGGAACAGTTTCCGGCCAAGGCGACGACCGAGATCGAATACCGCGCCAATATCCCGGCCTACCCCAAGACGACCGAGGCGGACAGCACGGTCCCCGACTCCGAGCTGCTGCAGGCGCCGGCCGACTATCCGGGCGCCGATCCGCGCACCACCGCCGCCGGCGGCACGGGCACGGTCGTCGGCAGCGACCTGAGCAACTTCCTGAGGCAGTCGATCCCCGGCGGCTCCGTCACCGTCTATGATTCGCTCGGCAAGGCGACGAGCGTCGAGCTGCGCTGGGCCAAGGTCGACAACACCAGTGGCGGCGGCACCGATACCTGGAACCTGTTCGTCGCCGAGAACACCGGCGCGACCGGCGCGACCGTCGCCTATCGCAACGCCAACGTCGCCATCACCTTCGATTCGAACGGCCAGATGACGGCGCCGGCCGGCGGCAACATCCCGATCCCGGCGATGACCATCGGCGGCACCGCCATTTCCGGCATCAACCTGACCACCGGCGGCAACGGCCTGACCCAGAACGGCGATGTCGGCGGCCTGATCGACGCCCGCAGCATCCGCCAGAACGGCTACACCGCCGGCACGCTCGACCGGGTCTCGGTCTCCGGCGAGGGCCAGGTGATCGGCACGTTCAGCAACGGCCAGGTCGTGGCGCTGGCGCAGATTTCGGTGGCGCGCTTCAACGCCGGCAACGCGCTGAAGCGGCTCGACGGCGGCGCCTTCGAGGAAACCATCGAATCCGGCTCGGCGATCGTCGGGCTCGGCACCTCGGCGATGATCGGCGGCAATGTCGAGCAGTCCAATACCGACATCGCCGACGAGTTCTCGAAGATGATCGTCACCCAGCAGGCCTATTCGGCCAACACCAAGGTGATCACCACGGCGCAGGAGATGCTGCGCGACGTCTTCAGCATCATCCGCTGAGGACTTCCGGGCAGCACGGGCCTGACGGTCCAGAAGGGCCGGGGCAAGACGACAGGAGTTGACGATGGGGCTCGGAACCGCTCTCGGCACCGCCATTTCCGGCCTGCGCGGCACGCAGGTCGGCATCGGCGTCATTTCGCAGAACGTCGCCAATGCCGGCACGGCCGGCTATATCCGGCGCTCGGTCTCGAATGTCGATTCGATCACCGGGCGGACCGTCGGCGCCAGCAACCCGAACGTCCAGCGCCTGCTCGACCGCATCGTCCAGCACCAGCTCTGGCAGGAGACTTCCGGCGCGGCCTATACCGCGACGCGCGCCGAGGCTTTCGCCGGGCTCGACCGGCTCTATGGCGCGCCGGGCAGCGCGACCGCGCTCGACTCGATGTTCAGCTCCTTCACCAGCTCGCTGCAGGCGCTGCAGAACGACCCGTCCTCCTATACCAACCGCACCGCTGTCCTCGATGCGGCGAGCCAGCTGGCGAACCGGCTGCATTCGCTGTCGGAGGGGGTGCAGACGCTGCGCAACCAGGCCGAGGCGGGCATCGGCAATGCGGTGACGCGCGTCAACGAGCTGCTCGAATCGCTGACCAACGTCAATGCCCGCATCGTCAACGGCGAGGCGAGCTCGGGAACGGCGGACCTCAAGGACCAGCGCGACCGGATCGTCTCGGAGCTCTCGCAATATGTCGAGATCCGCACGAGCGAGCAGCCGAACGGCTCGATCAGCATCGTCGCCGCTTCCGGGACGCAGCTCTTCGACGGTCGCCCCACCGTCAAGTTCGAGTTCGACCAGCGCAGCTCGATCGGCCCGGGAGCGCAGTGGAGCGCGAACCCGGCCCAGCGCGGCGTCGGCACGATCCTGGCCAAGGACCTTTCCGGCAACGGCTTCGACGCCATCGCCAACAACACCTTCCGCTCCGGCGAGATCGGCGCGCTGATCGAGCTGCGCGACAAGACGCTGGTGCAGGCGCAGGCGCAGCTCGACGAGATCGCCGCACAGCTCTCCAGCGCGCTTTCCGATCGCGAGATCGCCGGCACGGCGGTCACAGCCGCGGCCGCGACCGGCTTCGACGTCGACCTTGCCGGTCTCCAGGCCGGCAATTCGGTGACGCTCGACTACAAGGTCACGCCCGGCGGGCAGGCCCAGCGCTTCACCTTCGTGCGCGTCGATTCAGCTGCTTCGCTGCCGCTGCCGGCCTCGGCCCAGGGCGACGCCAACAACCGCGTCATCGGCATCGACTTCTCCGGCGGCCCGGCTTCGGTCGCGGCGCAGATGCAGGCGGCGGTCGGCCCCGGCTTCACCGTCTCGAACACCGGCTCGGTGCTGCGCATCGTCGACGACGGCGCCGGCGCGACCCGCGACGTCGTCGGGCTGACTGCCCGCCCGACCCAGAATTCGCTGACCGGCGGCAGCGCCGAACTGCCCTTCTTCGTCGATGCCGGGCGCAACAACGCGGCCTATACCGGCTCCTTCGAAGGCGGGGCGCAGTCGATTGGCTATGCCTCGCGCATCACCGTCAATCCGGACCTGCTGACCGATCGCTCGCGGCTGGTGGTCTACAACACCAGCCCGGCGACGCCGCAGGGCGACGCCACCCGCCCGCAATTCCTGCTCGACCGGCTGACCTCGAGCCAGCGCAGCTTCACCAGCGCCACCGGCTTCGACGGCTCGGGCGCGACCTCCTCGGCGACGATCTCGACCTTCGTGCAGCGCGTCGTCGCGGGCCAGGGCCAGGCCAGCGCCGCCGCCCAGCGCCTCGACGAGGGCCAGCAGGTGGCGCTCGCCGCGGTGCAGAGCCGCTTCCTCGAGGATTCACAGGTCAATGTCGACCAGGAGATGTCGACCCTGATCGAGCTCCAGACGGCCTATGCCGCCAATGCGCGCGTCATCTCCACCGTCAAGGAGCTGCTCGACGTGCTGCTGAGAATCTAAGGAGGTCACGCCATGACCATCACCGCCACCGGCACGGGCGCCTATCGTTCCGCCAAGCCGAACCAGTTCGTCGCCAGCCGCTCGCAGCTCGACGACCTGCAGCGCCAGCTCGCGACCAAGAAGAAGAGCGAGACCTATGCCGGCCTCGGCATGGAGCGCAGCACCAGCCTCGACCTGAACAACCGGCTCTCGACGCTGGATTCCTGGCTGACCGGGATCCAGCGCGCCGACGTCAACCTGAAGCTGGCCTCGCAGGCCGTCGAGAACTTCGCCAAGCTGACCCGCGAAACGGTGAGCGACACGCGCGCCGGCAGCTATCTGCCGAGCTCGACCGGCCGCTCCGCCCCGCAGGTGCTGGCCGAGGAGAAGTTCAAGCAGACGCTCGATCTGCTCAACACCAATGTCAACGGCCGCTACCTGTTCTCCGGCCGCACCGCCGATGTCGAGCCCGTGGTCAGCTACTCGCTGATGATGGATGGCGACGGGGCCGGCCAGGCCGGGCTGAAGCAGATGATCGCCGAGCGCCGGCAGGCCGATCTCGGCACCACCGGCCTCGGCCGGCTGACCGCGGCCGGCGCCGGCGCCTCGGCGACGATCGCGGAGGAGGCGGGCGACCCGCCCTATGGCTTCAAGCTCAGCGGCGGCGCGACCAATTCGGCCGCCCTGACGGTGAACTACACCGCCGGCCCGCCGGCCGACATCGCGGTCAATGTCGTCGGCACGCCGCTGCCGGGCGAGACTTTGACCATCAAGCTCGACCTGCCGGACGGCACGCAGGAGGAGATCACGCTGAAGGCGCGAGCCGAGGCGACCGACGGCACGGCGCATGGCAGCTTCGTCATCGGCCCGGACAACAACACCACCGCGGCCAACCTGCGCGCGACGATCAGCGCTGCGCTGTCGCGCGAGGCGAACACGACGCTTTCCGCCGCATCGGCCCAGGTCGCGGGCAAGGACTTCTTCAACGGCAGCCCGAGCAATCCGCCGCTGCGGGTGCCGGGCCCGCCCTTCGACACCGCGACCGCGCCGCCGGCGCCGGGCACCGCGGCGAATACGGTGATCTGGTATCAGGGCGACGACGCGGCCGGGCCGGCGCGCGCTACTTCCAGCGTCCAGGCCGATCAGAGCCAGCTCGTCGCGACAGGCGCGCGCGCCAATGAGGAGGCCTTCCGCACCGGCCTGGCGCAGTTCGCGGTGCTGGCGGTCGAGACCTTCCCGGCGAGCGACGCCAATTCCGAGGCGCGCTACGAGGCGCTGACCGAGCGGGCGCGCAATGCGCTGGGCTTCCCGCCCGGCGTGCAGAACCCGTCGGAGATCATCGTCGAGTTCGGCACGGCGCAGACGGCGCTGGCGCAGGCCAAGGAGCGCCACACCAGCACCAAGAACTACCTGACAACGACGCTCGACGGCGTCGAGAACGTCACCACCGAGGAGGTCGCGGTGCAGCTTCTCGCCCTGCAGAACCAGCTGCAGGCGAGCTACCAGACCACCTCGATCCTCTCCAAGCTCAGCCTGACGAATTATCTGTAGCGCGGGTCAGGCGCAGTCACCCCGCGCTGCGCTGGCGGCCGTCCACCGGAACTGCATAAGGCCGCCCGGGATCGCACCGAGCGCCCTCTCTAGTGGGCGGTAGGAGCCAGGGCACGCGGCGCAGTGAATGTCAGCAACGGGTGGGAAAGGCGACGTCGAAGCCCTCGTCACTTCCGGCCTCGGATTATGACTTAGCCTGCGTGGACTCTCATGGACGGGCCGGGTCAAGCAGTACCTCTGACAGCGGAACAGTAAATCCGTTACTGCTCCTTCTTGAACAAATCCTGGAAGATGAGCTGGCCCCAAGTGCGGCCGCGTGCGTGCACCAGCGCGCCACCCTCGTCGAGCTTTCCTAGCTTGACGGGTGCGAACCCGAGTTGTTTGGCCAAGGCCGCCACGGGAGCGGTCGCGTCCTCGTCGTCGCTCGCCAGAAAGACGACCCGGTGGCCGCCCTCGACGACCGGATCGGCAGCCAGGGTGGCCGCAATCAGGTGATTGAAACCCTTTACGAGCTTGGCGCCGGTGAACGCCTTCGCGACGAAGGCGGAGGATGGGAGATCGTCCAGCTCTTCACGGAGAACTCCAAACGCGTTCGTCGCGTCGATGACTGTCTTGCCTTCCCAGCTCGACAGAGCCTTCGCGACCTCGCGGTGCTCCCAGAACGGAATTGCCAAGATGATCGTGTCGGCCTCGAGTGCTTCCCGCAGCGACTTGGCGACGACCGTGGGTCCGATCGCCCGAGCCTGCGGCGCCAACGCCTCGGGCGGCCGGCGGCTCGCGACGGTCACGTCGATGTTTTTACGGGCGAAGGCTTGGGCGAGGGCCTGGCCTATCTTACCGAATCCTACAATCGCATAGCTCATAATACTTCTCCGATCCGTGTTGGTATAATTCCCGGGCTTCAACGGCGCTGGGTTATCCGTACTGTTGTGTGGCGACCTTTGCGTAGACGTCCCCTCGTGAACGACTTCCGCGCGGCCGGGCCGATCCTCAGCACGGAAGTCGTTCCACCATGGACATGCAGTTCCCGCCGATCAGCCACCTTCGGCGACCCGGCGCGAATTCAGATGGCCGAGAAGCCGCCGTCGACAGACAACTCCAACCCATTCACGAAGCTCGAATCGTCTGAAGCAAGAAACAGCGCGACCGCTGCAATTTCCTCAGGACGACCCATCTTTCCCCGCGGGATCAGGGATTCGAACATCTGCTTCGCCTCCTCGGTGAGAACTTGGTCCTGCATCGGTGTGGCGATCGGCCCCGGGTGCAGCACGTTCACCCGGATATTCCTGCCCTTGAGTTCGTTGAGCCACCCGCGTGCGAACGCGTGCAGCGCCGCCTTGCTCGCCGCATACACGCTGTAACCAGGAAAGCCTTTGATCGAAGCAACTGACCCGGTCATGAAGATCGATCCGCCATCTTTGAACAGCGGCAGCGCCTTCTGGACCGTAAACAGCGTGCCGCGCGTATTCAGGCCGAAGGTCGCGTCGAAATGCTGCTCGGTAATCTCGCCCAGTGGGACGGCTTCGCCCGTGCCGGCGCTCGCATACAGGACGTCGATCTTGCCCTTTTCTCGCTTCACCGTGTCGAACAGACGGTCGAGATCATCGAGATTGGATGCGTCGCTGCGCACGCCGGTCACGTTCCGGCCGATCAGCTTGACGGCCTCATCGAGCGCCTCCTGCCTCCGGCCCGTGATGAAAACGTAGGCGCCTTCTTCGACGAACCGCTTGGCGCTCGCCAGCGCCATGCCGCTCGATCCACCCGTGATGACTGCAACCTTACCCTCAAGCTTTCCCATGACTTCTCCTTTCAGGCTCCGCCTTTGATCGTTCGGGGAGGTCCCCGAGAGCCTCGAGATAGGTCTGCCGGCATCAGGTATTGAGTGCGGAAGCGCGCAGATCAGTGGTGCAAAATCGATCCGGCTGGACGACTAACGCCAGCCGCGATCGGGGCCCGCCGTTCGGAATTGGGCCATGCTTGTCGGCATAGGCAGTGATCGCTCGCCCGTGTTATCCACATTCGAGAGGATGTTCGCTGCGTTGGATACGGGCTTTGGAAGGCGCACCCCGCGGTGCGGAATTGCACCATGATCGACTGGGATGACGTTCGCTACTTTCTTGCCGTCGCGCGCAGAGGCTCGGTGCGGGCTGCCGCCGAGCGCCTCGGTGTGAACCACTCGACTGTGCTGCGACGCATCGCCCAGCTCGAGGAACGCCTCGGGGTGCACATGTTCGAAAAGCTGCCTTCGGGCTACCGCCTGACGGCTGCCGGCGAGGAGGTCCTCGAGTTCGCGGACCAGATGGAAGCGTCGTCACACTTACTGGAGACGCGCGTCTTCGGGCGCGACCAGAGCGCACGCGGGCTTCTGCGGGTGACGCTGCCACCGTTCCTTGCGACACACCTGCTCATGCCGGACTTCGCCGATTTCGTGCGTATGCATCCGGACATCGAGATGGAAATCCTGTCGTCCGGCGAGGTGGCAAATCTGACCAACCGAGAGGCCGACGTCGCGATCCGCATCGTCTCTGACCGCAAGACCCTGCCGCTCAATCTTCACGGCCAGATGGGACCGGAGCTGTTCGGCGGCGTCTACATGTCCTGCGATCGTCTGGCCGCATGGCGTGCGGGCGCACCTGATCCCATCCGGCGGATCGTCATAAACACTCATGGAATCCCGGATTGGGCCCGCGAGGGTGAGGTTCGTACCACGGGGGTTCCGTTCAGGACCCCGGACGCCGAGGCGCAGATCGTTGCAGCACGGCAAGGGCTCGGGATCACGACACTGCCGTGCTTCGTCGGAGATGCCGACCCCCTCCTGGTGAGGGTGCCGGGCACCGACCTGCGCATGTATGGAACGCTCTGGCTTCTCACGCAGGGGGAGACACGCAAGACGAAGCGCGTGCGGCTCTTCACTGAGTTCGTATCCCGCAGGCTCGCCGCGTACGCTCCGCTTCTCGCGGGGCTGTCCATATCGCGCGACTGACGGCCGGCAGGTCGCCGGCGACGCTTGCAGTGGACAAGTGCCTGCAAGCGGACGTCCCCAGCGTACGACTCGGGCCGAAAGCCGACGGCGCGGTCAGCGCCCGCGCAGCCCGGCGGCGATGTCGCGGTTGATGTCGACCAGCACGGTGAGGGCGGCCGGGCCCGGATTGGCGGCGACCCGGAAGGTGTGGTTGAAGATGAAGTTCGCCAGCGAAAGGATGTTGCGCTTGATCTCGACCGGCAGCGGGTTGTCCTCGGCGATCACGGCCGAGACCAGCAGCGTCCAGAGCTTGCGATTATAGGTCAGCGCATCGTCGAGCTCGCGCGAGCGGCCGGCCCAGTCGTCGACGATGGCCTGCAGCCGGACGCCGGCCTTCAGCAGCAGGGAAGCCTCGAGTTCGCGAGGAGAGGCCGTGTTCTGCGCCGACTTTGCCGCTGCGGCGTAGGCATTAAACCCGCTTTGCATTCTCGATGAGCTCCGCCTCGTAAGCGATCAGCTTTTTTGCTGACTTGAGAGCCTTGTAGAGCTCGGAGCTTAAAATGCAGTTATTGATCTCGGAAACATGCGGCAGCGCGCTCGGCGCCGCCTGCAGGAAGTCGCGCACCAGCTGGAAATAGACCTCGTGCTGGTGCGTCGCGTCGCCGGCCAGATACATCAGCTGGACGGCCAGGTAGATTTTCTTGCCCGGGCTGTCGGCGGTTGCCGGGGTGAGGATGTCCTTCTCGCGCAGGATCGGTGCGTCGCCCTCGATGAAGAAGCGCGTGCGCTGCTCGTCGTTGCGGATGACGACCGAGCCGATGATGATGCGCTCGTTCGGCTTGAGCTCGACCTTGAGAGCCATTGTCTTGCTGCCTTCTGGCTGGGCGGGGAGGGCGGTGCCTTCGGGCTCAGCCGAAGAGACGCAGCACGCCCTGGTCGGCCTGCGAGGCCAGCGACAGCGCCGTCTGCGAGAGCTGCTGGCGGGTGTTGAGCGCGAGCAGCTTGGCGCCTTCCTCGTTGGAGTCGGCGAGCACCAGATTGTCGGCGCCGGTGGTCAGCGTGTTGACCAGGTTCTTGGTGAAGTCCTGGCGGGTCTGCACCACCGAGAGGTTCGAGCCGAGCGTCGAGGAGATCGAGCGCAGCGAGGTCAGCGCGCTGGTCAGCGTGTCGGCGGCGGTGTTGAGGGCGGTGTCGTCCTGGATGTTGAACTGGCCGGTCAGCGCCGTGCCGCTGACGGCGGTGAGCACGCCGAGATTGGCGGCCGAAAGCGTCTCGCCCTGGATGTCGAGCTTCGACTGGTTGGCCCCGGTCTTCTCGTTGAAGATGATCGAGAGCTTGTCGCCATCGAGCAGGTTCTTGCCGTTGTAGCCGGCGTCCTTGGCGAGCTTGTCGATCTGGTCGCGCAGGTCGTTGAACTGCTTGATCAGGTTGGAGCGGACGGTCGAGTTGCCGCCGGCCGAGACGATGCCGGCGCCGGCAGTGTCGCCGTCGGCGGCAGCGAGGCCGAGCAGGGCGTTCTGGTTGGTGGCGCTGGAGGCGTTGATGCGGGCATTGGCGGCGCTGGTGCCGGCGCCGACGCCGACGCGCAGGGTGTTCGAGCCGGCGCCGGTGACGTTCAGGCGGCCGGAATCGTCGACCGTCGCGGTGGCGATGCCCGACTTGTTGATCTCGTTGACGAGGTCGCGGACCGTCGCGGTGGCGGCGAGGTCGACGGTATAGGTCGTCGAGCCGGCCGAGACGGTCAGGGCCATGTTGGTGTTGGTGGTGGTGTCGATCAGGTGGCCGGTATCGGTCGCCGTGGCGCGGGCGGCAGCGGCACCCTCGCCGAGGCGCTTGTCGAGGGCGATGTCCTTGCGGCTCTTGCCGCCGGTGTCGGCGACTTCCGTCGCGTTGGCCAGCACGTCGGCGGTACCGACCTTGTTGGGGCGGTTGGCGGCGGCGTCGGCCTGCGCCTGCTTGATCGTCGACTGCAGCGACTGCACCAGCTTGGTGATCGAATCGATGCCCTGTGAGGCGGCGGTGATGGTCTGGATACCGTTGGAGATGCCGTCGAGCAGGCCCTTGAGCTCGTTGGCGCGGTCATTCAGGCCGAGCGAGGTGAAGAAGTTGACCGGATTGTCGATGGCGGAGTTGACGCGCTTGCCGGTGGCGAGACGGTTCTGGATCACCCCCTGCTCGGCGGTGGTCTGCTGCAGGGTCAGAAGGTTCGCTCTGACGCCGCTCGTGAGAATCGTATTCGCCATCTTCGGTCCCCTGGATGCGCGATTCGGCGCTCATGCGGTTTGGTCTGGGCGAATAATCCTTCGTTAAGGCTAACAACCGGTTAACGGGCGAGGGGTGCGCCCCGCCATGGCCAAAGCGCAGAAAAAGGCGGCGGAGCTCGCGCTCCGCCGCCTCATGTCTTCGTCCCACTTCTGTGGGCTGGCCCGCTCCTGCGGGACCGAAGGATCAGAACAGGCGCAGCACGGCCTGGTCGGCCTGCGAGGCCAGCGTCAGCGCCGTCTGCGACAGCTGCTGGCGGGTCTGCAGAGCGAGCAGCTTGGCGCCTTCCTCGTTGTTGTCGGCCAGCACCAGGTTGTCGGCGCCCTGCGTCAGGGTGTTCACCAGGTTCTTGGTGAAGTCCTGGCGCGCCTGGACGATCGACAGGCTGGAGCCCAGCGAGGAGGCCGTCGAGCGCAGCGAGCCGAGCGCGCCGGTCAGGGCATCGCCCACCGCGGCAAGGTCGGTGTCGCTCTGGATGTTGAACGTACCGGTCACCGCGGTCGCGCTCGTCGCTTCGAGCACGCCGAGATTGGCCGAGTTCAGGACCGAGCCCTGGACGTCCAGCTTCGACTGCTGCGAACCGGTCTTCTCGTTGAAGGTGATCGAGAGCTTGTCGCCGTTGAGCAGGTTCTTGCCGTTGAAGCTCGCATCCTTGGCAAGCTCGTTGATCTGCGTGCGCAGGTCGTTGAACTGCTTGATCAGGTTGGAGCGGACGGTCGAGTTGCCGCCGGCCGAGACGATGCCGGCGCCGGCAGTGTCGCCGTCGGCGGCAGCGAGGCCGATGAGGGCGTTCTGGTTGGTGGCGCTGGAGGCGTTGGTGCGGGCAGCGGCGGCACCGGCGCCGGCGCCGAGGCCGACGCGCAGCGTGTCCGAACCGGCGCCGGTGACGTTCAGGCGGCCGGAATCGTCGACCGAGGCGGTGGCGATGCCGGACTTGTTGATCTCGTTGACGAGGTCACGGACCGTGGCGGTGGCCGCAAGATCGACAGTATAGCTCGTCGAGCCGGCAGAAACCGTCAGGGCGAGGTCGGTGGTGGTGGTGGTGTCGATCAGGTGACCGGCGTCGGAAGCGCCGGCGCGGGCGGCAGCGCCGGCCTCGCCGAGGCGCTTGTCGAGGGCGATGTCCTTGCGGCTCTTGCCGCCGGTGTCGGTGACTTCCGTCGCGTTGGCCAGCACGTCGGCGGTACCGACCTTGTTGGGGCGGTTGGCGGCGGCGTCGGCCTGGGCCTGCTTGACGGTCGACTGCAGCGATTCGACCAGCTTGACGGCGGAGTCGATGCCCTGCGAAGCCGCCTGGATCGTCTGGACGCCGTTGGAGATGCCGTCGAGCAGGCCGGTGAGCTGGCCGGCACGGTCGTTCAGGCCCGCGGAGGTGAAGAAGTTGACGGGGTTGTCGACGGCCGAGTTGACCTTCTTGCCGGTGGCAAGACGGAACTGACCCTGCTGCGAAGCGGCGTTGGTCTGGGAGAGCGAGGTCAGCGCGCTGCGCACGCCGGCAGAGAGAGAGATGGTGGCCATCGTAGAATACCCTTCTGGTATGATGCCTTCTGGCGCCCGGGCCGTTCTGGCCAGGACCCGAGGACCATCGGCCGCCATCTCGTAACAAGCGGTAAACTCGGCTGGGCGAATTGCCGGCGAATGGGGCGGAACCGCGACGTGGTTAACCGTTCCTGAAAGGAGACCGTGCCGGCGCCCCGCGGCGGCAAGGGCAGGGTCCGAAACGCTGTCGCCCGCCGCCCCGGCCTTGCGGCGAGGGCGGCGGGCGAGAGGTGGTCGCACCAAGTGGCAGTGCCGGGCGTTGTCGTTCAGGCCCGTCGTCGCTCAGGCCGTGCGTTCGACCGCGTGCGAGGCGGCGGCGTCGGCGGCGGCACGCTCGCGCTCGATCAGGTCGCGCGACAGGGCGCGCAGCTTGAGCATGGTCTCGTCGGGCAACTGCTCGACGGTCTCGCCGGTGTCGCGGTTCGTCTTCTCGAGCACGATGGTGCGGGTCTTCGGGTCGATCACCAGCCTGCGGTCGATGACCTCGCGCAATTGCTGCTGACGATAGGCGGCATCGAGGCGCTTGCGGTCGATGGCGGCGTCCAGGTTCTGCCGATGCCGGGCCTGCTCCTGGCGCCGCTCGTCGGCACGGGCGCGGATGTCGAGCCGGACGGCCGCGCCCGCCGCCGCGGACTGGACGGTCTTCTCAGCCGGAAGCTCGACCGGCGTACTGCCGGGCCGGATCGAGATGTCGGTCCGCACCGTCGCCTGCACGGCGCCGGTGGCGAACGTCCTGGGTGCTCCGCCGAAATCCATTCTGGACTCCTCTTGCATGAGACGGACTCATTTCAAGATGAGCAGCATGGCGGGAAAAGTTGAATCTGCCGTTAGGGAAGTTGGTAAACTGTGAAGGATTGGCTGCTAAGGGCCGCTTCTGGTTAAGGATTTTCCGAGTGGGGTCATTCGCGCAGAGGCGGATCAGGCCCTACAGGCTCTTCGAGATCACCATCGGCCCCGCATTCGGCCGCGCGAAGACGCCGGCTCCGACCGTCGCCGCCGGGCCGTAGCCCGCCGCCCTGGCCGGCCGGTTGGCATCGGCGGCGAGATCCCGGACGATCGATTCCGACACCGCCCGCGCCGTCGCCAGGACCGCCTGATTGGTCTCGATCAGATCCTGGAAGGCGAGATGTGCCGCCTTCAGGCGCTTGACCTTCTCCGGGACGAAGCGGGCCAGCGCCACGGCGTTCAGCTTGATCTGCTCGACGCCCTTCATATAGATGCCCGCGAGCTCGGATTTGCGCGGCTCGCGCTCCATCGCGTCCTTGAGCCTGCCGGCCTTGATCAGCGCAGTCTCCTCGCCGACGACATGCGACAGCGAGCCCAGCGCCTCGATCACCGCCTCGATCAATCCTTCGGCCTCGATGGCGGTTCCGACACGCGGGCGCTCGTCGATGACGCGCGGCCTAGCCAGCATTGCCGCCTCCGGCCTTGCTGCCCGCCTCGGCGCTGCTGCCCGAGGCCTTGGCCTGGACCTCGATCAGGTTGCGCAGAATGTCGTCGGACAGTCCGAGCCCGCCGGCCTTCTGCAGGTTGCGCGCATATTCCTGGGTCAGCATCGAGCGATAGATGCCGCCGCCGGTGCCGTTCTCGCCGAGCGGACCCTCGGTCTCGCTGGAGTCCATGATGCTCTTGGTGAAGTTCTCGAGGAAGACCGTCTCGAACTCGTCGGCCGCCTTCTTGGCCTTGGCCGCCTTGGCGGCGTCGAAGGCGCCGGCGATGCCGTTGGCGAGGCTGGCGGCGGCGCCGAGCGCGAGCTTGGCGGCGGGAATGGCGAGGGCACTCATTACATCACCTCGATTTCGGCTTGCAGCGCGCCGGCTGTCTTGATGGCTTGCAGGATGGAGATCAGGTCGCGTGGGCCGATGCCCAGCGCATTGAGGCCGTCGACCAGTTCGCGCAGGGTGACGCTCTCCTTGACCAGGGCGAGCTTGTTGCCGCCCTCGGTGTCGACCTTGACGCTGCTGCGCGGCACGACGACGGTGCGGCCGTTGGCGAACTCGTTGGGCTGGCTGACCTGCGGCTCCTCGGAGATCGTCACGGTCAGATTGCCCTGGGCGATGGCGACGGTGGAGACGCGCACGTCCCGGCCCATGACGATGATGCCCGAGCGCTCGTCGATCACGACCCGGGCGCCCTGGTCGGGCTCGACGCGGAGCTGCTCGATATCGGTGAGCAGGCGGATCATGTTGCCCTGGAAGCGCGGCGGGATCTGCAGCACGATCGTCGAGGGATCGGTCGGCTCGGCGGAATCGCCGCCGATGAAATCGTTGATCGCGGCCGCGACGCGCCGGGCGGTGGTGAGGTCGGGGTTGCGCAGCGACAGCCGCAGAGTCTTGAGCTTGTTCAGGGCGAAGTCGATCTCGCGCTCGACGATGCCGCCATTGGCGATACGGCCGACCGTCGGCACGCCGCGGGTGATCTTGGCGGCCTCCGCCTCGGCCGAGAATCCGGAGATCGCGACCGGCCCCTGCGAGACGGCATAGACCTCGCCATCGGCACCGAGCAGCGGCGTCGCCAGCAGGGTGCCGCCCTGCAGCGACTTGGAGTCGCCGAGTGCCGAGACGGTGATGTCGACCCGCGTCCCCTGGGTGGCGAAGGGCGGCAGGTTCGCCGTCACCATCACCGCGGCGACGTTGGCGGTGCGCATATTGGCGCCGCGGGTGTTGACGCCGAGCCGCTCCAGCATCGCCTGCAGCGATTGCTTGGTGAAGGGGGCGTTGTTCAGCGTGTCGCCGGTGCCGTTGAGGCCGACGACGATGCCGTAGCCGAGGATCTGGTTGGACCGGACGCCTTCGATCGTGGCGAGGTCCTTGATGCGCGAAAGCGCCCCGCCGGTGCCGGGAGAGGTGCCATGGGTGCCGCCGAAGGAGGCGCTAGCGACGTTCGCCGCGGCCCCGCCGCCACCCAGGGTGCGCGCCGGCCCCGGTCCCGGCCGCGGCGCCAGGTCCGCCGCCCATGCGGCGCCGGCGAGCAGCAGCAGGGCTGCGGCCGGCGTCAGCAGATGGCGGATCGGGAGAAGGGCGAACATGCAGCCACCGGGTCAGGGAAATCTTCAGGCGGCAAACGCCTTGCGAACCCCGTGCCAGATCGGAAAAAAGCAAAAACCGTTCTTAATCAGAAGTTTAAGGATATCCGGCCTGATCGGGTTCCGGATGCCGACCTGCCCAAACCTGCCGGGCGCGGCAATTCCTGCCGGGTCGTTTACCGCTCGTTAACCATGCCGCCGGCAAGAAGGAGGCAGGGTCGGGCGGCAATGGACCGCCAATTCGAACCGATCCCGAGAGTGCCATGATCCGCATCGACCAGCGCGCAGGCATCACCCCGACCGGCGCGGCGAGCCGCGGCAAGGCCGCGAGCGGCACGAGTTTCAGCCTGCCGGGACGCGAGAGCGCGGCGAGCACGCAATCTTCGACGGTGAGTCATGCGGGCGCGCTCGACGGCCTGCTGCTGGTGCAGGCGGAGGAGGACGGGCAGGAGCGCCGCCGCCGTCAGGCGCGCCGCGGCCACGACCTGCTCGACGGTCTCGACCGGCTGAAGGCGGCGCTGCTCTCCGGCCGGGTCCAGATCGCCGAGCTGGAGCGCCTCAAGACGATGCTGTCGGCGCGCCGCGAGACGACCGACGATCCGCGCCTCGACGAGGTGCTGGCGCATATCGAGCTGCGCGCCGCGGTCGAACTCGCCAAGCTCGGGCGCTGAATTTTTCGTCTTCGAGGAAGATGCGGCGTCATTCTCGGGCGCCGAGCAGCGGCGACCCGAGAATCTCCGGAAGGAGATGCTCGGATCAAGTCCGAGCATGACGGCCCTTCGCCGCTTCAGCGGATGAACTGGTCCACATAGTCCGCACCGAGGCCGTTGCCGGCATAGTGCGCCCGGCATTTGTCGATGCGGGTGAAGACGTCGTCATAGCCGAGGCATTTGCCGTCCGGGTCGACATAGATCATCGCGCCATTGACCTGGAACATGGTGATCATCTCCTCGACATCGGGATCGACCACGAGGGTATGGGTCTCGCCGGGTGCCTCGTAGACATAGGCGCCTTCGGTCGCGACCCAGTCATGCTCGAGATAGCGCCACTTGCCCTTCAGCACATAGCCATGCACCGGCTGGGGATGGCGGTGGCGCGAGAGCACGCCGGCACGCCGGACCTTGAGCAGGTTCATCCAGTAGCCGCGCGTCGCCGAGAAGCAGAGCGGGCGGAACCAGACATTGTCGTCGACCGGCACCCAGACACGCTCATCCTCTGGAATGACGTTGGGGATCACCAGCTCCGGCGGTGATTCCTTCGGCTGCGGATGGCGGTAGGGCGTCCAGCGTTCGGCCTCCGAGGCGGCGACCGGGGTCGGGCTGACCTTGTTCATGGCGTCTCTCCCGTGTTGAGCTTTCGATTCAGGCACTTCCTAGGCCGAATCCGGAATGCAGGCCATGTCGTTGATCGCATGACGTTTCCCCGCGACGCGGCGGCCGGGTCTCAGATCGCGAGATAGCCGCCATCGACCGGCAGGATCGTGCCCGTGACGAAACGCGCCGCGTCCGAGAGCAGGAAGACGATGGCGCCGCCGATATCGGCCGGCTCGCCCCAGCGGTTCATCGGCGTGCGCGCCAGGATCGGCGCCGAGCGCTCTGCGTCCTCGACCAGCGGCCTTGTCAGCTCGGTGGCGATCCAGCCGGGCGCGACCGCGTTCACCCTGATGCCGTCGGCGGCCCAGGCGGCGGCGAGCGACTTGGTGAGTTGCCCGACGCCGCCCTTCGAGGCCGCGTAGCCCGGGGCGAAGGGCGAGCCGTGGAAGGTCAGCATCGAGGCGGTGTTGACGATGGCGCCCTGGTTCGCCGCGAGCTTCTCTTTGGCCGCCACGCACATCCGCATGCTGCCGGTGAGGTTGACCTCGAGCGTCAGGCGGAAGGCCTCGATCTCGAATTCCTTGCCGCCGCGCTGGATCATGCCGGCGCAGTTGACCAGCGCGTCGATGCGTTCGCAGCCGGCGACGATGGCGGCGACCTGATCGTCCTTCGTAACGTCGAGCCGGGCATGGCGGATGGCGATATGGGCCGGCGTGGCGGCGACCTCCTCGTCGGTGAGGCCGGTGGCGAGCACCTGGTAGCCGGCCTGGGCGAGGGCGAGGGCGGCGCCGGCGCCGATGCCACGGGTGCCGCCGGTGACGAGGGCGAGTCGGGTCGAGGCGTTTGTCATGCCCGCAAACTAGATCGCCGGCCGCATGGCAGGAAGCGCTTTGCCGCCAGGCCGGTTTGCGGAAGAAGCTTGGCTGCGGCCCGGCCTCCTGCCCAAAAGGCCGGCTTCCCCCTGCGGCCTTAACCCGCTAGGAAGCGCGCGAGCCTGCTGCGGCGCCTCAAGCCGCAGTTCGGGACCGTTCCAGACTGGCCAGAAGCAGGGGTCGTATTCACATGAGCAAGATCAAGGTCGCCAATCCCGTCGTCGACATGGACGGCGACGAGATGACCCGCATCATCTGGCAGAAGATCAAGGACACGCTGATCTTCCCCTATCTCGATCTCGAGCTCGACTATTACGACCTCTCCGTCGAGAACCGCGACAAGACCGACGACCAGGTCACGATCGATGCCGCCAACGCCACCAAGAAGCACGGTGTCGCGGTGAAGTGCGCCACGATCACGCCCGACGAGGCGCGCGTGAAGGAATTCAACCTGAAGCAGATGTGGAAGTCGCCGAACGGCACGATCCGCAACATCCTCGGCGGCGTGATCTTCCGCGAGCCGATCATCTGCAAGAACGTGCCGCGCCTGGTGCCGGGCTGGACCCAGCCGATCGTCATCGGCCGCCACGCCTATGGCGACCAGTACCGCGCGACCGACTTCAAGTTCCCCGGCAAGGGCACGCTCTCGATCAAGTTCGTCGGCGAGGACGGCAAGGTCATCGAGAAGGAGGTCTTCAAGGCCCCCGAGGCCGGCGTCGCCATGGCGATGTACAATCTCGACGATTCGATCCGCGACTTCGCCCGCGCCTCGCTGAACTACGGCCTGCTGCGCAAGTACCCGGTCTATCTCTCGACCAAGAACACCATCCTCAAGACCTATGACGGGCGCTTCAAGGATATCTTCGAGGAGATCTACCAGGCCGAGTTCAAGGCGCAGTTCGACAAGCTCGGCATCACCTATGAGCACCGCCTGATCGACGACATGGTCGCCTCGGCGATGAAGTGGTCGGGCGGCTATGTCTGGGCCTGCAAGAACTATGATGGCGACGTGCAGTCCGACACGGTGGCGCAGGGCTTCGGCTCGCTCGGCCTGATGACCTCGGTGCTGATGACGCCGGATGGCAAGACCGTCGAGGCCGAGGCCGCGCACGGCACGGTGACCCGCCACTATCGCGAGCACCAGAAGGGCAAGGAGACCTCGACCAACTCGATCGCCTCGATCTTCGCCTGGTCGCGCGGGCTC
>NZ_JAKFED010000011.1:0-2014 GCF_036675845.1 Allobosea sp. | reverse complement strand
CTGCAGCACGTGCTCGGCCAGCCACTGCGGCCCGCTCGTGTAGGGCAGGCCGGCGTCGAGGATGGCCTCCATCAGCGGGAACTGATCGGGCTTGGCGCGCGAGACCACGTTGCCGATCACGAACAAGTCGGGGGCAAGCGCGAGTTGATCGGCGCCGAAGCCTTCGATCAGCTCGATGTCGAGCGCACGCAGTTGCTCGCTCATCGGCGGATACACGCTCGCGTCGCAGCCGGTGACCTTGTGGCCGGCTTCGCGAGCCAAGGCTGCCAAGCCGCCCATGAAACTGCCGCAGATGCCGAGGATGTGAAGGTGCATGGGCGCTTACAGGCAGGCCGGTGCTGACCGGAGATAGGTTGTGGGGAAAACGCGCCCGACGATCAGCGCAGCGCGGCGCGCGCCGCCGCGAGCGTTGCCTCGATATCGGCCGGCGTGTGTGCCGCGCTGACGAAGCCGGCTTCGTACAGCGCCGGCGCGAGGTAGACGCCGCGCTCGAGCATGCCGTGGAAGAAACGGTTGAAGCGGTCGCCGTCGGTGGCCATGACCTGCGCGTAGTTCTGCGGCAGGCCGGCCTGCGCCGACCCGGCGTCTTGCAGGAAGAAGAACCCGAACATGCCGCCTTCGCAATCGCCCACCATAGGCACACCGGCTTCGCTCGCGGCGTCCAGCAGACCGTCGGTGAGGCTGCGCGTGCTGCGCGTGAGGGCTTCGAAGAAGCCGGGTTTCTGGATCTCCCGCAAGGTGGCCAGCCCGCAGGCGGTGGCCACCGGGTTGCCCGACAGCGTGCCGGCCTGATACACCGGACCGAGCGGCGCCAGCAGTTCCATCACGGCGCGCGGCCCGGCGAAGGCAGCCAGCGGCATGCCGCCGCCGATGACCTTGCCGAACACGCTGAGGTCCGGCTTGAAACCCGGGATCTGCTGCGCATAAAGACTCTGCGCGCCGCCCAGCGCGACGCGAAATCCGGTCATCACCTCGTCGAACACCAGCAGCGCCCCGTGCCGCGTGCACAACTCGCGCAGCCGCCGCATGAAGGGAACGCCCGCGCGCACGAAATTCATGTTGCCGGCGATCGGCTCGATCATCACGCAGGCGATCTCGGCGCCGTGTGCATCGAAAGCGGCTTCGAGCTGAGCGACGTCGTTGTAGGTCAGGACCAGCGTGTGCTGCACGACTTCAGCCGGCACGCCAGCGGAGGTCGGGTGACCGAAGGTCGCCAGGCCCGAGCCGGCCTTGACCAGCAACGCGTCGGCATGGCCGTGGTAGCAGCCCTCGAACTTGACGATCTTCGCGCGCCCGGTTGCGCCACGCGCAAGGCGCAATGCGCTCATTGCGGCTTCGGTGCCCGAGCTCACCAAGCGCACCTGCTCGGCGCTAGGAACGAGCTCGAGGATCTCTTCGGCCAACTCGACCTCGCGCTCGGTCGGCGCGCCGAAGCTGAAGCCGTCGCGTGCCGCCTGCTGCACTGCTTCGAGTACGGCCGGATGGCCATGACCCAGGATCATCGGCCCCCAGGAACCGATGTAGTCGATGTAGCGCTTGCCGTCCGCATCCCACAGGTAGGGGCCTTCGGCGCGCTGGATGAAGCGCGGTGTGCCGCCGACGGCTCGAAAGGCGCGCACGGGAGAATTGACGCCGCCGGGAATGCTGCGCTGGGCTCGCTCGAAGAGCCCTGCGCTGCGAGAGCCTTCGGTTTGTGACGCAGCAGCGCCACGCGCGCCGGAGGAATCGGCCATCGGAGACACGCGAATCAGTGAATGCGCCGCGGGCCGCGTTCCGCCGCCGGAGGGTCTTCGAGCAGGACTTCGCCCGGCGGCCCTTCGCCTTCTACCGCTTCCTCGCCTTCGGGGAGCGCCCAGAAAAAGCGGTCAGGCACCACATTGCCCATGCCGGGCCGAAAGCCGGCATCGAGGGACTGGTCGACGAAGCTCAGCGCCTCGGACACGGCGAGGTGCAGATCCTGTCCGCTGGCCAGCAGCGAGGCGAGCGCCGCGGCCAAGGTCTCGCCGGCGCCGAC
>NZ_JAKFED010000089.1:0-43839 GCF_036675845.1 Allobosea sp. | reverse complement strand
CCCGGCGCGCATTTGCGGGTGATCATCGCCGCCGGGAAGTTCCACGGCGTGATCGCGGCGCAGACGCCGACCGGCTGCTTCTGCACGATGATGCGCGAATTCGGGAAGGGCGAGGGAATCGTCTCGCCATAGATGCGCTTGGCTTCCTCGGCATAGAACTCGACGAAGGAGGCGGCATAGGCGACCTCGCCGCGGGCCTCCGCCAGCGGCTTGCCCTGCTCGGCCGTCATGATCTGCGCCAGGTCCTCCTGGTTCGCCATGATCAGCTCGAACCATTTGCGCAGGATCTGCGAGCGTTCCTTTGCAGTCTTCTTCGCCCAGGGCTTGAAGGCCCGCGAGGCGGCCTCGACCGCGGCAGTGGTTTCGTCGGCCCCAAAGCGCGGCACTTTCGCGAGCAGCTCGCCCGTCGCCGGGTTGTCGACCGCATCGACGCCCTCCCCGATCCAGGCGCCATCGACATGGCACTGCGAGCGAAGAAGGGTCGGGTCAGTGAGAGAGAGCATGGCGGGCCTCGGCCGTTTGGGGGCGGGTTCCGGGCCTCTAGCATGCCGGCATGCGACTTGCCGATAGCGAAAGCCGGATGGCCGTCGCCGTCATTGCGAGGAGCGAAGCGACGAAGCAATCCAGGGGGCGTCGAGCGAGCCCTCCTGGCTTGCTTCGCTTACACTCGCAATGACGGTTGGGTCAGGTCGAAAACCGCTCCGCGAGCGGCGGCCATGGCGCGCTCACTTGCCCTGCGGCGTGCAGACCACCTTGTCGTCGAAGACGTAGCAGATGCTCATCTCGCCGGTGCGGACATTGGCGCGGAAGATGCCGCCTTCGCGCTCATGCCGTGAAGGGATCAGGACATAGTCGCTCGGCGGCTGCGGTCCCGCCCCCTCCCCCGCCGGGAAGCAGGCGGTGAGGCCGATGCCGCCCTCCTTGAGCTGGAACTGGCAGGCGCCGACCTCGCCGGTCGCCTTGTCGACGCGGTAGACCCGGTTGAGATCGGTCTGCGGCGCCGGCGCGAACTCGAAAGGCGCGGCGACGGCAGGGCCGGCGAGCAGCGCCGCCGCCAGGCTGGCGAAGACGAGCGCCCGGCCGGTCGCGCGCTTCGGATGTTTCACGAGATTCGACACGGCTTCGACCTCTTCGACGATTCGTGGGCAGGATACCACGCCACCCGGCCAGATTGTGCCCGGCAATTGCCGGGCAAGCCAAAGCGGCCAGATGGCGAGGGGCGACGGCCGGCCCTTGCCAAGCCGCGACCGAAGGCCTTTAAGCCGGCGAACGCCGCCACAGAGACCGCCATGCCCCTGCCTCCCATCGTCGTCTTCGATCTCGACGGCACGCTTGCCGAAACCGCCCCCGACATCATGCGCACGCTCAACGTCATCCTCGAGCGCGAGGGCCTGCCGGCGCTGCCGGTGGAACGGGCCCGCGAACTCGTCGGCGCCGGAGCACGCGCGCTGCTCGAACGCGGCTTCAAGGTCAGCGGCCGGCCGCTTCCGGCGGAGAAGCTGGAACTGCTGTTCGAGGATTTCCTGACGATCTATGCCGGGGCGGTCGCGCCCAACAGCTTCATCCATGACGGCGTCCCGGGGGCGCTCGACGCGCTCGCCGAAGAAGGCTTCGTCTTCGGCGTCTGCACCAACAAGCCGATCCTGCACACCCGCCTGATCCTCGACCATTTTTCGATCACCGGGCGCTTCGCCGCGATCGCCGGGCGCGACAGCTTCCCGTTCTTCAAGCCCGACCCGCGCCATCTGACGCAGACCATCGCGCAGGCCGGCGCCGATCCGGCCCGGGCAGTGATGATCGGCGATTCCCGCACCGATGTGGACACCGCCCGCGCCGCCGGGCTGCCGGTGATCTGCGTGCCGTTCGGCTATACCGACGTGCCGGTCGAGGCGCTTTCGCCCGACCGCGTCATCCAGCATTTCGACGAGCTGCCGGAAGCGGTGCGGGCCGTCCTGCGCTAGAAGCACGTTGCATTGGGGGCGTCTGACGAGGTTCAGTCGTCCCGGGCGACCGGATGGAGACCCGCGTTCCATGCCTGAACCGATCCGGCATGGATTCCGGACCGCGCGGCTTCGCCGGGATGACAGATGTAGTTCGGTCCGAAGGCGCAGGATGGCGGGCAGGACCTGCAACCGCCGCAAGGCCGGCATTGCGCTGCTCGGCCATCTCTTGCCCGAGGCGAACAGCCCCGGCGAGAACAGAAAAAACCGTCGGAATGGTGGGCGATACAGGGATCGAACCTGTGACCCCTCCCGTGTGAAGGGAGTGCTCTACCGCTGAGCTAATCGCCCGGAGCGGCTCTCCTAGGGCGCGCGCGTGGCCGCGTCAAGAATGCCGATGCCGCCGCGGCCCGTCTTCCGCCGGGAAATCGCAAGGCTGCGGCGAGACATCCCGGAATGGCTGCGCAAAAGCCCTACAGCGCCGCCACCATCTCGGGCGGATGCTGGGCCGCGAAGGCCGCGGCATGGGCTCGGAACGCCGTCCAGGCCGGCTGCGGTCTTGAGGAGCCCGGCTGCTCCCGCATGATCGACAGAAGGCGGCGCTCGTCGATGGTCGAGTCCGGGTCGATCCTCGCCGATCTGCACATGGCGCGCGCAATCCGGATGATGCGCTGTTCCTCGGTCTCGTCTGTCGTCATGAGGCAGGTCCTGTGCGGCCTGCCCGGTGAAGCCGGCAGGCGCAAGGCAAACGTTCCGAGGAGCCTGCCAGTTCCATCACATCGCGTTCGCCGCCCGGCAAATCACGCCTCGCCGCGCCCGCTCGCGAAAGCCGGCCAGATTGCGCCAAGAGCGTGGCAGGGCGAAAGGCCTGTTGCCATGCCGCAACGGGTGCGCCGAAACGCGAAGGGTCGCGCCGATGTGATCGTCGATCGATTGCGCCGCAGATGCGCTTCTGCCAGAAATTTTGGGAATTGTTGACGTTTTTCCGTCACCTTTTCCTCCCGCGCCACCGCTCCCTGTCCCGTTTGAGGCCGCAATGACCCGTTTCCTGAACCTGGTTCTGATCGCCGGCGCGTGCCTATCGGCGAGCGCGACCTTGGCTGTCGCCGAGATCGACCCGCTGACCCGCCAGCCGCTGATGCAATATGCCGACCCGGCCAAGGCCCAGGCGACCGCCATCCCGCGCGAGATCGTTTCCTATTCCGGCAAGCATCGTCCCGGCACGATCGTGATCAACACCACCGAGCGCCGCCTCTATTATGTGCTGCCCGATGGCAAGGCCGTGCGCTACGGCGTCGGCGTCGGCCGCCCCGGCTTCGACTGGGCCGGCACGCAGACCATCTCCCGCAAGACCGAATGGCCGACCTGGACCCCGCCGTCCCAGATGCTGAAGCGCCGGCCCGACCTGCCGCGCTTCATGCCTGGCGGCCCGGAGAACCCGATGGGCGCGCGCGCCCTCTATCTCGGCTCGACGCTCTACCGCATCCACGGCTCGAACGAGCCGGAGACGATCGGCCAGGCCGTCTCCTCGGGCTGCATCCGCATGCTGAACGAGGACGTGATCGACCTTTACGAGCGCGCCAAGATCGGCACCCGGGTCGTCGTCGCCCGCTGAACGCACTCGCTTCGGATTTCGTCGACGAAAGGCCGGCTCGCGCCGGCCTTTCGCCTTTCCGTACTCCCCATTTCCGTCATTCCGGACAAGCCGCGAAAGCGGCGCTGCTCCGGAATCCATCGAAGGGCGTCGCACGCTACGATGGATCCCGGCGCTCCGCTTCGCTGCGGCCGGGATGACGGGGATGCAGGTGAAGTCGACCAGGGATCAGTGTCGCCCCTTCCGCTCCCTTGAAAGCCCCTTCGCCTCGAGCGCGTCGAGATAGGCTTGCAGCCTGGCCTCGCCATCGCGGCCGAGCTCGCGCAGATAATCCCAGCCATAGATGCCGGTGTCGTGCATGTCGTCGAAGGTCAGCCGGACGGCATAATGGCCGACCGGCTCGACCTTGAGGATCTCGACCTCGCGCTTGCCCGGCACGGTCTGCTTCTGGGTCGGGCCATGGCCCTGGACCTCGGCCGATGGGCTCTCGACGCGCAGGAGCTCGGCCGAAATGGCATGGCTCTCGCCGCCCTCGAAAGTGACATGCAGGGTGCGGCGGTCCTTCGACAGCCTGATCTCGCTCGGCCAATCTGACATCTTCGTGTTTCCCCAGGCCGGATGCGGCCTTGCGTGCGCTTGACTCGCCCGTGGCGGTGACGATGCTCTCTGCCTATATCAATGGGACGGCCGGCGCACCCGCCGCGCACCGGCCGCCATGACCAGCCGAGGACCAGGGCTTTCGTGCTGCACGATCCGGTGAAACCTTTGACGCGCGCGCCACTGACCGACCCGTTCGGCCGCGACATCTCCTATCTGCGCATCTCGGTGACGGATCGCTGCGATTTCCGCTGCGTCTACTGCATGTCGGAGGACATGGCCTTCCTGCCGAAGCGCGATTTGCTGACGCTGGAGGAGGTCGACCGCGTCGCCACCGCTTTCGTCTCGCGCGGCACGCGCAAGCTGCGCATCACCGGCGGCGAGCCGCTGGTCCGGCGCGACATCATGAACCTGTTCCGCTCGCTCTCGCGCCATCTCGCCTCGGGCGCGCTCGACGAGCTGACGCTGACCACCAATGGCTCGCAGCTCGCCCGCTATGCCGCCGAACTCGCGGCCTGCGGGGTTCGCCGCGTCAACGTCTCGCTCGACACGCTCGACCCGGACAAGTTCCGCAAGATCACGCGCTGGGGCGACCTCGCCAAGGTGCTCGCCGGGATCGAGGCGGCCCGTGCCGCCGGCCTGCGCGTCAAGATCAATGCGGTGGCGCTGAAGGGCGTCAACGAGGACGAGATCGAGGGGCTGATGCAATGGGCCCATGGGCTCGGCATGGACCTGACCCTGATCGAGGTGATGCCGCTCGGCGAGATCGAGCCGGCGCGGCTCGACCAGTTCCTGCCGCTCTCGGTGGTGCGCGCCCGGCTGATGGACCGCTACGCGCTCACCGACGATCCCTACCGGACCGGCGGGCCGGCCCGCTACGTCAAGGTCGCCGAGACCGGCGGGCTCGTCGGCTTCATCACGCCGATGACCCATAATTTCTGCGAGAGCTGCAACCGGGTGCGCCTGACCTGCACCGGCACGCTCTATATGTGCCTCGGCCAGGAGGACGCCGCCGATCTGCGCAGCCCGATCCGCGCCTCCAGCGACGACGCGGCGCTCTACCGCGCCATGGAAGAGGCGATCTCGCGCAAGCCCAAGGGCCATGACTTCGTCATCGACCGGAGGCGGCCGAGGGCGGCGGTGGGCCGGCATATGAGCGTGACCGGGGGCTAGGGCCGAGCGGCCTGCGCCAGACCGAATCGCAGAGCTTGCCAGGAACCGTGCTATCGCACTCTGGCCTATAGGCGCGGCTGCTTTCGACCCGTGGCGGACGTTGAAAAGCCCCGCTTTTGCGCGGCGGGTCTCAGCGCCCGGCAGCCATGAACGCCGGTCGATCCGAACCCCATTGAGATTTCGTCGCCTGTGCGAAAGGACGGCGCCATGGCGGATGACTCCGCAATGATCGAACTCAGCCGGTCCGAACTGCGGGCGGTCGCCGGCTTCGCGGTGGCGTGCGCGCGGCCGGCGTTGGCGCTCTTCGAACGGGAACGCCCTGACGATCTGCGCCCACGAGCCGCGATAGACGCGGCGCAGGCCTTCGCGGATGGCGCCGAGCGGACCAAAGCGCTACGCGACGGCGCATGGGCGGCGCAACAGGCGGCCCAGGACGCCCGCGATGCAGGCCAGGCTGCCGCGAGCGACGCGGCGCGCGCGGCGCTGGCCGCCGCCGGTGCGGCGTTCCTCCACCCCCTGGCGAAAGCGACTCAGGTCAAGCATATCCTGGGGTCAGCCGCCCATGCCGCTCGAGCGTTCGAGCTCTCCGCCGGCAGCGACCCCACCGTCGGAGCTGACTGCATCGCGCAGTCGCGGATCCTTGCGCATTCCGTGGTGGTGGACGTCCTGAGGCGTTATCCGGGAGCCCCGCCCGGCGGTGGGCGGGTCGGAGAACTGATCCGCCAGTTGGACGAGTCTCTGCGATGATCTTGGACGGGAAGGCTGGTCGGCACGAAGCCAAAGTCAGCTTCCCACCCATAGCGCCCCTGACACCGCTCAGGGGTGGGCAACCGCCACCAACCCAGCCCCACACATCCCCGCCCTGCTCCTGCCGCATCTTGCACGCCGCGAGACTGGTGCACTAGTATACATGTCAAGGCCGCGAGCCGCCGCCACTCAGGCGGCGCCGACAGCAGGCCAGGAACGGGGAGAAGACATGGTCAATCTGACACGTCGCAGCGTCGTCGCCGGCGCATCCAGTCTCGCAGCGCTTCAGGCGACCGGCGCCTTCGCCCAGGCCGCCCCGGCGAGCCCGGTGGCGCTCAACATCATCGACGTCGCCGGCAACCTGCAGTTGACCCAGGCCGCGATCGAGAAATTCGCCAAGGACAATCCGAAGCTGATCTCGCGCCTGAATTTCTCGCGCGCGCCCTCGCCCGAACTGCCGGCCAAGCTCAAGGCCCAGCAGGACGCCAACCGCGTCGACATCGACATGGTGCTGACCGGGCCGGGCGCGATGTCGGACGGCGTCCAGCAGGGTCTCTGGGTCGACGTCTGGAAGTCGCACACCGCCGCCCTGCCCAAGGCCGAGGAGATCTATCACGAGCAGGCGCTGATGATGCAGCGCAATTTCGGCCAGAACGAAGGCGTCGCGGTGGTCTATTCGCCGTCGGGGCCGCTGTTCGAATATGCCGCCGACCGGCTGAAGACCGTGCCCAAGACGGCCGAGGAGTTCCTCGCCTATGTGAAGCAGAACAAGAACCGCTTCACCTATGCCCGGCCGCTCAACTCCGGTCCCGGCTGGACCTTCCTGCAGGGCCTGCCCTACATCCTCGGCGACAGCGACCCGAGCGACCCGATGAACGGCTGGACCAAGAGCTGGGCCTATCTCAAGGAACTCGGCACCGGCATCGACTATTATCCCGGCGGCACCACGCCGACGATGAAGGAGCTCGGCGAAGGCACGCGCGACGTCATCGTCTCGACGCTGGGCTGGGACATCAACCCGCGGGCGCTCGGCATCGTGCCGAAGGAGGCCAAGGTCTTCGTCCTCGCCAACACGCACTGGATCCCCGACACCCAGTTCATGTGCATCCCCAAGGGTGTCGCGGCGGCGAAGATCCCGGTGATCCTGGCGCTGATGTCCCACATGCTGAAGCCGGAGGCGCAGGCCGCGACCTATGACAAGGGCTATTTCTATCCCGGCCCGGCGGTGAAGGGCGTGACGCTCGCCATGGCACCGAAGGAGAGCCAGGACGTCATCAAGGAATATGGCCGCCCCGAATATGACGGACTGATCGGCAGCCTGCCGACCCGCCCGCCGCTGACGCCCGAGCGCCTGGTCGCCGCCTTCCGGCGCTGGGACCAGGAGATCGGCGCCGGGCACGCGCCGAAATAGCATGCGCTTCGCTGCCATCGGCCTCGACCATCGCCATGTCTACCATATGGTCGGCGGCCTTCTCGAAGCCGGCGCGGATTGCGCCGGCTTCGATCCGCAGACCAGCGATGCGCGCGTGCTGGCGGGCTTTCGCGAGCGCTTTCCGCAGCTCAAGGAGATGGCGGGCGAGCGCCTGCTCGATGACCCCTCGGTCGACCTCGTCGTCTGCGCCGGCATTCCTTCCGAGCGCGCGCCGCTCGCTGTCAAAGCGATGCGCGCCGGCAAGGACGCGATGGTCGACAAGCCGGGCGTGACCTCCTTCGCCCAGCTCGCCGAGGTCGAGGCCACTGTGGCCGAGACGGGCCGGATCTTTTCGATCTGCTTCTCGGAGCGTTTCGTCGTGCCCTCGACCATCGTCGCCGGCAAGCTGATCGCGGACGGCGCGATCGGGCGCGTGGTGCAGACGGTCGGCCTGGGCCCGCACCGGCTCAACCGCGCGATCCGCCCGGACTGGTTCTTCGAGAAGGAGCAGGCCGGCGGCATCCTCGCCGACATCGCCTCGCACCAGATCGACCAGTTCCTGCATTTCACCGGCTCGCAGGATGCCGAGATCGTCGCTTCCGGCATCGGCCATTTCGGCGAGGCCGACCTGCCGGATTACGAGGATTTCGGCGAGGTGCTGCTGCGCAGCGACAGGGCCTCCGGCTTCATCCGCGTCGACTGGTTCACCGCCGACGGGCTGCCGACATGGGGCGATGGCCGCCTCACCATCCTCGGCACGAAGGGCACCATCGAGCTGCGCAAATATGTCGACATCGCCGGGCGGCCGGGAACCGACCATCTCTTCCTCGTCGACAGCGCCGGAACGCGCCATATCGACGCCTCCGGCGAGAAGCTGACCTATTTCCGCAGGCTGATCGCGGATATTGCCGACCGGAGCGAGACCGCCTCCTCGCAGCAGCACATGTTCACCGTCTGCCGGCTCGCCCTCCAGGCGCAGGCGCAGGCCGTCCGCCTTCCCAAGACAGGAACGAGACCGACGTGAAGCGCAAGATCGGCATCGCCGTCATCGGCCTCGGGCCAGCCTCCCTGCCCCATTCGCGCAGCCTCGCCGACCTCGCCGAGCGGCTCGACGTGCGCTGGGTCGCCAGCCGCTCGCCCGAGCGGCTGGCCGCCTACCGCCAGCAGTTCCCCTTCCCCGGCACGACCGATATCGAGGCCGTCCTCGCCGACGAAAACGTCGAGGCGGTGATCGTGCTGACGCCGCCATCGAGCCATCTCGAGGTCTCGGCGCGCTGCCTGGCCGCCGGCAAGCATGTGCTGGTCGAAAAGCCGCTCGAATTGACCGTCGCCCGCGGCGAGGCGCTGGTCGCGGCGGCGCGGCGGGCCGGCAAGGTCTTCGGCGTCGTGCTGCAGCATCGGTTCCGGCCGGCGAGCCTGCGCCTCAAGGCGGCGCTCGACGGCGGCGAGCTCGGCGAGGTCGAGGCCGCCCTGCTGCAGGTGCCGTGGTGGCGGCCGCAGGCCTATTACGACGAGCCGGGACGCGGCACGCTGGCCCGCGACGGCGGCGGCGTGCTGCTGACGCAGGCGATCCATTCGCTCGACCTGTTCCGCTCGCTGATCGGCGTCTCGAAGGTCGTCGCCGCGCAGGTCCGCACCACCGGCCTGCACGCGATGGAGACGGAGGACTATGTCGGCGCCCTGCTGGAGACCAGCAATGGCGCGCCGGCGACGCTGGTCACCACCACCGCCGCCTATCCCGGCCATCCCGAGCGCATCGAGATCATCGGCCGCAAGGGCCATGCCGCGCTGACGGGCGGTCGGTTGCAGCTTTCCTTCCTCGACGGGCGCAGCGAGGTGGTGGAAGCCGAGGGCAGCACCGGCAGCGGCGCCAACATCATGGACTTTCCGCATGATGCGCACCGGGCGGTGATCGCGGATTTCCTCGATGCGATCGAGAACGGCGGCGAGCCTGTCGTCACCGGCGAAGGTGCGCTGGCATCGCAGCGGCTGATCGACGAGATCCTCGCCCGCGGGCGGGTTCAGGCGTCGGGCTGAGCCTCGATCCCGGCGGCGCGCAGCGCCGCCCAGACGCGCTCGCGCAAGGCCGGCGACACCGGCCTGACCAGACGGCCGAAGCTTTCCAGCGACAGGGCCGGCTCGATGCGCCTCGCTTCCGCGACGGCGCGCCTTGCCTCCTCGACCCGCCCGAGCTCGACCAGCGCCGCCGCCAGCGCGAGCCGCGACCAGGTCTCGCGCATCTGCAACTGCGTCGCGGTGCGCCCCGCCACTTCCGCCGCGGCATAGTCGCCGAGGCTGTAATGGCAGAAGGAGCGCAGCGTCAGGAACATGCTGGAGAGCGGGTCCTTGGGGCTCAGCTTGAGCGCGGTCTCGATGCTCGCCAGCGCCTGCGCCGGCTGCGCGGCGTAGACCAGCGCCTGCGCCAGGCCGAAATGCGCCTGGGCGAAGCTGGGATTGAACGCGATCGCCAGGCGCAGATGGTGCAGCGCCCGCCCGATCTCGCCCGCGAGCGTCAGGAGCCGTCCCAGCGCGAAATGGCCGAAGGCGTTCTCGCCATCGAGCACCACCGCCGTCTCGGCATGGCCGATGCCCTCGGCGAGGACCGGTCGCGGATCGGGCGCAAAATACCAGACCGCGCGGACGAAGGCGGCATAGCCGAGCCCGGCATGGGGCAAGGCGAAGTCGGGCGCGCGCTCCACCGCCCGGCGGAACAGTTCCTCGCCTGCGGCGACGTCGTCGCGGGTAAAGCGGTAGACGTGCCAAAGGCCGCGATGGAACAGCTCCCAGGCATCGAGCTCGCGCGGCAGCCTGCGGGCGGCGCGCTCGCGCTCGTCCTGCCGGACCTCGGCGTCGACGCGATCGACGATGCCGGCGACGATCTCGTCCTGCATCGCGAAGATGTCGGCCATGGCGCGGTCGTAGCGCTCGGCCCAGATGCAGCGGTTGCCGGCGGAATCGATGAGTTGCGCGGTGACGCGCAGGCGCTCGCCGGCCCGGCGCAGGCTGCCGGCCAGCGCATAGCGCGCCGAGAGTTCGGCGGCTGCCACCGAGGCGGTCTCCGGCCTGCCCGAGAACAGGTAGCTCGACTGGCGGGCGATGACCGAGAAATCGCGCCGGCGCGACAGTTCGGTGATCAGATCCTCGGAAAAACCCTCGGCCATGAAGTTCTGGTCAGGGTCGCCGCCGAGATTGACGAAGGGCAGGACCGCGATCGAGAAGCTCGTTGGCGCCGGCGCGGATTGCGCGGCGAGCGGTTCCGAAGCGGTTACGGGCACCGCCGGCAGGTCCGGTGCATCGGCGATCCGGCGCAGCAGCGTCGTCGTCTCGACCGAAGGCTGGACGCCGAGTTCGCGTGAAAGAACGTCCTGGCAGTTCTGGAACTGGGTCATCGCGCGCGACCGCTCGCCCGAGGCGGCATAACACTCGATCAGCAGACGGTGGCTCTGTTCGCGCAGGGGATCGAGCGCGACGAGGCGCTGGCCGAGCTCGATCGCCGGGCCGAAGCGCCCGGCCTGCCGATGCGCGGCAATCGCCTTCTGTGTCGCGGCGGTCGCGAGGCCCCGGCAACGCATGCGCTCGAAGGCGAGCCATTCGGCGAAGCTCTCCGAAGGCAGCACGCCGCCTTCGAGCAGTTCGGTGCGCAGGACGAGGCCGAGGAACTCGTCGGTGACGTCCTCCCTGCCGGCGGCAGCGGCGGCCAGCCGGTCGACATCGAGCCCGATCAGTCCCGGGACGAGTTCGACGGTGTCGCGCTCGCCGCCAAGCGCCCCGGCGCCGAGCAGAGCGCGGATCGCGGCGAGGCCGTTGCGCAGGCTGCCGCGCGCCTGCTCCTCCTGCCGCTCGCCCCAGAACAGGCCGGCAAGCTTCTCGCGCGAATGGGCGAGCCCGGCCGGCAGGGCGAGATAGGCCAGCAGCAGTTGCGCCTTGCGCGTCGGCAGCAGGGCCGCGCCGCCGCCTTCATGGCGCAGGTCGAAACCACCGAACAGGCTGAGCCTGAAGCGTGCGGCCTCGCAACACGGCACGCCGGCCGAACTTTCCATGGATGGACCCCTGACGAGAGGGAATTCCTGTCGATTTACCGCAAGTTTCACGCCGCTTCCATGCCGGGCTGATGGCCCCCGCCTAGACCACCTCCAATGCCGCCGCCCGGATGGTCCGGCCGCGGTAGCCAGCCCCTGGAGGCTTTCAGATGCGCATTCCCGGAAACCAGCTGCTTAACGAGATTCACGGTCCCTACCAGTTCCCGCTCGCCGCAGAGCCCGGCCGCCGGCACCTCGCCCAATCGGCCGGCCGCCTGATCGCAGGCTTCGCAGCCTGGTGCAGGGCCGCCGGCCGGCGCCGCATGCTGAGGCGCGCGGAAGCGGACATGGCCCGGCTCGACGACCGCATGCTCGCCGATATCGGCATCACCCGCATCCAGATCGGCGCCGCCGTCGCCGGGGTGCCGCTGCGCGAATGTGTCGAACTCGCCGATCGAACCGGGGCCTGAACGCCTCGCTCCATCCCCTCTGAAATCGAAAGACGCACCATGACCATCACCGATATCCGCGGCCACGCCCTCTCCGGCGCCAACGCCGACGCCGCCCTCGCCTATTCCGACGCGATCCGGCAGTTCTCCGTCTACGCCGGCGATCCGGTCGGCGCGGCCGAGAGCCTGATCGCGGCCGGGCCCGGCTTCGTCATGGCGCATGCGCTGAAGGCCTGGCTCTATCTGCTCGGCACGGCCCCGGCAGCCCTCCCGGTCGCGCGGGCGGCGATCGCGGCGGCGGAGGCCTTGCCGGGGACCGCCCAGGAGCGCGGCCATCTGGCGGCGCTGCGCCATCTCGCCGCCGGCCAGTGGCACCTCGCCTCGCGCGTCATCGAGGATGTGGCGCTGGAAAACCCGCGCGACCTGCTGGCGCTGATCGCCGGGCATCAGATCGACTACTTCACCGGCAATGGCCGCATGCTGAAGGATCGGATCGCGCGGGCGCTGCCGGCCTGGTCGAAGACGACTCCCGGCCACCATTCGATGCTCGGCATGCATGCCTTCGGACTCGAGGAGAACGGGCTCTACGGGCAGGCCGAGCGCCAGGGTCGCGCCGCGCTCGCCGCGGAGGCCGGCGATGGCTGGGCGCGGCATGCGGTCGCCCATGTGCTGGAGATGCAGGGCCGCCATGACGACGGCATCGCCTTCATGCGCGAGGACCTGGCGAGCTGGACGACCGACAGCTTCCTCGCCGTCCACAACTGGTGGCATCTGGCGCTCTATCACCTCGAGCTCGGTCAGATCGACGAGGTGCTGGAGCTGGTCGACGGGCCGATCACCTCGGTCGCCGCGCCGCAGATGATGGACCTGATCGACGCCTCCGCCATGCTCTGGCGGCTGCATCTGCGCGGCGTCGATGTCGGCCAGCGCTGGCAGCTGCTGGCGCGACAATACGAGGCGGGGTGGAGCGCCGGCGGCTACGCCTTCAACGATTTCCACGCCATGATGGCCTTTGTCGGGGCCGGCCGGCGCGATCTCGCCGAGCAGACGCTGGAGACGCAGTCGATCGCCCTGCTCGCCGCCAGCGACAATGCCGATTTCACGCAGCAGGTCGGCTATCCGCTGATGCAGGCGCTCAAGGCCTTCGGCGAGGGCCGTTACGGCGATGCCGTGCGGCTGATCCGGCCGGTGCGCGCCATCGCCGCGCGCTTCGGCGGCAGCAATGCCCAGCGCGACATCATCGACCTGACGCTGATCGAGGCGGCCTTGCGCGCCGGCGAGCGCTCGCTGGCAAAGGCGCTGGCGGCTGAGCGGGTGATGGCGAAGCACGACAGCCCGCTCGCCAAGCTCTTCGCGCGGCGCGCCGGGCTCTCAAGCTGCGGCGATCAGGCCGGCTGCGACGGCCTGACCTGCGGGATCGCCGCAGCGTGAGCCCCGACTTGCGGCGGCGGACCCCGCAAGGCCCGCTGCCGCAAGCTCTCACATCCGGTAGGCCATGCGCACGCCGCCCCAATGGCGGCCGTTGACGCGCAGCGGCGCGTCGACCTCGCGCATCAGCTGGGTGCCGGCTTCGCCCATGTCGCGATGATAGGACTGCACCAGGAACGGCCTGGTCGAGCGCGCCGCCATGATGCCGGCGCGATCGTCGAAGATGCGGCGGTCGCGGCTATAGGCCGGGTCCCAATCGCGATCGCCGGGTCGCTGCGGCAGGGAATATTGCGGGTGATGCACCGGGATGTAGCCGTTGCGGTCGATCGCCACGGTGAAGACCAGGCGCGAATCGCTCCTCAATGCCTCCGCCAGCGCCGGCGGCAGGATCGCCTGGAGCACGGGCAGCGCGCGATTGGTGAACTGCCGCGGCTCGGTATCGGGCAGCGCGGCATAATCGGTGTCGAACAGCTCGTCCTCGCTCAGCCGGCGCTGGCTCAGGGCGTCCTCGAACAGCAGCGCCACCTGCCGCGAAAAGAGCTGGGCCCGTTCGATCAGCGGCCGGTAGCCGTCCTCGACCTCGGCCAGGCGCTGGCGCAGCGCCGCCTGACCCTGGCCGTCGTCGGCATCGAAGGCGATCTCGAAGGCGATATGCAGGCCGAGATCGCTCCTCGCCTTGACCCGGCAGGCCAGCGCCGGCAGGCCGTCGATCGTCAGTTCACCCCGAGCCCCGACCGGCAGGCGCAGATCCTCGCCGCCGGAGAGAAGCGTGCCGCCGCAGCCGAGATCGATGGTCTGGAGCGCGAAAACCTCGCCCGCGACCTTCAGAGTGACCGGGAACTCGGCCGGGAAGCGATCATGCCGGCGCCGGTCGGCGAACACGGTCTGGCGCAAGGTCGGGACGAAACGCTCGAGCAGGCCGTCTGCCTGGCGGGCGCCCTCCGAGAGCGCGCGCCGCGCTCCGGCGCTCTCGTCGGCAGCTGCGAGCGCGACCCGGTCGATGTCGCTGACGCGGTGCTGGACGGTCTCGATAAAGCGCGCCGTCACCTCGGCGCTGCGCGTGAGCTCGGCCGCGGCCGCCGCCTGTTCATGCGAAGCCTCGCCGATCGTCGCCATGACGGGGTTGACGTCACCGACCAGCCGGAACGCGTCGCTGACGAAGGCGGCCGAGCCCTGCGCCGTCTGGTTCAGCCGGTCGACCCGGCCGCGGATGTCGTCGACCGCCTCGCGGACCTCGAGCGAGAGCGACTTCACCTCCTGCGCGACCACGCCGAAGCCGCGGCCCGCCTCGCCGGCGCGGGCGGCCTCGATGGTGGCGTTGAGGGCGAGCAAATTGGTCTGGCGGGCGATCTCGGCGATGGCGTCGACGATCGAGCGGATCTCGCTGGTCGCCAGCGCCAGGTCGCTCATCATCTGCGTCGCCTCGGCGGCGCGGGTCGCAGCAGCGTCGAGCATGTCCCTGGCGCCCGTCATCGAGGCACCGACGCGCTCGGCCGCCTCGGAAACCTGCAGGGTCGCGCTGGCGAGCGCCGATGAATTGGCGCTGGCGGTGAAGGTGACGTCGCGCAGCTCGGCCATGCCGCCATGGATCTCGCGCGAGCGGGCCTCCGAGCGGGCGGAGAACTCCTCGGCCCGGTCGAGCCCGTCATTGAGCCGGCGCATGGCGGCCACGACATCGTTCTCGAGTTCGTTGATGGCTTCGCCGAGCGGCGCTTCGGCCTGCGGGCCGGGCGGCGCCGGAGCGGGCACTGCGGCGGCCGGCTCAGCCGGCACCGCGACCGGCGCGGCGGAGCCGACACGGTCCAACAGACGCCGGACTGAGCGAGCAAGCATAGGCCGATCCCGGAATAGCGCGAACCTGCAAGCTATGCGGCGAACAGGGTTAACAAACCCTCTCGGCCACCCACCCGAAGCAAAATTCCGCAAGGTCAGCTTCCCGTGCTGCCCGCGGCGCGCGCATACGGCTGCCCTCGGCGCGGGCATGGACCCTGCCCGGCCCGCCGGACTAGATTGTCCAGCCTGTCGGCAGCAGCCGGCCGGACGCCAGGACATAAAACAAGCGATGACCGCGCCTCGTCACGACGTGATCGTCGCCGATCTCAGCACCGGCGGCCAGACGCCCTTCGATCTCTCTCCCTTAGATCTCTCTAGCTTGGCCCTCGCCCGCTGCGGCGCCTGAGCCTACCGACCGGACTGGAACCTGCCTTGGCCACCGCCGCCCAGAACCGCAGCGGAATCCTCGCCATGCTGGCGGCGATGTCGCTGTTCGTCGCCAACGACGCCATGATGAAGCTCGCGCGCGCGGCGTTCCCTGCCGGCCAGGCGCTGGCGCTGCGGACCTGCTTCGCGATCCTGATCGCCCTGGCCCTTGTCGCCATACTGGGCGACTGGCGCAAGCTCGGCTCGGGGCTGAGGCCGATCCTGCTGCTGCGCGGGCTGGTCGACGCTTCGGTGGCACTCTGCTTCATCTGGGCGCTCGGCATGCTGCCGCTCGCCAATGTCACCGCCATCGCCATGGCCTCGCCGCTGCTGATCGTGGTGCTGGCGGTGCTGCTGCGGATCGAGACGGTCGGCTGGCGGCGCACGGCGGCGCTCAGCGTCGGCTTCGCCGGCGTGCTGATCGTGATCCGGCCGGATGCCGACGGCTTCAACCTCGCCGCGCTGGTCGCGCTCGCAAGCGCCGGGCTGACCGCGACGCGCGACGTGATGACCCGATGGATCAGCGCCGACATTCCGGCCACGATCATCGCTCTGACCACCACCATTGTCGGCGGCCTCATGGCCCTGAGCCTCGGGACGCTCGAAAGCTGGCAACCGGCCTGGCGGATCGAGACGCTCTATCTGGCGCTGGCGGCGCTGCTCGTCTCGGGCGGGAGCCTGTGCATCATCCGCGCCTTCCGCCAGACGGATGTCGGCGTGGTCGCCGGCTATCGCTACTCGGTCGTCGTCTTCGCGGTCGTCCTCGGCTACCTGATCTGGGGCGAAACACCCGATGCGGTGGCCTTTTGCGGCATCGCGCTGATCGTCGGCAGCGGCCTCTACACCCTGCACCGCCAGCGGGTGCGGCCGGATTCCCGGCTGAAGCCCGACCGGATGAAGCCATTATGAGACCGAACCGCCCCGCTTTGCTGATCCTGGTGGCGATCTCGGCGTTGCAGCCGATCGCGCTCAACATGGTCGCACCGGCGACGCCGGCGCTGGCGCGCGGCTTTTCCGCCAGCTACGCCACGATCCAGCTGACGCTGACGCTCTTCCTCGTCGCCGTGGCCCTGACCCAGCTCGTCGTCGGACCGCTTTCCGACCGTTTCGGCCGGCGCCCCTGCGTGCTTGCCGGCATCGTTGTCTTCATCCTCGGCTCGGCGCTGGGCGCGCTGGCACAGAGCACCGAGGCGCTGCTGTTCTCGCGCGTGCTGGAGGGCGCCGGGGCCGGCACGACCTTCGCCCTGGCGCGCGCCATCATCCGCGACACTTCGAGCCGCGACGAGGCGGCGGGCCAGATCGCCTCGGTGACCATGGTCATGGTCGTCGCCCCGATGATCGCGCCCTATGTCGGCGGCCATATCGAGACCTGGGCCGGCTGGCGCATGATCTTCTGGGCGATGACCGGGGCCGGCGTGGTGGCGCTCGTGCTGACAGCCCTGCGCCTGCCCGAGACCGCCCCCAGCGTCGGCATCCGCACCTCGCTGCTCGGCATCTTCCGCGCCTTTCCCGAGCTCGCCTCCAACCGCAGCTTCATCGTCGACGTCATTGCGCTGACGATGACATCCGCCTCCTTCTTCGCCTTCATCGCCGCGGCGCCCTTCATCGTGGTCGAGACCATGGGGCGTGGCTCGGACGTCTATGGCGCTTATTTCATCCTGAGCGCCTTCGGCTACATGATCGGCAATTTCGCGATGTCGCGGCTGGCCATGCGGATCGGCACGGCGCGGATGATTCGCATCGGCCTGGTGATCTCCTTCGTCGCAATGACGGTGGCGCTCGCCATCTCGCTCTCGCCATTCTGGACGCCACTGACGCTGTTCCTGCCGCTCGCGGTGAATGCCATCGGCAACGGGCTGACGATTCCCGGCGCGACCGCCGCCGCCCTCTCGGCCAAACCCGAGCTCGCCGGCTCGGCGGCGGGGCTGATGGGCGCCGTCCAGCTCGGCTCCGGCGCGCTCGCGACGATCGTGATCAGCGCGGCGGTGACGGTCTGGCCGCAATCGCTGATGGCGATGATGTGGCTGATGCTGGTCGCGGCGCTGCTGGCCCTGCGTTTCAGCCGCTGATCCACAGCGGGCGCAGCCGATAATCTTGCGCGTCATGTCGCATTGGTATAACCGCCCTTCATGTGGCGCATAGTTCCGCCATAATTCCGGGACGCCAGGGAGGACCGCAGGTGGAAGGACCACTCGCTTTCAGCCGCGTGATCGACAAGATCAATCGAGAGATTGGCAAGAAGATTGCCTGGCTGATCCTGCTCGCCGTCATCGTCGCGACGGTCAATGCCATCATCCGCAAGGTCTTCAGCGTCTCGTCGAACGCCTGGCTCGAGCTGCAATGGGTGCTGTTCGGCGCAGTCTTCCTGCTTTGCGCCGCCTGGACCTTGCAGGTGAAGGAGCACATCCGCATCGACATCGTGAACAACATGCTGCCCAAGCGCGTGCAGCAATGGATCGATCTTATCGGCCACACGCTGTTCCTGATGCCGCTCTGCCTGCTGATGATCTATCACTCCTGGCCGTTCTTCACGCGCTCCTATGCGGTGAACGAGCAGTCGCTCTCGGCCGGCGGGCTGCCGCAATGGCCGGCCAAGGGCCTGGTCATCATCGGCTTCATCCTGCTCGCATTCCAGGGCGTCTCCGAGATCATCAAGCAGATCGCGATCATGCGCGGAAAGCTGGACGACGACGAGCATGGCGGCGGCCATGCCGCCGCGGCCGAGGCCGAGGCACAGCGCCTGATCGAGCAGGCCAAGGCCGAAGGCCTGGCTTCCTGAATCCCGCGGCAGAACCCCGGACCCCGTCGATGACCCTTTCCCGCCTTCCGCGCGCCGCCGGGCTCCTGCTCGCGCTCACCCTTGCCGCCTTCTTCAGCCTCCATACCGGCGACGCCCACGCCGCCGGTATCGGCGACTTCCTGCGCGAGAACATGGCCCCGGTGATGTTCGGCGCCCTCGTCTTCTTCCTGCTGCTTGGCTACCCCGTCGCCTTCGCGCTGGCGGCGAACGGGCTGTTCTTCGCCATCGTCGGCATCGAGCTCGGCATGTTCCAGGAGAACTTCCTGCAGGCCCTGCCGGAACGCATCTACGGCACGATGAACAACGACGTGCTGCTCGCCATCCCGTTCTTCACCTTCATGGGGCTGGTGCTGGAGCGCTCGGGCATGGCGGAGGACCTGCTCGATACCATCGGCCAGCTCTTCGGCCCGGTCCGCGGCGGCCTCGCCTATGCCGTCGTCTTCGTCGGCGCCCTGCTCGCCGCCACCACCGGCGTCGTCGCGGCTTCGGTGATCTCGATGGGGCTGATCTCGCTGCCGATCATGCTGCGCTACGGCTATGACCGGCGCCTGGCGACCGGCGTGATCGCGGCATCGGGAACGCTGGCGCAGATCATCCCGCCCTCGCTCGTGCTGATCGTGCTCGCGGACCAGCTCGGCCGCTCGGTCGGCGACATGTATGAGGGCGCCTTCGTCCCGGGCCTCGTGCTGGCCTCGCTCTATGCCGGCTATGTCTTCCTGACCACGATCATCAATCCGGACCGCGCGCCCGGCCTGCCGCCGGATGCGCAGACACTGCGCGACGCCGACGGCGTGACGCGGCGCTTCTCCCTGCTCGTGGTGACGCTGATCTGCTTTGCGGTCGCCTACGCCTATATGAAGCTCTTCACCACGATCACCGCCGGGGCCGACTTCGTCGTCCTGACCATGTCGATCATGGTCGCGGTCGCCTTCGTGATCGCGCTGGTCAACAAGTATCTGAAGCTCAACCTGCTCTCGCGCATGACCGAGCAGGTGATCTTCGTGATGGTGCCGCCGCTGGCGCTGATCTTCCTGGTGCTGGGCACGATCTTCATCGGCCTCGCCACGCCGACGGAGGGCGGCGCGATGGGCGCGGCCGGGGCGATCCTGCTCGCCTGGGGCAAGCGGCGCATGACCTTCGACCTGCTCAAGCAGGCGACGGAATCGACCGCCAAGCTCTCGGCCTTCGTGCTCTTCATCCTGGTCGGCGCGCGCGTGTTCTCGCTGACCTTCTACGGCGTCAACGGCCATGTCTGGGTCGAGCACCTGCTGATCGGGCTGCCCGGCGGCGCGACGGGCTTCCTGATCGTTGTCAACGTGATGGTGTTCCTGCTCGCCTTCTTCCTCGACTTCTTCGAGCTCGCCTTCATCGTCGTGCCACTGCTCGGCCCGGCGGCGGAGAAGCTCGGCATCGACCTGATCTGGTTCGGCGTCATCCTCGGCGTCAACATGCAGACCTCGTTCATGCATCCGCCCTTCGGCTTCGCCTTGTTCTTCCTGCGCTCGGTCGCGCCCAAGGAGCCCTACAAGGACCGGGTGACCGGCAAGACGATGGAGCCCGTCACCACCGGGCAGATCTACTGGGGCGCGGTGCCGTTCGTGGTCATCCAGTGCATCATGGTGGCGCTGGTGATCACCTTCCCGAGGATGGTGACGCACTACAAGGCATCGGCCATCCAGCTCGACCAGCAGCAGATCAACAAGCAGTTCGACTCGATCCAGATCCCAGGTCTGGGTACCGGACCGGGTGGCCTGCCGGGGCTCGACCTCAACGCCCCGCCGGCGCTGAACATCAAATAGGCGGGCCTCGCCTGCCGCGACAAAAGAAGCCCCGGATCGTTCGATCCGGGGCTTTTTCTATTCTGGCGTCATGCTCGGGCTCGACCCGAGATCTCGGAAACCAGTTATCCCGTCATGAGATTCTCGGGTCTGCAGATTCTCGGGTCTGCGCGAAGTTTATCCTTGGGCCGACCGCGGGTCGGACCCGAGGCTCCGCCCGAGAATGACGCGAACGCCGCGCTTGATCTGCAGCTGCGATCGTCAACGCCTCACCAGCGCTGCCAGCTTCCATCGTCGAGATTGTTGTCGCGCCGGACGCGGCCGCTGATCACGGCACGCAGCTCGCCGATCGAGCTCGGGCTGCGCGCCTCGCCATAGAGCATCGCGTCGGCGCCCGAGCCATAGCCGCGGCGCGACGTCTTGCCGAACTCGACGCGGACGCCGCCGCCGACCCTGACGCAGGCCGAGGAGCCTGCGACACGGACGAAGCCCGGCCCGTATTCCGGACATGGACGCGCCGCCTGTGCCGGCGCCGGGGGCGCCGCCGAGGGCTTGCTCCTGGCCGGGCCGTGGCCGGGAATGGGCTCGCCGATCGCTTGCGCGCCGGCCGTGGCCGGCAGCGCGAAGATGGCGAGGACGAGCGCGAACGGCAGTTTCATCGGCTTCCGGACAAAGGGCGAAGGAGCCGAATTCTAGAGCAGGATGCGAAAAAGTGGAAACCGGTTGTTCGCGATCATCCTGCTCCAACTCCTTGATGAGAGACGGATTCAGCTTTCAGACGGAAGCGACTGAAAAACCCCGGCCTTGCGGCCGGGGTTCGACAGTTGGCCGGAGAACCGGCGGGTCGCCTTCGGAACGTTCTCCGAAGCCTCCCCTCGCCATGCGGCCGCACGGCGGGAGGAAAGCGGGGCTAGATCGCCATGCGTCCATCCGGACGCAAAGACGGCGAGCCATCTCCTTCAACATCGAACCGAAAACCGGATCCCACTTTCCGGTCCGATGGCCTAAAGCTGATTGGCCGCGCGGGCGCGGATCATGAAATTGTCGTAGGTGTATTCGGCGATCTGGAACCAGAGATACTCGTCGCCGCGGAAGGCCGACATCGCCTCATAGAGCTTCTTGAAGTCCGGGTTCTTGGCGCTGGTCTCGGCATAGACCTCCTTCGAGGCCTTGAGGCAGGCCTCGAGAATCTCCTGCGAGAACGGCCGCAGCTGCGCTCCGGCGCCGACGAGACGCTTCAACGCCGCCGGGTTACGGGCGTCGTACTTCGCCATCATGTCGACCGTGGTCAGGGCTGAGGCCGTGGTCAGGATCGACTTGTAGGCCTTGGGCAGCGCCTCCCACTTGGCGGTGTTGATGAACATATGCAGGGCGGCGCCGCCCTCCCACCAGCCAGGATAGTAGTAGTAGGGCGCGACCTTGTTGAAACCGAGCTTCTCGTCGTCATAGGGGCCGACCCACTCGGCCGCGTCGATCGTGCCCTTCTCCAGCGCCGGATAGATATCGCCACCGGCGATCTGCTGTGGCACGACGCCGAGCTTGCTCATCACCTGGCCGGCGAAGCCGCCGATGCGCATCTTGACGCCCTGGAGATCGGCGACGGTCTTGATCTCCTTGCGGAACCAGCCGCCCATCTGGCAGTTGGTGTTGCCACCGGGCAGCGCGTAGACGTTGAATTTCTTGTAGAAATCGTTGAGCAGCTCGTTGCCGCCGCCGTAACTGAACCAGGCGTTCTGCTGGCGGGCATTGAGGCCGAACGGCACCGCGGTGCCGAAGGCGAAGGTCGGATCCTTGCCGACATAATAATAGGATGCGGTGTGGCACATCTCGACGGTGTTGTTCGTGACGGCGTCGAGCGCCTGCAGGCCAGGGACGATTTCGCCGGCGGCGAAAGCCTGGATCTGGAACTTGTTGTCCGTCGCCTCGGCGACGGCCTTGGAGAGAACCTCCGAAGCGCCGTAGAGCGTATCGAGCGATTTCGGGAACGACGAGGTCAGGCGCCACTTCACCTCGGGCATGGACTGCGCAATGGCCGGGGCGGCGATGGCGCTTGCTGCGGCGCCGGCTCCGGCGACCTTCAGGAATTGACGACGCTTCATTCGGTTCGCTCCTCCCAGAGCTTTCAAGGCACGCCGGTATTTCCGGTTCGTGCGAGAACCCAACAAAAGCGTTCGCCGCGACAAAGCGCAAGGGAAAAGCATGACCCCCATGCGATAGTCGCATGGCGTACGACTTTAGTACGTGCTCGCATTGAAGGCCTCCGCGCCCCGGCGCTCAGCGCGCCGGGCGATAAAAAAGCCCGGCACAAGGCCGGGCTTTCGAAGGCATGGTCGGCGAGGCGAGCGACGTCGCCGCTCGCCGCCAGGCTCAGCGGGCGCGGGTGCGGACCTGGAAGATGTCGAAGTTCAGCTCCGCCACCTGCCACCACAGGTACTGGTCGTTGCGGAAGGCGATCATCGCGTCGATCGCCTTCTTGAACTCCGGGTTCGTCGCCGAGATCTCGGTATAGAGCTCGTTCGAGGCCTTGAGGCAGGCCTCGAGGACCTCCTGCGAGAACGGCCGGAGCTGCGCGCCGGCACCGACCAGGCGCTTCAGCGCGGCCGGGTTCTGGACGTCGTACTTCGTCGTCATCGTGTTGGTGGCATAGGCGCAGGCCGCGTTGAGCGCCGCCTGATAGGCCTTCGGCAGCGAGTTCCACTTCTCGGTGTTGATGAAGGCGTGGACGGCCGGGCCACCTTCCCAGAAGCCGGGATAGTAGTAGTACGGCGCCACCTTGGCGAAGCCGAGCTTCTCGTCGTCATAGGGGCCGACCCACTCGGCGCCGTCGATGGTGCCCTTCTCCAGCGACGGGTAGATGTCGCCGCCAGCAAGCTGCTGCGGCACGACGCCGAGCTTGGTCATGACTTGGCCGGCGATGCCGGCGATGCGCATCTTCAGGCCCTGAAGATCGGCAGGGGTCTTGATCTCCTTGCGGAACCAGCCGCCCATCTGGGCGCCCGTCGAACCGCACTGGATGGCGTGGACGTTGTACTTCTTGAAGAACTCGTTGAAGAGCTCGCCGCCGCCGCCCTGCGAGAGCCAGGCGTTCTGCATGCGGGTGTTGAGGCCGAAGGGAACCGACGACGGAATAGCGAAGGTCGGATCCTTGCCGACATAGTAATAGGCCACGGTGTGGCACATCTCGACGGTATTGTTGGTGACAGCGTCGAGCGCCTGAAGACCGGGGACGATTTCGCCCGCGGCGAAGACCTGGATCTGGAACTTCCCGTCGGTGAGTTCCGAAACCATCTTCGACAACGTTTCACCGCCGCCGTAAATGGTATCGAGCGACTTCGGGAAGCTCGACGTCAGGCGCCATTTCACTTCCGGATTCGACTGCGCGACCGCCGGCATGGCGATGGTGGACGCAGCGGCACCGGCGGTGGCGGCCTGGATGAATTGACGACGCTTCATGATGGGCATCTCCTCGGTAGGACCTTGTTCACGGCGTGCGCCGGCAATGGCACCGCCGCGTGCGAAGTTGGGCAGACGATCGTGGTGTGATGCAGTGGTGAAAAGAGCCGGAGCGCCGGGTTGATCCACGGTCACCTTCATCGGCTTCAGATCTATACTTGCACGGAAGTGTGCGCTGCTCTCCCCAATCGTTGCAGGATCGTCAACCAACCCTGGGTGCTCGACAATTGCGCCCTGGGCATGGCACGGCTGCGTGAGAAGCGCATGGTCCATTCCGGCAACTCAGTCAACCTCGCCCTTCGGCGGATCAGCGCAGACAGCAGAGAGACATGGCCATGGACGAGACCAGACTGGCGAAACTGAGAGCCCGCTATGCCGGCGCCAGCGGAGGCGACATCCACGACCCGCGCTTCGCCAAGGTCGCGGCCGACCAGTTCAAGGGCGACAAGCGCAAATGGCCGTTCGCCGATGTCGCGACCTTCATCAACGCGCCGTACCGGCCGGACGCGCTGTCGCAGGCCGATCTCGGCGGCCTCGACGTCGCGATCATCGGCCTGCCGATGGATCTCGGCGTCACCAACCGGGCCGGCACCCGGCTCGGGCCGCGCGCCGTCAGGGCGGTCGAGCGCATGGGGCCGATGGATCATGCGCTGGGCACGGCGCCGTTCGGCATGCTCAAGGCCGCCGATATCGGCGACGTGCCGTTCCGTTCGCGCTATTCGCTGGAGAGCTGCCATGAGGACATCGAGGCGACCTTCAAGACCATCGTGAAGGCCGGCGTCTCGACGCTGGCGGTCGGCGGCGACCATTCGATCACCTATCCGATCCTCAAGGCCGTCGGCGAGAAGCGGCCGGTCGGCATGGTCCATATCGACGCGCATTGCGACACGTCCGGGCCCTATGAGGGCTCCAAGTTCCACCATGGCGGCCCGTTCCGGCAGGCGGTGCTCGACGGCGTGCTCGATCCGGAGCGCGTCATCCAGATCGGCATCCGCGGCGGCGCCGAGTACCTCTGGGAGTTCTCCTATGAGTCCGGCATGACCGTGATCCATGCCGACGAGGTCGACGCGATGGGCCTCGACGCCGTCATCGCCAAGGCGCTTTCGGTGATCGGCGATGGGCCGACCTATGTCTCCTTCGATGTCGATTCGCTCGACCCCGCCTTCGCGCCCGGCACCGGCACGCCCGAGGTCGGCGGGCTGACGCCGCGCGAGGCGCTTGCCATCCTGCGGGGCCTCAAGGGGCGGAACATCGTCGCCGCCGACGTGGTCGAGGTCGCGCCGCAATATGATGCGACGACCAACACGGCGCAGTGCGCGGCCCAGGTGCTGTTCACCGAGCTCTGCCTGATCGCCGAGGCGCGGGCCGCCGGCAAGGGCCGGCCGTGAGGCAGAAGGCGGCGGCTCTCGACGCTGACCATCGCGGGTCGCCGCCTTCGGTATACCTGCTCAGACTGGGAACAGAAAATCCAGGGATCGGGCGCCGACCTCAGTCCCGCAGCGATGCGGCAACCAGGCGCATCGCAGCCGGAATCGCCGCGCGTCCGTCGACCAACCTGTCCGTCAGCACATAGTACCAGTTGAAGCCGACATAGAGCGCGAGGCGCATCTCGACCTCGGCCGCCGCGATCTCGCCGCGCGCCACAGCGGCGCCGAACAGGGCGCGGACATCCTGCAGGCGCTCGGGCAGGAATTTTCCGCGCAGCGCCTCGAGCGCCGTCTCGTCGTGCTGCGCCTCGGCGACCAGCGCGCGAAAGGTCCGCCCGGAAGGCGTGTCGCGCCAGAAGTCCCAGAGCGCCGCCGTATAGGCCGTGAGATCCTCGGCCAGGTTGCCGGTTGTCGCCGCCCTCAGCGCCCCCTTCTCGGCGGCATAGACCTCGATCAGAAGCTCGGCCCGGCTCTTCCACCAGCGATAGATTGTCGGCTTGCCGGCGCCGGCGCGCCGCGAGACGGCGTCGATCGAGAAGCCGGAATAGCCCTGCTCGGCGAGAACCGCGCGGGCCGCGGCGAGGATCGCCGCCTGCGAGGCGGGGTTGCGGCGCGCGCCAATCGAGGCACGACGCTTCGGCGGCGGATCGGTCGCGCTCATTCTCGTTCCCTCGCACAGGGCAGGCGTCTGGATGCCTTGAATCCGGTCACCGGCTCTTGCCTCATCTCCAGCCCCTTGCGCCGCTGCAACAGGCTGCCTGCAGAGAAACCAACCTCACCGGTTGATATCGAAACGGATCGTATCTATCAATGCCAATCGAAACGATACGTTTCGTTATGGAGATCACCTTGACCACTTCCACATCGACCTCGACCCTGCTCGGCCGGCTGCGCTTTCTGGCGACGCTGATGCTCGGCGCCTATCTGCTGATCAACCTGCTGCTGTTGGCCCTGGCGCCGCTGACCGCGGGCTGGTCGACCTGGTCGATCACCGCACTCGCCGTTCCGCCGATGGTGTTGGGCATGGTCTATCTCGTCATGCCGATTGCGCGCCGCCAGGGTTGATGCCGTCCCGCTTGCCCTGCTCCGATTCTTCACCGCCGCGACGGCATCGGCACCGACTTGGCGCAGCGGTCGCCAAGGATAAAGCGTCGGTGCGCCGGCTCGCGGCGGGACCGACCCCAGAGGACTGCGGCGGCGGCTTTGCACCGGCAAAGCGCCGCCAGCCGCGATCGAATTGCGCTTTCGTCGCAGAATCCGAGGAGCCTTCGCGACAGAAAATTTCGCGAATAATCAAGCCAGGGCAAAGCCTTGCAGTGTGTTTTTCTTGGCGCTGACACGCCAAGGCAAGCAGCAACACGCCCCTTGCGGGCAAGGCCCTGGATCGCACAAGCTGCGCGCACAAGCCGGAACGGGAATTCGAAACGCCCGGCCGGACAGATCTCAAGGGGAGGCACCATGAAAGGTTTCGTTCGCTTCATCGCCGCCGCGGCACTCACCGCGATCGGCGCCACCGGTGCCCTGGCGCAAGCCAAGGAGTGGAAGGAAATCAGGATCGGCACGGAAGGCGCCTATCCGCCCTACAACAACCTCAACGCCAAGAAGGAGCTGGAAGGCTTCGAGGTCGATTACGGCAACCTGCTCTGCGAGAAGATGAAGGTGAAGTGCAGCTGGGTCGTGCAGGATTGGGACGGCATCATCCCGGCGCTGCAGGCCAATAAATACGACATCATCCTGGCCGGCATGAACGCCACCGAGGAGCGCAAGAAGCAGGTCGACTTCACCTCGGTCTACAGCAAGACACCGATCTGGATGATCGGCCCCAAGAGCGTCACCTCGACCGACATCTCGCCGGCGGCCCTGAAGGGCAAGGCGATCGGCGCGCAAGGATCGACGATCCATGCGAACTATGTCGAGAAATTCTACAAGGATTCGACCGCGCGCCTCTATCCGACCCAGGAAGAGGCCAATCTCGACCTGCTCAACGGCCGCCTCGACTACATTATCGCCGACGCCCTCGCCCTCGCCGATTTTCTCAAGGGGCAAGGCAAGGAGTGCTGCAAGAAGATCGCCGAAGTGAAGCGCGACGACGCGATCCATGGTGCGGGCGTCGCCGGCGCCGTCCGCAAGGCCGACACCGCACTGAAGGCGCTCTTCGACAAGGCGATCGCCGAGACCGTCGCCGACGGCTCGCTGAAGAAGCTCGAGGACAAGTGGTTCAAGTACGAGTGAACTGACGCCCGCTGACGTCCGCCCGCCGGCCGCTTCAGGCCGGCGGGCTTTTTCCGTCCCTCGCGCGCCGGCCCTGCCATGTTCGACAAATTCGCCCTGCTCGGCTTCGGTCCCACCGGCTGGGGATGGGCCCTGCTGCAGGGCGCCGCCACCACCATCTCAGTCGCGCTCGCCACCTTGCCCTTCGGCCTGGTCCTCGGCCTCGTCATTGCGCTGTGGAAGCGCTCCGACCACGTGATCCTGCGGGCGCTGGCGACGATCTACACCACCGTGTTCCGCGGCGTGCCCGAGCTCCTGACGCTCTACATCATCTATTTCGGCATCCAGGTGCTGGTGCAGAAGATCTGGACCGGCTTCTCGATCCCGCCCTTCGTCGCCGGCATGGTCGCGCTCGGCCTGGTGCTCGCCGCCTTCTCCAGCGAGGTCTGGGTCGGCGCCTTGAACTCGATCCAGAAGGGCCAGCGCGAGGCTGCTTCGGCGCTCGGCCTGTCGAAGGCGCAGGCCTTCCGGCTCATCGTCTTCCCGCAACTGATCCGCGTCGCGCTGCCCGGCCTCGGCAACAACTGGATGGTGCTGCTGAAAGAAACCTCGCTGATCTCGGTGATCACGCTGCAGGACATCATGTTCATCACGACGCGCGCGAACGTCGTGACCAAGGAGCCGTTCCTGTTCTTCGGCGCGGCGATACTGCTCTACTTCTTCTTCTCGCTGATCTCCGCCTGGGGTATCGGCAAGCTCGAGCAGCGCACCAATCGCGGCTACGCCGCCTTCGGCGGAGCGACGCGATGAACTGGTGCGAATATCCCGGCTATCTGATCGGCAGCGAGGTCCTGCAGAACTATGGCTGCCGCATGGCGAGCGGCCTGTGGGTCACCTTCGAGCTGGTTGCGCTCTCGATCTCGGTCGGCTTCGCGCTCGCCATAGGCCTCGCCGTCGCCCGGCTCTACGGCCCGCGCTGGGCGCAGGTCGCGATCCAGGGCTACACCACCTTCTTTCGCGGTACGCCGCTGCTCTGCCAGCTCTTCCTGGTCTATTACGGCTTCGGCCAGTTCCGGCTGTTCTGGCAGGATATCGGCCTGTGGTGGTTCTTCCGCGAGCCGTTCTACTGCGCGGTCTTCACCTTCACCATCAACACCGCGGCCTACCAGGCAGAGATCCTGCGCGGCGCGATCCAGTCGATCCCGCGCGGCCAGTTCGAGGGGGCGCTGGCGCTGGGCCTGCATCGCTGGGCGAGCCTGCGCCGGGTGATCCTGCCGCAGGCGATGATCCTGGCGCTGCGCCCGCTCGGCAACGAACTGATCGTGATGATCAAGGTGAGCGCCATCGCCTCGCTGGTGACGCTGTTCGACCTGATGGGCGCGACGCGGCTCGCCTTCGCGCGCTCCTTCGACCTGTCGATCTACCTCTATGCGGCGCTGATCTACCTGATGCTGACCGAGATCATCCGGCGGGTCTGGGACCGGCTCGAACTGCGGCTGACGCGGCACATGGCGCTGCGCTGAACGGCGGGCTCCTCAGCCGGGCAGCGTCAGGACCAGCGGGCCGTTGCGGGTGGCGACGACGGTATGCTCGTACTGGACGGTCGGCGCGCGCGGCTCGCCATACAGGGTCCAGCGGTCGTCGCCTTCGTGCTCCGCCCATTCCGCTCCCAGCGACAGGAAGGGCTCGACCGTGAAGACCAGCCCGGCCTCCATGGTGCGGCGCTCGGAGCGATCATGCCAGGTCGCGAGCTCGGTCGGCTCCTCATGGAGGGAGCGGCCGACACCATGGCTCGCCAGGTTGCGGACCAGCGTATAGCCGTTCTTCTGGGCGAAGCGGCCGATCGCCGCGCCGATGCCGGCGAGCGGCTTGCCGGCGCCGACCTGGCCCAGCCCGGCCCAGAGCGCGCGACGGCCGTCGCGGCAGAGGCGTTCGGTCCGGCGCGCGACCGGCGGCACCGCGAAGGACGCGCCGGTGTCGGAGAAGTACCCGCCCTTCTCGGCGGAGACGTCGATGTTGACGAGATCGCCGGCCGCGATCCGCCGCGATCCGGGGATGCCGTGCGCAACTTCCTCGTTGACGCTGATGCAGGTCGCGCCCGGAAAGCCATAGGCGCTCTCGGGGGCGGAGCAGGCGCCGGCGCGCTCCAGCAGGGCCCGGCCGATCGCGTCGAGCTCGGCCGTGGTCATGCCCGGCTCGAGCGCCTTGCCCATGGCCGCCAGCGTATCGGCAACGATGCGCCCGATCTCGCGCAGCCCCTGCAGTTCCTCGTCATTTGTAACCGTCATGCCCGGTTCCTGACCGATTTCCGGTTGCTGGGCAAGGCGCGAGACCGACGGCGCCGGGGGCAGAAGATCGCAGGATGTGCGCTTACGGACAAACCGCCCTCGCATCGGGCCGGCTTCCCTCCGCCGCGGGCCCGGGCTACATCGCAGAACTCACCAGCCTCAATGGAGCAGCTTCATGGCAAAGGTCGCCTTCCTCGGTCTCGGCGTGATGGGCTACCCCATGGCCGGCCATCTCAGGGCCAAGGGCCACGAGGTCACGGTCTACAACCGCTCGCCCGCCAAGGCGCAGGCCTGGGTCGCGCAGCATGGCGGCGTCTCGGCGCCGACCCCTGCCGATGCCGCCAAGGGGCAGGAGATCGTGTTCGCTTGCGTCGGCAATGACGACGACCTGCGCTCGGTGACGATCGGCGAGGGCGGCGCCTTCGCCGCCATGGAAAAGGGCGCGATCTTCGTCGACCACACCACCGCCTCGGCCAATGTCGCGCGCGAGCTCGACGCGGCCGCGACCGCAGCCGGCTTCGGCTTCGTCGACGCGCCGGTCTCCGGCGGCCAGGCCGGCGCCGAGAACGGCGTGCTTACCGTGATGTGCGGCGGCGCGCCCGAGATCTACGCCCGGGTCGAGCCGGTGATCGCCGCCTTTGCGCGCATGTGCAAGCTGATGGGCCCGGCCGGCTCCGGCCAGCTCACCAAGATGGTCAACCAGATCTGCATCGCCGGCCTGGTCCAGGGCCTGTCGGAGGGCGTCCACTTCGCCAAGCGCGCCGGGCTCGATGTCGAGGCGATGCTCGAGGTGATCTCGAAGGGCGCCGCCGGCTCCTGGCAGATGGAGAACCGCGGAAAGACCATGAATGCCGGCAAGTTCGATTTCGGCTTCGCGGTCGACTGGATGCGCAAGGACCTCGGCATCGTGCTCGACGAGGCCCGCCGCAACGACGCGACCCTGCCGGTGACCGCGCTGGTCGACCAGTTCTATGCCGACGTCCAGAAGCTCGGCGGCGGACGCTGGGACACGTCGAGCCTGCTGAAGCGGCTGGAGAAGTAAGGCACGCCTGTCAGGCTCGACTTCGCCGTCATTGCGCGCGTGAGCGAAGCAATCCGCGAGATTTGACGCGCGTCATGGTCGGCCTTGAGCCGACCATCTCCTGAAAGAGATTCTCGGGTCTGCGCTGCGCTTGCCCGAGAATGACGCTATCCCTACCCCAGCAGCCGCGCGACCTCCGCCCGCAGCACCGGCAGCAGCTCCGCCTCGAACCAGGGGTGCTTCCTGAGCCAGCCATTGTTGCGCCAGGACGGGTGCGGCAGCGGCAGGATGCGCGGCTGGCGCTCCTCGGCGAGGATGCCGCGCCAGCCGGTGACGGTCGCGGTCAGGTCGGCCGCCGCCTTCGGGCCGAGATGCCAAGCCTGCGCATAGCGGCCGATCACCAGGATCAGCTCGATCTCGGGCAGGCCGGCGAGCACCCGCGCCTGCCAGGCCGGCGCACATTCGCGGCGCGGCGGCAGGTCGCCGCCCTTGCCGTCGAGCCCGGGGAAGCAGAACCCCATCGGCACGATGGCGACGCGCGAGGCGTCGTAGAAGCGGGCCCGGTCGAGGCCGAGCCAGTCGCGCAGCCGGTCGCCCGAGCGGTCGGTGAAGGGCTGGCCGCTGGCATGGACGCGGGTGCCCGGCGCCTGGCTGGCGATCAGCAGCCGCGCGCTCGCCGCAGCCTGGATGACCGGCCGCGGCTCATGCGGCAAAGGCGGCGGATAGAGCGGGGCGTCGCGGCAGAGGCGGCAGGCGCGCAGGGCGGCGAGCACGGCATCGAGGGGTTCCGGCGCCGACGCCTCCCCCCTCGTCATCGCCCGGCGAGCCGGGTCTGCCCGCCCGGCCAGCGCGAGATCAGCCCGTCGCAGTTCCAGGGCTCGATCCTGCCGGCATGCCGATGCGGATCGCCGGGCTCGATGGTGGCGATGCCGTTGATGCGCCCTTCCCGCAAGGTCCGCAGCACATAAAGCTTGCCGCTGAGCTCGACCGTGAAGCAATAGGTCCGGCGCGTCGCGTGCGGGCCGTAATAATAGCAGACCGCTTCCGGCGTCGTGATCCAGCAGGCGTCGCGGTTGAGGACATGCCGGTTATGGCCGGTGGCGCGGCCATCCTTGTGGTGGAACTCGCTGAAGGGGCGGCCATTATTGTAGCGGCCGCTCACCGTGTTGCCCTCGAAGAGCCGGCGGATTGCCTCGCCGGAGAGACGCTCGACCGCGGCAGCCGGCAAGGCGAGCCCTGCCTGCAGGATCAGCGCCGCGGCGAGGCTGCGCCCGAGTCTTTTCATCGCGAGGCCAGCCGGCGGCGCGACATCGGCGGGCCCGGCAAGAGGAGCCCCGGCGCACGCGAGATCAGCCCGTCGCAATACCAGGGCTTGCCGCCATCGCCATGCTTGCGCGGATTGGCGAGCTCGACGGTGGCGATCGCGTTGATCCGGCCGTTCTCGAGATTGCGCAGCACATAGAGCCGCTCGGTCAGCTCGACGGTGAAGCAGTGCACCGTGCGGTCGCTCGGCGGGCCGTAATAATAGCAGACGGCATCATCCTTGGTTATCCAGCAGGCGTCGCGGTTCTCCTGCCAGCCATTATTGCCGAGCGCCCGGCCGTCGGGCTCGTGGTATTCGGTGAAGAAGCCGCCGCCGGTATAGCGGCCGCTCACCGTATTGCCGGTGAAGGCCTGCTTGATCTGCTCGCCGCTCAGGCGCTCGCTCGCCATCGCCGGCAAAGCGAGCAGCAGCGCGATCAGGACGGCAAAGCCGCGCATCGCTCAGGCCTTCCAGCTCGGGCGGGCGGAGAGTTCGCCATGCCAGCGCCGGATATGGGCGAACTCCTCCGGCAGCGGAATGCGCGAGGGCTTCATGAAGTCGATGGCGATGCCGGCGGTGATGTCGGCGACGCTCAATTCCTCGCCGCAGACAAAGCGATTGGCCGAGAGCTGCAGATCGAGCAGCATCAGATGGTCGTCCATCATCTCGCGATTGGCCTCGGCCCATTCCGGCACCTGGTCCTCGAGCTCCGCCATCGAGGGATGGCTGTGCCGGAAGACGGCGGCGACGCTGGAGAACAGGCCGAGCTCGATCCGCCGGTTCCACATCTCGATCAGCGCCGCATCCTTCGGCGCGCCGCCGAACAGGGCCGGCGCCGGATGCAGACCCTCGAGATAGCGGCAGATCGCCATCGTCTCGGCCAGCGCGGTGCCGTCATCGAGTACCAGCACCGGCAGGCGCTGCGACGGGTTGATGCGGGTGAATTCCGGCGTTCGATGCTCCTTGCGGGCGATGTCGATCGGCACCAGCTCCGGCAGGGGCACGCCCTTTTCGGCAAAGAAGATGCGGACCCGCCGCGGATTGGGCGCCCGCCCGCCGTCATAGAGCTTCATCGCCCACCCTCACGCCGCTCTCGTCTCAGGCCGCATTCATGGCGCCAATCGCGCCCTGTCAAGACAAAGCCCGACAAGACGGCACGAACATGACCTGAAGCGGCAAGGCGGAACCAGGCACGGCGCCTCGCGGTTGAATTCGCGTAAAGGAGCGCAAGGCATGGAACAAGACATGGAGCAAGGCTGGGGTTTCGTCGTCTGGATCGTGATCCTGGCGATTCCGGTCGGGCTGATGCTGGCAACGTTCTGGTCGCGCGCGCGACGCTCGGGCACCGCCCGGCTCGACGGCCCCACTCCCGACGATCCGCGCGAGCCGCAATAGGTTCCGCGTCCGGCTTACAACGCCGGCGCGAGCAGAATCAGGGCGAGCGGTACGGTCAGGGCGGCGAGCACGGTCTGGAACGCGCAGATGCCGGCCATTAGCGGCGCGTCGCCGCCGAGTTGGCGCGCCATGACATAGGAGGAAGAGGCTGTCGGCAGCGCGTGGAACAGGATGGCGATCAGCGCCGCCTGGCCGCCGAGCCCGAAGGCCTTGAGCATCAGGAAGGTCGCGAGCGGCATCAGCACGAACTTGGCGAAGGAAGCGGCCAGCGCCGGGCGCAGGCCGCGGCCGAGCGCTCCCCAGTCCAGCGCCGCGCCGACGCAGAGCAGGCCGAGCGGCAGCGAGGCCTGCCCCAGCGCCTTGAGGAAGCCATCGAAGCCGGGCGGCAGGCCGAGCCCGCTGGCCTGCAGCGCGATGCCGATCAGGCAGGACATCAGCAGCGGATTCAGCACGAGACCGCGGACGACGCCGCGCAGCGTCGGCTGGGCGGAACCCCAGCGCGCGAAGACCAGGACGCAGAGCAGGTTGACCGTCGGCACGATCGCCGCATTGGCGACGGCGGCGAGCGACAGGGCCGGTGCGCCGAGCAGGCTCACCGCGGCGCTGAGCCCGACATAGTTGTTGAAGCGGATGCCGCCTTGGAACACCGAGGTGAAGGCCGCATCGCCATAGCCGAGCCAGGGCCTGGCCAGCACCAGCAGGGCGGCGACGATGATGACCGGCAGCGCCAATGTCGCGCCCAGGCTCGCCACCGGAACGCCCCTGATATCCGCCGTCGCGAGCGCATGGATGAAGAGGGCCGGCAGGAGCACGAAGTAGCAGAGCCGCTCAGCCTGCGGCCAGAAGGCGTCGGGCAGGAAGCGCCGGCGATGCATGGCGTGGCCCAGCCCGATCAGCAGCGCGATCGGCGCGAGCGCGAGAAGGATGGCGCCGATCATCGGCCTGCTCCGGCTGGCCTCCAGGGAGGAGAAGATCGTCTTCTAGAGCGGAGCCGGCAGAGAAGAAATTCCCCCGGGCCGCCTTGCCGCATGCACGCGCCGCATGCCTCGGTACGGGCGTCAGTGCGCGCCGAGGCCGGAGAGGACATCAGCCGACCTGCCATCGAGCCCTTTCGATCCGGCCGCATCGTCATACCGGACAAGCCGCGCAGCGGCGCAGCTCCGGGATCCATCGTAAGGCTCCGGCGCTCTACGATGGATCCCGGGACAAAGCCCGGGATGACGGCGCGGTTCCGAGAAATGCGGCGCGGGCTATCGCGGATGGCTCTGCCGCCACTCCGAGGGCCGCACGAAGGTCAGCGCCCAGAGCCCGCGCCCGGCCGCCCTCGCCTCCTCCTCCTGTGCCCGGTAGTCGCCATAGGCGAGCGCCTGGCCGGTGCGGACGAGCGCAGCGTTGATGTCGGCCTCGCCCTGGCGGCAGCGGGCGAGGCCGCGACCATAGCGATCGCGCCGCGACACCGTGCAGGTGACATTGCCGCGTGCCAGCATGGCGGCGAGCGCGCGGCGGGCCTGCCTGCCGCAAGCGACGTCACGCCCGCCCCGGTCCTGGCAGGTCTGGCGATATTCGGGCGCGTCGATGCCCTCCAGGCGCAGCTCCTCCCCGGCGAGCCGGAGCGAATCGCCGTCGATCGCCTCGGCAGCCCCGGCAAGGCTCCTGGCCGGACCGAGCCGGTATTGCAGCACCGCGCCGGCAACCGCCAAAAGACCAATGAATCCAAGCGCTACGACGAGGTCGACCATACGGCCGACGCGCCGCCAGCCGAATGGGCCGTAGCCATTCGTCCTGAATCCGAAGCGAGCCATCAGCACTAGCTTAACGATTTCCTGCCCATCATGGCGAGCCGGTGCGCATGGTGCGGCGCCGGGCAGGAGCCGCTTTTCTCGGGCATGCCGGAACTCACCGCCGAACAGGTCCAGCGCGGTCGTGGACCCGACCCGTCGGCGCTGGCGCGCCGCAAGCTGATCAGCCGCGAGGTGCGTTCGGCGCGCGAACGGCTGACCTCATCGACCGGGCTCGACCGCGCCTTCGATTACGAGCTGGTCCGGCTGTTCGCGCAGTATCGCCTGAACGGCACGGCCGGCACGCTGGTGCTTGCCCTGCTGGTCGCGGCCGCAGCCTGCGCCTGGGTGCCGCTCTACAAGGCCTCGGCCTGGTTCGGCTTCGTGGCGATCGCGTCGGGCCTCATGCTCGTGCTCTGCCGGCGCTTCCTGGCCGAGCCTTCGGCGCAGGCGCGCATCGGCTTCTGGCGCAAGACCATGCCGCTGGCGGAGATGCTGCACGGCGTGGCCTGGGCGCTGCTGCCGGCGCTGTTCGCCGGGGTCGCGGCTCCGGGCGCGCATTTCTTCCTGACGACGACGCTGCTGATCGTCAGCGCCCTCACCGTGATGCTCGCCGCGACCATGCCGATCGCGGTCTATGCCGGGCTGGTGCCGATCACCGCCGCCATCATGCTGTTCTTCTCCGGCCGTTCCGACATCGACAGCGTGACCATGCTGATGATGGCGGCCTGCGCCCAGCTCTTCTTCATCTTCCTCGCCAACCGGCTCTACTCGACCTCGGTCGCGACAATCGAATTCCGGGCCGAGAAGGATGCGCTGATCGCCGAACTCGGGACGGCGAAAGCCAATTCCGACGAGGCGCGGCGGAAGGCCGAGGAGGCCAACCTCGCCAAGTCGCGCTTCCTGGCGACGATGAGCCATGAGCTGCGCACCCCGCTCAACGCCATTCTCGGCTTCTCCGAGGTGATGAAGAACGAGGTCTTCGGCACGCACGCCAATGCCGCCTACAAGGAATATTCCGGCGACATCCACGGCTCGGGCCAGCATCTCCTGAACCTGATCAACGAGATCCTCGACCTGTCGCGCATCGAGGCCGGCAAATACGAACTCAACGAGGAGGCGCTCAGCCTCGCCGGCATCGCCGATGACGGCATCCACATGCTGAACCTGCGCGCCAAGGCCAAGGGCCAGACCATCCGCCAGGCATTCGAGCCCGATCTGCCGAAGATCTGGGCCGATGAGCGCGCCATCCGCCAGGTCGTGCTCAACATCCTGTCGAACGCGATCAAGTTCACCCCGCAGGGCGGCGAGATCTCGGTCAAGGTCGGCTGGACCGCGACCGGCGGGCAGTATGTGTCGGTCAGCGATACCGGCCCGGGCATCCCCGAGGACGAGATTCCGGTGGTGCTGCAGAGCTTCGGGCGCGGCTCGCTCGCGATCAAGACCGCCGAGCAGGGCTCGGGCCTCGGCCTGCCGATCGTCAAGGGCCTGATCGACCTGCATAATGGCGGCTTCAGCCTGAAATCGAGGCCGCGCGCCGGGACGGAAGTGACGATCACGCTGCCGGCAGAACGGGTGATGGACACGCTCGCGGCGCTGCCGCAGCCGGGCGAGCGCTCGGCGGCCTGAGGAGCGGCGCGCTGCAGGCGGGAAGCGGGAACCGGCGAGGAATCACGCGGCAGGGAGTATCGGCCCGCCTGAGAAAGTTCTCACGGCCAGTCGAGCCGCGCTCGTATACCGCCTGGCCGAGCTGAACGGCTCGCTCCCCGGCGACACTAACCCGACGCTCGGCAAATCGAGATCATTCAGGGCGCGCTGAAGCCGCACGCCTGCTGCTCGGATGGGTCGATCATGGGGGGCGTCAGCTTAGGGTCGGAAGCGGTCTTTGTTTCTTGCTCATTCCTGCCGGAGGTATCCGGTCCCGGTGATCCTGAATTCATTCGGGTAAACAACCTGCGGTCTCTTGTCCATTTCACGCAGCGTGCTGAACATCTCGGGAAGACGCGCCTCGATCAACTTGGCCGTTGGCTCGCCTGTCAGGCCAAATAAATTAAAAGGCCAAAAGCCCGGATCGACCATCTCCAATGTCGCGCCATTAAAGCGGTAGCCGTTGCCGAAGGCTGCGACGAAATCAACGCCCTCAGGTCGTAGCTCGCGGACGGTCTTGGGGTCGCCGAGGTCGGTGAAGGTTACGAGCGTCGGAATCCGCTCGCCTTTCAAGGGGCGAGAGCCTGTCCAGTGCGGTGCCTGTGAATACCAGCCGCCGCCCGCACCTCCTCCTTTGAAATCGAAGGCTCGCGCTGCCGTGTCGTCGATATCTACGCCCTTTCCCTTCGCGCCATAGACCATCAGACCGATTACTGCACGACCGTTCGGGAGCGGCACGAAGATCGCTTCGCCCCGCACGCGACAGCCGGCGCCGCCCATGACGCCAAGGAATTTCATTGGTTCCGTGCAACTCACCGACCAGATCGACGACCCGCTGCGGAGGCCCTCCGGCGTGTCGATGTCGAGCGTAATGCGAAACCGGTGCTGGTTCGTTGGATGGGACAGTTCGCAGCCTGCCATAAGCAGCAACGGAATTCCTACGAGCCAATGCCAAACCTTCAAGCCGTGTCCCCTGCCGATGCGGGCACGGATATAAACATCAATCCTTTAGGAATCTGAGCTTCCGCAACGGGTCGAAACCCGACCCAGCCCATCTCTCGATCGATGCGGAATGGCCGCTCCAAACTTATCCCCGCCGGCCGAACCTCGCTTATCCTGCTTGCACCTCACCCCCGAGGGGCAGCCAACCGGAGGCATGTCGTGTGGCGGGGTCGAGGTCGGCGCCTGCGGGCGGAGTTGCGATCCGCTCCCGGGAGGCTTCGGGAACCGCCCTTGGGACACTACGATCCCGGCGCGAGGAGCTCGCTGGATGAACCGGCGGCGCAAGCCGCCCCGAGGGAGCACGAAGGCGACGACCCGCCGAGGGGAAGGCCTTTCGAGAACCTTCGGGATTCGCCCGCAGCTGGATTCGCAGAAGCGCGGCCCGGGGTCCTTAAAATCGCCGTCTGGCGGAGCGCCACGGGGCGTGCGGGTGGTGGCTCGATCCATCCGCGCCGCGTCCTGGCTCAACGGATGCGGAACTCTACCATCGCGCCTCGTGGCGCTCCGCTGCCCCTCGATATCGAAGCGCCCGCATGCAGGTGGCAGGCGGGCGGGAAAACGCGTGGGCACGTGACGAATGGGACAGGCGCGCGATGTCCCCTCTCCCCCTGCGGGAGAGGGTTAGGGTGAGGGGTCGCGCGACGCTGTCCGCAAGGCGCGTGCCGTGTTCAGCCGCGACTTTCAGGACCTGCGCGACCCCTCATCCGGCGCTGCGCGCCACCTTCTCCCGCAGGGGGAGAAGGGAAGAGCGGCCGGAGACGTGGCGAACCCTTAGCCTCGGGGAAAGGGGCGCCCACACCTCATTCCTTCCCCGAAACCTGCGCCTGCGCGAAGGTCGCCATGCCGGAATGGACGCCGGCGGCCGCCTTGACCAGCCCGGCTGCGAGCGCCGCCCCGGTGCCCTCGCCCAGCCGCATCCCGAGCGCCAGCAGCGGCTGCTTGCCGATCCTGACCAGCGCCTCGGCGTGCGCGCCCTCGGCCGAGAGATGGCCGGCGAGGCAATGGTCGAGGGCGGAAGAATCGAGCGCGTGCAGGATCGCGGCGGCCGCGGTGACGACATAGCCGTCGAGGATCACCGGGATGCGCTGCAGGCGGGCGGCGAGGATGGCGCCGCAGATCGCGGCGATCTCGCGCCCGCCGAGACGGCGCAGCACTTCGAGCGGATCGTTCAGATGCGCGGCATGCAGCTTCAGCCCGGCCTCGACCGCCGCGACCTTGCGCTTCAGACCGTCATCGTCGACGCCAGTGCCGCGGCCGCACCAGGCCGTAGGCTCGCCACCATAGAGCGCCGCGAAGATCGCCGCGGCCGAGCTGGTGTTGCCGATGCCCATCTCGCCCAGCGCCAGCAGGTCGGCGCCGCCGGCGAGCGCCTCCATGCCGAAGGCCATGGTGGCGACGCAGGCGCGCTCGTCGAGCGCATCGCCTTGGGTGAAATCGCCGGTCGGCAGGTCGAGGGCGAGGTCGAAGACCTTGAAGCCGAGATCATAGGCGGCGCAGATCTGGTTGATCGCTGCGCCACCAGCGGCGAAGTTCTCCAGCATCTGCCGCGTAACCGCCTGCGGATAGGCCGAGACGCCCTGGGCGACGACGCCGTGATTGCCGGCGAAGACGCAGACGAGGGGCCGGTCGACGCGCGGCGGCGCCTTGCCCTGCCAGGCGGCGAGCCATTCGGCGATCTCCTCGAGCCGGCCGAGGCTTCCCGCCGGCTTGGTCAGTTCCTTGTCGCGGGCGCGCACCGCATCGGCGGACGCCATGTCGGGGCCGGGCATGCCGGCGATGAGCCCGCGGATATCGTCAAAGGGCAAGCCGGAGGCAGACATCGCTTCTCGTCTTTCGCAAACTGCGGAATCCGGCGGCGCAGCCATCGCCGCCGGCTTGCCGCTGCTGCTATAGGCTGGGGCCAGCGAAGACAATCGAGGATGTCGAGGCGGCATGGCCGAAGCCGAAAGCGAGAATGCGCCCACCGCGCCGCCGGTCTGGCCCGGCTGGCTTGCGGCGACCGCGGCCTGCATCCGCTTCTATTCGCGCCTGCCGGTGCCGGAGCTGCCGGGCGAGACGGCGCATATGGCGCCCGATTTCCGGCTGCTGCCGCGCGCCCTGCCCTTCGCCGCGCTGCTGATCGCGCTCCCGGGCGCGCTCGTCCTGCTCGGAGCGGGCCTCGCCGGCCTCAGTGCGCCGCTCGCTGCGGCGCTTGCCGTGACCGTACTCGTCGTGACGACCGGCGCCTTCCACGAGGACGGGCTGGCCGACAGCGCCGACGGGCTGTTCGGCGGATGGACGCCCGAGCGGCGGCTGGAGATCATGAAGGACAGCCGCATCGGCAGCTATGGGACGCTGGCGCTCGGCCTGTCGCTGCTGCTGCGCGTCACCGCGATGGCGGCGATCCTCGACGGTGCCGGCGCCTGGGCGGGCGCTGCGGCCGTGCTGATCGCGGCCGCATGGTCGCGTGTCGAGGGCATCCGCGTCATCGCGACGCTCGCGCCGGCAAGGCCCGACGGAGCCTCGGCAGCGGTGGGGCGGCCGGAGCGCGCCGTGCTGCCGGTCGCCTATGGCCTGTCGGCCGGGATCGGCCTCGTCCTCGGGGTGGCGAGCGCGCTGCCGCCGGCCGGGCTGCTGATCGGGGTCGGCCTGTCGGCGCTGGCGAGCGGCTGGCTGATGCGCGCGGCGCGGCGGCTGATCGGCGGCCAGACCGGCGACATCGCGGGAGCCTGCCAGCAGCTCTCCGAGATCACGATCTATCTCGGCCTCGCCGCCGTTCTCGGCTGGGGCGGGCGGTGAACGCAGTCTCCAGCCCCTGCGTGCGCCTCTGCGTGATCGATCCGGAAAGCAAGCTCTGCGAGGGCTGCGGCCGGACGCTTCAGGAGATCGCCGACTGGTCGCGCCTCAGCGAGGCGCAGCGGCTGGCGATCATGGCGACGCTGGAGGCGCGGCTTTCGAACCCGACTGGAGATCGCAAGTCGTCGTCCTGAGAGGGACGGGCGAAGTCCACGCCTCGGGAATGAGGGCTGAAGGCGGCTCCGAACAGCCTCCGGGCCGCCTCAGAAGACGAACGACAGGAAGAAGCGGGCGCAGACGACCAGCAGGAAGAGGCCGAAGGTGACCTCCAGCTTGCGCTTCGACAGCCGGTGCGCCAGGCGCGCGCCGATCGGCGCCGTCCAGATCGAGGTCGGGATGAAGAGCAGGAAGCCGAGAAGCGAGACATAGCCGAGCGAGAGCGGCGGAAGCAGGTCCATCTTCGGCCAGCCGGCATAGATGTAGCCGAGCGCGCCGGGAATCGAGATCAGCACGCCGAGGCCGGACGAGGTCGCCACCGCCTGATGGATCGGGCGGCCATAGAAGGTCATGAACAGGCTGGAGAGCTGGCCGCCGCCAATGCCCATCAGCGCCGAGAGCACGCCGATGATCAGGCCGTAGACGCGCATCAGGAAGGGGCCGGGCATCTCTTCACCGAGCTTCCAGCGGTTAGAGGCGAAGAGCAGGCGCATGGCGCTGACGAAGGCAACGGCGACGAAGACCGCCTTGAACAGGTCGGCCGGGGCATAGCGGGCGATCAGGCTGCCGCCGGCGACGCCGAGCACGACCGGGGCGGCCCAGATCCGGATGATCGAGGTATCGACCATGCCCTTGGCGCGGTGCGCGTTGAAGGAGCGGATCGAGGTCGGGATGATGACGGCGAGCGAGGTGCCGACGACGAGGGGCATGCGCACCTCCTCGGCCACGCCGATGGCCCGGAAGACCTCGTACAGCACCGGCACGATGACGGCACCGCCGCCGACACCGAAGACGCCGGCGAGCAGGCCGGTGGCGGCGCCCGACAGCATCAGCGCGACAGCGAGGAAAATCAGGTCGTTCAGGGGGATTCCAGCGAGCATTCCGCGTCCATTCCGGCAAGAGTCGCGTTGCTCTCAGGGATTCGCCGGGAAAGGGCAAGGTTGGCGCGGCAGGGCGGCCATGCGCGCGGACGCGCTTCCCCGTCAGGGCGGGGAGATGCGCCTTCAGTACCTATCCGGAACTGATAACAGCAATGACGTCGTTGGGATCGTCGATGTGCGACCCGTCGGCCCGCACGATGCGGGTGACGACGTCCTGGCCGTCTCGACTTTGCAGTCGCAGTCGCGACTGACCGCCGGGCAGGTGCGCCTCCGCCCATTCCCGCATGGCAGCGAGAGCCGGAACGAGCGCGCGGCCCTTCTCGGTCAAGACATAGCCATTGCGCGGCCGCTGCCCGGGATCGCGATACGGCCTCTGCTCAAGGATGCCTTCGGCAACCAGCCGGGACAGCCGGTCGGCGAGGACCGAGCGCGGAATGCCGAGATCGTCGCGGATCGCGTCGAACCGCTCCACCCCGCACAGCGCTTCGCGCAGGACCAGGAGCGTCCATCCGTCGCCGATTGCCCGGATAGCGCGCGCCAGTGCGCATTCCGCGATTGGCACGGGCGCGCGATGGGAGGAATCCGCCCTGGCAGGGCGGACATTGGCGGGGCGGGCAGCGGCAGATCGGGCAGGCATGCTGCCAGCATATCAGAGTTTGATTTCTAAACCCAGGCGACCTATTCTGGATTTGAAAAATGGACTCAGCATGCCATGGCCGCTACCGAAGATCCCCCGCCCCCGTTCCTGTCGTCCGCCGAGGCGCGGCGCGATGTCATGTTGATCGCGGCATTGGCGCTGGCCCCGGCGATCGGATTGGGCATCGCGCGCTTCGCCTATGCGCTGGTCCTGCCGGACATGCGCGCTGATCTCGGCTGGTCCTACGCAGATGCCGGCTGGATGAACACCAGCAACGCCGCCGGCTACCTGATCGGGGCCCTGCTCGCTGCGCGGGCGATCGGCAGGGCCGGCGCGTTCCGCGTTCTGATCGCGGGCGTCTGGGCCTGCATCGCCGCGCTCACGCTCAGCGCCGTAGTCCGACAGGCCGTGCCGCTCAACGCCGCGCGGCTGCTGGCGGGACTTGGCGGCGGCTTCGCTTTCGTGGCCGGCGGCGTGCTTGCCGCCGGCATCGCGCAGCGCAATCCCGGGCGCGCCGCCTTCCTGCTCGGCCTGTTCTATGCCGGGCCGGGCCTCGGCATCCTTGTGTCCGGCCTCGGCGTTCCCCTGGTCCTGGAACGGTTCGGACCGGGATCGTGGAGCACGGCGTGGGCTGCGCTCGCCGCCCTCTCCCTCCTCCTCGCCATCGGGCTGCATTGGGCGCAGGGCGAGAAGGCAGCCGCTCAAGCAACAGGACAAGGCAAGCCGCACTTCGCTGGAATGCGCTGGCTGCTCTGCAGCTACCTGCTCTTCGGCGCGGGCTATATCGCCTATATGACGTTCATGATCGCCTGGGTTCAGGGCAGCGGCGGAAGCGCCGGCTTCCAGGCCCTGTTCTGGAGCGTGATCGGGCTTGCTGCCATGGCCTCGCCTTGGCTGTGGGCCGGCGTCCTCAAACGGCTTCTGCACGGCCGCGCCTTTGCCCTCCTCACCGGCGTCACCATGACCGGGGCGGCGCTGCCGCTTCTGTCCGACACGGTACCTGTGCTGCTGGCGTCGGCCACCCTGTTCGGCAGCGCATTCTTCGGCGTGGTCACCACGACGACGGCCTTCGTGCGCCGCAACCTGCCGCAAGCGCAATGGGCGCCCGCCATCGGCATGCTCACCGTCACCTTCGGGCTCGGCCAGATGCTCGGGCCTGTCGCGATCGGGTTTCTCAACGATCTGACGCTCGGCCTCGCAGGCGGCCTATGGGCCTCGGTGCTGCTGCTGTTCGTCGCCGTCCTGGCCGGCGTTCTCCAGCGAGATTTCGCGATGTCGCGTCGTTCCCAAGCTTCTGCCGCCGCTTACGGGCACTCGAGCTAGTCTGTGACGCCCTCGCGCGCGGCGATGGTCATGCAGGTCGCGGTCATCATGGCGCAGAGCTTCTGCCGGCCCTCCGAGATCGCGAAGACCTCGGCCATGGCAAGCGTCAGGGTGCGCCCCGCCTTGATCACCTTGCCCCGGGCCAGGAGCGCCTCGCCCGTCGCCGGGGCGAGCAGGTTGATCTTGAATTCGGCAGTGAGGACGCCGGTCCCGGCCGGCATGGTGGTGAGCGCGGCATAGCCGCAGGCGCTGTCGGCGATGGTCGCGACGGCGCCGGCATGGACGAAGCCGTGCTGCTGGCAAAGATGGGGCGAGACCGGCAGCGCGATCTCGATCTCGCCCGGCGC
>NZ_JAKFED010000088.1:0-43850 GCF_036675845.1 Allobosea sp. | reverse complement strand
GGCGGAACGCGGTCTTGCGGGCGTTCGGAAGGCTTGTGTTCGGAAGGCTTGCATCGCTCATCGGCAGCGTTCCTCGCATGGACGCCGGTGCAGCTTGTCGCGGCTTTCCGGCTGCAAGAAGGCGATGCAGCAAGAAGGCGATGTAGCAGGACGGCATGCAGCAGAAGGCCGCGGCAAGACGGTGCGATCGCGGGCAGGGGGCGGCTCTTCGCCGCCGTCATGCACTCCATGCAGGGCAGAATCGTTTGCTGCGCCGCAGCCAAACTCCGACATAATCTTGTGCGATGCACAATAAATGCTAATCTTCGCCCCTAAGGAGCGACCCTATGCCCGTCTACAAGAACCCCCCGCCGCGTGTCCTGCGGCCCCGCGTCGAGCTGCCGACCCTGGACGAGGCCGTCACGGCCGCGCAGGGCCTGAGCGATTCGCCCGAGGAGCAGGCCGAGATCGCCGCCAATCTGATGGGCGTGCCGGTCGCCGAAGTCGCGCCGCTGGTGCGCAAGGCGGCCAACCGCAGCATGGTGACGACGCCGAACCGCGCCGTCGTCGTCGTCCGCCGGCCTGTCCGCACCTTCTCGCCGCGCCTGGCGGAGGCGATGCGGCGCTGAGGCTTAAGAGCCTCTAACAAGATTTGAGGGGGGCTCGACGCCGGCAATTCGGCTGCGCGCTTCTCCTGGCATTCGACTCCTCCAAAGCCCATCGAGACCCCCTCAGGTCTTGTTAGAGGCTCTTAGGCGCCGATCTCGTCCAGGATCGGGCAGTCCGGCCGGGCGTCGCCATGACAATGGCTGGCGAGGTGGCGCAAGGTCTTCGCCATCGCCTTGAGCGCCGCAGCCTTCTCCTCCAGCTCCGCTACATGCTTCAGCGCCATCGCCTTGACGTCGGCGCTCGCCCGCGAGCGATCGCGCCAGAGCGCCAGCAGCGCCCCGGTCTCCTCGATCGAGAAGCCGAGGCTGCGGGCGCGGCGAACGAAGTGCAGCGTGTGCACGTCCTCGGCGCCGTAGACGCGGTAGCCCGATTGCGACCGCGCTGGCGGCTTGATCAGCGCGATCTCCTCGTAATAGCGGATCATCTTGGCGCTGACGCCCGAGGCTTCGGCTGCTTGTCCGATATTCATCCCGTCCTCCTTCAGGCCGCTGCCGGAACGGTTGTGGGCTCGGGCGCCTCCGCCCGCCGATGCGGGGCGAAGCGCTTGAGCCGCAAGGCGTTGGCAAGCACGCTGACGCTGGAAAAGGCCATCGCGAAGCTGGCGAAGACCGGCGACATCAGGACGCCCCAGAGCGGATAGAGAACGCCGGCGGCCACCGGAATCAGCAGCACATTATAGCCGAACGCCCAGCCGAGATTCTGCCGGATATTGGCCATCGTCGCCTTCGACAGCGTGATCGCTTCGGGAACATGGCGCAGATCGCCCGAGATCAGCACGACATCGGCGCTCTCGATGGCGATGTCGGTGCCGGCGCCCATGGCGATGCCGATATCGGCCTGGGCCAGCGCGGGGGCGTCGTTGATGCCGTCGCCGACGAAGGCGACGCTGCCGCCGCCATCCTGCAGCTCGGCGACGATCTTCGCCTTGTCGGTCGGCAGCACCTCGGCCCGGACCTCGTCGATGCCGAGCCGGCGGCCGATGGCTTCGGCTGTGCCGCGATTGTCGCCGGTGACCATGACGATGCGCAGACCCAGCCGGCGCAGGCTCTCGATCGCCGCCGGCGTGCCGGGCTTGATCTGGTCGGCGACAGCGATCAGGGCGGCGAGCCTGCCGTCGAGCGCGGCATAGAGCGGCGTCTGGCCTTCGCGCGCCAGGGCATCGGCCCGCTCGGCGAAAACGGCGGGATCGAGCCCGAGCCGCCGCATCAGCCGCTGCGAGCCGACCGCGACGCGCCGGCCCTCGACCTCGGCCTCGATGCCCATGCCGGGCTCGGCCTGGAACTCGCCGGCCGTGGCAAGCGCGAGACCCCGGCGGCGCGCTTCCGCGACGATCGCCTCGGCCGAGGGGTGTTCGGAAGCGCTTTCGGCCGAGGCGGCCAGGCGCAGCGCTTCGGCTTCGTCGAAGCCTTCGGCGGCGATGACCCGCGTCACCTCGGGCGTGCCCTTGGTCAGCGTGCCGGTCTTGTCGAAGGCGACGGTCGCAACGCCGCTCAGGCTCTGCAGCGCCGCGCCCTGGCGGAACAGGATGCCGAGCTCGGCCGCCTTGCCGGTGCCGACCATGATCGAGGTCGGCGTCGCCAGCCCCATGGCGCAGGGGCAGGCGACGATCAGCACCGCGACCGCATTGACCAGCGCATAGGTCAGGGCCGGCGACGGGCCGAAGGCCAGCCAGGCCGCGAAGGTCAGCACGGAAACGGCGATCACCGCCGGCACGAACCAGTTGGTGACGCGGTCGACCAGCGCCTGGATCGGCAGCTTGGCGCCTTGCGCCGCCTCGACCATGCGCAGGATCTGGGCCAGCAGCGTATCGGCGCCGACCTTTTCGGCCCGGAAGCGCAGCGCGCCATTGCGGTTGATCGTGCCGCCGATCACGCTGGCCCCGACACCCTTATGAGCGGGCGCCGGTTCGCCGGTGACCATCGCTTCGTCGACATAGGACGAGCCCTCGACGACCTCGCCGTCGACCGGGATCTTCTCCCCCGGCCTGACCAGCACGAGATCGCCGACGCGCACCTCCTCGACCGGAAGCTCGCGCTCGACGCCGTCGCGCAACACGCGGGCGGTGCGGGCCTGCAGGGTCACGAGCCGGCTGATGGCGGCGCTGGTGCGGCCCTTGGCGCGCGCCTCGAACCAGCGCCCGAGCAGGATCAGCGTCACGATGACGGCGCCGGTCTCGAAATAGGTATGCGCCGTACCCTCCGGCAGCCAGCCGGGCCGGAAGGTCGCGACCACAGAGTAGAGATAGGCCGCACCGGCGCCGAGCATGACGAGGGCGTTCATGTCGGGTGCGCCGCGCCATAGCGCCGGCCAGCCCTTCTGGAAGAAGCGCCGCCCCGGCCCGAGCAGGACGAGGCTCGCCAGCGCGAAGGCGGCGAGCTTCAGGGAGAAGGCGTCGAAGCGACCGAGCAGCCAGTGATGGAAGGCCTCGCTCAGATGCGGGCCCATCTCGATGACCATCAGCGGCAGCGTCGCCAGCGCCGCGACGACGACCGCGCTGCCGAGCTCGCTCTGCTCGGCCTCGCGGCGCTGCTGCATTCCTCCATCCGGATCGGAACCCGAATCCAGGCGCTCCGCCTGGTAGCCGGCCGCGGCGACGGCGGCGATCAGGGCGGGGACCGCATTCGGATCGACCAGGCGGATCGTGGCGCGCTCGGTCGCGAGATTGACATCCGCCTTGAGCACGCCGGGCACGCCACGCAGCGCCTTCTCGACCTTGCCGACGCAGGAGGCGCAGCTCATGCCCGAGATCGCCAGCTCGACGCTGGTTTCGGCCGGCTCGTAGCCGGCGGCGCGAATGGCTGCAGTCACGGCGCTGGCCTCGCCGCCGGCGAGCGCGACATGGGCCCGCCCGGTGGCGAGGTTGACGCTGGCGCTGGTGACGCCGGGCACGGCCGAGATCGCCTTCTCCACCCGGCCGACGCAGGAGGCGCAGTTCATGCCGTCGACGGGGATGTCGAGCACGGAGGTTTCGGTTCCGCGCGGTTGGAGTGTTGTTTGCATTACCATGAAGACCGCTTCCTTCTCTTGATGCAGAGATGGCTACACCTTCCCATCATGGGAAGGTCAAGCGGCTTTTTTTTGCCTGCCGCGATGCCGCGGCCCGGCGGCGAAAGGCAGAAACCGGGTGGCGCGCGGGCCGGTCCGCCGGCGGAATCCGGTATCAGTCCGAGATCGGAAGGAAGCAGCCATGCCCGCAGCGAAGCGCCAGACCGTTCCCTCCGTCGGGCAGGCTCTGGAGACGAGCGTCGCAGAGCTTGACTGGGCGAGGATCGAGGCCGAGCTCGACGCTCATGGCGTCGGCCTGACCGGCCGGCTCCTCGACGGCGAAACCTGCGCCGCCTTGCGCGGGCTCTATGGCGAGCCGAAACGCTTCCGCAGCCGGATCGTCATGGCGCGGCACGGTTTCGGGCGCGGCGAGTACCAGTATTTCGCCCATCCGCTGCCGGAGCCGGTCGCCGTCCTGCGCCCGCTGGTCTATTCCCGGCTGGCGCCGATCGCCAATCGCTGGAACGAGGCGCTCGGCATCGCCCAGCGCTATCCTGCAAGCCTCGACGACTTCCTGGCGCTTTGCCATGCCGCCGGCCAGCAGCGCCCGACGCCGCTGCTGCTGAAATACGGGGCCGGCGACTATAACTGCCTGCATCAGGACCTCTATGGCGACCTGTTCTTCCCCTTCCAGATGGTGGTCCTGCTCTCGCAGCCCGGCCGCGACTTCACCGGCGGCGAGTTCACCTTGGTCGAGCAGCGCCCGCGCATGCAGTCGCGGCCGGAGGTCGTGCCGCTGGCGCAAGGGGAGGCGGCGATCTTCGCCGTGCAGCACCGGCCGGTGCAAGGCACGCGCGGCCCCTACCGGGTCAATCTGCGCCATGGCGTCAGCCGGGTCCGCTCCGGCGAGCGCTATACCACGGGGCTGATCTTCCACGATGCGCGCTGAGCGGCGACGCGGCGGCGGCCGGGGGCTCAGCTGCCCTTGATATCGAGCGCCGCGACGATGGCGCCGAGGGCCGGCTCGTCGATCAGGTCGGCGGCATCGGCCTGCGTGAACCACAGGCAGCGGCGCTGCGTCTGTTCCGGCCAGGTCGGCAATTGCTGTTTGACCTCGAGCAGATAGAGCCGGACCTTGCACAGGACGAAATGGTCGACCTTGCGCTTCCAGTAGGTATAGCGGCCGACCGGCTTCTTGCCGATCTCGCCGATCAGGCCGGCTTCCTCCAAGGCTTCGCGCGCCGCCGCCTCATGACTCTTCAGCCCGCGGATCGGCCAGCCCTTGGGCACGATCCAGCGCTGGGTTTCGCGCGTCGTCACCAGCATGATCTCGACCGCGCCGTCGGCACGCCGCCGGAACGGGATGGCGCCGACCTGGATTTTCGGCTCCACCGACCGCTTGCCGGCTGTCGTCTTCGCCACCCTTGTCGACCTTCGCGATGGATTCCCCCGCGCATCATAGGATGATTCGCGGCGTTTCGAGAAATTTGTAGCCGGCAAGCTTTTTACGCGGCGGATGTCGCCTCGCATGGTTGGCGTCGGGCGCCATAGGAGCCAGGGACGCCGGAGGCAGGCGCAAGCCAGGCGCCGGTATCCAGAGCGAGCGTCGAGGCTTTTCCGCGGCGGCCGAGGAGCCGTTTGAGAATGGAATCCCTCATCCTGAGGAGCTGCGCAGCAGCGTCTCGAAGGATGAGGGCTGGGTGAAATCCCGAACAGGCTATGAGGCCGGCTCAGATCTTCTTGCCGTCCTTGTCGAACTGCTTGAGGAAGGCGGTCAGGTCGGCGATCTCCTTCTCGTTCTTGATGCCGGCGAAGATCATCTTGGTGCCCGGGATCTTGCCGCGCGGGTTCTTGATGTACTCGGCGAAAACGGCCTCGTCCCAGGTGATGTCGGCGCCCTTGTTGGCGGCCGAGTAGCTGTACCCCTCCACCGCGCCGGTATGCCGGCCGAACAGGCCGTTCAGATGCGGGCCGACCAGGTTCTTCGCGCCCTCGCCGATCTGGTGGCAGGCGCGGCACTTGTTCCAGGAGCGCTCGCCGGCGGCGATGTCCTGGGCCGATGCCGGGCTCGCCGCAAGGGTGGCGAGGCCGAGGGCGAGGAGGGTGGCGCTGGCAATGGCTTTCATGATCGATCCTTCTTCAGGCATAGGGCCGCGGCGCGTGGCCGGGCAGGGGAGTTTCCGGAGAATGCGTATGGTTCTGCCTGGCTGACGATGTCGCGGCGAAGCCGGCACGCCAGCCCATGCTTTTTCGCCTGCGCCTCCTTTCGCGACGCGTCGCTCTCGCCGGACTGCGAGATGACAGTCCAGGTTGCTGCGATCCGGCCGTGCTTCGGCTCGCAGCGCCCGGCGACCTCGTCGGTGTCGACCAGGCTCCGGCAGGTCTTGAGATAGCGTGCTGGGAGAATTCTGGAACTGGTCAGTTCGCCGCGGGCCGCCAGGGCTGCGATCCCGGCTTGGCGTGGCGGGAAGGATCGATCTCGGTATGGCGCCGGCAGACGTGACGCCGGTGCCGGCGTCACGTCACGATTCCGTTGGCGCGGGCTCGTCGGCGCCCGTCAGCGCAGCGCGCTCATCCATTCAGCGACATTGGCGGTGAAGGCGTCCGGCCGCGAGACCGGGAAGAAATGCCCGCCGGTGTCGAGCATGGTCTTGCGCGCATCTGGCATGCCGGCGGCGAGATCGTCCTGCAGGAAGGCGGGCACGATCATGTCGTCGCGGGCGCCGAGGATCAGGATCGGCAGGGTCAGGCTCGCGCTCCAGGCCGAGCCGTCGAAGGAACGCAGCGCGTCGATGCGCTCGCGCACCACCCGTCTCGCTTCAGGCGTGGCTGGCGCAGTCGCCACTGCAGCCTCGTAGACGTTCCAGTGCGCTTCCAGCCAGGCCGGCGGATAGGCCATCAGCGTCGCCGTCGCGGCATAGGCGCGCGGATGCTGGTCGAGGATGGCGAGGCGGGTCTCGAACAGGGCCGCCATGTAGCGGTTCTGCTTCAGCCAGCTTCCGCTCAGGATCAGCCCGTCGAGCCGTTCGGGCGCCTGCCGCGCCAGCGACTGGCCGATGCAGCCGCCGGTCGAATGCCCGACCAGCACGGCGCGCTCGGCTCCGGCGGCGTCGAGCACGGCGCGGCAGTCCTGCGCCAGCTGGTCGATCGTCGCGGGAGCCGTCCCGCGCGTGCTCGCGCCGATGCCGCGCTGGTCGAAGCGCAGCACGCGGAAGGAGCGGGCGAAGGTCGCGGCATTGTCGTCCCAGAAGGCGGCGGTGCCGCTGAGGCCGCTGACCAGCAGCAGCGCCGGCCCCTCGCCTTGCGAACAGGCGCGCAGCACGGCGCCATCGGCGGTGACGGCCTCGAATTCGCCGCTCGCGGCGCGCTGGGCGGCGATGCTCATCGTGCCTCGCCGGTGAAGGGGCGGCCATCTGGTCTGATATCTGTCATTGCTGCGTCTCCTTCGGCGCGCCCGCGCCTGTCACTGGTTGAAGCTCGGATCGGTCCAGCCGAAGACCGTGCGCGCCTCGATCTCGGCGACGTTCTCCGGCCGCGGGAACGGCTCCGGTGTCGGCTCGCCCGGGCGGCGCGGCCGGCCGATCTGCGCGAAGAACGCGTCGAGCCCGCCCGGCATGAACAGCCAGAGGAAGGTCAGCGGCTCGTCATGCGGGTTGAGGAAATGGTGCTTGCGGTCATGGCCGACGAAGACGCAGGAGCCCTCTTCGAGCGGATGGTCGACGCCGTCCATCCGGGCGATGCCGCGGCCCTTGACCACGAAGATGATCTCCTCGTTGCGGTCATGGGTGTGCTCGCGGATGAAGGAGCGCGGCGCCACGGTCTGGGTACCCATGGCGAAGCGGTTGACGCTGGCGACGCTCTTGTCGCTGAACAGGTTGCGCACGAAGCCGTTGGCCGGCACCGGCTGCCAGAAGCTCTCGCCTTCCTGCGGGCCAAGCACTTTGATCTCGCCGGCAGGTCGCGCTGTCATTCCGATTTCCTCTCGCGCCGCTCGGCCGCTGCAGCAATCGTGCCGCCGGCCGCGATATTGTTGTAGCCGCGTTTGGTCATGGCCGGGTGCGCTGCGACGCAGACCAGACCTTGCGGAAGGCCGCAGCTTTTCGCCCTCTCGGCGCGCGCTTCGCCGAGGCGCAATGACGGATCCGACCTGGCGGATGATCATGCTGCGGTGAGGTCCTCGGCGGCGGCGCGAGCATTTCGGTAGCGGCACGCCCTGGCAGGCGCTAAGCCGGCGACGTCCGGTTCTGGTTCTGGACCGCACGGGCTTGGTCTGCATGGGCTCACATTATTCACGCGCGCCGGATACCACCCGCCCCGGCCTGACGCCAGGCTTGGTCGTCCGCCGCTGGGTCGCGGGGGGCGAAGCGTGAGCATCGTCCTCGCCTGCGATCTCGGCGGCACCTCCTTCCGCGCCGCGCTCGTCGATGCGCGGGGGGGCATCCTCGTCCAGAAGGCGATCGCCGGGCCAGCCAGCATCGACGCGGCGGGCGCGTCGGAGATCGACGCCGGCGCATGGTGGCGCATCATGATCGAGGCCTGTGCCGGCCTCGCCGCCGAGGCGCCGGAGCTTTTCGCCGCCGTCGAGGCGGTGGCGATCTGCGGCGTCACCCGGACCCAGGTCTTCATCGGCCGGGACGGCCGGCAGCTGCGCCCGGCCATGACCTGGAAGGATACCCGCTCGGAGGCCGCGGCAGCCCGCCTGCGCGAACGGCTCGATCCGGCCCATCCGGAAGCCGCGGCGATCAATGCCTTCCACCCGCTGGCGCGGCTCGCCTGGCTGCGCGAGCAAGAGCAGGCGAATTTCCACAGCCTCGCCTGCGTGCTGGAGCCGAAGGACTATCTCAATTTCCGCCTGACCGGCCGCCAGGCCGGCGACCCGGTCTCGCTGGCGCGCCTGCTCGCTGCAGCGGCGCCGGCGGCGAGCGGCGATCTTTTGAGCGCGATCGGGCTTTCGCCTTCGATCCTGCCGCCGCTGCTGGAACCCTGGCAGCAGGTCGGGCCGGTGCTGACCGGCCTGCCGGCGCCGCTCGATCGCCTCGTCGGCAGGCCCGTCTTCTGCGCCTCGAACGATACCTGGGCGGGAGTGGTCGGTCTCGGCGCGATGCGGGACGGCTTCGCCTACAACATCTCCGGCACCACCGAGGTGCTGGGTGTCATGGGCCATGAACCGGTTCGCGCCGACGGGCTGATGACCGTCGACTGGCGCGGCCTGTTCCAGCTCGGCGGACCGAGCCAGAACGGTGCCGATACTGTTTCCTGGCTGCTTTCGCTGCTCGGCCGGGGCGAAGAGGGAGGTATCGGGCGCGAGATCGACGCCTTGCTTGCCGGCCCTCGCCAGCCGCAGCCGGTGCTGTTCCTGCCCTATCTCCAGGGCGAGCGCGTGCCCTATTGGAACCCGTCGCTGCGCGGCGCCTTCATCGGCCTCAACCGCCGGCATGGCGCGACCGATCTCGCTTTTGCGGTGCTCGAAGGCGTCGCCTTCCTCAACCGGATCGTATTGTCGCGGGCAGAAGCGGCATTGGCCGGACCGGTGGCGGAGATCCGCTTCGGCGGCGGGGCTGCCGCCAACCCGGTCTGGAGCCAGATCAAGGCCGATATCTGCGGCCGGCCGGTCGTCGTCGGCGCCTCGAAGGAACCCGGCCTGCTCGGCGCCGCGATCATCGCCTTCACCGGGCTCGGGCGCTTCGCCTCGCTCGCGCAGGCGCAGGCGGCGCTCGTCGCCGTCGCTTCCCGCTTCGAGCCCGATCTCTCCCGAAAGGCCGGCTATGACGCGCTTTTCGCGCTCTATCGCCGCAGCGAGCAGGCGCTCGCGCCGATCTCGCAGGATCTCTCCGCCTGGCCCGCCGATGGCGCCGGGCTTGTCGCAGGCGCAGCCGCTGCGCGCGATTGAGGTTGCCGCATTCGGTTTTGCGCCTTACCGACGGGCAATCGCACTTCCGAGATCCTCATGCTGTTCCTCGATCCCGTAAAGCCCGTTCGGTCTCGCTTGGCAGGCAGGGCCGCCTGATGCCAAAGCCCGTCACCCTGGTCACCGGGGCCTCCGGCGGCATCGGCAGCGCGCTCGCCGCGACGCTCGCGCCCGGCCACCGGCTCGTGCTGTCGGGCCTCGAGGCCGCTCCGCTTGCGGAGCTGGCGCAACGGCTCCAGGCCGATGGCGCCGAGGTGGCGGCCCTCACCGGCGACGTTCGCGACTCCGGGCTCGGCCAGGCCCTGGTCGAGCTTGCCGTCGAGCGCTTCGGCCGGCTCGACAATCTCGTCACCGGGGCAGGAGCCTCGCGCCCGGTGCCGATGGTCGAGATGGAGGACGAGGAATGGGAGAAGTTCGTCGACATCAACCTCTCCGCCGTCTTCCGCATCTCCAAGGTCGCCTCGAATCAGCTGATCGCGCAGGGCGAGGGCGGCGCCATCGTCCACATCTCCTCGATCGCCCATAGCAATGGCGGCGCCAATCTCGCCTATGGCGCGGCCAAGGGCGGGGTCGCGACGCTGACCTATGGCATGGCCCAGCAGCTCGGCCGCCACGCCATCCGCGTCAATGCGGTGGCGCCCGGCATCATCGACACGCCGATGGTGCGCGGCGGCTTCGCCAAAGAGTTCAACGCATTGGTCGAAGGCGCGGCCCAGCGCACCCCGCTCGGCCGCCTCGGCCGGCCCGAGGACGTCGCCAGCGTCATCGCCTTCCTGCTCTCGCCGGGCGCCGCCTTCGTCACCGGCGCGCTGATCCCGATCACCGGCGGCATCGAGATCCTCTCGCCGATCTCGACCATTGCCAGAGGGACGGCATGATGGCCGGCATGACGCTGCGCGACTTCATCGGCCGCTACGGCACGGCGCTGGCCGGGCTCCTGCTCATCGCCTTCTTCGTCGTCTTCGCGCCGAATTTCGCGACGTCGATGAACATCGTCAACGTGCTGAAGGATACGAGCTTCCTCGCCATCCTGGCGCTCGGTTTCGCGCTCGCCTTCACCGTCGCCGAGCTCGATCTCTCGATCTCGGAGATGGCGAGCCTCTCGGCCGTGGTTTGCGGCTGGCTGGTGCAGCTGCAATATCCGCCGCTGGTCGCGGTCGCGGCGGCGCTGGCGGTCGGCATCGTGCTCGGCTCGGTCAACGGCTACGGCGTCACCGTGCTGCGCATCCCCTCGCTGATCATGACGCTCGGCACGGCGGCGATCGCCAAGGGCTTCGCCTTCATGATCACCCAGGGCGTCGCCTTCGTCGGGCGCTGGCCGGTCAGCTTCACCGGGCTGGCGCGCGGCTACACCTTCGGCATTCCCAATCTCGTGCTCTGGCTCGCCGGCGTCACGCTCTTCGCCTATGGGCTGGTCAAGTGGACCCGCACCGGCGCCCATATGGTCGCGACCGGCGAGGCCGACGAGGCGGCGCGCCTCGCCGGCATCGCCACCGCGCGGATGAAGCGCATCGGCCTCCTGCTGGCCGGCGTCTTTGCCAGCATCACCGCCGTCCTGCTCGCCGCCAACCTGTCCTCGGCCGCGCCCAACATGGCCGGCGACTATCTGCTCTATGCCATTGCCGCCGTGCTGCTCGGCATGACCATGTTCGAGCCGGGCAAGCCGAACGTGCCGGGCACGGTCTTCGCGGCGCTGGTGCTGAAGGTGCTCGGAAACGGCTTGGTCCTGCTCGGCGCCGCCTATTACGTTCAGGACATCGTTCTCGGCGCCATCATCATCGGCTCGGTCGCCTTCTCGGCCAGCGCGATGAAGAAGGCGGCGTTCAAGGTGTAGGTAGTGAAGCAGCCATTTTCCTCAGCCCTCATCCTGAGGAGCCGCGTAGCGGCGTCTCGAAGGATGGTTCAGGAGGCTCCGGAGATGGCTGGAGCATCCTTCGAGACGCAGCCTTCGGCTGCTCCTCAGGATGAGGGCTTTGAAACGACTGCCGTTCGACAGACGATCAAGAGGGGAAAGAAGATGAAGGGTCTGAAATCGCTTATCGTGGCGGCGGTTGCCGTGGTCGGGTTCGGGCAGGGCGCGCAGGCCTTCGAGCTCGGCGTCATTGGCTTCCAGTTCACCTCGGAGACGCATGCCCGCGTCGCCAATGCCGCCGCGGCGGCCGCCAAGGCCAAGGGCTGGAACGTCACGCTGCTGAACTCGGAGGGCGCGCTGCCCAGGCATGCCGAGCAGTTCGACGCGCTGATCGCCAAGAAGGTCGACGCCATCATCGTCGCCATGGGCAAGCCGGTCGAGGCCGACGCGCAGTTCAAGGCGGCCAAGGACGCCAAGATCCCGGTCATCACCGTGCAGTCGGGCTCGAGCCCGCATGCGCTCTTCGACATCCAGACCAACGAATACAAGGTCGGCGCCGAGGCCGCGCTCTATTTGCTCGGCCAACTCGGCTATCAGGGCAACATCGTCACGGCGCGCTACGAGCTGAACGTCGCCTCGCGCATTCGCGGCAAGATCCTCGACGTCGTCCTCTCCGAGAACCAGGGCGTGAAGGAGCTCGGCAAGTTCTCGATGGCCCGCACCCAGAGCTGGCGCGACGATGTCCGCGCCGGCATGCAGGCGCTGCTGCTGCAGAACCAGGGCAAGATCAACGGCATCTGGGCCTCCTTCGACGGCCAGGCCTACATCATCGACGACCTGCTGCAGGCGCAGGGCGTGAAGAAGGGCCAGATCCCGCTGGTCTCGGTCGATGGCGGCAAGGAGACCTATGCCCGCATCGCCGATCCGAACTCGACCTTCATGGCCACCGTCTCGATCCCGTTCGAGGAGATGGGCAAGCAGGCGGTGGACGCGATCCAGACCATCGTCGTCGACAAGAAGCCGAAGGAGACCGTGGCGAGCGGTCCCTACCTTTTCACCGAGGCGGTGCTCGTCGACAAGACCAATGTCGAGCAGTTCCTGAAGTGAAACCGTCGCCCCAACTGCACCGTCATCCCGGACAAGCGGCGAAGCCGCGCAGCTCCGGGATCCATCGTAAGGCACTGCACTTTACGATGGATCCCGGAGTTCCGCTTCGCTCCATCCGGGATGACGGGGCGTGTGTGGGCAGCTGCGAGCCATGACGAGCCGGCCATGAAGGACGAAGCCACCCCCATCCTGTCGCTCCGCGGCATCGGCAAGAACTACGGCCCGGTCGTCGCGGTGCGTGTGGTCGATCTCGACATCTATCCCGGCGAGGTCGTCGCCATTTGCGGCGACAACGGCGCCGGCAAGTCGAGCCTGATCAAGGTGATCTCCGGCGCCGAGGAGCCGAGCGGCGGCGAGATCAGCATCCGCGGCAAGAAGGTGGACTTCGCTTCGCCGCATGATGCGCTGAGCCATGGCGTCGCGACGATCTACCAGGACCTGGCACTGGCGCCGCGCCTCTCCATCGCCCAGAACGTCTTCATGGGCTCGGAGCTGACCAAGCCCTTCCTGCTGCCCTTCCTGCGCGTGCTCGACAAGAAGCGGATGGCGCAGGAAGCGCGCGGCTATCTCGCGCAGCTCTCGGTTTCGGTCGAGGACATGACGCGCCCGGTCGAGCGGCTCTCCGGCGGCCAGCGCCAGGCGGTGGCGATTTCGCGGGCGCTGCGCTGGAAGGCCGAGATCATCATCATGGACGAGCCGACCGCGGCGCTCGGCGTCAAGGAGACCGCGCTCGTTCTCGACCTGATCCGCAAGCTCAAGGCCGATGGCCGCACCGTCCTGCTTGTCAGCCACAACATGCGTGACGTGGTGGCTCTCGCCGACCGCGTCGTGATCATGGGCGCGGGGCGGAAATACGTCGACCAACCCCTGGGCAAGCTCACGGCCGACGATCTCAGCCACATGATCATGGCCGGCAACGCCCGGGCCGCGTGATGCGCGAAACCATCGTCATCGACACCGATCCGGGGCAGGACGATGCCGTCGCCCTGCTGCTCGCCTTCGCCAGCGCCGCCGAGCTCGATCTGGCGGCGATCACCACTGTCGCCGGCAACGTCCCGGTGGCGCAGACCACGGCGAACGCATTACGCATCCGCGAGCTCGGGGGCCGCGAGGACATCCCCGTCCATCGCGGCGCGGAAGGCCCGCTGCTCTTCCCGCTCTCGACCGCCGAATTCGTCTGCGGGCCGGACGGGCTCGCCGGCGCCGATTTGCCGCCGCCGCGCGGCGAGGCCAATCCAACCCATGCCGTCGAGGCCCTGATCGCGATCCTGCGGGCCGCGCCGGAGGACGGCGTCACCCTCTGCCCGCTCGGGCCGCTGACCAATCTCGCGCTCGCCTTCCGGCTGGTGCCGGACGTGCTGCCGAAGGTCAGGCGCATCGTGCTGATGGGCGGGGCGCTGGCGCTCGGCAACGTCACCCCGGCGGCGGAATTCAACATCCATGTCGATCCGCATGCGGCGGCGATCGTCTTCGGGGCCGGCCGGCCGATCGTGATGATGGGGCTCGGCGTCACCCTTCAGGCCATCGCCTCGCACGAGCAGGTCGCGGGCCTGCTGGCCGTCGGCAATGCCACCGGCCGCGCCGTGCACGGCATGCTGACGAGGCCGCGCCCCGGCGGGCTCGGCACGGTCGGCCACCCGATGCACGACCCCTGCGTCATCGCCTATCTGCTCTGGCCGGAGCTGTTCGCGGGCCGCGACTGCTTCGTCGAGGTCGAGACCGGCGACGGCCCGCTGCGCGGCCGCACCACCATCGACTGGAACGGCCGGCTGAAGCGCGAGGCCAACGCCCATGTTGTAGCGAGCGTCGAGGCGCAGGCGCTGTTCGAGCGCCTGTTCGCCCGGCTCGCGACGCTACCTTGAAGGAAGACTGTCATGCCGCATTTCGTCGAGGAACTGCAGCAGGAGGCGCAGCGCGCCGTCACGGCGATGCGGACGGCCGCACTCGCCGCCCGCCATCTCCATGCCCGTGCCGAATTGATGCGTCACATGCTGACCACCGCCCGCAAGGTCGCCGGCAAGCCGAAGGCCGAGGCCGTCGAGACGGTCGTGCGCGAATGGATGGACGCTTGGAATCTCGGGCGCGCCGAATGGCCCCACATCGCCCGCGAGATGGAGGCCTTCACCGAGGCCTTCCACGATTATGCCAACGCCTCGACCGACGCCCATGACGCGGCGCTGCGGCGCAGCTGCGATGCGCTCGACGCCGCGCTGGCGCGCGAAGGCACCTCGATCAGCGACCAGATGGCGTTCCGCTCGCAATGCGCCCATCGCTGGTGGGAGCTGGTGACGCCGGTCCCGGCCGATCTGCCTGGTGCCAAGCCGCGCCCGTCGGTGCCGCCTTTGGCCGAGAACGCGCCGTTCTGGCAGGCCGGCTGCGCCGATTTCTGCCGGTGATGGCGCGCGCTGACCGTGCGGTGACGCTGCGCCCCGTCGCAGCCGGCGACCTCGACGCCTGCCACCGCCTGTCGATGCAGGTCTCCTGGCCGCATCGACGCGAGGACTGGGAGTTCGTGCTCGATCTCGGCCAGGGCTTCGTCGCGGTCGTCGCGGAAGAGGTGGTCGGCACCGCGCTGTGGTGGCCCTTCGGCGCCGGCCATGCCTCCCTCGGTAGCATTATCGTCGCGCCCGACCGACAGGGCGCCGGCATCGGCAGGTTGCTGATGAGCGGTCTGCTCGACGCGACGGAAGGGCGCTCGCTGGCTCTGGTGGCGACGCAGCAGGGCCAGCCGCTCTATGCGAGATACGGCTTTGCCCCGGGCGGCACGGTGCTGCAGCACCAGGACACGGGCCCGGATGTCGCGGCGCCGATCCTGGCCCGAGGCGAAAGCCTGCGCCCGGCGATCGCGGGCGATCTGCCCTTGCTGGCCAGCCTCGACAGCGCCGCGACCGGGCTGCCGCGCCAGGCTGTCCTCGCGGCGCTGCTGGCCCGCGCCGAGGCGGTGGTGCTCGAGCGCGGCGGCGTGGCCGCCGGTTTCGGCTTCCTGCGCCGCCATGGCCGCGGCTGGCTGCTCGGCCCGGTCGCGGCCGCCGATGCGCAGGCGGCCCGCACCGTCATTGCCCATTGGCTTTCGGCAAAGCGTGGCGAGTTCGTCCGCATCGACGTGCACGCGCATACCGGGCTCGGCGCCTGGCTCACCGGGATCGGCCTGCCGCAGGTGGCCTCGGGTTTGGTGATGCTGCGCGGCGTCGTTCAGGCTGCGCCCGGGCCAACCCGGCAATTCGCGCTGGCCAGCCAGGCGCTGGGCTGAGGATCGCGGCGGTCGCTCGCGCCGGGGCGAGGCGCCTCCGGGGCTTTCCGGGAATGCCGGGGTTGCCGGATTGTCGGTAGCGGCGCCAGGCCGGCTCGCGCAGTATCCGGACTGAAACGATTTAGTTCCGAGGGGAAGAAATGCTTGAAGATCTCAAGGGCCTGCGCGCCCTCGTCACCGGCTCCAGCACCGGAATCGGCGCCGCTGTCGCCAAGGCCTATGCGGCGCAGGGCATGCGCGTCATCGTCCACTACAATTCCAGCGAGGCGCAGGCCAATGCGGTCGTCGCCGAGATCAGGGCGGCGGGCGGCGAGGCCCATGCGCTGAAGGCCGATGTCTCCTCCGGCGCCCAGACGGAGGATCTCGTCGGCAAGGCGGCGGACAAGCTCGGCGGCCTCGATGTGCTGGTCAACAATGCCGGCGCGCTGGTCAAGCGCACGCCGATCGCCGAGGTCGACGATGCCTTCTTCGACAGCGTCGTCGATCTCAATGTCCGCTCGGTCGTGATGGCGGCCAAGGCGGCGCTGCCGCATCTGAAGCAGTCGGGCCGTTCCAGCGTCATCAATCTGAGCTCGGTCGCGGCGCGCAATGGCGGTGGCCCGGGCTCTTCGCTCTATGCCAGCTCCAAGGCCTTCGTGCTCAACCTGACCCGCGGCATGGCCAAGGAGTTCGTGCCCTTCGGCATCCGCGTCAACGCCGTCTCGCCCGGCGTGATCATGACGCCGTTCCATGAGCGTTACTCCACGCCCGAGCAGATCGAGGCGATGCGCAAGACCATTCCGATGGAGCGCGTCGGCACGCCGCAGGACAATGTCGGCGTCTTCCTCTTCCTCGCCAGCCCGGCGATGAGCGGCTACATCACCGGCCAGACCATCGAGGTCAATGGCGGCCAGTACATGGTGTGATCGTCTCCGCGCCGCCGCCGCGCTTGACGCGCAAGCCGGCGCCGCCGATGTTCTGCGCGTTCGAGCTGTCGGGGTGGCGCGTGGCATCGTTTAGCAACAATCCGGCTTCGGCCCGGCATCGGCGGTATTCCGTTCCCGCGGCGCTCCTGCTGGCCGGGTTGCTTGCCGGCTGTGCCGGCGACGTCAAGGGCGTGCTCGGCCCCGTCGCGGCCGGTACGCCCGGCACCGGCAAAGTCACCATGCTGGTCGCGACGACGCGCTCGCCGGACCCGGACGAGGGCGTCCTGTTCTCCGGCGAACGCGGCAAGAACGCCTTTGCCGAGATCACTGTCTCGCTGCCGCCCGCAGGGCGCCGGACGGTAGGCGAGGTGCAGTGGCCGAGCCGGCTGCCCGGCAATCCGGCCACCGACTTTGTCACGTTGAAGGTCGACAAGCTTGATAAGTCTGCAGCCCTGGCGCGCCTGCACGCGGCGGTGTCGCGGGTGCCGAAGCGCCGCGTCATGGTCTTCATCCACGGCTTCAACAATCGCTTCGAGGATGCGGTCTACCGCTTTGCCCAGATCGTCCATGATTCGGGTGCCGAGGTTGTGCCTGTGCTGTTCACCTGGCCTTCGCGCGGCTCGCTCTTCGCCTATGGCTATGACCGCGAGAGCGCCAATTATTCCCGTCACTCCCTGGAGAACCTGCTGCAGGCTCTGGCCCGTGACCCGGCCGTCGGCGAGGTTTCGATCCTGGCCCACTCGATGGGCAACTGGGTCACGCTCGAGGCGCTGACGCTGATGGCGGTGCGCAATCGCGGCATCCCGCCGAAGATCGCCAATGTCATGCTGGCTTCGCCCGATGTCGACGTCGACGTCTTCCGGACGCAGGTCAAGGAGATGGAAGGGCGCCGCCCGAAGTTCACTCTGTTCGTCTCGCAGGACGACCGGGCGCTGGCCGTGTCGCGCCGGGTCTGGGGATCGACGGCACGCCTGGGGGCGATCGATCCCGAGGCCGAGCCCTACAAGAGCGAGTTGGAAGCCGACAAGATCACCGTTCTCAACCTGACCAAGCTCAAGAGCGGCGACAGCTTGAACCACGGCAAGTTCGCGGAGAGCCCCGAGGTGGTCAAGCTGATCGGCACGCGCCTGGTCTCCGGCCAGCCGATCACCGATTCGCGCGTCGGCCTGGGCGACCGTCTCATCCAGGCGACCGGTACCGCCGCCGCCGCCGTGGGTACGGCCGCCGGCCTCGTCGTCTCGGCGCCGATCGCGGTGATCGATCCGCATTCACGCGACAATTTCGGTGACAGGGTCGAGGAACTGGGACGCAGCGTCCGGCATGCCGGCGAGGCGACCGGGGCGGCCGTTACCGCGCCCCTCGAGCAGGTCGGCAAGACGCGCTGAGGCGAGGCCGGGCGTATCGTCCCCCGGCGGAGCGGGCGCGACAGGCTGCGCCCGGCCCTTGCGTCCTCGCGCCGCTCAGCGGTTGAAGCGCACCGGCACCGAAAGCGAGATCGCACCACCGCCGCCGACTCCGTCCGGCGGCGCCGGGACGGGGCTGGCGCGCCGGATCATCGAGGTCGCCTCGCTGTCCAGCGCCGGGTCGCCCGAGGAGGAGGTGACGCGGGCCGAGAGCACGCGCCCGCCGCGGTCGATAGCGAAGGCGACCTGCACCGTGCCGGGGCGCGCGCCGGGCGGGAAGCGCTTGTGGCGGTTGAGATGGGCGATCAGCATGCCGCGCCAGGCGGCGGTCGAGACGCTCGGCCGCGCCGCGGCGCCCTGCGTCGCGGCGGGCGCGGCGGCACGAGGGGTCGAGGCCTCCGGCGCGGCCGCCTCGCGCGCCTTCGGGCGCTCGCGCTCGACGACTTTCCGCTTCGGCCGCTGCTTCTTCTCGACGACCTTCGGCTTCGGCGGCGGCTTCTTCTCGACTTCCTTGGGTTTGGGCGGCGGCAGCAGCACGGCGTCGAGCTGGGGAATCGGCGGCAAGGGCGGCAATTCGATCTCGGGCTGCTCGATCGGGGTCGGCTCGGGCTCCGGCTCGGGCGGAGGCGGCTCCGGTTCGGGCGGCGTTTCCTTGACCGGCTCGGGTTCGACCTCCGGCTCGACCTTCTCGGGCGCGACCGGAAGCTCTTCCGGCGGCGCCTCGGGCGCGATCGAGACGGCGGCCAGCTCGATCATCACGGCCGGTTCCGGCGCGCCGGCTGCCGCTTCCGCCGGGCGCCAGTGCAGCGCGACCCAGGCCAGCCCGCCATGGACCGAGGCGACGGCCAGCGCCGCCGTCGCCCAGCGCAGGGCGGCGAGCCCGCGCCGCTGCGGAGCGATGGCGATCATGGCTTGGCCGCTCCGGCCTGGCCGGTATCCTCGATTCCGACCAGCGCGATCTTGAGATAGCCGGCCTCGCGCAGCCGGTTCATCACCTCCATCAGCTCGCGATAGGCCACCGCCCCGTCGGCGCGCAGGAAGACGCGCTGCTCGCGATCATTGCCGGTCTGGTGGTCGAGCACGGCCTGCAGCTGCTCGCGCGGCACGGCGTCGTTGCCGAGTGCCAGCGAGAGGTCCTGCTTCACGGTCAGGAAGACCGGCTTGTCGGGCCTGGCCTGGGGTTGCGCGTTCGAGACCGGCAGGTCGACGGCGACGTCGACGGTCGAGAGCGGCGCCGCCACCATGAAGATGATCAGCAGCACCAGGATGACGTCGATGAACGGCGTGACGTTGATCTCGCTGACTTCGCCGAGATCGCCGTCCTGGGGCTCCTTGAGCGAGACCGCCATCGCCGCTTACTCGGCCCGGGCACGCGGCGGCATCGCGGCGCTCGCCTGGGCCGGCACCGCATGCAGGCTGGCGCGGGCCGTGGCGCGGCGTGCCCGTTCCAGGTCGCGCGAGAGATGGCGCAGCACCTCGCCGGAGGCGTCGGAAAGCGTGGCGCGATAACCGGCGATGGCGCGGGCGAAGACATTGTAGATGATCACTGCGGGGATCGCCGCGACGAGGCCGAGCGCAGTGGCGAGCAGCGCCTCGGCGATGCCGGGGGCGACCACGGCGAGATTGGTCGTCTTCGACTGGCTGATGCCGATGAACGAGTTCATGATGCCCCAGACCGTGCCGAACAGGCCGACGAAGGGCGCGGTCGAGCCGATGGTGGCGAGCAGGCCGGTGCCGCGTGACATGGCGCGCCCGGCGCGCGCCTCGATCCGCGACAGGGCGATGGCGACGCGTTCCTTGACGCCCTCCTCGCCGAGATCGCCCGAGCGCTCGCGCTCGCCCTGCGCCGCGGCGACGAGGATGGCGACGGCGCCTTGCGCCCGGCCCCTGCGGCCGGCGACGGCCTGGGCGGCCTCGTCCAGGTTGGCCGCCTGCTCCAGCCGGCGGGTTGCGCCCTGCGCCCGCGCCTTGGCCGCGGCCAGTTCAGCCGCCTTGGCGAGCCAGATCGTCCAGGTCACCAGCGAGGCGAAGGCGAGGCCGACCATCACCGCCTTCACGACGATGTCGGCCGCCATGAACATGCCCCAGGGCGAGAGGTCGTGCGGCAGCGTCGCCTGCGCGACCGGGGAGGCAGGGGGAGCGGGGGCCGGCGAAAGGGGCGTCATCGTCGAGGGGACGGACGGGCCGATCGCGCCGTGTGGCACTCCCGCGGGCATCGCCGGAACCGGGGCGCCCGGCGCCGCCGGCACCGGCTGGACCTGCGCGTCGGCCGGAAGGGTGGGAGCGGCGTCGGGCGGGACGGTCTGGGACGGGGCGGTCTGCGCGAGGCCGGTCGAGCCCGTTCCGGGAAGGACGGCGAGGCTCATCGCGAGCAGGACAAGGCCGATCAAACGCTGCATCGAATGCTTCCGTAACCTGGGCCGCGCGCCTCCTGGCAAGAGCGCGGGATGTTCGAGCGACGGCTGCGCGAAGCGCCCTGCCGTGGTGTGGCCGCAGGGCGTGCATCGGGCAGGGTGCTGCCGGCGCGACCGTCAGCAGCAGTTAACCCAAGCGAGATAAGTTAGCAAATACAATAGTTTACATGTATTCTAAAGTGGTGGGAAGGGGCCTCGCGGGGCCGGTCGGGCCCACGCGCAGCGGGGCCGGAAAGGCCTGCGGTCTCAGACCGTTCCGGCATCGACGATGAAATTCTGGCCGGCGCACATGCGCGAGACGTCGGAGCAGAGGAACAGCACCATGGCGGCGATGTCCCGCGGCAGGATCTCGCCCTTGAGCGACTGCCCCTGCTGGGCCGCCTGCCATTTCTCCGGTGTCACCCAGAGGCTGCGCTGCCGCTCGGTCATCACCCAGCCGGGCGTGACGCAGTTGACGCGAATGCCGTCGGGACCGAGCCCGCGCGCCAGCGAGCGGGTGAAGCCGAGCACCGCCGCCTTGGCGGTGGTGTAGGCGATCATGTGCGGCGAGCCCTTCATCCACGAGGTCGATGACAGGTTGACCAGCGCGCCGCCGCCGAGCGCCCGCATGTCCGGCGCCAGCGCCTGCGCCACGAACATCATCGGCCGCAGGTTCACGGCGAAACGGTCGTCCCAGTAGTCCGGCGTCACCGCCTCGAAATCATGCCGCTCGTCATGGCCGGCATTGTTGACGCCGATGGCGAACGGCCCGTGCAGCGCCCGCGCCGAGGCGATGGCGGCCTGCGTCGCCGGGACGTCGCGCAGGTCGACGGCATGGAACGAGACGGCGCGGCCGGCCTCCGCCAACTCGGCCGCGAGGCCTTCGCCGCGTGCGATGTCGCGGTCGAGAAAGGCGACCTTGCAGCCTTGCGCCGCCAGCGCCTCGACGATGGCCCGGCCGATGCCGTCGGCGCCGCCGGTGACCAGGGCGGCGCGGCCGGCGAGGTCGGGGTAGAGCGCTGGCGGCATGCTGCTTCTTCCTGGCTCGTTTCGTGACGCATTTGGCCCGGTTTATGGACCAGAATCGGCGCGCCGGCGACCGTCAGGAAGACATGGGCGGCCGGCAGGCGCCGCGCCCGCCTGTGGCCTGCCGCCCGGCGCCGGAAATCGAAGCGCCCGTGGTCAGTGCTTATGCGCCGCGGCGGGCGCGCGTGCGCCGATCGACTGGACCGAGAACGCGACCGCGACCGGGCCGGCCTTCTCGAAGACGAGCGTCGCCTTGATGCTTTCGCCTTCCTTGAGCTGCCGCTTCAGGCCCATCAGCATCAGATGATAGCCGCCCGGCTTGAACTCGGCCTTCCCGCCCGGCTTGATCTCCAGCCCCTCGGGCAGCCCGCGCATCGTCATGACGCCGTTGTTCAGCGCCATTTCGTGGATCTCGATCTTGCCGGCGACCTCGCTCGAGCCGCCGACCAGGCGATCCGGCGCGCTGCCGGCATTGGTCACCGTAAGATAGCCGCCGGCCACCTTGGCGCCGGCCGGCGTCGCCCGCGTCCAGGGCTGCTCGAGCTTCAGCGGCCCGACGGCATAGTCCTCGGCGAGAGCCGCGAAGCCGGCGAGCGCGAAGGCGAGGGCGGCGGGATAGCGGATGAGAGCGTTCATGTTGCGGCTCCTTCGGCCTGGGTCGGGTGCGTGAAAAATAGTGATCATGGCTTGATCTCGATGGTCTCGCTCAGTCTCAGCATTTCGAAATCCGAAACCAGGATCTCGAGTTCGACGCTCCAGCGGCCGGCGGCGGGGACGCTCAGCCCGCTCACCAGCCAGTTGCCATCCTCCTGGCGGCTGGCCTGCCGTTCGATCGGCTCGATCCCGGCGGCAGGGTTGGCGAGGGAAAGGCGGACCTCCTTAACGGCTAGCGGGCCGAACGCGCCGTCGAGCAGCGAGATTGCGATGCTGACCGGGCCGGCGCGCCCGGGCGTGACGCTGATCTCGGCCATCGCCTTTTCGCCGTGGATATGGACCGAGGCCGGTGGTGCCGCGGCAAGCGCCAGTGCGAGTGCCCGGGGCGGCGGGGTGAAGCGCCAGAGCGCGGCGGTGGCGAGGATCGCCAGCACCACGGCGATCTCGATGGCGATCACGCGCCGCAGCAGCCGGGTCGCCGGCTCGCGGCCGCTGCCGGCAGGCGCCGTCAGCCTGTAACGGTTGAAGGCCGCAAAACCGAGCAGCACTGCGACAAGGGCGAGCTTGCCGAGCAGGACGAGCCCATAGGCGGTGGTCAGCAGCGCGCCCGGGCTTTCGACCTGGACGATGGCGAGGGCGAGCCCGCTGGCCAGGATCGCGGCGAGGAAGAACGGCACGCGCCGCGAGAAGCGCGCCAGTGCGGCGGCGCCACCGGCCTCGCGCAGCGCCAATGCGAGCGGCAGCAGGGCGCCGGCCCAGGCCGCCATGCCGACCCCATGCAGGAAGACCGCCGGGCGCATCAGCATCTGCGGCGCCGCCGCGCTGGCATGGCCGCTCGCCGCCAGCGCCAGCCCGCTGCCGAGCAAAGCGGCGATGGCGAGGGCCGGCCCGGTCTTGCCCGCCTGCGCGAGCGAGGCCAGCCCGGCGAGCAGGGCGAGCGCCGCGATCGCGACGGTACGGCCGAAGCTGCTATCGGCGCCGGCCCGCCAGATCTCGGGGCGCAGCAGGTCGGAAAGCGGCGCCGCCAGCGCATCGAGACCCTGCGCCGCCAGGGCGAGCGGCAAGGCCGCGAGCCCGAGCAGCAACAAGGCGCGCAGCGGCCCGCGGGCGGCGACCGGCAGCGGCCCGACCCAGATGGCGAAGGCCGCGCCACCGATGCCGAGGCCGAGGCCGAGATAAACTCCGATCCGCCCGAGCCAGAGCGCGAGGTCCACAGTGAGATCGCGCTGCGGTGCCGCTCCCTGCGGCCGGGCTCCGGGCGCACCGACCGAGAACAGCACCGAGCCGCCGACCGGGTGTCCGTCCTCGGAGGTCACGCGCCAGCTCAGGACATGGCCGCCCGCCGCCAGATCGGCCGGCGCCTCGATCGCCAGCGTCCTGTCCCGGAGGGTGAAGCGCTCGAGCGTTCGCGCCGTGCCGTCGGGGCCGATCAGCAGCAGCACCAGCGGCGAGACCGGCTCGCTGAAGCTCAGCCTGAATTCCGCCGGCGCGCGCGCGATCACGGCGCCGTCGGCCGGGGCGGACGAGATCAGCGTCGCATGGGCGAGCGCCGGCCCGGGCCGCAGCGTCGCGGCGGCGCAGGCGCAAGCGCAGAGCAGGGCGAGAAGGAGGAGGAGGCGCTTGGTCATGGCCGGGAACCGGCGGCCGGGCGCGTTGCCCGGCCGCCTTCGCCTCACTTCTTCGGGACGAGCTTGAGGCCGGGCGCCGGGAACTTGGTGTCGTCCGCCGTCTTGCCCGCCGCCGGAATCTCGACCCAGCGCTCGATGCCGCCGCCCTCGCATTCCTGCACCACTGGCACATGCAGCGTGGTCTCGGGCTTGAGGTCGCCCGTGAGATAGCCGCGCAGGACGAACTCGTCATAGTGCTCGTCGAGCAGCTTGCCGCCGCTCCAGATCACCTCGGTGACGCCCTCGGCGGTCGGGGTGCCGTAATAATCATAGGTCTTGCCGTAGCTGCCCTTCACCGTCTCCAGCGTCCAGCCCGGCTTGGGCATCGGCTTGATCGCGATCATGCCGTCCGGCACGCGGACGCGGACCTTGATCGTGGCGGCGCCCTTGCAGCCATGCGGCACGCGCAGCACGGCCTTGTAGGTCGAGCCGATGGCGGCCTGCTGGGTCTCCAGCGTGACATGGGCAAGGGCGGGGGAGGAGCCGAGGGCGGCAAACGCCACGGCCAGGAACGCGAATTTCGACATCGGGTGAATCCTTGGATTGGTATGGCCCCAAGGGCCTGAAAGGAGGTGCCGTCGGTGCGGCGCATCGGCTTGAGCCTTCGCCTGGCCCCAAGATTTCGGGCGGCAGAGGCGACGGCGCGATTTGCGGGAAAGCTGCCCGCCGCAAGCCATCTGGTCGCCGGCCCGGTTGGGGCGGCGTGCTCGGCTTGTCGGAAGGCGAAGGAGCGGCCGGCGCGCGGGGCGCGGGCGGGCTCAGATGGCGGCGGGAGGTGCGCGTGGATTGGCCGGGGAGCGCCCGGCGGCAAAACCGTGCGGCAGATCGAGCCGGTGCTGGAAGGCGATCAGGTCGACCGGGCGATGGACGACCGGGACGAAGCTGGCCGGAACGGCAGGCGTTCCGCCGCCGGAAAGGGAGCAGCCGAGCGTGCAGCAGCTCGGCATCTGGTGGGCCGCGGCGCTGTCATCGGCCGGCGGCATCTGGCCGGGCGCGCAAAGCGTCATCCCGAGCGAGCGGTCGAGGCTGGCACCGGCGGCGTTCGCGCCGGAAGCCAGGCCCGCGAAGACCGCCTGCAGCACGAGCAGATAGGCGGCGGCGATCGCGGCCAACCGGCTCCATCCTGATCTGCGGCGCGATGCGGACAAGGTCTGCTCTCCTGACGCATCGATAGCATGGCGTTGTGCAGGGCAGCAATTTCCCGGCGCTGGCCGCGTTGTCGCAGGCCGCCCCGGAGAATTTCCTTCCGGGACGGCGGTCCTTTTCGGCAGCCGGTCCTATTGACCGGCTTCGGTCCGGCCGCGATTCTCCGCGCCGCCATTCCGGCAGGCTGCTGCTGGCCGTTTTCTCGTCCGCTCGGCGTCCGCGCTGTCGCTTCGGTGCCGGGCGCAGCCCAGGAGCTAGCTGAAACATGATCCTCGACGAACGCACCTATGCCATCAAGCCCGCCCATGTCCGGGACTATCTCGATCTCTATGTGAAGGAGGGCATGGAGCTGCAGGTCTCGCATCTCGGCCATCTGATCGGCTGGTTCACCACCGATACCGGCGTGGTCAACGAGGTCGTCCATATGTGGCGCTTCGAGGACGCGGGCGACCGCGAGCGCCGGCGCGCGGCGATGGAGGCCGATCCGCGCTGGCAGGAGTTCCGCGTCAAGGCGGCGCCCTATGTGCTGGAGATGCGCAGCCGCATCCTGCGGCCGACCGCCTTCTCACCCTTGCGCTGACGCGATGAACCTCGCCGCCGCGCCGACACCCGCAGCGCCCGCGCTCCGCCGTCCGGGCGCGCGCGGGCTCGCGGGCGTCGCGGTGGTGCTGGAATGGCTGGGCGCCGCCGTGCTCGGCCTGCTCTTCGCCATCGTCATGCTGGCCGTGCTGCGGCGCTATCTGTTCGGCGCCGGACTCATCTGGTCGGACGAGCTGGCGATCTGGCTCAATGTCGCGCTGGTCGCGCTCGGCATGCCGCTGGCGGCGACGAGCGCGCTGTCGATGCGGCTCGACGTTCTGGTCCGGCTGCTGCCGAAGGCCGGGCAGCGCCTGGCGGCGGTCGTCGCCGATGCGGTCGCGGTCCATGGTGCGCTGGTCGTCGCCATCGGCGGCGCCAGCGTCGCCGCCCTGGTCGGCGGCACCTCGACCGTGCTCGGCCTGCCCGAGAGCCTGCGCTTCGCCGCCTTCGCCACCGGCGGCGGGCTGACGGTGCTCCTCCTGCTCTGGCGCGCCGCGCTCGACCGTTCGCTTGCCGCCGCGCTGGCCTCGCTGCTGCTCGGCGGCGGCCTCTATCTCTTCGCCCAGAGCACGACCGGCCTCGTGCTCGCCACACCGAGCCTGGTGGCGGCGCTGGCCGCCGGCCTCGGCCTGCTGATCGGGGCGCCGCTGCCCTTCGCCTTGCTCGCCGGGGTCTCGCTCTCCGGGGCCTTCGGCGGCCTGCTGCCGGAGCCTGCCATCGTCCAGAACACGGTTTCCGGCGTCTCGAAATTCCTGCTGCTGGCGATCCCCTTCTTCCTGCTCGCCGGGGAATTGCTCACCGCTGGTGGCCTCGCCGAGCGGCTGGTCCGTTTCGCCGCCGCCCTCGTCGGGCACTGGCGCGCCGGGCTGGCGCAGACGGCGCTGGTCGCCAGCACGCTGTTCTCCGGCGCGTCGGGCTCCTCGGTGGCGAATGCCGCCTTCGGCGCCAAGGTGATGGCGCCGGCCCTGGTGGCGCGTGGCTATCCACCGGCCAATGCGGCCGCGATCGTCGCGGGCGTCTCGATGATCGACAACATCATCCCGCCCTCGATCGCCTTCCTGATCCTGGCGACGGCGACCAATCTCTCGGTCGGCTCGCTGCTGGTCGGCGGCTTCGTCGCCGGCGCGGTGCTGGTGCCGGCGCTGGCCATCGGTATCCATCTCAGCGTTCGCGACGTGGTCGACGCGGCGCCGAAGGCGAGCGGGGCCGAGCGGGCAAAGAGCTTCATCGGCGCCCTGCCAGCGATCGGGCTCGGCGTCGTCGTCGTGGTCGGCATCCGCTTCGGCGTGGTCACGGTGACGGAAGCCTCTGCGCTCGCCGTCGCCTATGCCCTCGTCGTCTGCCTCGCTTTGCGCAGCCTCGACCTTGCCGGCGTCGGGCGCGCTTTGCGCAGTTCGGCAGGAGAGGCGGCTGCCGTCGGCCTGCTGATCGGCGCCTCGGCGCCCTTCGCCTTCCTGCTCGCGGTCGACCGCGTCTCCGACCAGATGGCCGCCCTCGTCACGGCGCTGGGCGGCGGGCCTTATGCGGTGATGCTGCTGGCCAATCTCGTCCTGCTGGTCGCCGGGCTCTTCCTCGATATCGGCGCCGCGATCCTGCTGCTGGCGCCGTTGCTGCTGCCGGTGGCGATCGCGGCCGGGCTCGATCCGATCCAGTTCGGCGTCGTGCTCGTCGTCAACCTGATGATCCATGGATTGACGCCGCCGCTCGGCATCCTGGTCTATGTCGTCAGCGGCATCACCCGCGTGCCTGCCGCCTCGGTGTTCCGGGCGGTGCTGCCCCTGCTGGCCAGCCTGCTCGCGGCGCTCGCCGTGCTCTGCCTCGGCGCGGCCGCCTGGCCCTCGCTTCCGTCTTCGTTCAAGGAGCTGTTCTGATGTCCTTCACCCGCCGCCAGATTGCCGCCGGTCTCCTCGCCGCGCCTGCGATCCTCCCCGCCCGTACAGGCTTTGCCGCCGGGCGGCCGGTCACGGTCGCCTCGCTCCTCGGCGAGGACAAGCCGGAGACGAAGATCTGGCGGAAGATCGCCGAGACGCTGGCGAGGACGGCGCCGGGCCGCTTCGATCTGCGCATCGTCGCCAATGCCGCGCTCGGCGGCGAGAAGGAGGTGGCCGAGGGGATCAGGCTCGGCTCGGTCCAGGCCTCGCTCTCGACCATCTCGGCCCTGTCGAGCTGGGTGCCGGAGGGCCAGATTCTCGATCTGCCCTTCCTGTTCCGCGATCGCGGGCACCTGAAGCGCGTGCTCGCCGGCCCGCTCGGGGACGAGCTCAAGGGCAAATACGAGGCTCAAGGCTTCGTCGTGCTCGGCTTCATCAACTACGGCGCGCGCCATCTCCTGGCCAAGGAACCGATCACCACGCCTGCCGGCATCAGAGGCAAGCGCATCCGGGTGATCCAGAGCCCGCTGCACACCGAGCTCTGGTCCGGCTTCGGCGCGCATCCGACGCCGATCCCGATCCCCGAGACCTATAACGCGCTGAAGACCGGCGTGGTCGACGCGATGGACCTGACCAAATCGGCCTATGTCGGCTTCAAGCTGCACGAGGTCGTGCCCTGGCTGATCGAGACCGGCCATATCTGGGCGACCGGCGTGGTCTACGTCTCGGCCGCCTTCTGGAAGGGGCTGTCGGGCGAGGACAAGGCGGCGTTCTCGGCAGCCGCCGCCGAGGGGGCTTCCTATTTCGACGAGCTCATCATCGCCGACGAGGACGCCTCGATGGCCAAGGCCAAGGCGGAGGGCGGCAAGGTCGCCCAGCCCGAGGATCGCGCCGGCTGGGAAGCGGGCGCTCGCAAGGTCTGGGCCTCGTTTGCGCCGAAGCTCGGCGGCATCGCCAGGATCGAGGCGATCGCCGGGAGCGCCTGACCGGCCTGGTCCAGCGCTGGCGCCTTCAGCCGCCCTGGATGAAGGCGCTCGAGGAACGGGAGGCCGGGTGCTGCGGGGGTGCGGGGAGACTGGATGACGGCGCATGATTCTGGATCGGCGCTGCATCTTGGAATATCCCACGGGGGATGGGGTGGCCGCGCATCGGCCTAGCCGGCATTCATGACGACCAAAAGCAGCCGAAAGAGCTGCGTCGATGCGCAAGAAGGAGGGAGCGCCGCATGCAGAGCGGCCCGTCTGTGCCGGCAACGCCACCGGTTTCGGGCGCGGCGATGGTCTCGCCGCTGGACGGCCTGGCCTCGCTGCTCGTCCGCGTGGAGGCCGAGGTGCTCGTGGCGCTTGGCGCGGCGCCCGGGCTTCCCGGCGAGCTCGGCCGCCTCCTGTCGGGGACGGTACCGGCCCTCCCGGTTTTCGCCGAGGCCCTGAGCGTCGGCGCCGCGGTCCTTGCGGTCTATCTTCTGGTCCGGCATCTGCTTCGGCACCGGCGGCAGCGTGCCGGCGCGGCGCGTTCCGCCTTCGCCGGGATCGTCACGCTGGCGGCGTTCGACCTGCTGGCGCTGCTGGCCGCGGCCGTGACCGGCAGGCTGCTGCTGGTGCGCTGGCTCGGCATCGCCCCCGGCACGCAAGGCTTCCCCAGCGAGTTGACGATCGGCCTGATCCGCTGGCTGATGCTGCTGACGCTGCTGCTCGTCCTGTTCCAGCCGAGGATTCGGCGCCTGCGCCTTTCGGCGGTCGACGATGCCGGGGCCCGCAAGGCGGTCCGGCATTTCGCGGCCATCTTCGCGGTCGGCCACCTGCATGTCGTGCTGCTGAATGCAGCGCAGCGCGCGGGGCTCGGACTGCCCTCGCTTCGCCTCTTGTCCTGGCTGGTCGCGCTCGGCATGGCCGTGGCCGCGCTGCGGCTGCTGCGCGACCTCAAGCGCCATGACCTGCCGCGGGCCACGCGCCTTCTCGCCTCCGGCATCGTGCTGGTCCTGCTCGCCTTCTGGGTCTGGGGCTGGGTCGAACTCGATTTCAACCTCTATCGCGGCGCCGTCGGCATGATCGTGATCCTGCTGCTGGCGGTCGCGCTCGACCGGGCGCTGGGAATCAGCATCCGCGATTCGCGAAGCCCGGCCGCCATGCGCCGGCTCTTCGTCGTGCGTGTCGTCGTCGATGCGCTGGCGCTGGCGCTCATGGTCAGGATCGTCATCCAGTTCTGGTGGCGGGACGTGTTCGGCGGCTTCGGCCCGCAGCAATGGCTCGGTTTCACCCACCGGCTGACCTTCGCCTCCTTCGTGCTCGTGCTCGCCGTCGCTTTGTCCGCGGCGATCCATGCCTGGACCGAGGCGAAGCTTACGCCGGGCGAGAACGGCCCCGAGCCGCAACTGCGCGAGGACCGGCTCGCACGCCTGTCGACCGTGCTGCCGCTCGTTCGCTTCATGGCGATCGCGCTGATCGGGGTGGCATTCTCTCTCGTCGCGCTCTCGACCCTGGGTATCGACACCACGCCCCTGCTGGCCGGCGCCAGCATTGTCGGCCTCGCCATCAGTTTCGGCTCGCAGACGCTGGTCAAGGACATCGTCTCCGGCATCTTCTACATGCTGGACGACGTCTTCCGGCTCGGCGAGACCATCGAGGCCGGCGGCCGCACCGGCCAGCTCGAGCAGATCAACCTGCGCAGCGTCCGTCTGCGCGACGAGGCCGGCCGTGTCCATACCATTCCGCTCGGCGATCTCGGTGCCGTCACCAACCATAGCCGCCGGCTGATGCGCGTCACCGCCAAGGTGCCGTTCGCGACGCCGCCGGGCCAGGCGGCGGCGACCCGCTTCCGGCGCAATGCCGTCGCCGCCCTGCGCAGCGAGCCGATGATCCATGCCGCCATTGTCGGCGAGATCGCGGCGACGCGAACCGAGGCGCAGGACACGGGCGGCGGCGCGATCGTCTTCTCCTTCAACATGGTGGCGGGCGCGGCGGAGCGTGCCAGGGCGCTGGTCCAGCGTCGGATCGAGGAGACGCTGGCGGAGGCCCGCATGACCGGCGCGCCGGGCGCAGTCGACGTCGCGGTCGCGGATCTGCCGGGCGCGCCGCCCGCAGCGCCGCCTCCGGCGACCCCGGAACCGACGCCATGAATGGCATAGCCGGCATCGGCGTCCTCGCCATGCTCCATTGGTCCCGAGCTGTCGGGTCGCCGGGGCCGAAAGCCCCTTCGTGAAAGGACAATCGATGAACCGGCTTCTTCCTCCGGCGCTCGCATTTCTCGCGCTGAGCGGTTCTGTCGCCCTGGCTCAGCCCGCGCCGAGCGCCCAGGAGCGCATGGCCTGCCGCTCCGATGCGACCAGGCTCTGCGCCTCCTTCATCGGCAAGCCCGAGCAGATGAATGCCTGCCTGCGCGACAACAAGGCCAAGCTCTCGGAGAGCTGCCGCAAGGTCGTCGAGGCGCGCGGCGGCTGAGCGAGTGCTGGCGTAGGCGGGCGCCTGAGCCGGATTCGGAAGGCTCAGGCCCCGGTTTCGATCTCGACCCGCAATCCCGGGCGATCCTCGCGATTGGTCAGGATCAGCCGGGCGCCCATCCGCCGTGCGGCGGCATCGGCAATGGCGAGGCCGAGGCCGGTGCCGATCGCGCTCTTGTGCCGGCCGCGGAAAAAGCGCTGCGTGACGAGCGCCAGCTCGTCCTCCGGAATCCCCGGCCCTTCGTCCTCGATGGCGATTCCGCGCCCGCTCGCCGTCATGCGCCAGGTGATCTGCCCGCCCGGCGGCATGTGCTGCACGGCGTTCTCATGCAGATTGCGCAAGGCCAGGGTCAGCAGCTCCCGGCTGGCCTGGACCGTCAGTTCCCGCAGCACCGGCTCGATCGCAACCGTTACATGCAGCGCTGCGCCGAACGCGGAATCGGTGATCTCTTCGAAGACGGCGCCGACCGACACCGCTTCGCGGGCCTGCGGCTCTCCGCTCGCATCGAGCTTGGCGAGCGCCAGCAATTGCCGCACGAGCCGCGTGGTCCGGTCGACCGAGAGCACGATCTGCTGCAACGCCCCTTGCCTGACAGCGGGGTCCTCCGCCGCCATTGCGATCTGCGCCTGCGTCTTCAGGCCCGCCAGCGGCGTCCGCAGCTCATGGGCGGCGAAGGCGGTAACCTCGCGCTCGTGCCGGCGGGCCGTCTCGACCTTGGCGAACAGCCCGTTCAGGGCTTGCGTCAGCGGCTTGACCTCGGCGGGCGCATGGGTGCTGTCGATCGGGCTCATGTCGTCCGCATCGCGGGTTCGCACGTCATTTGCCATCGCCCGGAGCGGTCGCAGGCCCTGGCCGAGGCTGATCCAGATCAGCAGGCCGAGCAGCGGCGCGATCAGCAGGGCAGGGGCGAGCAGGCCCTTGATCAGGTCGGAGACGAGGCGGTCGCGCAGGCCGAGCCTGTCGCCGACCATGATGTGCAGGCCGGCTGCCTCGTTGGCGACGGTGTAGATGCGCCAGGGCTCGCCATCGACGATGCGGTCGGAAAAACCCGATGCGGCCTCGGTCAGGCGCCCATCCGGCGTGCCGCTCGAGCGGGCCATCAGGCGGCCGTCGAACGACCAGATCTGGCAGGAGAGCTGGCGTTCATAGCCCGCGGCCTCGGGCGGCGGGCCGGGGAGGGCGGCGATGGCGGTCGTCATGCCGGTGCTCGCCACCAGCGAGTTGACCATCCGCGCCGCTTCCTGAAGGCGGGTATCGAGCACGTGCTCGAGCTCCCGATGCGTTCCGGAATAGATCCAGACCACGGCCGAGAGCCAGATCAGGCCGGTCGCGGTCAGCAGGATCGCGAAGAGCCGCCCGCGCAGCGAGGTCATGATGCCGTCCTGATCCGGTAGCCGAGGCCGCGCACGGTCTCGATCGCGCCGCGGCCGATCTTGGCGCGCAGATGGTGAATGTGGACCTCGACGGCGTTGCTTTCGATCTCTTCCTGCCAGCCATAGAGTCGGTCCTCGATCTCCGACTTGGAAAGCACCGTCCCGGGCCGCTCCATCAGCGCCGACAGCACCGCGAACTCGCGCCGCGACAGGGCAAGCGCCATGCCGTCCAGTGTCGCCGACAGGCTCGCCGGGTCGAGCGTGAGGCCACCGGCGACGAGACAGGGCGCCGCCCGCCCCGCGCCGCGCCGGGCGATGGCGCGGACGCGCGCGCTCAGTTCATCGAGGTCGAACGGCTTGCCGAGATAATCGTCGGCACCACTGTCGAGGCCGCGGATGCGATCGGGCGTTTCGTCCATGGCGGTGAGGAGCAGCACCGGCGTCCGGTCGCCGGCGCGGCGCATGTCCCGCAGCACGTCGAGGCCCGATCCATCGGGCAGCATCAGGTCGAGCACCATGGCGTCGAACACTGATGTCGCCAGCGCGGCGCGCGCATCCGCACAGCTCTCCACCCGGTCCACGGTCATGCCCGCGAGGTTGAGGCCGACCTGGAGACCGTCGGCGAGGATAGGGTCGTCCTCGACCACGAGAATGCGCATGCGCTGGCTCCTTCGCTCGCGACCAGCCAGCCCAGCCTTAAGGCTGGCTTAAGCTGGGCTGTCGAGATGGCGGACTTAAATCATCGGTGGTGCCGTCGAAAGCCGGCGCCCGCCGTCGCTTTCCACGGTCCCGCTTGCTGGAGAACCTCATGAACCGCCGTACCGTGCTCGTCCGATTGGCTGCATCGGGCTTTGCCCTTGCAAGCGTCCAGGGATTGATCGGCTTCGGTTCGGCACGGGCCGTGGAGACCGATAGCAATACCGTCCTCAACGACCCCGAGGCACCGACGGCCGGCAATCCCAAGGGCGACGTCACCATCGCCGCCTTCCTCGATTACAACTGCCCCTTCTGCAAGAAGGCGGCGCCCGATCTGCGCCGCATCGTCAAGACGGATGGCAGGATCCGGCTCGTCTACAAGGACTGGCCGATCCTCGGCGATGCCTCGGTCTATGGCGCGCAGCTCGCATTGGGCGCGCATTATCAGGGCAAGTACGAGGCGGTGCACCATGCCCTGATGGGGCTTCCGAGCCTGCGCATTCCCAAGGACAAGGTCCTCCAGGCCGTGCAGGCGGCCGGCGTCGACATGGCGCGGCTGCAGGCGGACTTGGACGCCAGGGCCGACGCCATCACCGCGCTGCTCCGCCGCAATCTCGCCCAGGCCGATGCGATCGGACTCGAAGGCACGCCGGCCTATCTCGTCGGTCCGTTCCGGACCTCGGCGCTCAACTATGCCGGCTTCAAGCAGGTCGTCGCCGATGCGCGCGCGCGGCAAGCCGCGAAATAGCGCTTCTGCCGCCACGCACCCGTTTCCCTGCTCTGCCGAAAGCCTCGAATGACCCGCGCCTTCCTGCCGACGAGATTCCTCGCCGCCATTCTCCTTGGCCTGCTGGCGGCGGCCTGCACCACGGTCCAGCCGCGCCCGCCAGTGGCCACCGCCCCGGTCATCGACCCGCAGCTGGCGCAGCGCTACGCCGCGATCGAGACCGAGAAATTCAAGGTACCTGCGGTCGATCTCGCAGATCTACAGCCGCGCTATGCTCGCAAGCTCGTCGACTATCCGTCCAGGCATCCTCCCGGAACGCTTGTCGTCGATCCCCATAACCGCTTCCTCTATCTGGTGCAGGAGCATGGCAAGGCGCTGCGCTATGGCGTCGGCGTCGGCAAGGCCGGCCTCGAATTTTCCGGCACGGCGATCGTCGAGCGCAAGGCGCAATGGCCGCGCTGGACGCCGACGCGGGACATGATCCGGCGCGAGCCGCAGCGCTATGCCAAATGGGCCGGCGGCATGGCCGGGGGCGCGACCAACCCGCTCGGCGCCCGCGCGCTCTATCTGTTCAAGAACGGCAGGGACACGCTCTACCGCATCCACGGCACCAACGAGCCGGAGACGATCGGCGAGGCGGTCTCCTCCGGCTGCATCCGCATGATGAACCAGGACGTCATCGACCTCTACAACCGCATCCCGAGCGGCTCGAAGGTGGTAGTCCTGTAGGCAGGAATGCTCAGCCTGCCGTCCGGGCCTCGGCACGCGCGCCCCAATAGCGGTCCTCGTCCCAGATCATGACGGCATGGCCGGGCGAGACCTCGCGATACTGGCGCGGCGGCGGGACATAGCTCGCCGGCCGGATCGGGCTTTCGATCTCGTCGTTCGAGACCGGGCGCTTCTGCAGGCGCCGGGCGGGATCGGGCACCGGGACGGCGGCGAGCAGCCGCTTGGTATAGGGGTGCTGCGGATTGCCGAAGATCGCGGCGCGCGGGCCGATCTCGACGATCTCGCCGAGATACATCACCGCGACGCGATGACTGACGCGCTCGACCACCGCCATGTCATGCGAGATGAAGAGATAGGCGAGCCGCATGCGCTCCTGCAGCTCCAGCATCAGGTTGATCACCTGCGCCTTGACCGAGACGTCGAGCGCCGAGACCGATTCATCGGCGACGATCAGCCGGGGTTCGACGGCGAGCGCCCGCGCGATGCAGATGCGCTGACGCTGCCCGCCGGAGAATTCATGCGGGAAGCGGCTCGCCATCTCCGGCAAGAGCCCGACCTGGCGCAGCAGGACGCCGGCGCGCTCGCGCGCCTCCGCCTTGTTCGCGAGGCCGTTGATCAGCAGCGGCTGCGCGATCGCCGCGCCGATGTTCATGCGCGGATTGAGACTGGCGAACGGGTCCTGGAAGATCATCTGCATGTGCCGGCGCTGCCGGCGCAGCTCGGCCATGTCGAGCCCGACGAGGTCGACCCCGTCGAGCAGCACCGAGCCCGACAAGGGCTCGGTGAGGCGCAGCACCGAGCGCCCGGTCGTCGACTTTCCGCAACCGGATTCCCCGACCAGCGCCAGGGTCTCGCCGGCCCGGAGGCTGAAGGAGACGTTCTCGACCGCGTGCACGCGGCCGCCGACCCGGCCGAACAGGCCGGAGCGCATCTCGAAGCGGGTGGTCAGGCCGGAGACTTCCAGCACCGGCCGTTCGGCATGCGCCACGGTGTCGGAGGTCTCGGTCGGCACGTCGGAGGTTCCCGTCGAGCGGTCGACCACCGGGAAGCGCATCGGCCGCTGCTTCCCCGACATCGAGCCCAGCCTGGGCACGGCGGAGAGCAGCGAGCGGGTATAGGGTTGCCGGGCGCCGGCGAAGATCTCCTCGGTGGTGCCGACCTCGACCGCCTGGCCGTCATACATCACGACCGTGCGTTCGGCGATTTCGGCGACCACGCCCATGTCGTGGGTGATGAACAGGACGGACATGTCCTGCTCTTCCTGGAGCGATTTGATCAGCTCGAGGATCTGCGCCTGGATGGTGACGTCGAGCGCCGTCGTCGGCTCGTCGGCGATCAGCAGCTTCGGCTTGCAGGCCAGCGCGATGGCGATCATCACGCGCTGGCGCATGCCGCCGGAGAAGCGGTGCGGATACTCGTTGAAGCGCGATTTCGCCGCCGGGATGCGGACCTTGTCGAGCAGGCGCAGCGCCTCGGCCTCGGCCTCGCTCCGCGACAGGCCGCGATGCAGCATCAGCGCCTCGGCGACCTGGAAGCCGATGGTGAGCACCGGGTTGAGGCTCGTCATCGGCTCCTGGAAGATCATCGCGATCTCGTTGCCGCGGACCTGGCGCATCTGCGCTTCCGGCAGGCTCAGCAATTCCTTGCCGCCGAGCCTGACGCTGCCTTCGACGCGGCTCGACCCCGGCGGCGTCAGCCCCATGATCGAAAGGGCCGTCACGCTCTTGCCGGAACCGGATTCGCCGACCACGGCGACCGTCTCCTTCGGGCCGATCTGGAAGGAGACATCGCGCACCACCGGGCGCCACTGCCCCTCGCCGCGAAAGGCGACCGAGAGCCTGGATACGGAGAGGATCGGGTCGGTCATGCTGCCTTCTCCCGGCGCGCGCGTGGATCGCGGGTCGCCGGCCTGCTCCAGAATCCCGGTGCTTTGCGCATGCATGCCGGTCTGCCCCCTCAATCCCGGAAGACGACGGTCTTGCCGCCATTGCCGAGCACGCGCCCGTCGAGATGCCAGGCCACGGCCCGCGCCAGCACGCGCCGCTCGACGTCGCGCCCCTTGCGCACGAGGTCCTCGGGCGTGTCGTGATGGCTGATGCGCTCGATGTCCTGCTCGATGATCGGCCCTTCGTCGAGGTCGCCGGTCACGTAATGGGCGGTGGCGCCGATCAGCTTCACGCCGCGCGAATGCGCCTGGTGGTAGGGCTTGGCGCCCTTGAAGCCGGGCAGGAAGGAATGGTGGATGTTGATGCAGCGCCCGCTGAGCTTTCCGGCGAGATCGTCGGACAGCACCTGCATGTAGCGGGCGAGGATGACGAGATCGACCCGCTGCTCGCTGGCCAGCGCCCAGATCTGCGCCTCCTGCTGCCGTTTGGTCTCCTTGGTGATCGGCAGATGGTGGAAGGGGATGCCGTCGAAATCGAGGTGTTCGTAGATATCGCGCGGGTAGTTGGAGACGATGCCGGCGATCTCCATGCCGAGCTCGCCGGTGCGCCAGCGATAGAGCAGGTCGGCCAGGCAATGGTCGAATTTCGAGACGAGAAGCAGCACGCGCTGGCGCTCGCGGCGCGGCCGAGCGTGCCAGCTCATGCCGTGCCGCTCGGCGATCGCCGCGAAGCCGGTGCGGAAGCTCTCGAGCGAGCCGCCTTCCGGGAAGTTGAAGACGACGCGCATGAAGAAATTGCCCGTCTCGACATCGTCGAACTGGTTGGCCTCCTGGATGTTTCCGCCGCTCTCGAAGAGATGGCGCGACACCGCCGCGACGATTCCCGGGCGGTTCGGGCAGGACAGGGTCAGGAGATACTGCTCACTCGGCATGAAGGCACTCTCATGGTCGAAACCCCGGCCGCAGGGCCGGGGATCGGGGGGCGGAGCGCCCGCAGGCGCCCCGACCGGTATCAGATGCGGGTCAGCCCCACGACCATTCGTGGACGTTCCAGGCGGCATCGACCACGTACTGGTTCGGCTTGATGCCCTGCAGGGATTTGTGGGTGATCTGCCCCTGGAAGACGCCGCCCTGCGGCCCGAACGGCACCTCTTCCAGGAGGATCTCCTGGATACGGGCATAGGTCTTCTTGCGCTCGGCGACATCGGTCTGCCTGACGCCGGCCTCGAGCAGCCGGTCGACCTCGGCGTTCTCGTACTGGGTGTAGTTCGAGCCGCTGCCGGTCTTCACCGGGATCATCTTGGAATGGGCGCGGGCGGTGTAGTCGGGGTCCATGCCGACCGTCGGCTCCCACGACACCAGCAGCGTGTCGAATTGCGACTTGGTGGTGTACTCGCCCCAGACCACCGAGGCGGGCATGTTCTTGATCTCCATCTCGACGCCGATCGCCTTCCAGTTCTGCTGGAAGATCGCCTGCGTCGCCTGGCGCGCCGGGAAGCCCGCCGTCGTCGACATGGTGAACTTCATCTTGACGCCGTCCTTCTCGCGGATGCCGTCGTCGCCGACCTTCCAGCCGGCCTCGTCGAGCATCTTGGCGGCGAGCTGCGGATTGGGCCCGGCGTCCTTGAGGTCGTGGTTATAGGCCCAGTGGCTGGTGTGCAGGTAGGACAGGGTCCGCTTGTAGGCGCCGAAGAAGACGTCATCGATCGTCTTCTGCATCTCGAGCGCGAGATAGAGCGCGCGCCGCACCTTCGGGTCCTTGAACTGCGGCTTGCCGCAGTTGAAGTAGACGAACTGCACCCAGGGCTGGGCCAGCGGGAAGAAGTTGCGGTCCGGCAGCTTGGAAGCCTCGCCCCAACGGTCGAAGGGCACGCCGGAGACGCCGAGATAGTCGATCTCGCCCGTCCTCGCCTGGCCATAGGCGACGAGCTGGTCGGGCACGAACTTATGGATGAACTGTTTGATCTTGGCCTGGCCGCGATGATAGTTCGGATTGGCCTCGTAGACCATGTGGCTGCCGGCGGTGCGCGACTTCAACAGATAGGGGCCGGTGCCAACCGGCTTGGCGTTGAAGCCGGACGTGTTGATGTTCTCTTCCTTCGAGAGCAGGTGGTGCGGAACGATATGCATGTTCTGCCAGGCCCACATGAACGGCACGAACGGCCGGTCCAGCTCGATCTCGATGGTGTGGGCGTCGGCCACCTTGAAATTCTTGATCAGGTCGAAGCCGCTGCGCGAGCGCACGGCAACCTTGGGGTTGACGATCGTCTGGTAGGTGAATTCCACGTCCTTGGCGGTGAAGGGCTGGCCGTCGCTCCATTTGACGTCGCGCTTCAGGTTGATCCGCCAGATCCGGCCCTCGCCCGAAATGTCGCCGTTCTCGACCGTCGGGATGCGGGCCGCGAGATTGGCCACGAACTCGCCCTTCTCGTTGACGTCCCAGAGCGCGTCGAACAGGCAGGCTTCCGGAATGTTCTCGGCGCCGGCGTTGACATAGAGCAGCGGGTTGAACTGCACCGGCTCCTGGGTCGTGCCGAGGATGATGCGGTCGCGCCGCTGCGCCAGCGCCGGGCTGTAGATGCCGCTCGCCGGCACGATCAGGCCGGAGGCGGCGGCCGCCTTGATCAGCGAGCGCCGGGTCAGTGATGACTTCGTGGACATGGTGGTCTCCCCTCTATCTCTTTCGAAGTTGCGTCACGGGTCGATCTTGAGCCTGGCGTCGAAGGCGTCCCGCAGGCCGTCGCCCAGGAAGTTGAAGCCCATCACGGTGAAGGTGATCAGGACGCCCGGCAGGATCGCGAGGAAGGGCACGGTGTCGAAATAGCCCTGGGCGTTGGTCAGCATGTTGCCCCAGCTCGCCATCGGCGGCTGCACGCCATAGCCGAGGAAGCTGATATAGGATTCCATCAGCACGGCGGTCGCGACCTTGAGCGTCGCGGCGACCAGCACCGGCGCCATGATGTTGGGCAGCAGTTCGACGATCATGATGCGCCAGTTCGAGGCGCCGAAGCCACGCGAAGCCTGGACGAAATCCGCTTCCTTCAGCGTCGAGACCTGCGCCCGCACGATGCGCGACACCTCCATCCACGAGGTCAGGCCGATGATCAGCGAGATCGACAGGATGGTCGGCGGCACGAAGGCGGCGACGACCAGCAGCAGGAAGACCTGCGGGAAGCACAGCAGCGTGTCGACGAAGCGCATCAGCAGATTGTCGATGACGCCGCCATAATAGCCGGCGGCCAGCCCGACGAGCGTGCCCGTCAGCATCGTCGTGATCATCGCGACGATGCCGACCGTCAGCGAGACCTGGCCGCCATAGAGCAGCCGGCTCAGCGTATCGCGGCCGAGATCGTCGGTGCCGAGCGGATTGGTCCAGGAGGCGAAGGGGGCCAGGAAGCGCCGCGTCGTATCGATCGCCATCGGGTCGTGTGGTGCCACGAACTGCGCGAACAGCGCCGAGGCGCAGAGCAGCAGCACCGCGACGGCGCCGATCACGGCCATCCGATGGGTGACGAAGCGCTGGACGATCATCTGCGCGTAGGAGCGGCTGGGTGCGGCGGTGGTGGCTGGAGCCGGAACGTCCGTCATGCCGTTGCCCTCAAACCAGTTTCACGCGCGGATCGATCAGCGCGATCGCGATGTCCGCAAGCAGGTTTCCGACGATGACGAAGAGCGCCGTGAACATGATCATGCCCATCAGGATCGGGTATTCCTTCATGTTGAGCGCATCGACGAAGAGCCGGCCCATGCCGGGCCAGCTGAAGATCGTCTCGGCGACCAGCGCGCCCGAGAACAGCGACGGCAACTGCACGCCGAGCAGTGCCACCAGCGGGATCACGGCGTTGCGGAAGGCGTGGCGCGCCATGATCTGGCGCGTGCCGAGGCCCTTCGACCTGGCGGTGCGGATATAGTCCTGCTGGATCACCTCGAGGAAGCTCGAGCGGGCATAGCGGCTCCAGGTCGCGACCAGCACGAGCGTCAGCACCATCACCGGCAGGACGAGATGGCGCAGCAGATCCCAGGGATTGCCCTCCTCGCCGAGCTCGTACATGCCGCCGGAGGGCAGCCAGCCGAGATTGATGGCGAAGATGTAGATCGCCATCAGGCCGAACCAGAAGGTCGGGAACGACAGCGCCAGCATCGCGCCCGTCGTCGCCAGATAGTCGAAGATCGAGTTGCGCCTGACCGCGCCGAGCATGCCGATCAGCGTGCCGATCAGGATGGCGAGCGCCATCGAGGTGCCCATCAGGATCAGCGTCGCCGGCAGGCGCTCGACGATGACCTCCAGCACCGGCCGGCCACCGAAGAAGGTGAAGCCCCAGGAGCCGGTCAGCATCGACTTGGCCCAGGTCAGGTACTGGATGTGGACCGGCTGATCGAGGCCGAGTGCGATGCGGATGCGCTCGATATCGGTGACGGTGATGGTCGGGTTGAGCGTGTAGACCGCCAGCGGGCCGCCCGGCGCCAGATGCATGATGCCGAAGCCGATGATGGAGACGCCGATGACGAGCGGGATCGAGTGGAGGATTCGCCGCACGACATAACCCAGGACGTCTCCGCGCATGGTCAGTCTCCGCCGAGTGCCTGTTTGAGGTCGTCGATCAGGTCCTCGGCGTCCTCGAGGCCGACCGAGAGGCGCATCAGGTCCATGGTCACGCCGGTGCCGAGCTTGGCCTCCGGGAAGACCTTGCGCCTGGCCTGCAGCAGGCCGCCCGGATGCATGATCAGCGACTCGACGTCGCCGAGGCTGACCGCGCGGGCAATCAGCTTCAGCCGGTCCATCATCCGGACGGCGCCGTCATAGCCGTCATGCAGCTCGAACGACATCATGCCGCTGCCGTTGACCATCTGCCGGCGGGCGATGGCATGGCGCGGATAGCTTTCGAGGAAGGGGTAGCGCACGATCCGAACCGCGGGATGGGCCGCCAGCATCTGCGCCACCGCAAGCCCGTTCTCGCCATGCTGGCGCATGCGGACCTTGAGCGTCTTGAGCCCGCGCAGGACCAGGAAGCAGGCCATCGGCGACAGGGTCGCGCCGGTCAGGTAGCGCAGGCCGAGACCACGGACCTTGTGCATCGTCTCGGCGTCGCCAAGCACGATCCCGCCGAGCAGGTCGCCATGGCCGTTGATGTATTTGGTCAGCGAGTGCACGACGATGTCGGCGCCGTGCTCCAGCGGCCGCTGCACGGCCGGCGAGGCGAAGGTCGAGTCGACCACGACGCGCAGGCCAGCCTGGTGCGCCAGCGCCGAGATCGCCGCGATGTCGAGCACCTCGCCGGTCGGGTTGATCGGCGTCTCGAAATAGACGAGCCGGGACTTGTCGGTGATCGCGGCCGTCAGGTTGGCCGGCTCCGAGAGGTCGACCTTGACGACCCTGATGCCGAAGCGCGGCAGGCCTTCGCCGGTCAGCGCCGTGGTGTTCGAATAGAGCGTCTCGTGGACGATCACCTCGTCGCCCGGCGAGAGCAGCGACAGGAACAGCGACGAGATCGCCGCCATGCCCGAGGCGGCGGCGACGCCGGCCTCGGCGCCTTCCAGCGAGGCGACGCGCTGTTCGAGCAGCGCCTGCGTCGGATTGTGCTCGCGTCCGTAGAGGTAGCCGTCGCTCTCGCCGGCCACGACGGCGTCGGCATCGGCCACATTGGCGAAGGCGAAGGTCGAGGTCATGTAGATCGGCGGCGAGACCGCGCCGCGCTCGAGCAGCGGGTCGTAGCCCTCATGGATCGAGCGCGTCTGGAAGCCGAGCTGGCGGTTGGGCCGGTGAATGTTCATGGCGCGGCGGTCCCGGTCCTGTCTGGAAAAGCCGTCATGCGGCGACCTCGTCGGCCGGGGTGAAGCGCCAGCCATGGGCCGCAGCCGCATTGGCCAGCTCGTCGAGCAGCCATTCGGCGAAGGTCGAGCCGACGATCAGGCCAAAGCCCGGTGCTGCGCCCTCGATGCGATAGACCAGGCAGGATACATGCCCGACCAGCGTGACCGCGCTGGCACCGGCCGGGAACGCCCGTTCGTGCAGGTCGAGCCGGCAGAGCTTGGCAAGCACGGCACGCGCCTGGGTTCCGGAGACTTCAAGGACGCAGCGGCCATGGCTCTGGTCGACCACCGCCGCGATCCCGCTGAGCGGCTGCGCCAGGGTGGCGGACAGGACGCTGCGCTCCTCGGCCGGCGCCATCACCAGCCAGCTTCCGGGTTGCAGCCACAGCGCTGTCTTTCCGGCGGAGGCCGCGGCCCGGCCCGACTCCGGCAACGTGAGCGAGAGCAGCTTTTCGGCGGCGGCGGTGAGCTCGGCCTGGCGGCCCTTGCGGGCGGTCACTTGCACCAGCGTGGCCGGCCGCTCGACGATGGCGAGCGTCTCGCCGCCGCTGCGCCCGCCCTGGCGGGGCCGGGAGGCCGGGAAGCGTGAGCGGCGGTCAGGCGCGGACACGGGCGTTCTCCGGATCGACATGATGGGGGCTGGTGACGGTCACCTCGACGCTCTCATCGTGCAGCGGCGAGACGGCAAAGAGGCGCTGCCCCTTCAGGCTCTCGCCATTCTCCAGCATGGCGAGGCCGATCCAGCATTGGTGCTCGATCGATTGCGTGACGCTGCTGATCCAGCCGAGGCTCGCTCCCGAGCCCGCGTCGCGCACGAGATGGGCGCCGCCCCTGAGGCGCTGCGCGGCATCGACCGGGCGGATGCCGACCATTCTCGGCCGGCCGGGATCGGCAAGTCCGGGACGGGCGGCGAGCACCCGGCCGATGACATCGCCCGCCTTCTTCATCATCCGGCCCATGCCGAGATCGGCGGCCGTGGTCTGGCCGTTCAGCTCCGGGCCGGCGGCGTGGCCCTTCTCGACCCGCATCAGGCTCATCGCTTCGAGGCCATAGGGCACGATGCCGTGAGGCTTGCCGGCCGCCAGGATCGCCTCCCAGACCGCCTCGCCATGGCCCGACGGCGTCGCGACCTCATAGGCGAGCTCGCCCGAGAAGCTGATCCGGAAGACGCGGACCGGATGCCCGGCGATCCGGCCTTCACCCACCCCCATGAACGGAAAGGCCTCGTTCGAGAGATCGAGCCCTTCGACCGCCGCGGCGAGCGTCTCGCGCGAGCGCGGGCCGGCGACCGCCATCTGCGCCCATTGGTCGGAGATCGAGCAGAACTGGACGTCGAGTTCGGGCCAGACCGTCTGGGCGTGGAATTCCATGTGCTCCAGCACCGGCGCGGCATTGCCGGTGGTCGTCGTCACCACGAAATGGTCTTCGGCGAGCCGCGAGGTCGTGCCGTCGTCGAAGACGATGCCGTCCTCGCGCAGCATCACGCCATAGCGGCACTTGCCGACCGCGAGCGTCGAGAAGCTGTTGATGTAGAGCCGGTCGAGGAAGGTCGCGGCGTCCGGCCCCTGCACGTCGATCTTGCCGAGCGTCGAGACGTCGCAGATCCCGACCGCGGAGCGGACGGCCCGCGCCTCGCGGAAGATCGGGTCCCAGCCGGTCTCGCCGGGCTTCGGATAGAAGAACGGTCGCAGCCAGGCGCCGGTCGGCTGCATGACGGCGCCGTTCCTGAGATGCCAGTCATGCAGCGCGGTGCGCCGGATCGGCTGGAAGAACGCGCCCGAGCCATGGCCGGCGAGCG